>DATDGS010000069.1:0-61043 GCA_036521955.1 Terriglobales bacterium
AAAATGTTGGAAATGCTCCGTGATCGGGATTATCTTCGCCATTGGGTGTAGGTCTCCTTTTCTAGGATCGGCTTTAGCTTGTGAGGCCAAAGCCAACTTACACCCTCTCGCTTTTTACACAATCAACGTTACGTCACCCTACCCCCACATCCGTTTGACCGATTTCCACAGCGCACGATAGACTAGTTGAGTTTGCCTGTATTCGCGGACCCGTTCTGGGGCCGCGCCGCGTTTCCGGTCAGAAGCCGCAGCGGGAAAACAGCAAGCATACCAATGGTATCTGCCGAGTTGCGCTCGGCTTGGACGGGCGAGAACGCCCCTCCCTATACGAGAATTAGAGGAGAGTTTATGTACGCGGTGATCCGCGCAGGTGGAAAGCAGTATCGGGTAGCCCCGGGCGATGTGATCCGGGTCGAAAAACAAGCTGACACGGATGGACGGGTCGAGTTTGGCGACGTGCTGGCGGTTTCTCCGGAGGCGGGCAGCGTAGTGCCTGCGGGGCCGGGGGCGAGCGTAAGCGGCGAGGTGGTCGAGCAGGGACGCGGCAACAAGATCCTCGTCTTCCACTACAAGCGCAAGAAGCAATACAAGAAGCTGCGCGGACACCGGCAGGACTATACCGCGATCCGCATCACCGAAATTGCTTTTGACGGCCAGTCGTTCAAAGCGCCCGAGCTTCCGAAAAAAGAGAGGAAAGTGAAGCCGTCGCACGACGGTGGCGAAGAAGTGAAGTCTTCAAAGCGGCCGGGGAAGAAGGCAACGAAGCCCGTAGCGCATGCGAAAAAATCGGCGCCGAAGAAAGCAGCGGCGAAGAAGAAAAAAAAGTAGCAAATCCCTCCCCTTGGACAAGCTCAGGGGCGTGATGACAATCTAAGTTGGGACAATCGAGTTTGAATGACGAGAAATTGGAAATACTGGCAACTGGCCACTGGAAACCGGAAACTGACTTATGGCGCATAAAAAAGGACAAGGCACTTCACGAAATGGACGCGACTCGAACGCGCAGCGGCTTGGCTTTAAGGCATTCGGCGGACAACTGGTGCCCGGAGGCACCATCATCGTCCGCCAGCGCGGCACGCGGGTTAAGCCCGGTTTGAACGTTGGACGCGGCAAAGACGACACTCTCTTCGCCAAGATCACGGGGCGCATCAAATTCCTCGACAAAGGATCGATGGGCAAGTTTGTGATGGTCGAGCCTGAAGCTGCGGAAGCGAAGTAGGTCCCGCTGTAGATCCGGGACTTGCCCCGTCTTTTTGGACGCGGCGGAGACGGGTAAGCTGCATGGCATCGGTTTCGAAGCGGTGGTTTTGCTTCGTGTCAGGGCATCGCTTTAGCGATGCCGTAGTCTCGCGATATCAGATGCCCCTTTAGGGGCTGTGGCGCCAACCAGCCTCGGCTTCGAGTCGAGGCTTTTCGTTGCGCCGAAGCCGCCACACACATTCATGTTTATCGATGAAGCCAAAATTCGAGTGAAGGCCGGCGACGGCGGCAACGGCTGCATGGCGTTCCGGCGGGAGAAGTTCGTTCCGCGGGGCGGGCCTTCGGGCGGCGACGGCGGCAAGGGCGGCGACATCTGGATGGAATCGAGCGAGCGCCACAATACGCTGGTGCATTTCCGTTTCAATCCGGAATACAAGGCCGAACGCGGACGCCACGGCGAGGGCGCAAAAAAGACTGGCCGCGACGGTGAAGGGATTGTCCTGAAAGTGCCGGTGGGCACAATCGTTTTCGACGAAGATACGGGCGAGAAAGTCTACGATTTTTCGCGCGCCGATGAACGCGTGGTGATCGCGCGCGGCGGCCGCGGCGGCCGCGGAAACGCGCAGTTTGCCACTTCCACGCATCAAGCTCCACACGAACACGAAGAAGGACGCCCTGGTGAAGAGCGCAACTTCCGCCTGGAGCTGAAGCTGCTCGCCGATGTCGGGCTGGTGGGTTATCCGAATGTGGGCAAGTCGACGCTCATTTCGATGATCTCGGCGGCGAGGCCGAAGATTGCGGATTATCCCTTTACCACGATCGAACCGAACCTCGGTGTCGTCCTCTCGGGTGACAAGGGAAAAGAAGAGAGTTTCGTGGTCGCCGACATTCCGGGCTTGATCGAAGGGGCGCACTCTGGATCGGGCCTCGGCACGCAATTCCTGCGTCACATTGAGCGCACGCGTTTGCTGGTGCATATGGTGGACGTCTCCGATAGTAGCGGCCGCGAAGACGTGGTGAAAGACGTTGAGGTGATCCGGGGCGAACTGGCGAGTTTTGGAGCGGGCCTGGAGAAGAAGCCGACACTGATGGTCGCGTCCAAAATCGACGTCGCGAATCCGGAGAAGCTCAAGAAACTGAAACAGTGGTCGGCGCGCAAGAAGCTGAAGCTTTATCCGATTTCCGCGGTGACCGGCGAAGGGATTGGGAAGCTGAAGTACGCAATGGCGGAGGACGTGAAAAACGTCCGAGACGCTATGGCCACCCCGGAAGAGATTCGCCTTTCGAAATCGAGCGCCTGACCGTAATTTTGGAACGCTCGGTTCGTAGCCGGGGAGCTCTTGGCAGTCCCCCCGTTGCGTGATTTTGGGTGGCGCGCGTTTCTGTAGTAACGCGATTGTTTTCAATGCCTCTTGGCCGCTGAGGTCACAGCTTTTGATCGGAAACGACCATTTCCACAGCCTCTTTGAGTTATGCCACAAATCCGGCGGATTTGGGGCTGCCCCACAGCCCCACCGTGCTAGAATTTCCACAGCTTCGGACCCTTTACCCCGGACCCTAGTCTTGATCGAACTTGCACCCTCGATACTCTCGGCGGATTTCGCCCATCTGGCAGACCAGGTGGCACTGGCGACGGCCGGCGGCGCCAGCGTGATCCATGTCGACATCATGGACGGGCATTTTGTGCCTAATCTAACCATCGGGCCTCCCGTAGTGAAATCTCTGCGCCAGGCAACCCGGCTTCCGCTGGACTGCCATCTGATGATAGAAAACCCGGACCAGTACATTCCGGATTTTGCAGAAGCGGGAGCGGATTGGATTTCGGTGCATCAGGAGGCGTGCCGGCATTTGAACCGGACGCTGAACCTCATCAAGAGCCATGAATGCAGCGCGGGAGTGGTGATCAATCCGGCGACGCCGGTGGAGACACTCGCTGAAGTACTCGACATCGTCGACTACGTGCTGGTGATGAGCGTGAATCCGGGGTTTGGGGGGCAGAAGTTTATCCCAGCAACCCTGCATAAGATGAGGAAGTTGGCGGAAATTCGTTCAGCGCGGGGATACCAGTACCGCATCGAAGTAGATGGCGGCGTCGGGATGGACACGGTGGCGGATGTGGTTAACGCCGGAGCAGAGATTCTGGTGGCGGGGAATGCGGTATTCGGCAAGGGTGATGCCAAGGTGAATGCGCACGCACTGCTGGAAGCGGCCCGGAGCGCCAGTTTGCAGCGAGTGTAGTTTCAGAATTTGAGGTGTTGTAATGATGCGTCGGAATTCCATCGTTGTCCTTCTCGCGCTGCTGCTGACTTTGACGGTGGCGTGTACGAACAAGAAATCGGTGAATCCGCTGGCGAACGTAGGGTCGAAGCAGCCCGACAAGGTACTGTTTGACCGCGCCATGGATGCCATGAAACACAACCGCTTCGACGTGGCGCGCATGACGCTGCAGACCTTGATCAATACCTATCCGGATTCCGAGTTTATCGCGCGAGCCAAGCTGGCCGTGGCGGATTCGTGGTACGCCGAGGGCGGTACGACGGCGATGCAGCAGGCCGAGATCGAATACAAGGATTTCCGGACGTTCTTTCCCAACATGCCGGAAGCGGCTGAGGCGCAGCTGAAAGTGGCGAACATCCACTATCAGGAGATGGAAAAGCCGGACCGTGACTACACGCACGCGATGCGGGCGGAGGAGGAATACCGGTCGCTGATCATGGAGTATCCCGACAGCAAACTGGTGCCGAAAGCGAAACAGCGGTTGCGCGAAGTGCAGGAGGTGCTGGCGCAGCGGGAGTTCGACATCGGGAGGTTCTATTATCTGCGCATGGCGTACCCGGCGGCGATTGCGCGGCTGAAAACGCTGGTCGATCGCTATCCCTTATACAGCGGTGCGGACGACGCGCTCTATCTGCTGGGGCAGTCGTACGAAGCCGAAGTTAATGTGATCCGGAAGAATCCGCGCATGAGTGAAGTGACCAAAACCAGGATGATTGAGGACGCAACGAAGGACGCGGCGTCGGCGTACTCGAGGATCATCACGCGGTATCCTGCGATGGATCGGGCGGTAGATGCCAGGGCGCGGCTGGAGGCCCTGCATCAGCCGGTGCCGCGGCCTACGCGAGCGGCGCTCGAAGAGAGCAAGAAGGAACAGGCAAGCCGGCGTGAAGAGGGCATATTGGCGAAACAGCTGGGGACCTTTGAAAAAGGTCCCGACGTTTCCAAAGCCTCGCGGGTGGGCGAGCCGACGATGGTGGACCCGGAGCCGGTGACGGCAACCGGAGTGGTACAACAGATGGCCATCGCCGCCCGGGGCGGGGGTGGCGACAACAAGGTCAGCGTGGAAACGACGAACGGGGTTGTGCGGCCGAATCAGGAGGCGCCGCGTTCGGATACTCCAGCAGCAGACCCCGCAACGGCTCCGGAACAGCCCGCAGCGGCGGCAAGTGTGGCCGATCCGAATGAACTGAAGCCGAACGTTGAGGCCGACCCGACCGCGCTTCCCCCTCTGCAGCAGAACAACCAACTGGATGGGAGCGGCGGCGCATCGAACTCTGCCTCTTCCAGTGCGCCAGCGAAAACTGAGGAGCTGGCGGATATTTCTTCGAGCAAGAAGAAAAAGAAAAAAGGTCTGGCGAAGCTGAACCCGTTCTAGCCGCTTGCCGAATATTCCAAGCTCTCAACGAAAACGGGAAGGGCACGAGTTTGCTCGTGCCGTAAGTGCTTGAAAAAGTGTTCGCGCCTTAGCGCCTGAGGCGCACTTTTTGCGCCCTTGACTGGTTTCTGCAACCTTGGCAGCCTGAGGTTACCAAAGGCACAACCGCCCCATAAATGGCTCACCCCCCAACGGACTAGGAACGGTCGTAACCTGTTACCTCTGCAGCAGTCGTTGACTTAGGTTGAGGGACAAGGTAGTTTCGCGTTATCTCTCCCTTTTTGTCGAAGGATGACGCTTGGCGCGGAAAATACTTCTTGCCGATGACAGTGTGACCGCCCAGAACATGGGGCGAAAAATCCTGGCCGACGCCGGGTATGACGTGGTCACGGTCAACAATGGGTCTGCCGCCCTGAAGCGGATCACCGAAATCAAACCCGATTTGATTGTGCTGGATGTGTATATGCCCGGCTACAGCGGGCTGGAAGTCTGCCAGCGGCTGAAGGATGCGGACGAAACGGCGCACATTCCGGTGCTGCTGACCGTGGGCAAGCTCGAACCTTTCAAGCCGGAAGAAGCCCGCCGGGTCAGGGCTGACGCTCACATCGTGAAGCCATTCGAGGCCAGCGAATTGCTGACCGCGATCACGCGACTCGAAGACCGCATGGTGCCGCAGCAATCCGATGGCACGCGCTTCAGTTCGTCGGTTTCGGGCGTGGAGCGGTTCGGCGGCGACGGAGGCGGAAGGAAAACGGAAGGTGACTCGGAGGCCGATACGGGATGGAAGAGCCGGCTGCGTTTTCCGTCAAAGAAAAAGAAGGAAGAACCCGAACCAGAACCAGAAGATGTCGCCGCGGCAGCACCCTTCCGGGATTTCCGGGGGAAGGGGAAGGGCAAAACTACCGGCGGAGTGTTCGCGGTGAAGCCACCACCGCCGCCAGGACAGGAGCCCGGCCTCGTTCCGGACATTCCGCGCGACATCACGCCGGAAGAATTGGACGCACTTAGCGCGTTGGCCGCGCAACTCGATGGGCCTATTCCAGCGGCTGAGGATCTTGCGCAGCTGGCGGAAAAGATGGGGCCAGTGGAGACTGCGGCCGCGGAGATCGCGCCAGCCAGAACCGAACCGGCAAAGACTGAAGTGGAAGTTCCTGCCGCTGCCGCAGAAGCCAAACAAGCGGACGCCAGCCAAGAAGAGACGAAGGAAGCTAAGACTCCGGCGCCGCCGGCCGTTGAAATTGTTGCCCCCCCTGCGGCCGCGGCATTGGTTGTCGAAGAGAAGACTCAAAGAAAGCGCGAAGTCGAGATTCCCGCCGGGCCGGCGGCCGAACCTGTCGAGGTAGTTGCCACTGCAGCCGTGACTGAAATACATCAGCAACCAGCGGAGCCTTCAGAAATCGCGAATCCCGAAACGCCGGCCGCGGTTGTGCCAGTGGACCCCGCCGTTCTAGCGCAGCAGCAGGCCGCAGATAAGGCCGATGAGCCGAGGTTTGCTTCGCTGGCGAGCGCGGGCGAGCAAGCGGCGGAGGAAAAGGTTGCGCAAGACAGACAAACGACAGAACTGAAGCCCGCAGCTGTCGCACCTGTGGTAAAGACCGAGCCGACCGAAGCCGTTGCGTCGGCGGAAGTTGTGGCTGCGAAGAGCCAAGAATCCAAGCCCGAAGAATCAGAGGCGCAAGCACCGCGAACCAAGGAGTTGAAACCGGAGCAACCGATCGCGGCTTCGGCGAGTCTGCAAGAAGCGGAAGAGCCGGCGCCGAGCGACGCAGATCTGGTTGAAGCGTTGCGCTTGCTGACGCCCGCCACTGGGCAGGTGGAGGTCTCGACGATTCCATCGCACGGAACCCTGGTGGCCGCTGGCCAATTGCTGGCGGAAGAAGCGGCACGCAATGCGTCAACCGGTTCGCGGTGGATGGCGGAAGCGGTGACCTTGAGTTCGGAAGAAGCGGCGATTTCGCTGGAAGCGGAAATGTTCCGCACGTTCGCGACAATGCCAGCAGTGGCGCTCGGCAGCGAACCCGGACCGGTGCGTGGAATTTCAGCGATCACAGCCGCGGTTGAGAACAGACTGGCGGCAGCAGAGTTGGCAGCCGGTGCGAAAACTTTGCCAGAACAAGAGGCCGAGCATGCTTCAGCCGAGCATGGTTCATCGAAGCATGTTTCAGAAACCACAGCCGGAGAACAATTGGCCGTAATAGCGCCTTCAGAAGTATTGGCGGCGGCTTCGAACGCGGCAAATCCGGTCGTGGACGAAATCACTCCGGCGATCACAGCAGAGAAGATTGCACCAGCAAAGCTCGAAGTGGAGCAAAAAGACTCCGTCGCGAAAATCGCGGAGGCAATGCCCGCGGAAGAAGTCGCGCTAGCGACTTTCGCGGATGCGGTGGGCAAGGACGAGGCTGAGGTCGAACCGACGGCAGAACAGAACGGAGAGCAGGTCGGCGGGACGAAGGCTGCGGTGGCAGAAGAGAATCAAGATTCGAATTCAGACTCCGGGGGTGAGGAAGCCATGGGTAAAGACGAAAAAACGAAATCGGGGAAATCGAACTGGCATCAGATCCACGCGGCACCGGCCAATGCTGCCGCTCAGAGTGACGTTGTGGAAGCGGCGAAACAGGCCCAACAAGGGACCGAGGACTCTCCGAAGGCCATGGCAGCAGCGGCGGCGGCAGACGGTTCAAAGGCTGCATTTCCAACGGACGCCAGCTCCATTGCCAGTATCGTGGACAGTGTAATGGCCGACCTTCGCCCGAAGATCGTGGAAGAAATTGCCAGGAAGCTGGCGGGAAAATAAGTCAGCCGTCTGCAAGTCAGCCCTTAGCCCGTGCGCTGAAGAATTAGGGTGCGAAGAGGCATGCTGCGCGAGGCGCAGTATTGGCAGACCTAGGTTTCTCTAATCACGGCTGGGGCTTGCCTCCACCATTGACCATCCCCGGGCGGCCCATGCCCTTGGGCGATTCGTTGCCGAGCGAGGTCACTATTCGTTTCAGTTCTTATCCATCAAGCGAATGCCCAAGCGAACCGCACTTCCAACGATAACCTAATCGCCATCGATATCCTCCTCCTGCCGGATCAGACGATGATCGAGCAAGGCCAACGCAGTGAACAGGGAACTACCCGGGTGGGTATCACTGGACGCCGCGCACGCGCCCCACGTCACGCTGCTGCAGCGCTTCGTGCAAGTGAAGGACTTGGACGCGGTCACTGCTGCGGTCGCAAAAGTTTACGCTGCCCAACCGCCCATCGGTTTGGAGCTGAAAGCGGAGAGTCTCGATTATGCCCTTTGGGGAGGACTGGCGGTGACGGTCTTTGTCGTCGAGCGCACGCCCGACCTGATGCAGTCGCATGAGAAAACTATCGAGCCGTTTTCAGTGAGTGGCGGCACCGCAGCCGCTTTCTCGTCTGGCGCAACCTACTCTATACTCCTGTGGAAAGGCAGACCTTATTCCGAGTCTCCCTGGGTACGAGCAACGCCGCTGTCGGTTTTGACAGTTGTCGCACAAGGGCGTGACCCGTGACAATCTTCCCTGCTTGAGTGCGAGCACACATTCACAACCTGCCTGACAAGGATGGCTGGTATGGCGGCAAAACCACTACCGGTTGACTCCGTGATGTTGTCTGAAGGCTACCTAGAACCCGTGTGCGGAGAACACCGGGCGCATTTCCCCGCCCGTATTCCTTCCTCGCATTAAACACCTAAGGAGTACCCCAATTACAAATTCGTGAAAGGAGACAAAATGAGAATCACAAAGCTGCTGTTGTTGATCTGCATCTGCTGCGTCATGTTTGCGCCGACGGTTTGGAGCCAAACGGCGAATAGCCCCGCCAAGTATGGCATCCTGGGATACCTGGATCCTCACACCGGTGCATTTCGCCCCGTCCCTTCAGCGACCGAAGAGGGCCCCGATCCTGCTGCTCTAACGACATTTGGAGGGACAATAACCGTTACGCTTACAATCACCGTTAAATCCACCGGGCTCACCAGCTTCTCGTGCACGGCCGAGGTTTCTATGCTCGATGATATCAGCGTCAGCGCGCGCGGCTACTCCGAGAGTGCAACTGCAGCCGCTACCGGAAGCGGAACCACAAGGACCTGTAAGTTGACGATACCCTACTCTTGGGCCCTCGCGACCCAAGCCAGCGACAGTATGACCACCAGCTACGTTGTTTTTGGGACTGCAACAGCGGGGACACAGCGCAGCAGCGGACTCTCTCCACTAGACAGCAGGAAAGTCCCGGCAAACGGCGGAACAACTGCCCTAACTGCCAATGTCACCCTCTAAACATCGGGCGGGTCTGAAATATGGCCCGCCTCTTTAAGCTTTGGCTGACCAGATGAAGTTGCTGGTGACGTGGACTTCTCGCCGCGGACCTATGATGAGGGCGACGATGACACCCACGACAATCTGGATTTGGGTCCTGTTCACGGTATACCTCCTATGCTGGAACGCACGACCGGAAACGTCCTTGCGGAATATGAGTGAGAGGCGATTGATCTTTGCCGTAATCCGCCAGACGATGAAAGCTTTGTCGCGGATGTGCTGCCCACAGAAGTGAGTGAAGCCCAGAAATGTGAAGGTCCCAGGTTTTCCCCCGCCACGCTGCTTTCGAGGTTAGGAGGAAGCCGCTGGCGTTTGCGGCGGACGCGTGGGGCTACGGGATTTGAATCGACTTTGGGTTAGAAGTTATTGTATCGAGAGGAGTTGCCGGAGGAGCCCATTATTGAGGCTCATCGATATAATGCTGACGTCGCTATCCATGCTCATTTCATCGTAACGCGCCACGGTCAGTCCTTCAAGACTCCACCGGCGTATAAGACTTGTACACGCGAAGCGTCCGCCGCGCCAGCGGGTTAGTCCTTGCCGACCATTCGGGAGTTAATCGCCGGCCAGGCGTGCTGCTTGCGTTATAAGGTAATTGCGTTCCGGCATACTCGTCGTCCGCGCAGCCGCAATTCGGTAGTGTTGGATGGCCGCTTCGTGATCGCCCATCTTTTCAAAAAAATGGGCGCGAACGGCGTCGAGACGATAGTGACCGGCAATACGCGGATCGCGGTCGAGAGCCCTAAGCAGTTCGAGGCCTTTGGCAGGGCCGTGCACCATAGCGGCTGCGATGGCGTGATTGAGAGTAACCATCGGACTGGGGGCAACTCGTTTCAGCAACTCATACAAGGCCAGGATCTGTGGCCAATCTGTGTCCTCTACGCTCTCGGCTTCGTCGTGAATGGCGGCAATCGCTGCCTGAATCTGATACAAGCCCACTGACCCCTTCGATAGCGCGGCGGTGAGAAGTTCAATTCCTTCCGAGATCTCCGAGCGATCCCACAGCGTTCGATCTTGTTTATCTAGGGGAATCAATTCCTCATCCTGCCCGGTTCGGGCGACGCGACGCGCGTCGGTTAAAAGCATCAGCGCCAGAAGTCCTGCAACCTCGGGATTATCGGGGAGTAGCGTTTTCGTGTTGCGCGTGAGGCGAATCGCTTCGCACGCCAGGTCGAATCGTTGCAGATGCGACCCGATGCTGCTTGTATATCCCTCGCTGAAGATCAGATAGAGCACGTGCAGAACTGGGGGCAGTCGTCCAGTCCGCTCGTGCGGAGAAGGGAGTCGGAATGGTACGCCAGAAGTCTTAATGGTTTGCTTCGCGCGGCTGATCCTCTGCGCCATCGTGGCCTCGGGAACCAAAAAGGCATTGGCGATTTCAGCCGTGGTCAAACCGCCAACCGCCCGTAACGTCAGCGCGATTGCCGAGGACGGAGAGAGCGCGGGATGACAGCACATGAACAATAGAATCAGGGTATCGTCGGGATCCATGTCGGCCTCGATCTCGAGGGGGGATGTCACGCTTTCCGTTTCCGCAGCCACCGCCGTTTCTCTCTCACGGCGGGTAATTTCGCTGCGTACATGGTCCGTCATGCGGCGGGATGCGACCTGAATCAGCCAGCCGCGGGGATTCTCGGGAACACCCTCCTGCGGCCACTGGGTGAAAGCGGCAATCATGGCTTCCTGCACTGCATCCTCAGCCGAGGAGAAATCCCGGAAACGACGGGCGACGGCGCCGAGCACCTGCGGCGCAAGTCCACGCAACAGATGCTCGGAGGTCGCATCCCATTTGTTGGTCATCGGAACTCCTGTTACAGCATATCCGTCGGAGGTCCGCTCATGACCGGGCGTACTTCAATCGGCATGTTCAACGGCGCGCCACCGGGGCCTGGCGCGGCGGACACCTTGGCGGCAATCTCATATGCTCGCTGTGCACTGTCGACATCGATTATCCAGAAGCCGGCGAGGAACTCTTTGGATTCGGGGAAAATACCGTCCGTGACGGGCTGGCCATCCTTGCTTGCTCGGACCAGTTTCGCCTGGTCGGGAAACGACAGCCCTTCCGCCGACACCAATTCTCCACGCCCGCGGAGCTCTTTATTGACACCGATCATAAAGCCGATGTGCGCCTGAAGATCCTTCTTGAGCCAGCCCAGGACACCTTGGCCGGCCTTCATCGTGTTCATCATCAAAATGTATTTCATTTTCTTCTCCTATCGAGTTCGTTGGCGCGCTGTCCTCTCGCGCTTTTATCGCTTAGTCGGAACCAAGACGGCGTTCTCGACATTCGTTTATCGGGATTTGGCTTCATGGGTTGCGAACTGCCGCACTTCGATCGGCATGTTTAGGGATGCTCCGGAAATCCGTCCCGCGATGGCATAAGCCCGCTCGGCATTGGCCACGTCAACGATCCAGTAGCCCAGCAGAAATTCTTTCGATTCGGGGAAAATACCGTCGGTGACTGGGAGGCCGTTCTTCTCTCCGCGCACGACCTTGGCCTCCTTCGGTTCGGTCAAGCCCTGTGTGGAGACAAATTCTCCGGACTCGGCAAGATCCTGATTGATGCGATGCAGAACCGCCATGTGTGCATCGATATCCTGTTTCGGCCAGGCGTGATACGCCTCAACGCCTGCCCTCGTGCCCGACATCAATAAAATGTATTTCATGTCCTTTGCTCCTGTTCTCGTCGTCACTGCGCTTGCGATCTGCGCCTTCATCCTGTAGTCGGAACCGTCCGGTCATTCTCTACATCTTCGTCAGAAATATTTCATGGGCCAAAAGTCACCACCCGATGTCGATTTCGGAGCGCCAGAACCGATATACAAGTGGAGGCAAGAATGACGACCAACGAAATGGTAATGGACGTTAGCCAGGACTGGGTACTAGCCTGCGACGTGCAGCATCGCTTTATGCAGACGCCCTGTACAGTTAGCAATTCCTTCGACTATAGCGCCCGCTGCCGTCAGGTTCGGGCGCTGGGCGGCGATTGCTACAATTTTATCCCGCTTAAGGACGATTGCCTGGCACTGGTTGTTGGAGATGCCTCGGGCAAAGGTCTGGCCGCGGCACTCATGATCGCCAATGTGCAGTCCTCCCTTCGGACCGCGGCATTGTTCACCGGGGACGACCTGGCCGCTCTGCTCAAGGTCGTGAATCATCAGGTATACACGTCGTCCTCCAAGGACCGATATGCAACCTTGTTCTACGGAGTATTCGACAGCTCGACCCGCATTCTGCGCTATGTAAATGCTGGACATAATCCGCCGGTGGTTATTCGGCGAGATGGCTCAATGCACTGCCTCGAAACGGGTGGCGCGCCAGTCGGACTATTCGCTGATTCGGAATATGGAGAGGGTTCCGTTCAGATCAAAACTGGTGATTTGGTGATTGCCTTCACTGACGGACTCATCGAAGCGACAAATCAGGATGGGGAGGAATGGGGAGTTCAGGGCTTATTGAAAGCAGCCGCCTGCGCAGCGCAATGCTCTCAAGACGTGGGAGACCTCGTCAATTTGAGCTTCAATTCTATGGATGACTTCTCCAAAGGGCATCAGACCGATGATGCGACATTGGCAGTGGTACGGGTGATCTGAAGGCCGGTCACCTGGCCGTTGACGGGCGACCCGGACTGCGACCTGAAAGCTGTTGGAATGATTGTCTGACAAGGAGGAAATTGATCGGACCGTGCGTCCCATCGCACATAGCCTACGGAGCGGCGAGGCAACAGATCGTGCGAAGCCCTCGGACAATGGACCCACATTCGTAAGAGTGGCACCGAAACCGCGAGGCCACGGCGTATCTGCCAGCATAAGGTGGAGAGGGGGGGTAGGCTTGGTAGCAGGGTCAGAATACACAAATGTTCGTGAGCGTCGTTAGCCCGAAAGAGTGCAACGACCAATATCAGCATCTCGCGAAGAGCAATTTCGCGATCGAACTTGTTCAACCGGAAGGCGAAACATCCTTCGATCAGATTGCAAGCAGACTGTGGGGGACGATGTATAGCCTCTTGCTGTTTGGCAGGCCTCGCCTGATGGGTGGATTGGAGGTGATGGGGAGACAATACAAAAACAATGTAACGGTACACAAAGTCATTACACCGTACCAAATGGGATTCTGCCCACACGCCCGTGCCGCGTTGTTATCGGGGAACACGTTTTTAAAGGCCAGAGTAGTTGCTGCCGGGCTACGTGAAATTCACAGGACAGGAACTAACTTTTTTCGGCTCCGTCGCGGATTTTTGTCATGGATAGCAGCAACACGAACTGATCTTGGGGATGGGCGTTTGCACCAGTTCGTTCGCGCAGTGGAGGCGATCATCAAGCCCGACCAAGCGAAGACGAGAGATCAATTTGTGAAGCGTTCCGCTCTATTAACCATCAATGGAGATGTGGTCGATGAATTGTTTAATCTTAGAAGCGCGACCGAACACGTGAACGACTATTCGCCGATTGTGACCGGCAATGGATCGTGGGACATCGGAGAAAGCACGGAAGCGAGACTATGACGAGGTCAAGGCTGGAGCCAAGGCCATCTATGGCCGAGAGCCGGAGACAAGCCGAAGGTGCCTTCCGCGCGTTTCGCGCGCGCTGGTGCAGGGCCTATCCCTCGATGGTCCGGCGGCTGCAGCAGGACCTGCCCGAACTGCTCTCGTTCTTCGCTTTTCCTCGGCACCTGTGGCGCAAACTGCGTACCACCAATATCATCGAGCGTTGCTTTCTCGAGGTGCGCCGCCGCACCCGGCCCATGGTCTGCTTTGTGCACGTCGAAAGCGTAGACCGCATCATCTACTCCATCTTCCAGAGATTCAACCTGGAATGGAAAACCCGCACCCTCGACCTATTTACACAAGCTGCTTGACGTCACCAGTACCATGTCAAAGTTTGTCACCGCTAATCTTTAGGTTTAATGTAGATGAACTCGTTGACGCGAGAGAATTCGTTTGCGCGGCCAGTTTCTTCCAGGTTAATGACAGACGAGACGCCCCACTCCCTCCGGATCTAAGCGTTAGGCTCGGATGATGCCGAATCGCATCGCCAAGGGGGTGCATATTCCATCCCGTTGTGTTCTCACCCCATATCGCGTTTGACGGGGTGAGAACACCACGGGATGGAATATGCACCCCTACCCGTCAGGCTGAGCATCCGAATCGAGATTGTTGTATGGACGACAGGCAAGGACGCGACGTTAATGGGCGTCAGATGCTTTCCCAGGGGTGGCGATGTTTGTCTCCCTCATAGGACCTTTTTTCTTCTTAGGATTGATCGGTTCCCGCGGAGAGTAGTCAGGATGAAACGGAGCGTCGACTTGTACGCGTGCTTGCCGCAGTATGTCTTTCTTGCGGGTGTGATCCGCGTCGAATGGATCGTCATTCCAGTACCACTCATCATGTGTATAAATCCTAGTTATACCCGCCTGTATGATTGCGTTGCAGCAGGCAAGACAGGGAAACTTTGTCACGAAGATAGAGGCGCCTTCAACAGCAACACCGACGCGGGCTGCATTCAGAATGGGGTTGCTTCTTTAACAGCAGCTCGGCGACAACAGACTTGCCCGCCCCTACTTCGCAAACCTCTCGAATTCCCTCGAATTTAGACAACCATTTCGCTAGAAGAATCTCGCTGGCGCGTCGGAAATTCCCACAAGTCGGATGTCTAACCGGGTCGTAATATTCGGGTGCAACTACATCAAAGGTACTTTGCAAAACGACATTGGGCGCAGTTGTCATTGGTGGATTTTAATTAACCGACTGTGGGTGGCTAGTTCATCTCTGATTTTGTCGAGAACTGCCGTCAACCCCGTTTTTTCACAGCCCCGCAAGACCGCATTTTCGCACTCTTTCCACTTCTCATTATCGCCAAAAGCATCTTGGTTTGGCGAGTCAAAGTAGAAAATTGCAATGGCCGTATTGACGACGTTCTTGAGAATTACGCAACCGAAAGATTCTCGACCATGTCCGGCTTGGGGCGCTTCGGCTGCGGTCATGCCCCACTCGAATATCAGTTGGCGCCGTTCCGTCGGAACTGAGCCAGCATATTCAGATTGCCCCAACCGCCAGGATTTCCCGATAATCCCAAATCTGGTTGAGAACACTCGCCCTCGACCTCCGTTAGCAGATTCTGGGTAATAATCCAGAAGCTGATACTAGGTTTCCGCAAATAAAATATCTGGTACGTGGACCGTGGTGCGGACCTTTAGGTGGTCCAATTCGCCGAGAACCGGACGCAAGTAATCGTCAACAACACTCTCATGCTTTTCCACCACGCGGTGAAACGTAACTCGCTCGTCCAACTCGCGTAGCACCTGTTTTCTGTAGGCAGCAATCGAGTCATTTGCAGTCCGTCCCATCTCTTCATTCAACACGAACTCGGCACCAAACAGCTTCATGGATCGGAAAGGCTTAAATACCCGCTCAATACGCCTCGGTGCGCCACCAGCGAATAGCAGATACAGTAAAAGTGAGGCGAAGAAAAACTGCCAAGTAAAAAACAGTGAAAAGATAAATCGACCCCAGCTCTCACTAGGCTGTTTTTCGGCTTGGGGTTGGACGCTAACGAACACATCTGCTGGGGGACGGTTCTCGCTCGCCTGTGATTGGGCCGCTGATCGCCCGGAGCTGCCAACTTCCCCTTGGGATGTTTTCGAGGCCTTTGGCTCCTGTGGCAAATCCGCCGCTCGTCACTCCTTTTTGTTTTCGGGGCCTCTTTGATCGAGTCTGCCCGAGTCTTGCCCCCAGGCGTAGAGGCTTAACGTGACAAACGCTGCTACCACAGTGATCGTGACTATTCGCATTTTAAGAGCTCCCCACCACGCTCTATTCGTTGATTTCGACTAGCAGATGAAGAACATGCCAAGCCTTAGCTGGGACTGGGGCATTACCATCGTTCAGTAGTGTTAAGCCGACGCAACGGATTCGCCAGCTGCCAACAGGATATTGGTGTCGAAGTCTTTGGTAGTTTTGGATGACTCGTCAACCTCCCGTACCTTTTCATATCCCAAGAATCTGATCACTTCGTTCAGGCGTAAGCATGGTCCCGAAAAGGTTGGTCGGCGCAGCTCTTCAAATACCTTCTTTCTCCTCTCCTCGGAGGCGACGATGAACATGGGATAGTTTGAATTCGGCGCTTCTGCCCTGAGGTCAGATAGCCTAAGAATCCCGGAGTAGACGGAAGTTGAATGCTCAATCTCGAATGCCGATTTTATCGAGTATGGACCGAATTTCCAGACTACGTCGATATTCTCGATACTCCGTGGTACGTCCAATGTTTGGTGGAATTCGCTCAGTACTGAATCACGAAACTTGTGTCCCTCATATTGTTTCGCCTGATCGTTGCGGGGTACCCAAACATCGCACCTTGCAAGTTGCCCTAGCCGAATCAATCTCCACTGCATTTCGTCATGCTCGGTGGGGACACGATCGATGTGCTCGTCAATGCGTGCACTCACGACCTCTTTCCGTGTGGGCAGGTGGATCAGTTCCTCTCCTCGTTCGAGAGTCTTCAGAACGCCGAGAATATCTCCGTAGCTCTGCGCGAAATTCGAGACTGCTGCCTCGTTGATCATTGAGAATCCTTGCGGGCGGTAGTTGGATTGGTAGCCGAACAAGGGATTCAGTTTCTCGATTGGAACGTCGGTTTTCTCCTCGTTAACTATGAAGTACATAAGTTCCCACGTGGCACCGCCTTCGTTCTCTCTCCAAAAATAGCGGGCGAGTTCCTTGTTCCTTACCTTAGCGGCAATCTCACCCGCAAAACAAATGCGGCCGCTGTTGTAGATGAGCACCACATCTCCGGGGCTCATCTTCTCCCACCGCGATTCGTTCATTGGTCCCGGGACTGCGCCCCAGGCGATAAAGTTCGACCCGTGGTAAATCTTTTCCAAGTGTTCGATCTCTCGGGATGGCAGAAATCCCCTAACCTCCTGGAGTGTCCGATTACGCTGGATAGTGTCCTCAAAATGTTTTTCGGCGGACGGATTTCCTCCGGCAACTACCAGGAAAACTTTTCTCAAGGTTCCGTTGAGCATTCGCGCCATCATACGGCAAATCCGGCAGAGTTCAAGTATCAGAACCTGCGAGGGGTGGTTCCCTCCCTTTCCACATTACCTCAGTGATCTGTTAGCGTTAGACCAGCCCAGCCACTTCCGCGAGCTTTTCCCCGATTCAGAAGCCATGACAGATTTCTTCGTTGGATTCGGGACTATGGTTTTCATTCAGAAGTCCCACTCAAAAAAGGCTGCGAGCAAATAGGCTGGTCAAAAGGAAACGGTTTATGCGCCCGGGGGTGCATATTCCATCCCGTGGTGTTCTCACCCCATATCGCGTTTGACCCCTCTTTTCTTACGCCTGTAAGATCAGAAGTTCAGCTCTCAGCACTTAGCCATTCGCACTAGGCTCTGAATATTTCTTGCTCGGGTCCGCGGAGCTGCATTGTCGTCGTTGGCTGACTGCTGAGCCCTGACCGCTGAGCGCTATCAAAAATGCCGCACGAATTGACGAAAGCTTATGAACCGGGCGCGATTGAAGCACGATGGGCCGAATATTGGGTCCGGGAAAAACTGTTTCACGTGGAAACGCCCGCCCCGGGAGATAAGCGCCCAGTGTTCACGCTGCTGTTGCCCCCGCCGAATGTGACCGGGCGACTGCACATGGGGCACATGCTGAACCAGACGCAGATGGACTTCATCGTGCGCTGGCACCGCATGCGCGGCCACGTGGCGCTCTGGCTGCCAGGCACGGACCACGCCGGCATTGCGACGCAGATGATGGTCGAGCGCCAACTGGCGAAGGAAGGCAAGAAGCGGCGCGAGATGGGCCGCGAGAAGTTCATCGAGCGCGTCTGGGAATGGCGGCGTGAGTATGGCGGCGCGATTCTCGACCAGATGAAGCGCCTCGGCGCCTCGGTAGATTGGGGGCGCGAATACTTCACCATGGACGACAAACTGTCGCGTGCGGTGAAAGAAGGGTTCGTGCGTCTCTATGAAGACGGGCTGATTTATCGCGGGAAGTACATCGTGAACTGGTGTTCGGACTGCGGCACCGCCATCTCGGACCTCGAAGTGAAGCACGAAGACGTCGCGGGCAAGTTGTATGAGATCCGCTACCCGGTCGTTGGCAGCGACAAAAACGAATTCATCACGGTGGCGACCACGCGCCCGGAGACGATGCTCGGCGACACGGCGGTCGCGGTCAATCCCAAGGACGAACGCTACACCCATCTGCACGGCAAGCACGTGATGTTGCCGTTGATGAATCGCGAGATTCCGATCATCACCGATGAACTGGCCCAGCCGGAATTCGGCACTGGCGCGGTGAAGGTCACGCCGGCGCACGATCCCAATGACTTCGAGGCCGGCTTGCGCCACAACCTGCCGCAGATCGAAGTGATTGATGAGCACGCAAAGATGAATGCGAATGCCGGTCCCTACGCGGGGCTGGATCGCTTTGCCGCACGCGCGCATATCGTGGAAGACCTCTCAGAGCAAGGCTTTCTCGTGGGCACAAAGGATTACACGATTGCGCTCGGCAAGTGCGACCGCTCTGGCACGATTGTCGAGCCGCGCCTCTCGACCCAGTGGTTCATCAAGATTGCGCCAATGGCGGAGCGCGCCATTGAAGTGGTCGAGAAGGGATACATCCGCTTCACGCCTGAAAATTACGGCCAGATTTATTTGAACTGGATGCGCAACATCCACGACTGGTGCATCTCGCGCCAGTTGTGGTGGGGACACCGGATTCCGGCCTGGTATTGCACGAACAAAGATTGCAAAGAGGTGGTGGTGGTGCGCGAGGCTCCGCCAGCGTGCAAATGCGGTAGCACGAAGCTCGAGCAGGATACAGACGTGCTCGACACCTGGTTTTCGTCGGGCCTCTTGCCATTCACAACGCTCGGCTGGCCGGAGGCCACACGCGACGAAGAAGTGTTCTATCCCAATTCGCTGATGATCACCGGCTTCGACATCCTGTTTTTCTGGGTGGCGAGGATGATCATGCTCGGCTGCTGGTTCATGATGCCGCCACACAAACCAAGCAAAACGTCGGGCTCGTCATCGAATGACGATACGCTGCTCGCCAGCGTTCCCTTTCGCGAGGTTTACATCCACGCCCTGGTGCGCGATGCCGACCGCCAGAAGATGTCGAAGACGAAGGGGAACGTGCTCGATCCGATCGAAGTGATCGGGCAATACGGAACGGACGCGACGCGCTTCACCCTGGCGGCGATGGCCGCGCCGGGCACCGATATCGCCTTCAGCGAGAGCCGTACCGCAGGCTATCGCAACTTTGCCAACAAGATATGGAATGCGGCGCGATTCATGTTCATGAACGTGGACAGGATCGACGCAAGCTTACGGCCCGGGAACGGGCGGGGCGCCCGTCTCTCCGTAGGCGGCGGTATTACCGGGGCTCAGGCCTCCTTGCTGGAAGACCTCTGGATCCTCTCGCGTTTCAATCGCGCCGCCAAGGACGTGAACGAGTCTCTAGAGAAGTATCGTTTCGATGAAGCGGCAACTCGCATCTACGATTTCTTCTGGGGTGAGTTCTGTGATTGGTACATCGAGCTGATCAAGCCGCGCCTGATCTGTGAGGAAGGCGCGGACACGGGGCTGGCGCGAGTTGCATGCGCAAATTTGGTCAATCTTTTCGAGGCTTCGCTGCGCCTGCTGCATCCGGTGATGCCATTTATTACGGAAGAAATCTGGCATACGATCTACGATGGCAAGCCTCCTCTGAAGTCGATCGCGCTGGCGGCGTATCCGGCGGCCGACGAAAAGCAGATCGATCTGGGTGCGGAAACCGAGATGGCGATCCTGCAGGACCTGATTGTCGCTGTGCGCAATCTGCGGGCGGAATTGAAAGTCGAGCCCAAAGTGAAAGTGCCGATTGAGGTGTTTGCGCATGAGCCGGCGATTCGCAGCATGCTCGAACAGAATCTGGCGGCGATTGAACGGCTGGCCGGTGTAGAGAAGATGACCTTCGTAGGAGCGTCTCTCGAGAAAGTGGCGGGCGCTCGCAGCACATCGCGGTTCGATGTACATGCGATCTATGAAAAAAAGGTCGATGTCGCGGCCGAGCGCGAGCGTCTAACCAAAGAGTTGGAGAAGATCGAGAAAGAACAGGCCAACGGCCAGCACCAGCTTTCGAATGAACAATTCTTGGCAAAAGCTCCGGCGAAAGTGGTTGAAGGGCTGAAGGCACGCGCCGGGGAGTTGAAGGCGCTGCGGGAAAAGACGCTAGCGAAATTGAAAGTGCTTGCGTAGGGACGGCCGCCCTCGGCCGTCCAGTCGAGCGAAGCTCGACGCAGCATCGAAGCTGCGGCTCTTAGAGCCGCTGGACAGCCGAGGGCGGCTGTCCCCACGCAAGCTATGGACTGGAATTCACGACGCATTACCGCGATTCTCGAGAACGCGCTGAATGAAGATCGGGCGACGCGCGATGCGACCAGCTACGCCTGCATCGACCCCAACCAGCGCGCTTCGGCGACGATTATCGCCAAACAGGAGTGCATCCTCGCCGGCCTCGGATGTGTGCCGAGAATTCTCGACGTCTATGCGGCGCTCGACGGCGCCGTCATTTCGCATTACGAGGTGACTAGCCATCCTTCGATTTTCGATGGCATCCGCGTGCATGCGGGACAGCAGATCGCGGTGATCCAGCATAACGCGCGCGTGATTCTGTCGTGTGAGCGGGTGATCCTGAATTTTCTGCAGCGCATGGCCGGAATCGCAACCACCACCCGCAAGTTTGTGGATGCGGTCGAGGGCACGCGCGTGCGAATTCTCGACACCCGTAAGACGGCGCCGGGACTGCGCTTGATTGACAAGCACGCGGTCCGCTGTGGCGGCGGTCAGAATCACCGACTGGACCTCTCCGACGGCGTCTTGATAAAGAGCAATCACATCGCGCTGGCTGGAGGAGCGATTCCGGCGCTGGAGCGCGCGATCCACAACCGGCGTGGCCGACAGCCGATCGAGATTGAAGTGCGGTCGCTTGAAGAGCTGCAGCAGGCGCTCGATCACGGGGCGGAGGCGATCTTGCTCGATCATATGCCCGTTGAGAATGTACGCAAGGCAGTCGAAATCTGTTCGCGCCAGCCGCGGCGGATTCCATTGGAATGCGCCGGAGGAATCAATCTGGAGAACGTGCGATCCTTTGCAGAGACAGGCGTCGATTTCATCTCGGTAGGGGCGCTGACGCATTCATCAACAGCGGTCGATATGAGTTTGCGAGTCACTCCGGCGTAACACCCAGTCGCTGGTCGTTGGTCGTTAGTCGTTCGCGGGCTGGATCGTCCGGGAATTCCATTTGCCGACGACCAACGACGAACGACCATCGACTGTTTATAATTCCCTCCATCACCGCTTCCACCAAAACTCGCGGCCTGCCGTCCGTGCATAAAGCAACGGACGTACGCTTGGGTCGCATCGTGCGCCTGCTCATGGACCACGCTATCGTCGTCGTCAGCGGTACAAAGATTGCCGAAGAGATCGGCACCAGCCGATCAGAAGTCTGGCGACTGATTCAGCAACTGCGCGGTTTGGGCGTGGACGTTGCCGGACATCCAGCGACGGGTTATCAACTGCGCGCGGTTCCCGACTTGCTACTGCCGGAGATGTTGGCGCCGTCGCTGAAAGGCACGATTTTCGGCGGGGCCAAGCAGATCCATCACTACTACAAAATCGGCTCGACGAATTCGGAGGCCATGCAATCCGCCGCAGACGCCGCTCCGGAAGGCAACGTATTTCTAGCCGAAGAGCAACTGGCCGGTCGCGGACGCGGCGCTCACACCTGGCATTCGGCGCGATCGACAGGGATCTACTGCTCCGTGATCTTGCGTCCGGAGATGCCGCCTTCGGATGCCCTGATTTTTTCCCTCGCTGTTGGGCTAGCGGTTCGCGCAGCGGTCGCGGAGATTGCGCCACACCTTCAGGCGGATCTGAAATGGCCGAACGACCTGCTGCTTGGCGGTAAGAAATTCTGCGGCATTCTCACCGAGATGAATGCCGAGGCCACGCGGGTGCGCCATCTTGTGGTCGGGGTCGGCATCAACGTGAACCAGGTGAAGTTTCCGGCTGAACTGCGCGAAGTTACGACTTCGTTGCGGATCGAGACTGGCACCGAGTGGTCGCGCGTGGAGCTCTGCGCCGCTTTGCTAAAATCACTCGACCGGGAGTATCGGGGCTTGACTCAGAATGCGGTCGCGCGCAATGCGATCGTGCGCCGGTTCGAGGAGAGCTCGTCGTCGGTGCGCGGCAGAAGAGTGAACATCCTAGTGAACACAAATGAGAACGACGGCCTGGCGGGCGTTACCGAGGGATTGGATGAACGTGGATTCTTGCGGGTAAGGACGCCAGACGGCTTGCAAACGGTAGTGAGTGGAACGGTGAAGATCTGATTATGCTGCTCGTCATCGACGTCGGAAACACGAATACGGTGCTAGGCGTTTTTGAACAAATGGCACACCGTCCGGGCGAGGATGTAACCACGGACCCGGTGCGTTACGAGCGGCTGGTTGCAAACTGGCGCGTCGGCTCGCATCTGGCTCGCACGGTTGACGAATACGGAGTGATCTTCCGCAACCTCTTCTCAATGGACAACCTGGAGGTTTCGGCCGTGCATGGAATCGTAATTTCGTCGGTGGTACCGCCTCTCGATTCGGTTCTGCGGCAGGTGTGCGAGCGCTATTTCAACACCAAGCCGTTGTTCATCGAGCCGGGCGTAAAAACGGGCATGCAGGTGCTCTATGACAATCCCGCGGAAGTGGGCGCGGACCGCATCGTAAACGCGGTGGCCGCGTTTGAGAAATATGGCGGCCCCTGCGTGATTGTAGACTTCGGTACGGCGACGACCTTCGATTGCGTTTCGAAGAAGGGTGAATACATGGGCGGCGTGATTTGTCCGGGGATAGGGATTTCGGCGGACGCGCTGTTTCAGCGCACGGCGCGTCTGCCAAGGGTTGAGATTCGCAAACCCGCGCGCATGATCGGATCGAACACGGTGGGCAGTCTGCAGTCGGGCCTTTACTATGGCTATCTCGGACTGGTCGACGGCATCCTCGAGCGGCTGGTGGACGAACTGGGTGAGGAAACACGCGTGGTTGCGACGGGCGGACTGGGCTCGCTGATTGGCACCGCTTCGCATTTCATCAAAGATGTGGACGACTTTCTCACCCTCGACGGGCTGCGCATCATATGGGATCGGAACCAGTCATTCCGCCGCGAGGCCTCGCCGAAAATCGCAAAATCGACGCCCACGCCAGCCACACCAGCAGATGCCGGTGCGAAGCCGTGGCCCTCGCCGAAGTCTTCGAAATCGCGCTGATCTAATCGCGCTGAAGCATCGTGGAAAATTACTTCAATTACTTCACCGAAATCGAACAACACTATCAGCGGCGACGGGGAACAATCCTCCTTCTTTCTACGCTGGATTGGGCGTTGATTGAAACGTGGAAGAATGCGGGCATCCCGTTGGAGGCTGTGCTCCGCGGGGTAGATGATTCCTTTGACAAATATGACCAGCGTAAGTCGAAATCGAAGAAAGTAAATACTCTGGCGTACTGCTCGCAGGCCGTGCTGGCTGCGGCCGAAGATATGAAAGAGGCGACGGTAGGTGCGACCCGCGACGAAGAAACTCAGCGCGAGCCGGGATTTGAAGCGGCGCAGATTGCAGCATTCTTGCGGAGCAACGCCGAGAAGCTAGAAAAAGCGAAGCTGCCAAAGCACGCCGGATTCGCAACCGGAGCGCTGGAACAAGAAGAAGCAGCATCGCTGCGTGAGATGGCGGAGACAATCGAGCGCAATGGCAAAGACAAACTTCCTAGGCTCGAAGACTTGGAGCGCCGCCTGACGGTGATGGAGGAAAAGCTGTTCGCGGTGTTGATGGCGGCGACTCCCGATGAAGATCTAGCGCAGGTGCGCGCGGGGGCAGATCGCGATATCGCACCCTACCGGCGAAACATGACGGCAGCGCAGGTTGAGCAGCTGCACAAGCAGTATCTGCACAAGCAGTTGCTGGAGCGTTGCGGCGTGCCGCGGCTAAGCTTGTTCTACATGCACTAGCCACGTAGGGACAGCCGCCCTCGTCAGTCCACTCCAGCGAAGCCACGCCACGCCAACTAATGTGGTGTACGAAAGTTCGGAACATAAATCAAAGGTGTCGCAAATTCACGGGACTGCCCGCGCTACACTTACGACTTGCTCCTTTCGATAGAAAAGCTAATCTACGGCGGCGACGGCCTGGCGCGCACGGCGACCGGCGCGGACGGCCGCAGCATGACGGTATTTGTCCCGTTTGTGCTGCCCGGCGAGCGAGTTGAGGCCGAGATAAGGCAAGAGAAGCCCGGCTTCGCGCGCAGTTCGGTGACGCAACTGGTCGAAGCCTCGCCCGATCGCATCGAGGCCCGCTGCCCGTACTTCCGCCAGTGCGGCGGATGCCATCACCAGCACATTTCCTACGGGCGGCAACTGGAATTCAAAGCTGGAATTCTGCGCGAGACGCTGCAGCGCATTGCGAAAATTGAACTGAAATCCGAGATTCGCCTGCATCCCTCGCCTCCCTGGAACTACCGCAACCGCACGCGCCTGCAGGTGCGGATTTCGCCGGAGTTCGCGCTGGGCTACTTTCGGATTAGCTCGCATGAATTCCTTTCGGTGCGCGAATGTCCGATTATCTCGCCGCTGCTCAATCGCGTAATGGCGCGGCTGGTTGAGCTCGGCGGGTTGACCTGCCCCTCGACAGTTGAGGAGATTGAGCTGTTCGCAGACGCAGAAGACGAGGGTCTGCTGGCCTGGGCATTCTGTGGCAACAAGGCAGACAAGAAAGATCTACTGCGCTGGGCGGAGTCGCTCCAGCACGAGCTCCCGGAAATCAGCGGCGTGACATTTTTCTCTTCGCCGCAACGATCTTCGGAGGAACGCATAGAAGAAGAGGATGACGCGCCTACTGGCTCGAAAGCCCTCGCGCAGTCAGGTGCGAAGTCAATTCGCTATCAGACAAAGAACCACAAGTATCAGGTCAGTGCCGGAGCCTTCTTCCAGGTGAACCGATATCTGATCGATGAACTGGTTTCGGTCGTGACCGGAAATGCCACCGGGGAAGTCGCGCTCGACCTCTATGCCGGAGTGGGATTGTTTTCGACGGCTCTGTCCCGGAGTTTTCATCACATTCTTGGTGTAGAGGAGTCACAGACAGCGTACGCCGACCTTGTGCAGAATGTGCCTGCGAACGTGAAAGCGGTCGGCGCGCGAACCGAGGATTTCATGGATGGCGATTTCCCGAAGAGCCGCCCGGCGCGAAAAAGTCCTGACTTGGTCGTCCTGGACCCTCCCCGCAGCGGTGCCGGCAAGAGGGTCATCCGCTCTCTGGTGGAACTCGGAGCGCCCCGTGTCCGATATGTTTCGTGTGATCCGGCGACGCTGGCCAGGGATCTCGCTCCCCTCCTGACGGCCGGTTACTACATCGAGGAAGCACACCTATTCGATCTCTTCCCCGAGACTTTTCACATCGAATCGGTGATGCAGCTGGCGCGCTGACCGCTTTCACGTCGCCCAGTTCCCCTGCTTACATCGAGCCCCAGAATGATGCGCAATCACAAGCCGCCACGGCAGCCGTTGTTCTGGGTGGCGTTGAGATTTTCGCTCGGTTTGTGGACGGGCGTGCGCGCCTGGCGGCCGCCGTCGTGGTGGGTGATCGCGATCCTGACCTTCGTCTTCACGGCATTGTGGTTTCTTGCCAATCGACCTGGATGGCCAAGGCGCTTTCCTGTCGGCGACCGCCTCGGCCCGGCGGCGCCCCCAATCGTTATGCGCGTCGCTATCGCTGTGGGCGAATTGGTTTTCATCCCGGCGCTCATGCAGGCGGGAGTGGCGCTGCTCGTGGCGAAGGCGACGCGGAGCGTCCAGCGGAACGGCGCGTCGGGGAAGCCGTCGGCGTACGAAATGTGTACGGACATCCCCGGCGCGAAGTCTTGGAGCGGCTACAGCAAGCCGGTGTAAAAACCTACCGGACCGACGCGCAGGGCGCGGTAAGCTTTTACCTCGACGGCAAGTCCGTAACTCCAGACGTAGCGCTCCTGCACTAATCAATCCGTAGAGACGGGGATTGCCCCGTCTGCGGCAGCGAGGCAATGCCGAAAAACGGCACCCTCGTATCCACGAGATCTCCGCCCTCACCCGTTCATTCCCATCCACCGATTCTCATCCAGGAATATCGGCCGTCTCATCATCCAAAGGTGGCAATTTACGGTACGCATCAATAATCTTTTCAGCCTCGGGCGCGTCTTCTTCGCGCACAAGAACGACCGTCCCGCCCACGCCAGGAAACGTCTCCTGCACCGCATCAATGGATTTCAAGTCCGAGTCGATTCCGGCGGATTGGAGCAAACCCTGCACGACCATAGCTTCGTTTTCCTGCTCCGTGTCGAAAATCTTGACCAGCTTCTCGTTAGGCTCGGGTTGAGGCAAGGGATTAATCGGCTCTGGCATGCGTCCTCCGTAGATTGTCTGTCAACAGATTACGGCAGTCACTATGCCTCTGTCTTGCGGATCACCAAGCTGTACCGCCAAGGGCAGCTTGATTCGTGGGCGAAAGCTGGCACAATGTAACTGCCGCAATAAACGACGAGGGCGAAACAAAAGCAACTGGCTCAACATCCAAAGAAAGACGAGGCGAATACGGGGGTAGTATGCAAGTTCAATCAGCCGACTCACCGGGCCGAGAACACAGTGAGCGCAAGAACACGGACAGAGACAACGAAGAGACCCGAAGGCTTCGCCGCCTGCAGATCATGATGAGCATGGTGATGTCCGTGATCAGCCAGGACCCCGACCTGACCTTGGAAGAGGCCGCGGACATGGCCGCGAATGCCCGCCGCGCCGCCCTGAGCATGTTTCCCGACAAGGAACTTGCCTACGATATTCTCTACCGCCCGCGCCTGCAGCGCCTGATGAATGAACGCTTCCGGCTACAGTAAAAACCACCGCCTTCGCCTTGAAGAACAAGGCCCCCAACGCGCTCGTATTCGAGCCGGACGGCACGAACCCTGGACGATGAATCCGACAATCCGCGCTTTGTCGAAACCGTGCCGCGCCGTGGATATCGCTTTCATCGCCCCAGTGGCCGTGACCGAAACCAAGCCCGACGTGCCGGCAGCGACGACACCAGTGATGGAGTGGGACGGGCAGAATGCGGCACGGGATAAAGGGGAGTGGTTGCTGGGGCTGTTCGAGACATCGGTGCCGCCGTCGTGGTCTGCGACGAACCTGCCATCGCGACGTCCAAACTCCCTCTCAGATAGCCGCCGCAAACCCCCAATCATCGTGGAAATGACACCTCCCTACTGGCATTTTTGCCAGTAGGCAAGCCCCCCCCTTTTGACGTAAAAACAAGCGGACACCGGGCTAAAACAAAACTGAGGAGTCAATCCATGAGCGGTGACAAGAAAAACCGTTCGCACCTGCCGATGCCGAACACCAATCGCGTTGAACACATCGCCTTCGACGCGAAAGACCCCGACACGCAAAACCCACCCATCGAACAGTTGCGTCCGCCCAAAGGCGCGCCCAACGTTCTGATCGTCCTCATCGATGACGCCGGGTTCGGTTCCTCCAGCGCCTTCGGCGGCCCCTGCCAGACGCCCACCGCGGAAAAACTCGCAGCCGAAGGTCTGAAGTACAACCGCTTCCATACCACTGCCCTCTGCTCGCCCACCCGACAAGCCTTGCTCACCGGACGCAACCACCACTCCGTCGGCATGGGCGGCATCACCGAAATCGCAAGTGGTGTTCCCGGCTACACCTCCATACTGCCGAACAACTGCGCTCCTCTGGCGCGGACGCTGAAGCTGAACGGTTACTCCACCGCGCAATTCGGCAAGTGCCACGAAGTGCCCGTCTGGGAAACGAGCCCCGTCGGGCCGTTCGATGCATGGCCCACCGGCGGAGGCGGGTTCGAATACTTCTACGGCTTCATCGGCGGCGAGGCAAATCAGTGGTACCCCACGCTCTACGAGGGAACCACTCCCGTCAATCCGAAGAAAACACCAGAAGAGGGCTACCACCTCCTGACCGATATGACCGACAAGGCCATGAAGTGGATCGGTCAACAGAAGGCCCTCGCACCCGACAAGCCTTTCTTCGTCTACTTCGCACCCGGCGCCACCCACGCCCCGCACCACGTGCCCCAGGAATGGATCGACAAGTACAAAGGAAAATTCGATCAGGGTTGGGACAAGCTGCGCGAAGAAACCTTTGCCCGCCAGAAAAAGCTCGGCGTCATTCCGCCCGACTGCCAGCTCACCGCACGACATAAGGAAATCCCGGCGTGGGACGACATGCCGGAGGCGCTCAAACCCGTCTTGCGCCGCCAGATGGAAGTCTACGCAGGCTTCATGGAATACACCGACCACCATGTTGGCCTTCTGCTCGATGGGCTGAAGAAGATCAATGTCTTCGATGACACCCTCATCTATTACATCATCGGCGACAATGGCGCCTCCGCCGAGGGCACGTTGAACGGCACCTACAACGAGATGCTGAACTTCAACGGCATGGCTGCACTCGAGACACCGGAATTCCTGGCCGCACGGCTCGATAAATGGGGCGACCCGGACTCCTACCCCCACTACGCCGTCGGCTGGGCACACGCATGCGACACGCCCTACCAATGGACCAAGCAGGTCGCGTCTCATTGGGGCGGCACACGCAATGGCACCATCGTCCACTGGCCGAAGGGGATTCAGACGAAGGGCGAAATGCGGTGGCAATTCCATCACGTCATCGACGTCGCCCCAACCATCCTCGAGGCAGCGGGAATCCCCGAGCCCGCTTCAGTAAACGGCACAGACCAGCGACCCATCGAAGGCGTCAGCATGCTCTACTCGTTCAACGACCCCAAAGCGGCCGACCGCCACCAGACACAGTACTTCGAAATGTGGGGCAATCGCGGCATCTACTACAAAGGCTGGACCGCCGTCACGAGGCACAGGACACCCTGGATTCTCATCGGAGAAAAACCCCCGGCCTTCGACGACGACGTCTGGGAGCTCTACGACACCACCAAGGACTGGAGCCAGGCCAATGATCTGTCCAAACAGATGCCGGAAAAACTCCACGAACTCCAGCGCCTCTGGCTAATCGAGGCAACGCGCTACAACGTGCTCCCGATCAACGACGATCTCGCCAAAGTCGTCAACCCCGACACCGCCGGCCGGCCACAGCTCATAAAAGGAAACTCCCAAATCCTTTTCGGCGGCATGGGGCACCTGTCAGAGAACTGCGTCGTCAACATCAAGAACAAATCCCACTCGGTCACAGCCGAGATCGTAGTGCCGGAAACGGGCGCCGAGGGTGTCATCATCGCCCAGGGTGGAAACATCGGCGGCTGGAGCCTTTACGCAAAGGCAGGCAAGCTGAAGTACTGCTACAACCTCGGCGGCGTGCATTACTTCTACACCGAGTCGGCTAACCCAATTCCCCCGGGTGAACATCAGGTGCGCATGGAGTTCGCCTACGCCGGCGGCGGCCTCGGCAAAGGCGGCAACCTAACCCTCTACATCGATGGCAAGAAGGCCGGCGAAGGCGCCGTCCCCGCCACCTTGGCAATGGTTTTTTCAGCCGACGACGGTTGCGACGTCGGCGAGGACACCGGCTCACCGGTGTCGCAAGACTACGGTCCGCGCGGAAATGAATTCAACGGTACGGTGAAGGGAGCGCAGATCGCAATCGCCGGTGCCGCCGAGAGTTCAGATCATCTGGTTAATCCTGAGGACGCAGTCCGTATCGCAATGGCGCGCCAATAAACCGATCGACCACAGGCAGCGTGCCCTCTCCTGTCACGTTCCAATCGAATGCCCATATCTCGATTCTCCAGATATGGGCATTCGCGCTACGCGCGAACCGCTTTCGATCCCCGGTTGATGACACCCCTCCCGGATGACGGAAGAAGCCCACAAGCCTCATCCCCATTGCTTGCCCAAACCATCCAGCCCTGCCGCCGCAAGATCCTGAGGCACCGGAAACTGATGCGATCCCTTCGGTCAATTCTGACAGTTGAAATCCTTCGGCGCTCGGCGCAAATTTATGAGGGGTTGCTACAGGAGACAGAAGATGAGCAGGCAATCGCCAGGGCGGCAAGAACCTTTCCTGCACATTCCTGAAACCGTTTCCAAAGAAGCACAAGATTTCCTGAGAACGTTGAAGGACCCGGCCCTCGCGCCTCCTTTCCCCGAGCCCGGAGACCATGTCAGCTGGAAGAAGGTACAGGCATTTGTGGAGCAGGAGGTACGAGCCCTATCCGACGTCATCGTGAAACGTTATGCCCCAACTGTCGCCGAGCGTACCCTCGGCGGCATACCTGTTCTGGACGTACGCCCCAAAGGTTGGACGGACAACCCGAAGCTTGCTGTCTATGTACACGGCGGGGCACACACGCTTTATAGCGCGACTTCAACTCTCGGCAGAGCGGCCATCTTCGCCGATGACACGGGGCTGCGCGTGGTTTCTGTCGATTACACCCTCGCCCCTGCCGCAAAGTACAACCAAATGAGCGATGAAGTCATGGCGGCTATCCGTGCCCTGCTAAACGAGGGGCAGCAATTAAAGGACATCGTCATCTATGGTGACTCGTCAGGCGGGGGGCTTGCCGCCGCGGTGATTCTGAAGATGCGCGATCAAGGGATGGGACTCCCGGCTGCGGCTGTGCTGGTGTCTCCCTGGGCTGATGTCACGCAGTCGGGAGGCACGGAGTTCACTCTCCGGAATGCCGAGGCGAACTACGTGTACGAAAAGCATTCGGTCAAAGCGGCGGGTGCCTACGCCGACCCGAAAGAACAGAAGCATCCTTATGCCTCACCCGTTTATGGTGACTACTCCAAAGGCTTTCCACCAACCCTGATACAGGGCGGTACGAAGGAAATCCTTCTGAGTGGTTTTATCAGGCTGTACCAGGCCCTCGACACAGCCGAGCAGACCGTGAAGTTGGATATTTATGAAGGCATGCCACACAATTTCGCATCGAGGATTCCCGAGGCGCCCGAATCTAGGTTAGCCCGGAAAAAGATCGGGAGCTTTGTACGTCTACACTTGGGGGAGGAAGGGCGCCCTGCCGCCCATGTGGCGTAGTAGTACCATGCGTCCCTAAGAGATCAAATCGTCACCAGAGCGCAATACTGGCTTGATTACTGTTGAAACACCGCGAATAGCACTTATTAACGTGCTTACAGCAATTGATAACAACAATTGACTTCGATTACGATAGATTTCAGGGAAACGCTCTTCTTGGTGAGTTGATGCGCACAGTTTGCCGTCCGGTCCGCGTGATTTTGATTCTGGCGTCAGCCGCAACACCTTTCTCCCCTTGCCTTGCCCAAGAAGTTGTTTCCGTGGACCTGACTAAGGTTGAGGCACGTGTTGATCTGCGGCGGCCAAAAGCAACTTCGGACACGACGGGCGGCTATAGCGGTGCCCAATCCACAACTCCTTGTTCCTCGCACGCGAAAGGCTCGTACTCGCTAGAGACGTCGCTCGTCTCGCTAGACCGTGAGGACTATCAGGTTGGGGACAAGCCAATGTTTGAGGTCATGATCCAGAACACCAGCTATTCGCCGATTAGAATTCCTTTTTCGCCACACCTAGCTGATCTCCAACCCAAGAATCCGGCAAAGGAATTTACCTATAACGAACTTCAGATTGTCTTGTGGATCGCTGCGGGTGATCGATGGAGCACCAACATGGGTGGGAGTGCGATCCTGTACGGTGCTGAGAATCATCCGAATACGATGCTGACCCTCAATCCCGGCGAGTGGGTACGGGTCGTCGCAAAAGGGAATTTTCGGCTCGACCTCGTGGAACTCATTAAGTCCGGTTTTTTAGCCGATCACGCATACGCAAGAAGTTCCCTCTTTCGGAATGCAACATTGATCACGGCCAGAGAGTCGGCGACTGTTGCCAATGAGATTTGCGTCGCTCAAGCAGACGGAAAAAGCCTGCCAATCAAGCTTACTGTTCCGTAATTGGCGAAAAATCTCTCCAGGAACTCCCCGTCAGAAACTCTCAGTCGTAGTTCTAAGCCGCGGCAGCAACTTCGATGCAAACACCGGCCCAGCTAGGGTTGGAAATCACTTTCCGCAGGTGTACATCCACTCGTCCTAGGGACGTCCGGCCATTGACGCTGGATCGGGCTGGACACAGGAAGCACGATAAACTCATTGACCTGGTAACAGGCGAACAGAAAGCGCCAGCGGCGGGCCCTGAGGTTCTCGGATGGGGAGGGAGCATTTTGCCGTCTGTATATACTACCCCGCCTTTGCCTTGACCCCGCCTCAACTCCCGCACTAGACTCCGACCGGGGTGCTCCATGCGCAAACTGATCTGGATGTTGTGGATTACTGCGGCATTCTCCGGCGCGGCGGTTGCCGACGAAGGCCATCATCACGAGGAACTCACACCGGAACCACTGGGGTTGGTGCATTTCCCCGTGTCTTGTACTCCGGGCGCGCAGAAAACATTCGAAAAGGGTGTCGCTCTACTGCATTCGTTCTGGTACGAAGAGGCGGAGAAGACTTTTCTCGACGCCGAAAAGCAGGACCCGAAGTGTGCCATGGCGTACTGGGGCGAGGCTATGAGCCTTTGGCACCAGCTTTGGGACCGGCCAAAGGAAGCTACCATCAGTCGGGCCTCGGCGGAGCTGAAGAAGGCCGACAAGACGAAGCCCAAAACCGACCGCGAGCGTAACTATATCCAAGCCCTGAAGGTGTTCTATTCCAACAGCAGCAACGCTGACCACGAAGCGCGCGCCCAGGCTTACTCCGCGGCAATGGAGAAGGTATACCTGAAGTATCCGGACGACCACGAAGCAGCTGCTTTTTATGCGCTCTCGCTGCTGGCGTCGGAACCCGACAACGACACCACGTTTGCCAACCGCAAGCAGGCGGCAGCGATCCTCGAAAAGCTGTTCGCGATCGAGCCGTCTCATCCCGGCATCGCGCACTACCTCATCCACACGTACGACAAGCCGCAACTGGCGGAGCTTGGGTTACCAGCGGCACGGCGTTACGCTCAGATTGCCCCGGCTGCTCCGCACGCAGTGCACATGCCTTCGCACATTTTCGCGCGCGTAGGCGACTGGCCAGACTCAATTCAGTCGAACCTGGCGTCGATCGTCGCAACACGCAAGGCGACGGAGATGAAGATGGGCGGTGAAGGCCATCAGTTCCACGCCATGGATTTCCTGATCTATGCCTATCTGCAGAGCGGGCGGGAAATGGACGCGTTGAAAGTAATTGAGAAAGTGAAAACGATGCCGCCGATGCACACGGGCGGCATGGATCGCGACATGCAGTCCTTCGCGATGTCGAAGTTTCCCGCGATGTATGCCTCGGAGCTACATCGCTGGTCCGAGGCTGCGGCTTTGCCGGTGATCTCTCAGGCTGATCCCGGCGATCGCGCCTACACTTACTGGGCGAGGGCCATTGGAAGCGCACGCAGCGGAGACATGGCCGAAGCGAATAAGAATCTGGCGGAAATCGAGGCCATTCATAAGGATTATGTGGCGCTCAAGAAGACCTACATTGCCGACTGGACAGAAATGCTTTACCAGGAAGCATCGGCATGGGTTCTACACGGCGAGGGTAAAAACGAGGAAGCAACGGCGTCGCTTCGCAAGGTCGCAGATCATGAGGACGCGGTCGGCGAAGAGCAGACTTCGATGCCGGCACGGGAGATGCTGGCCGACATGCTGCTGGAGCTGAAACGTCCGGAGCAGGCGCTGGCCGAGTATCAGGGAGACTTGAAGTTCAACCCAAAGCGCTTCGACGGTCTCTATGGAGCGGCTCAGGCAGCGGAGATGTCGGGGCAAGCTTCGCAGGCAACGGAGTATTACGCCGCGCTCGTCAAGACCTGTGAAGGGTCAACTTCAAATCGTCGGGAACTGGCGAAGGCGAAACAGGCGATCGTGGCTCAGAGGTAGGGCTTACTTCTCGATCTGCTGCAACCGAAACAGCAGAGTGCCCCATCCCAGCTTGACGCGCATTTGCACCGGCGTGTGACTCGGATCCTCCGAATACCACACCCAGACTTTGCCCTTGGACTTCAGCGACCCGGAGGTCGCCTCAACCGTAACCAGTACAGCCGGGAATGTTCCAGTCGGCACTCTGATCTGTTCCCGCTTCTCCACTGTGGCTTTGACGATCGTCGTCTTCCCGTCGCTGATCGGGAACTCGTAGCTCGCGCCCAGCTGCAGCGGCAGCGACCGCAGATAGTAAAAGCCGGTGATGACGTCGGTGGCGCAAGCGGCCAAGTCATTCTCGACGTGCTTGGTCTCGCCAGTCTTCAAGTTCTTCTCATCGAGCGCACTTTTCTTGCGCGCGTAATCAAACTGGATCGAAGTCTCGCGTTTATGCGAGCCTTCCTCGCTGTGCTTCAAGATCGAAAGCGAGCAAAACGTTCGAGGATCGAAGTGTGACTCGAAGTGGTCGTGTACCGGGAAGATGATGTTGACAGCTCCTGAAGATTCGGCAACCGCGGTCACTTTGCGTTCGTTTCCAGCGGCTTCCATTTTCACCACGGCAGTCCCGGCGGTGATCAAATGCCACTCCGCCGAATAGATGTAGCTTTGTCCATCGGGAAAAGGATAGTTGGGCCGTGGAGGCGCGATCTGCACCGGAGCAGGGCCGATCGTCGCTGTCGGCGGACCTTGCGCCGACAACATGGCCGCGACCAGCAGCGTCGTCACCAACCGGCAATGGCGGCGGAAGTTCAGCAATGCTTCAGCGATCCTTTGTGGGAGCGAAACCCCACGGCAGACTACCACAGCAGCTTGACGATCAGCTTAGCAACGAGGACGGCGAGCACGACCGCACAGCCAATGCTTGCCTCATATTCGCGGTGTTTCCAATAACGCGCGGAAGAGTACGAACTCTGCTGGCTTCCATGGGGCGTAAACCGCGGCAACATGCGCGGCACGTGGCGGGCATAGTCGCCATACTCGGGGAACGTCCGACGCAGGTAGCGTTCTTCGCCGGCAATCACCGGGACATAGATTACGGCAAACATCACAAGCATGATCGCGACGATCCACCAACTCCGCGCCGCGATGGCGAAGCCGGCGGCCATTATTAACGAGCCGAGGTACAGAGGGTTGCGAGTGTAGGCATAGGGGCCGCTGGTGGTGAGTTGCTTGTCTTTTTGCACGTGGCCGGAAGCCAGTCCGCGCAACACCAGCCCGGGAAGCACCAACAGTGTTCCCGCGATGAGCGAATTTCTTGTTGGCTGGGCCAGCAACACATAGACAACCGCAAAAATAAATCCCAGCGGCACTCGGATGCGTCGCGCCACGCGCGACCAGGTGTCGGTGGTGGTGTCGGAGAGTTGCGGACCGGATTGTGAAACTTCACTCACCTTGGTTGTTCAATATGGTTCCGCAACATGACGCTCAGCAACGTGACCTTGCAACAACTTCCGAGTTGCGGCAACCGCTTCGCCGACTGTGATTTCGAGCAACCCCTGTTCCGGTTCGCTGTGCCGGCTGTGGTCCGTCATGCTGCTGGCGCTTCGCAGAACAATCGAGCGTGTCCCGAATGGGCCGCTGCGCGCAGGATTTGTCGGACCAAAAATCGCCACCACCGGAACTTTCAACGCGGCCGCCAGGTGCATCGGCCCGGTATCGCCGCCGATCAGCAGGCGAGCCCGGCGGGTGAGCGCGATCAACTCAGAAACCGAGCAGGAGATTTTTCGCGCCGCCCCTTCGCCGGCCGCTTCCACTGCCGCAGCCAGCTCTTCTTCTCCGGGCCCGTAATTCACGAGCGAACATAATCCGTCTTTTGCGAGTTCCTTCGCAACCTGTCCGTAACGCTCCGACGGCCATCTCTTCGCTCCCCAGCCCGCGCCGGGATTGAGAATCACGAAATCCTTCTCATCCGGCGTAAGGCTGGCAATCGTGCTCTCTGCATCTCGATCCACGGGAAACTGTACCGGAGATTCCGTCATCGCTCTTGAAACGCCCGTGCTTGGAACGACGGCTCCGGCCAGCTTAAGCGCCTGTTCGACGACATGAGAGCCATTTGTCCGAATTTTTCGTGTGTAAAACATGCTGGCAGCGTTCTCGCGCGGTTGTGCGCTCCCGTACACAACCGGCGCGCCCGACCAGCGTGACAGCAGCGCCGAACGGACTGCGCCCTGAAAATCAATCACCGCGTCGTATTGAACTCCGCGTAACTGACTCAAGCCCACCGCCAACTGCTGCCAGGTGTTGAATGAGAACGGCGCTTGTCGCCATTCCGCCGTGTTGACGGCGTGGACGCGGTCAACCATCGGGCGCTGCGGAGAGCGCCGTCCCGATCGTGGATAGCGCAATGTGCACAGCAGTTCTGCCCAGCGCTCTTCGATGAGCCATCCTAAGGTGGCGTGAGGAAAAGCCTGGCGCAACGCGCCCGCCGCCGGCAGAGTGTGGATGATGTCTCCCATGGCGCTGAGGCGCACAATGAGCAGGCTATCGAATCGCGGAGTGTCGGCTGTGAGAGAAAGGTCGGCGGTCATTCTTGTCGCCATCCGCTCCGCCGTCCGCACCGCCTCACGATTTTAGCGGCCCCAGCCGCGAGCGCGAACCAATGATCTCGGTGGCCGAGTGATTCTTGGGATCACCCACGATGACGACTCGTCCTCCACAGGCTTCGACCTCCTCGCGCTCGGGGACGCTCTCCGCCGTGTAGTCGGTCCCTTTGGCATGGAAATCAGGGTGGATTTCGCGAATGATGGCGCGCACGTCCTCTTCCCCAAAAATGACGACGGCGTCCACATCGGCCAGCGCCGCCAAAATTTCCGCGCGTTCTTCGGCCGGCATCACGGGCCGCCCTTCACCCTTCAATGCGCGCACGGAAGCATCGGCGTTGACCGCGACAATCAGCTTCCCGCCGAGTTCCCGAGCAGCGTGCAGATAACGTACATGGCCGACATGCAGCACGTCGAAACACCCATTCGCGAGCGTGATGCGATCGCCGACGCGCCGCCAATTCGCGGCACGCCGCTGCAGTTCGTCGCGCGAAACAATCTTCTGGTGGAGTGATGTGCTCAATGACCTCGATTCATCCGGCTGCCGAAAAACTCCCGTTTCGTATCAGGGCATCCCTTTAGCGATGCCGCTAGTTTTTCGGAACCGGATGCCCCTTTAGGGGCTGGACAGCACCGGTACTAATGCTCTCGAACGACCGGCGGCGTCTTATCGAGCGCCTCCAGTAATTCCTGCTGGCGGACCGTCGCAGTGCCGCGCTTCATGACCACGATGCCGCCCGCGTAGTTTGCCAGGTGAGCGGCCTCCTCGGCGCTTGCACCCGCGGCAAGTGCAGCGGTAAAAGTCGCGATAACAGTATCTCCCGCGCCAGTCACATCGGTCACTTCATCGCTGCCGTAGATCGGAATATCCACCGGCTTGTGGCGGCGCGGAAAAGCCACCATGCCATCCTTGCCGCGCGTGATCAGCAGCGATTCCAAATTCATTTGGCCCGCGATCTGGTCTCCCGCAGCCAGAAGGCGCTCCCAGTCGTTGCCAACGCGGATGCCGAGAACTGCTTCCACCTCGGATTCATTGGGCGTTGCGGCGGTGATGCCCGTAAATTCGAGCATGCGATAACGCGAGTCGAGCGTCACGGGAACCTTCTCGATCCCGCGCTTTTCCCGAATCACATTCAGCAGGGTTGGCGTTGCGGCGCCATATCCATAGTCAGACACCAGCAGCGCATCGGAGGCCCGAGTGTATTCGCGGGCGGCCAGCACGATCTCGCGGCGGAGATGCGAATTGGGGCCTTCGGCGGGCTCACGGTCAAGGCGCACGACCTGTTGTCCAGCAGTGTGCGCGAATCCGGCCAGGATGCGCGTCTTAGTCACGGTAGTGGTGCTCTTGTCTTTGCAAACACCGCTAACTGGGATGCGCTTATGGCGGAAAGCCCGCAGCAGCAGCTTTCCTGGTTCGTCGTCGCCCACGACCCCAACCGGCAATACATTCACTCCGAGGTCGGCAAGGTTGCAGATGGCATTTGCGCCGCCTCCAGGAACCACCGTACGATCGCGGTGCCTCAAAATCAGCACGGGTGCTTCGCGCGAGACGCGAGAAATCTCGCCGAATACGAACTCGTCGGCAACCAGATCCGCAAGGACGGTTATGGTGAGCTTTGGAAAAGATTCGACAATCTTCCGCAGGCGGTCGTTTTCTTTAGTATGCTTGGTCATCAATCTGCCGGGTCACAAAGTGCTAGTTCATCGGGGTGCAATCAAGATTTTCTCACGAGCGGGGCTTCCGCTTTGCAATTCTCAACAAAATGGCATCCATGATGTCAGTAGGATGGTCAAGCGTGAGGCTGAGCACGGCGACCGCGAACGGCGTGAGATCCGCCCGCAATGGTGATAGTGATAACGCCCCCAGATTGACTGCATCTTTCTGCGTCGTCAGAAAGCCATCGGCGCCGAGTTTGCCGCGCATGGTTAACAGGCGCTCGATGTCACCCCTGTTATAGGCGTGATGATCGCGAAACTCGACCTCCGCCGCAGGTGTAACTCCAGTGGCGCGTACTTGGGCAAAAAACTGCTGCGGCCGCGCGATCCCGCAAAACACAATCGGTGCAATGGGCGCGGCGGGGATGGAGATTTGTCGACTCATCCGCCAGACAGGTTGCCCCGGACGAGCAAAATTCCCGATCTCCACGTCGTAGGCGGAAAAGCCCTGCGGCAAGACGATTGCATCGGCACGTTGCAGCGAAGAAAGCGGCTCGCGCAACCGCCCCGAGGGCAGCAGCCGGTCGTCGAAATCGTCTTCGCCCATCAGTACAATGTCGAAGTCACGAGCCAAAGAGCGATGTTGAAAGCCGTCGTCGAGAATGTGCAGTTGCGGCTGGAATTTCCGTTCGGCCACCCGGCCCGCTTCATAGCGGCTTTCGCCGACAATCACCGGAACGCCGAGCTGCCGAGCGATCAGTAGCGGTTCATCGCCGAAGTCGGCGACCTTCCCATCGGTCTCAACTACCCGCACGCCGCGAGTTTTGCGTCCGTATCCGCGTGAGAGCACGTCGAACTGAATGCCTCGCGCCTTCAGTAGTCCGCCAATGGCAATCACGAACGGAGTCTTGCCCGAGCCGCCCACCGACAGATTCCCCACGCTGACCACCGGCTTTTCAAGCCGCCGCGAAGACAGCACCCCGCGGTCAAACATCGTGTTCCGCAGAGCGGTGGCTCCACTGTAGAGCGCGGTGAGCGGATTCATACTGAGCCTTGGCGCTGTTCGCTCATAAGTTCGACTAGGGCTGCGATCGTTCGGTCAGTGGCACCGCGCTGCGATTCGAGCGCGGCCAGAGCGTTCCTGCCGAGCGTCGCTCGCTCGTCGCTGTTGTCGAGCAACTCCATGAAGACTAGGGGTAACTCCGCCAGTCCAACGATGCGGACCGCATTGCGACTGACAAAAAAATTGACGACGTCGCGGAAATTCTCGTAATGGTTACCGGTAACGATAGGAACGCCATACATTGCAGGCTCAAGAATGTTGTGCCCGCCGCGCGGCACGAGACTTCCGCCAACGAACGCGACCGTGGCCAACGAATAGAGGGCGGCTAGTTCTCCGATACTATCAACCAGAAACACGCCGCCAGCGAGCGCTTCACCGCTCCACAGAGAACGCCGTGACATCCGGAAGCCGAGTTGTTCGACGAGCGCCGCCACCTCCGGAAAACGCTCCGGATGCCGCGGTGCGAGGATCATCACGGCCTTGGGATGATTGCCCAGGATGTTGCGGAACGCCGAGAGCAGCGAGCCTTCTTCGTCCTCAAGCGTGCTGCCGCAAACCAGAACCGGCCCCGATCCGGGGTTGCTAAAGTCCTGGCGAAGACTGGCAACGATCTTCGGCGATGGCGGGGGCGCCACATCAAATTTCAGGTTGCCCGCCACCGTCACCTTCGTTTCAGCCGCACCAATTTCGATGAGCCGCTGCTGGTCTTCTTCGGTCTGGGCTAAAAACACATCGACGTTCCCGAGCATCTTCGCCAGCAATCTCGGGAGCCAAAAGCGGAACCGCTTATAGCCAGGAAGCGACCGGTCAGAAATGCGGCAGTTGATCACAGCGATGCGAGCCCCGCTGCGTTTCGAAAGCCGCAGAAAATTTGGCCAGAATTCAGTCTCAGCGACAACCACAAGTTCCGGACGCAAAGCATCGAGGTAGGGCCGGACCGCCAAGGCAAAGTCCAAGGGAAAGTAGAAAACGTTCTCCGCACCGAACCGCTGCGCGGCGAGTTTCTGCCCCGTACTGGTGGTCGTCGAAACCAGCACGCGATGAGACGGAAACTTCTCCCGCAGCGCGTTGACGACCGCGCTCGAAGCCACTACCTCGCCCACCGAAACCGCGTGCACCCAAATTGCCCGTGGCAAGCCGCGACCGGCGAGAGCGCGCGGAACGGCACCGAACCTCTGGCGCAGACCCGCCCGATACTTGCCGTGCCGCATCATCTGCAGCAACCAGTAGGGCAGCGTCAGCACCAGGAAAAAAGCGAGCAACGCACTGTAGAGCGCATACATGCAGAGAAGTCCCATTCTAAATGGCGCGCCGAAATCCGATCGCGAGGCGGGACAGCACGCCTGGTGCTGACGGCATCCTATAATTCATGTATGCACAATGCAGCTTTGCAAAAATCAGGTTTGCAAGAATCACCGCACGCGCCGATGCCGCGAGCCCCACGTTCTGCCGCAGTCTGTGCTTTTGTCCTGCTTTGCTGCCTCGGCGCGATTGCCGCAAAAGAGTTCGTGATGCCCGCGGCGCAACCCGCCCGCGCCTACCCCGCACACGACGACCATCCCACGGAAAAAGTTGCGGTCGCAGTCGATCCCTATGACGTCGAGGACAAAGCTTCCATCTTCAGCGTCAACTACCGCAACAACGGCTACATGCCGGTCTTTTTCGTAATCACGAATGACGGCGATCAGCCCATTTCTCTCGTCGACATGACGGCCGAGATGAATACCAAGGATCGCAGCAAGCTGTTCCCTGCGACCATGGACGATCTGTTGCGCCGGCTCTCGCATCCGTCGCGCAATGACCGGCAGCCTACGCTGCCGATTCCGTTGCCCAAGAAAGAGGTCAAGGGCGGCGTGAGCCGCAAAACGTGGGACGAAATCGAGCAGGCTCAGTTTGGCGCCAAGGCGGTGGAACCGCACTCCACGGCGCGCGGCTTCCTGTTTTTCGATATTCTCGATATCTCGAACCCACTGGCCGGAGCCAGCTTCTACCTGATGGGAGTGCGCGACGCCAAAGGCAATGAGCTGATGTATTTCGAAATCCCGATGGAGAAGTACTTGGGCGCGCCAGAAGTCAAGCTGGGTGCGAAGACACCATAGCGATTCATTCGGCGGATCGACGGGCGTCCTCGCGAGCATGCCATGAGCCCAGCCGAAGGGTCCGGCTATAATCTTTAGCCATGGCGACCACTCCAGCCCTTTCCGAGGACTTACTCGCGAAATACGAGCCGGTCATCGGACTCGAAGTCCACGTCCAACTGCTGACCGCGTCGAAAATCTTCTGCTCCTGCTCGACTCGTTTTGGCGATCCGCCCAACACAAACGTGTGCCCGGTGTGTCTGGGACTTCCCGGAGCCTTGCCCGTGCTGAACCGGAAAGCCGTGGAATTCGCGGCTCTGGCGGCGATGGCCTTGCAATGCCGAATCAACGAAGTTTCCATCTTTGCGCGTAAGAATTATTTTTATCCCGACCTGCCCAAGGGTTACCAGATCTCGCAGTACGACAAACCGTTGGCCGAGTTGGGGTTCATCGAAATCGACCTAAGCGAGAGTAAAACGAACAAAAGTAAGACAACCGGCAGCAAGAAGAAAATCGGTATCACGCGCCTCCACCTCGAAGAAGACGCGGGCAAGAGCCTGCACGAGGGTTTCGCCGATGCGACCCATAAAACCGCCATCGATCTGAACCGCACCGGCGTACCCCTGGCCGAGATCGTGAGCGAGCCGGACATGCGATCGCCGGAGGAAGCGTACGAGTACCTGACTCGCCTCAAAGAAATCATCCTCTACACCGGCGTCAGCGACTGCAACATGGAAGAAGGTTCGCTGCGCTGCGACGCCAACATCAGCGTGCGGCCTCGCGAACAGGAAGAATTCGGCACCAAAACCGAGATCAAGAACGTCAACTCGTTCCGCTTCATCAAGCAGGCATTAGAATATGAGATCGAGCGCCACATCGCCGTCATCGAGGGCGGTGGCAGAATCACGCAGGAAACGCGTCTCTACAACGCGCACGAAGGCATGACCTACGGCATGCGCTCGAAAGAGCAGGCGCACGACTACCGCTATTTTCCTGAGCCCGATTTGCTTCCCTTGGTTGTCGATGAGAAATGGCAAGCTGCCATCCGCGCCAGCCTGCCCGAGCTTCCGGAAGCGCGCCGCCAGCGCATGATGTTGGAGTACGGCATTACGGCGGGCGATGCCCACACGTTGACGCTAACGCGGACCATGGCCGACCAGTTCGAGTCCGCGGCCCGCAAGGCCAAGAATCCGAAGCGTGTCGCGAACCTGGTGCAAGGCGAATTACTCGGACGCCTCAAAGCGCATGGTCTCGAACTAGAGCAGTCGCCAATTTCGATGGCTGGGGTTACGGCCTCCGCCGATCTGGTCGAATCGGGCGCCATCTCAGGCAAAATGCTAAAGGATCTTTACGACCTCTGCTTCGAAACTGGGCAAGATTTCCCTGTGGTCTACGAAGCACAGGGGCGTCCCGAGCAGTCGCGAGACACCTCGGCCCTGGAAAGACTCGCCGATGAGTCAATCGCAGCAAATCCCAAGCAGGTAGAGCAATATCGCGCCGGCAAGAAAACCATGATCGGGTTCTTCGTGGGCCAAGTGATGAAAGCCTCGAAGGGTCAAGCCAATCCCCAGTTGGTGAACGAGGTCTTGACCAAGAAGCTGGAAGGCTAAAGCTCAAGAGCAAAAAGTTCGTATCAGGGCATCGCGTTAGCGATGCCAATCGCCGCCCACCATCGCGGCCGCTTTTAGGGCATGGGAATCGACATAGCCCTACTTCGCTGCTCCCAAATTCTTCAGCACTTCTTCCGCGTAGTAATTCGTGACTTTGGCATCGTCGCGGAGGCTCTCGTAGTACGCGGCTTTCAATAACTGCTCACGCCGATCGCGCAATTGCTGGCGGATAGCCTGTTGCACCCGCGGATCATTCAAGTCCCTCTGGCCCGCCGGCTCCTTCGAAATCAGCTTCACGATCATGTACGCGTAGGGTTGATGATTGGTCGGATTGACCATGGGAATCACGGGCGTATATTGCCCCGGTTTGAGCTTCATCACCGCGTCGCGGGTTGCCGGATCGGCGTTCTTTAGCGCCGATTCAGGAGCCATTCCCAAATCACCGCCGTTGTTGCTGGTTTCCGGATCTTCGGAATAATTCATGGCCATGGTGGCGAAATCGTCGCCACTATCGAGGCGGTTGGCGATCATCTGGATTTTCTTGCGCGCCTCGGCATCGTTCTGCGCCTTGCTGTTCTGCAGGTTGTGCACCTGGGTGCTCACCACTCCAGAGGCCATGATCTTGGCCAAATGGTACTGGGCTTCGATCAGGTTAAACTCGGCCTTGTGATCGTTGTAGTAGCCCGTAACGTCCTGATCGGTGATATTGATGCGCGAAGTGATCTCTTTGTTCAATACCTTGTCGCGAGTGAGCGAGCGCCGCAGGTCGCGCTTGAAGTCATCGAGCGATATTTTCTTGTCCTGTAAGCGCTTGTTAAATTCTTCGGCGGTGTAGGGCGATTTGATTTCGTTCAGCTTGCGGTCTACCTCCTCGTCCGTAGCTAGCAGCCCTAGCTTTTCCGCGCGCTGCATCAGGATTTCCGTTTCGACCAGCTCATTCAGAATGCTCAGCCGAAGGCTCACTGCCTGCTCGCCCGTCGGTTGCTGATCGGAGCCCGCTGTCTGGTTGGCGTAATACTTGTCGACTTCGCTGCGATAGATCTTCCGCCCATTGACCGAAGCCATGACGTCTCCCCCGCTGCTGTTGCGGTTACAAGCCGATAGCCCAATCAACAGAAGCGTGCTGGCCAAGACCACGCCCGCTCGCCCAAAGCAGTTACGATTTTTCAAGTTTTTCCCTCCGCCACGACGGCGAGTCAATCTCATACCTGGCCTGAAAAAACGCAGGTGATCTAAAAGTCGATTTGAAACCCGATTTAAAAACTACTTCGATGGCGAGGCCGCCGGAGCTTTTGCCTCCGCGGGGGCCAGTTTGTGTTCCGGAGGCGCAACGCCAGCATCCTTCAAAGCCTGATCGAGCGCGAGTCGTACCTCATCCGGAGGCACGGCTCCGTTTAGTTTCTGGCCACTTACAAACATCGTCGGCGTCGCATCCACTCCGAGGTCATCTCCCTCGCGCATCGAGGCGCGCACAGCCTTCTCGTCCTGGGCCTTGACGCATGCCTGCAACTTCGCCATGTCGAGATTGTGCTTCTGAGCCTGTAGCGTGGCCAGCTTATCGAGTTCCGCATTCCAGCCGTCGTGACCTTTTGCCTTGATCGAGTCCTGATTTCCGTGCAGGTAATCGGCGTAATCCCAGTAAGCGTCGTTGTTTTGCGCGCCCAAGCAATTGGCGTTCACCGCCGCATGCACCGCCCAGGGATGAATCTCTTCCAGCGGATAATCCTTGTAGATGAAAAGAACGCGATCGCCGTATTCCTTGAAAAGCCCGGGAAAAAGTGTCGCGTGCATGCGCGAACAGAACGGACACTCGAAATCGTCATAGTTGACGACCGTCACCTTGGCATCCTTGTTGCCGCGCGTCGGACGCCCGCTGACGTCAATTTTCTTCATAATTTTAGCGTACGGATCGCTGGTCAGATCGAACTTGGTCACGCGCACCAACGTTTTGTGGTCGTGCGAAAGCAGGAACTCAAAATCCTGTTTTTTATCGGGACTGGCAAACGTAACCGTCAGCGCGTCATACTCCGCAAACTCGCTCGACCGAAGCGGCCCCAAAATCACCTTTACGTCCGGTGGGAGGGAATATTGCGCCCGAACGTGCCGCTCGATCACGCGGGCCATGTCCGCCGGAGGAGAAACAGCAGAAGGCGCTGACGGCGGAGACTGGGCCGAGCAGCCCAGACAGATCACCAAAAGAACTACAAACGCGCGCCGCACAATCATGAATCGAAACCACCTGAGCATGAGGAAGCCGCTTGATTATCTCATGGCAGCAAGACTCCCTGCGCCATGGCGAGCAGCGTCTCGCCGAAGAGATAGGACTTGCGTCTCGCCAGCGAGGGAATGCCAAAAACGCGGCCACCCGCGTCTCTGCAGGAAATCAGAAGTCGCCTCAGGCGCGTCCTCGTAACAACTCTTCCGCAGTCAGCAGCTGATTCATCGATCCGGAACGAAATCCCTCCAGGTCGAGAGTGACGAATTTAAATCCCAGTCCTTTGAACACGGCGGTGAACTCGCGCGCCATCTCGGCGGTCAAGGCGCGAGGAAGTTCTTCGCGCGCAATCTCAATGCGGACGATCTCCCCGTGGTGGCGCACGCGGAATTGCCGGAACCCCATGGCCCGAAGCGCGTTCTCGCCGCGCTCGATAACACCCAGCGCCTCCGGAGTAACCGCGCGTCCATATTCCACGCGCGAGGATAGACAGGCAGAGGCCGGCTTGTCCCACACCCGCAAGTCTGCTTGCCGCGCTAGTTCCCGGATTTCCACCTTGGTCAGACCGGATTCGAGCAGCGGGGCCAAAACACGATGCTGGAGCGCGGCCTGCTGTCCGGGACGAAAATCGCCCGCATCGTCGGCGTTGACTCCATAGGCGATGGCATCGAATCCGCAGGCTTCGCGGTAGTGCTCAAGAACGCTAAAGAATTCATCCTTGCAGTGAAAACAGCGCATGGCATCGTTGCGGATGTACGCGGGGTTCTCCAGTTCCTTCGTTTCCACAACCTCAACTGGAATTTCGTGCTCGCGCGCAAAAGCAAGTGCGTCTTCGAGATGAGTTCGCGCCAGGCTGGCGGAATCGGCAATCACGGCCAGCATTTGTCTGCCGAGCTCCTGATGTGCCATCCAGGCAAGAAAAGCGGAGTCCACGCCACCCGAGTAAGCAACGATCAACCGCCCGCGACTGGCAAGGATCTGCCGCAGGTGTTCAGCTTTCCGATCGATCATGCCCGCGGCGTTCACCATCTCCATTATGCACGATCGCTGTACTCTGCTGGTGGGGGAACGGGCGGAGACATCCAGCTCTCCACCGGCAAGCCTGGACCGTTACTGCCGCTAATATAGCCGCTCCTGTCCCTTGAGGTTGCCGAACGCTCCAATGTTCGCCAGTGTAAACGAGAAGCGATATTCGTTTTCGTTACGCACCGCACCCAGCGCAAAGCGCCGGTATTCCGCGCTCAGGCCGCAACAGTCCCAGGTGTAACTCGTCTGTGCCGTCGCATACTGCAAAGATCCATTGTCCGCGTCAAAGCCGAAGCTGCTGGCGGCGCTCAAGCCGCGCTTGTTGAGTTGACCGTAGCCAAACAACACCCGAAACTGGTGGAACTCGCTGGCGCTCGTCGGCATCGTCGTACCCGTTGCAGTGTCGATCACGCGCAGGAAAGCATCGCCTCCCCCAATGGTAAATGGGCCGTAGTGGTAGTTCACCAGCGCCATGCTCGAATTGATGCGACCAGCCTTGAGGTCGTAGTCCAGGTCCCACTCGGTGTTGGTACGCGGGCTGGTTTCGATGCGCAGTCGGGAAATGATGGGAGCGAAGCGCCGCTCTTCATCCAGAAACGCGGTGCCGGTGAAATCCGCGGTCGTCGTGAACACATTTCGCTCCCCTGCCACCAGCGCATTCCCAAACGTCGGATCAAAAAAATACTTCTGTCCTATCTCCCAACTCAAGATCTCTCGCGGGCCCGTGGTGCAGGCTAGAGCGTCCGGACTCGGAGGCACTTCCCACGGAACCACGCCGACCGGTGGAACGCCTCCAATCGTCAGCGTGCTCATGCTCAGCACGTCGCAATCCTTTGCATTCGGACCCAGGCGCTTGGCGTAAAGACGATTCGCCAGCGAATACTCCACTTCATTCGTATTCGTGAGCACATCAGTGGCATCGAAACGCAGAATGTTGTCGAAGTTATTTATGCCAGTCACGTAGTCGTACTTCATGCGCGGCTCAATCACGTGCTTCCATTTGCGTCCGAGCCACGGACGATCGAAGACCCTCGACAGTGCCGGCGGCCGCACCTCCACCGAAGTCTCCAGCGATTTGCGATTGATACCTTCGTCCTCAGCTGTTCCGGAAGTTGCCGAGCCCAGTTCCGAGTAGAACGTATCCCGCAACGTAAGCGCGGAACGGACCGACCACCCCCGCCATTGCAAGGGCATCGTAAGCGAGGGCGCCAGATCGAATCTGCCCACCAGAGGACCTGTTTGGAACCCGATCTGACGCCGCTGCAAACCCTCCGCAGCACTCTCGAATGACCAGTACAGCGGCGTATTTCCTAGCTGCCGTTCCTCACCCGAGATGAAGAAACTTGGCGTATGCAAAATCCGGACCAGTTCCGTCTGTGTAATCGTAGTGCAGCCCGCGATCGTTTCAGACGACGGATTGCACACCTCGAAGTTCTGGTAACGCTCCGCCAGGGTGTTGAAGTGAAATCCGTTGGTTGTATTGGAGAGAAAAATCTGTGACCTCACTTCAGAGTCGATCGCCTGCGTGTATACGTCGGTGAAGGCGATGCGGAAAACGAACGAACTCAAATAATCGATATTCGCAACCCCGCGGAAATCTCCGAACGAACGCTCCGCCATAAACCGCGCGTCTTCGCCGCCTTGGTTCTGCGGTGGGTAGCCGATGCCACGGTCCACCATCCCCACGTAGTTAAAGAACACGTACGAGGTGTCGCTCGGGCGGGCTCGGAAGTCTCCGCGTTCAAACCAACCGCGCTTCGAATAGTAATCGGTGCCCACCAGGGCGTCCATGCTGCGATTGAAGACCCAGTACACCGAATCGCCGGCAATATATCCCTTGGTCGACGAGGTGCCAAAAGTTGGAATCAAGAGTCCGCTCTGCCGCTCTTTCTGAACTGGATAGCTCACATACGGAAAATAGAACACCGGCATACCCAGCAACTGGAAGTTGCTCCTATAGATTTTCGCAGTGCTGTCCACGTCCACTGAAATGCGCTTCGCGTCGAATAGCCACTTCGGTCGCGGCAACTCGCAGGTCGTGACCGTGCCCTGCCGCACCAGATAGTGGTCGGGCCCGTGCTTTTCGACAATTTTTCCAGTAAACGCAAACGGGTTGGTGGTGGTAAGCATGTAGCGTGATTTCCGCATCTGCAGTCCCACCGTTCCGATCACGCTATAAAATATTCCGACTTGCGTGCGGATGTTGTAAGTGCCGTGACTGGCCACGATGTGTTCGTCGTACGGGCCGCCATCGAGCACGACGTGGCCCTCCAGTTCGCTGTCTCCCGTGTCCGCGTTGTAGGTGATTTGATCCGCGTGAAGAATATAGTTGCGATAGTCGATTTCCGACTCGCCCCGCAGGTGGTAGATGGTCCCATCCTTCTCCTGTTGCACCGCCCGGATCGTAACCGGCTCTTCCGTCTGAATGACAGGCGCTGTCGGCAGAGCCGGGGCTGTCACCGGACCACTCTCCGAAACAGCCCCCGGCGCGGAGCTAGGGGGCAGCGTCTGGCTGGTTACTATCCCGGAAGCGAGAAGCAGATGACAGACCAATGCGGCCGTGATAAAGATTCGAGAGCGGGTGATCATTGCAAGCGCGCGTGCGCTCCGCCAGCCGGTCTGCCAACGGGAACCAACTGACCTTAGCACGCGAGCGGCAGGCGAAGCAAAGCTGCGTATTCTTGGTCTCCCCATGCGTGTGTGCCTGGCCCGGCTCTGGCTCCTGGCATTCTTCGATGACTTGATTGCTACGACCGGCCTGAAGAAAGCCGGGTTGATGACCACTGGACGACTATGACGACGACCGGATTGGCGAACTGTCCGACCGGCGGCGATCCCGCCAGCCCAAGGCGCTTCTGCGTCAGCGACGCTGTCGAGCCGTCGCTTAGCGCCGAAGCGGACGCTTCCGCCGCGGAACCCACCGTTGGCTCGACCGTTGACCAGAGCGCCTACTCGAACCCGGATGCCTGGCGCGTCGAGGTAGCCGCTCGTCTCGAACGCTATCGCACGCGGCGCAAGCCCCGGACTCCGCGCTATCCATCGTTGCTACTGCCTTTTGATGCGCCCGAGAGCTGGTCGCGTACCGCGCCGCCAAGCGGATCGGCGAAGATTGCGGCGGCGCGAGCCGAGCAAAACTTCACGTTCCCAACATCAGTCGAAGAACAAGTCGAGCCGCCATGCTTCGCGGAACCTCCCCTTCCATCGCAGCGTCGCCCATCGGACCAAGACCCATACCAATCTCCGGAGCAAGCCCCAGGACCATCCGCCAATGTAATCGAGTTCCCGCGTTCCGCCGCCATTCCGGTTTTTCACCCGAGCGACCTAGCCGATCCCGTCTTTGATCGTCGTCCGCGCATAGTGGAAGTCCCGGAGATTCTGCCGCCGCCTCCCGCTTTGGGTGGAATGCTGATGGAACCCGCCCATAAAGAGCCTGTCGACAAGCGCACCGCCGCCGACTCACACGCGTCCCCATCTGCATCCATCGTGCGGCGTGCGCTGGCCGCCCTGGTGGATGGCATCGTCCTGGCAACCGCTCTGTCGGCCTTCGCCGCAATTTTTCTTCGTCTAAACCCCAGTGTGATCCACGACTTGAACCTCAGCCTCATTTCGGTTCACGGCCCGCTGCCAATACTCGCCGGCGCCTTCAGCATGGTCGCCGTCCTGCTGTGGGCGTCTTACAAACTCTTGTTTGTTGTGTACACCGGTTCGACTCCCGGACTTCGCACCGCCCGGCTGCGGCTCGCCGGATTTGACGGCTCGCCGCTTAACCGTCGCTCCCGCCGCTGGCGGGTGCTCGCGTCGTTTCTCTCCGCGTTTTCCGCTGGACTCGGCTATCTTTGGTGCGTTCTTGACCAGGACGGATTATCTTGGCACGACCGTATCACGCGCACCCACATCGAATCGGAGGGTCCCGCACAATAAAAAGCCCCGGCAAGTAGTCCTGGTGCAGGGCCACGCACCCCTGCGGTCGTCGGAGAAACGTGCGACTCTGCGTGAGCCAGGCTGAGTTGAGCAATCTCTGCCGCGGCGATCTCTTACAAAAGTCTGTGTCGGGAACTTACGGGTGCCGCCGGGTTTTGCGGTCCCTGCAAGAGGCAGCAGCGATGTTGTTCCTGGCACGGCAGACTGGTAGCAGCGAACCCCGAGTAGCCGTCTCCCCGATCTCGCCCAGCCCCGGACAACACCGATGGCCTGCAGGCATGACATGGTGGTGAGCTGTCATGTGCTCAGTCACTTCACGTGCGGGATGCACATGGCTGGCATGCATGAGGAACACCGGCGCCAAGGCCATCTCGGCCCCAGCCACCATGGCCACGAGCAGCGCCGCTGCGATGGACTTCTTCACCATCCGGCTCTAGTGTGGCAGAGTAAAAGCGGCCGTGATGTGACGGCAATCACATCCGGGTTTGATTCCGAGCGAACGACAGACCTATCCCACCAGACTCTCCAGCGCCGCCCTCAACTCTCTGAAACGGAACGAATACCCGCTGCCCCCGAGTTTGCCGGACTCCACCCGCTGGCTGGCCAGCAACAATTCCTCCGCAGCCATTTTGCCGAAAGCCAAGCGCACCGCAAACTCCGGCACCGGAAAAAATGCAGGGCGTCCCAGAACCGACGCCAGCACCTTGGTAAACTCCGCATTGCGCACCGGATTCGGCGCCACAAAATTCACCGGCCCAGACAGCGACTCGGTGCGGATTGCGTGATGAATGCCCCCCACGACATCCTCCGCATGAATCCAGCTCCACCACTGCTGCCCCGATCCAATCCGTCCGCCCATCCCCAGTTTGAACGGCGTCAGCATATTCCCGAGCGCCCCGCCTATCGCGCTCAGCACCAGCCCAATCCGCATGTTCACCGTGCGGATTCCGGCCTCCGCTGCAATCCGGCTGGCCTCCTCCCACTCGTGGCAAACCTCGGCCAAAAATCCCTGCCCAGTCGCACTCTCTTCCGCCAAAAGTTCCTCGCCACGATTCCCGTAGAACCCGACCGCCGACGCACACACCAATACGCGAGGCTTAACCCCACTCTGCGCCAAGGCCGAAGCCAGATTCCGCGTTCCCAGCACGCGACTCTCGCGGATCGCTTTCTTTTTCCCTTCGGCCCAGCGTCCCACCACGCTCTCCCCGGCTAGGTGGACCACCATATCGAACCCGGAAACCGCCGCCGGCGGTACCGCCGCCAGCGGCTCCCAGGAAATCTGCGCCGCATTCTGAGCACGCCCCCGCACCAACCGCACAACCTCCATCCCCTGAGGCTCAAAAGAAGCCAGAAGCGCTCTCCCAATCGGCCCCGAAACCCCGCTAACCAATACCCTTGCCAAGCCATTGCCTCCCCAAAGCCCTTGTGGACGCGGGCGACCGCGCCCGGGTAGCCGGTGCCAGACAACCCAATACCGGGCCAAAGCAGCCCCGTCCCCCATACTCTACCAGCCCAAATGCCTTTCTCGTCGAGCTCGGCGCCTCGGCGTCTTGGCGGTGAAATAGCATTCCATTGGGTTAAAATCCATCATGGCGACGTTGCGTGAACAGATCGCGACCAACGTGCTCACGGTGACCCGCTTCCGCGAGTTGATGCGGAAGTTGCGCGAGAACCGCCCCAACGACGACCTCAAGCTCGTCAAGAAGGCCTACGAATTCTCACAGAAGCATCACGCCGGACAACTCCGCGCCTCCGGCGAGCCCTACCTCGTACATCCGCTCGAAGTCGGCAACGTTCTCGCCGATATGAAAATGGATTCGGTTGCCATTGCCGCCGGCCTCCTCCACGATTCTGTGGAAGACACATCGGTCACCACCGTCGAAATCCGCCAGGAATTCGGGGAACAGGTTGCCCACATCGTCGAGGGCGTCACCAAGATCAGCAAGATCGATTTCTCTACCCGAGAAGAGGCGCAAGCCGAGAACCTCCGCAAAATGATGCTGGCCATGGTCGACGACATTCGCGTCGTCCTCATCAAGCTCGCCGACCGCCTGCACAACATGCGTACGCTCGAACATCTCGAGCCCGAACGCCAGCAGAAAATCGCCCGCGAGACGCTCGAAATTTACGCTCCTATCGCGCACCGTCTCGGCATGGGCAAGATACGCGGCGAACTGGAAGACCTCGGTTTCAAATACGTCGATCCCATCGGATTCGAGCAGGTCCGCGCCGCCGTCGAATCCCGTCGCAAAGAGGGCGAAGCCTTCATGACGCGCGTTGAAGGCGTGCTCCGCGACGGCCTCAAGGAAGCCGGCATCACCGGCCGTGTCGAGAGCCGCGTCAAGCGCCTCTACAGCATCCACAGAAAATTGATCCGCCAGCGCATCAGCGTCGACCAGGTCTATGACCTCTACGCCATGCGTGTCATTACCAACTCCGTGCAGGATTGCTACGCCGTTCTCGGCATCATCCACAACCTCTGGCGCCCTGTGCCCGGCCGCATCAAGGATTTCATCGCCATGCCCCGGCCCAACCTTTACCAGTCGCTTCACACTTCCGTCATTACCGAGACTGGCGAGACCTTCGAAATCCAGATTCGCACCGAAGAAATGCACAAGATGTGCGAGGAAGGCATCGCCGCCCACTGGAAATACAAGGATGGCACCGTCTCTGCCGAGGACGAGCAGCGCCTGGCTTGGCTTCGCCAGGTGGTCGAGTGGCAACGCGACGTTTCCGATCCCAACGAATTCCTCTCCACCCTGAAAGTAGATCTCTACCCCGAAGAGGTTTACACCTTCACGCCCAAGGGCAAAGTTCTGGTCCTGCCGCGCGAGTCCACGCCCATCGACTTCGCCTATTCCATCCACACCGAGGTGGGCCACAGTTGCACCGGTGCCAAGGTTAACGGACGCATGGTTCCGCTCCGCCACAAGCTCCACTCTGGAGACATCGTCGAGGTCATCACCCAGCCCGGACACAGGCCCAGCCGCGACTGGCTGGCGGTCGTCAAGTCGTCCCGTGCCCGCAACAAAATTAAGCACTGGCTCAATGTCCACCAGCGCGAGCGCGCCATCGAAATCGGAAAAAAGCTGATCGAAAAAGAAGCGCGCAAATACCGCATCTTGCTGAAGGAAATCAAAGACGCCGACATGCAAAGAGTGGCCACCGAGTACGGGCTCGGCCGTCCCGACGATCTGTTGGCCGGCATCGGCTACGGCAAGTACTCGGCCCGCCAGGTGCTCGCGAAATTCGCGCCTGCCGGCGCTGAGCCCATGTCCGACAGCGAAGAGCAGGCCGCATCCCATGGCTTGAGCAGCGTGGTGCGCCGCGTCTTCGGCGGCGACAGCAACGCCATCGTTGTCCGCGGACAAGGCGACCTGCTCGTCTATCGTGCCCGCTGTTGCAACCCCATTCGCGGCGAAGCCATCGTCGGCTACGTCACCCGCGGCAAAGGCGTTGCCGTCCACTCTGTCAATTGTCCTAACGTCACCAATCTTCTCTACGAACCCGACCGCCGCATCGACGTCCTCTGGGCCGGAGACAAAGACGGCCAGCCCGTTTCCTATCCCGTAAAACTCACGCTTCTCTGTGATGACCGCTGGGGCATGCTCAAACAGATCACCGCCGTCATCAGTGACACCAAAACCAACATCCGCAGCATGGAATCTCGTAGCGAGAACGGCCGAGCCTGCGTAGACGTAGTCCTGGAAATCGCCGACCTGAAACATCTCCAGAAAATCATCGACGGCGTCCGTCAAATTCCCGGAGTCCACGACGTGCAGAGATTGCAAAAGATCTAGCGTACTGTCCCGACTTTGCCACCCGAATTCTCGTTGTCATCCTGAGCGCAGCGAAGGACCTATGTACTTGACCGCCGCAATGCACAGGTTTCGCATCGCTCGAGAAGAACGAGCACGAGCGCATTCGCCACCCGGCCATCGGGAACCACCTCACGTCAACAACAAAAACAGGGCGCGATCGCTCGCGCCCCACTTCTGCATCTGAGCTCTTACCTCTGACTTAGTCTCTAACTCCGTCCATAAACGCCCGCAGCTTCCGCGAGCGCGATGGATGCCGCAGCTTTCTCAGCGCCTTCGCCTCAATCTGCCGGATGCGTTCGCGAGTAACCGCAAACGATTGCCCGACTTCCTCGAGCGTGTGCTCCGAACCATCTTCCAGCCCAAAGCGCATCTTGATGACCTTCTCCTCGCGCGGCGTCAGCGTACGCAGCACTTGCGAAGTCTGGTCTTTGAGGTTGACGTTGATCACGGCCTCGGCCGGCGAAACCACCGCCCGGTCTTCGATGAAGTCGCCCAGATGCGAATCTTCCTCTTCGCCAATCGGCGTTTCGAGAGAGATCGGCTCCTGCGCAATCTTCAGCACTTTCCGCACTTTCGCCACCGGAATGTCCATCCGCTTGGCGATCTCTTCCGAGGTTGGTTCGCGTCCCAGTTCCTGCACCAGTTGCCGCGAAGTGCGGATCAGCTTGTTGATGGTTTCGATCATGTGCACCGGGATGCGAATCGTACGAGCCTGATCGGCGATGGCCCGAGTAATTGCCTGCCGAATCCACCAAGTGGCATAAGTCGAAAACTTATACCCGCGGCGATATTCGAACTTGTCAACCGCCTTCATCAGACCGATGTTGCCTTCCTGAATCAGGTCGAGGAACTGCAAGCCACGATTCGTATACTTCTTGGCAATCGAGACCACCAGGCGCAGGTTCGCTTCAATCAGCTCGCGCTTGGCGTGCTCCGCGTCCATGTCGCCCTGGATGATCTCGCGCTGCGTGCGCTTGAGCTCCTGGAACAACAGGCCCGCTTCCACTTCAAGCTTTTCCAGCTCTCCGCGGACCGCGCGCGACTGCTTCTTATATTCCTTGCGCTGTTCTTCACTGCGCGTCGCCTCGGCCCGTTTCTCCAGATTCTGGATCTGCCGGTCAAGCGAGCGCATCCCGTCAACCGTGCGGTTCACACGGTCAATCAGGCGTTTGCGTTCGTTGTTGGTGAAGCCGAGTTTCCGCACCGCGATCGAAGTGCGTACAATCGCATGCGCCAAGTGAAAACGGTATCGCCGATGGTCGCGCGGCCGCTTCTTCAGATTCACCGCCGCCAGTTTTTCCTGGAGCGGCGCCACCTTCTTATAAAGCTTGTCGAGATTGTTAATCTTGGCAAGAAATTCTTTCAGCCGCCTCTCGACAATCTCTTCCGTGATTTCCTCTTCGTCGAACGTCACCAGCTCTTTAATCGAGCGGACGCCCTTCTCAAGATCCTCGCCCAAAGCGAGGAGTTCACGAATCACAATCGGCGACCGCGAGAGCGCCTTTAAAACGCGGTTTTGCCCCCGCTCGATTCTCTTGGCGATTTCAACTTCGCCTTCGCGAGTAAGCAGGGGAACAGTCCCCATCTCCCGCAAATACATGCGGACGGGGTCATTGGTTTTTTCCAGAGCTCCAGGGGTTAGGTCGAGTTCGACGTCCTCGGAAGCCTCATCCACTTCTTCGAATTTTTTTTCCAGATCGGTCGTCGGCCCTTTCGAGCTTTCGAGTACATCGATTCCTTGGGTCCCGATCGTGGTTAGCAGATCTTCCAGGTCTTCAGGAGAGTGCACATCGTGCGGGATTAAGTCGTTGACCTGATCATAGGTCAGATATCCCTTCTCTTTGCCTGCGTCGATCAGCTTTTTTATGTCGTCGTACTTGTCATCAATTGCCAAGCCAGATTGTCCTCAAGACGGCCGTTGGTTCACGGACGCCAAACTATTTCAGCGGTGGGATTCGTTACGGAGTTGTGCGCAAGGGGCACAGACTTCAGAAGTATAGCACGGCGCCAGTCCTGGCCGGTGCCAGTGTAGGTTTGTGCTCGTTTGCCGTCTGCCCGCCTCGCCCTATCTCGTTCCCCGCTAATTGTTTAGATGTCACTCACCCGGGTTTCGTTCCAGGGTTTCGTCCCAAACGTTTCGTTCGTCTCGTTCCAACGCCATCCCGGCTCACAACGCCTTGCTGCCCGTCTCCGCCAGTCCCGGATCCATCAAAGCCCGCTTGAAACGCACCTTTTCCTGCAAAAGCGCTTTTCTTTCCTCCATCGGGAGCCCGGCCCGCTGCAGCCCCCGCTGCACATCCTCCAGCCGACGCCGATAATAAATCCGCCGCAAAGCCCGTACGGCGCCTTCCACCGTCTCCGGCGTCAACTCCTCCTCCTCGGACATCAAAATCGACGCCAGCACCCTCCGGTCGTCTTCCGTCTTCGGCAGCGACATAACGTCCGCCGTCTCAGTCCCAGCCTCCAAAAGAGCCTCCATCAGCGACTGCGAGCCCAGCCCCTCATACAGCTGCTCCGATTGCAGCGCATATTGCGCCTGCCGCGCCGGATCGAATTCCTTCTCCGTTCCTTCGCGAGCCGAACCCCCAGTTCCGCCCGCCTGCATCTCCGTAGCCGAGGCCAGCGCCCGGATCAAGACGCGTTCCGCCCCCGTGACTTGCGCCTCAACCGATGCCTTAACCGCGGTCGCGGACCGACTGGTAGCGGCATGCTTCAATTCCTGCCGCAGCACCGCCGAATCGATTCCCAGCTTCTGAGAAATCTCCAGCGCCAACTCATCGCGCACAATCCGGTTCGGCACCCGCTGAATATGCGGAAGAAGATGATTGACGGCCTTGACTTTATTCTCCGAATTCCGCACCGGAAACTGCGCCCGCGCCCGATCGATCAGATAATCAAAATATTTCTGCGAGTTCTTAAGGGCCGCCCCATAAGCGTCCTTACCCTTGCGCCGTATAAACAGATCGGGATCGAATCCCGTCTCCAAAGTGAGCACACGAATGGCGAATTCTTCCTCCACCAGCAACCCCAGCGTTCGCTCCGTAGCCCGCGCTCCCGCCGTGTCGGGATCAAAGTTGACCACCACATTCTTTGAGAATCGCCCCAGCAATTTAGCCTGCAACTCGGTAAACGCCGTCCCCGAACTGGCAATCACATTGTGGAACCCAGCCGCATACACAGAAATGCAATCCATCTGCCCTTCGACCAGGATGGAGTATTCAAGCTTCCGAATCGCCTCTTTGGCATTGTCCAGATTGAACAGCACCCGCGACTTCGAGTAAATCGCAGTCTCCGGAGAATTCAAATACTTAGGCCCGGCCTTCTCATCCGTAGAAAGCGTGCGTCCCGTGAAAGCAATCGCCTTGCCCTGTTCATTACAGATAGGGAACATAACGCGATTGCGGAACTTGGAATAAATGGCCGCCGCGGCTTTAGGTTCCAAGCCCGACGAGTTCTCCGTTACATGTACATTGTCATCCTGAGCGGAACGAAGGACCTGCTTTTTCTGCGACCCGCCACCTGACACCTGAGACCTGTCCCCCTCCTTCCACGAGAACAGCCCACTCTCCCGCAACAACTCCTCATCGAACTCCCGCCGCAAAGCATCCCGCAGCAAGAATCCGGAATCCGGCGCATACCCAATGCGAAAGCGAGCAACAGTCTCCGCATCCAGCCCGCGCCCCTTAAGGTACTCGCGCGCATTCGCCCCCTCTGGACGCCGCAGACATTCCTGAAAAAACGCGACAGCACGCACATGCACGTCGAGCAGCGCCATGCGAACCTGAGCGTCGTGAGCCTCCGCCGGACTGGAAAAACTGACCTTAGGCATCGGCACGCCGAGCTTCTGAGCAATCAGCCGGACGGCCTCAGGGAACGTAATGTTCTCGACCTTCTGTACAAAAGTAAAAACGTCCCCCGACTCGCCGCACCCAAAGCAATGAAAGAACTGCCGCGTGGCATGCACCGAAAACGAGGGAGTCTTCTCGACATGAAACGGACAAAGCCCCGAAAAGTTCTGCGCCCCAGCCTTCTTAAGCTGGACGTAGTCGCCCACAATCCGGACGATATCCGCCTGCTGCTTAAGCGTCTCCTTAAAGTTGCCGGAAGAAGTCAAAGTCGAAGCCATCGACGGCGCACACAAGTCCTGTAATGATTATGAGGGTCGAAGAGGCTGAGGGGAAGATAGCAGCGGCGGGATTACTGTGGGAAAGGTGTGGAAGACCGGCTCTTACCCGCTCGCAGAGAGAAGAAAAGGGTGTCAGATCGCCCGATGACCCAATGGCCAGATCACCCGATCGTCAGACCCGCAGCTCGACGACCGTAGCTCCGCCGCCGCCCTCGTTGATCGGTGGTTCCGTAACCGACTCCACATGCGGATGCTTCTGCAGATACTGCCGCAAGGCTTTGCGCAAGATGCCCATCCCGCTTCCATGGACGATGCGCACGCGCGGCATGCCAGCCAGAAAGGCGCGATCGACGAATTTTTCGACTTCGCTGGTGGCTTCATCCACGGTACGGCCGATGACGTTGATTTCGGAGCGCATGTTGAGGCCGCTGGATTCATTTTGCAGCGAGACGCTGATGCCGTGAGCACGGGCCGCGTGCACCGGCGAGTCGGAAGCGCGAGTCTGCGCGTTTGTCAGCACTTCGGCGATGTCGTCGCGGGCGATGCGCATTTTCATCGAGCCAATTTCCACATCAAAATGATTGTCGCCAATTTTCTTCTTGACGACGGCAGCGCGCCCCATCGACTTGAGCTTGACGGTGTCGCCTTCGGAAACGTGCTTCACCAGGCTGGGCTGGGCATTTGGGTCTCCGCGATCGGCGCCGGTCGCATGCGCGACTACGGTTGCATCAAACTGCTCGCGGAATTCGCGCCGCATTCTAGCGATACGGCGTTCGGCATCTTTTGATAATTTTTGCGCGGCGGCGCGATCCTGCACGGCGTTCACGGCCTCACGCGCATGGTATTCGAAGTCGCGGAAAAGAGCTTCCAGCTTCTTCTCCATCTCGCGAATTTTGGCTTGCTGTTCTTTGCGTCCTTCGTTGACGAGTTGCGACTTCTCGCGTTCAAGTTCCTGCTCGAGAGCGTTCATGTGGAAGCGCTCCTTTTCCAGATCGCGGAGATCGGCGTGCAGACGATCCAGAAAACGCGCGACGTCTTGCGCCTGTGAGCCCAGGCGCGAACGCGCGGAAGCGATAATAGCGGGATTCAGTCCAAGACGTTGCGCGATGTTAATTCCAGCGGATGCTCCAGGAACTCCGACCTTCAGTTCGTAAGTCGGCTGCAGCGTAGCTTCGTCGAAACCAACCGAGGCGTTGATCACTCCCGCGGTATTCGCGCCATAAACCTTGAGCGAAGTGTGGTGCGTCGAGATCACGCTCATGCATCCAACTTTGCGAAAATGCTCGGCGATGGCAACCGCAAGCGCCGCGCCTTCTTCGGGATCGGTAGCGGAACCGAGTTCGTCGAGCAAAACCAGGGTATTCGCGGTCGCAGTGCGCGAGATGAAGTCGATATTCGTGACATGCGCGGAAAACGTTGAAAGATTCTGCTCGATCGACTGATAATCGCCGATGTCGGCGAGAATGGCGTCGAAAACCGGCATGTCAGCGCGATCCGCGGGAACCGGAATACCGGACTGCGCCATCAGGGCAAGGAGTCCAAGCGTTTTCAGGGAGACGGTCTTACCGCCTGTGTTAGGTCCGGTGATGACGAGCTGCCGATGGTCGCCTTCGAGCTCGATTGTGATGGGAACGATCTTCGCGCTTTTCAGTTTTAGATTGCGCTCAAGGAGCGGATGTCTTGCGCGATGGAGAAGCAGTCGACCTTCGCCCTTTGTCCCAGTCCCGCACAAGGTCACCGTCACGCAGTTGTAGTCTTCGGCGAAGCGGGCCTTGGCAAACTGGAGTTCCAGTTCGGCGAGGACATCCGCGGCAGCCAAAATCGCGCCGGCGTTTTCCCCGATGTGGCGCGTCATCTCCAGCAGGACGCGATGGATCTCGGCTTGCTCTTCATCCAGCAGACGCACCAGTTCGTTGTTCTGCTCGATGGTTTCGAGAGGCTCGACAAACACGGTCTGTCCGCTGGAACTGGCGCCATGTACCACGCCCTGCACGCGGCGTTTCTGTTCGACTTTCACCGGGATTACGAAACGCTCGCCGCGGATGGTGATAAGTTCGTCCTGCACGCTGCCGCCTTCGGCTAGTTTCCGCATGTAGCCGCGCAGCGATTCCTGAATCTGCCGCTTCTGCTTCTCGATCTCCCGGCGAATGCGGCCCAGTTCGGGAGAAGCGCGATCGTCGAGCGTGCCGTCGGGCAGTATCTTGTTGTGGAACGAGCGCAGGAAGCTGGTGAAATCCCGGATGCCGGTGGAAAGTGCGGCCACAGCGGTCCACTCGAAGCGCATAGCAGGTGGACGCTGACGCACGATTTCGCGCCACTCCGCGCCCCGGTCGGCGACGACGACAACGTCGCGGATCTCGCTGGTTTCAAGAGCGGCTCCGGCAATACGGGATTTCTCGATCAGCTTCCTGACTTCGGGCAGGCCGGCGAACTCGAAACGTCCGCCGACTCGACGATATTCGCGGACTTCCGAGGTGAGCTGCTGCTGGTTTTCAGTCCATGCGCGATCGAGCGAAGGCAGAAGTTCCGCGACGCGGCGTTGGCCCAAAGGCGAACAGGTATAACCGGCGAGCAGATCGCGCAAGGCCTCGAACTCGAGCAGTCGCGAACTGGTATTCGTCGCCGTATTGGGCACAAAGGTCATGCGATTTGATGTTACAACGTGGAGTAGACTTCGTGGGGTGACGTAACGTTGATTGTGTAAAAAGCGAGAGGGTGTAAGTTGGCTTTGGCCTCACAAGCTAAAGCCGATCCTAGAAAAGGAGACCTACACCCAATGGCGAAGATAATCCCGATCACGGAGCATTTCCAACATTTTC
>DATDGS010000070.1:0-73852 GCA_036521955.1 Terriglobales bacterium
TCGTCCCATCACCTCCACTCGCTCTAGCTCACGAGTGCTCATAGCCGTCCTCTTCAACAAGACCTCCCTGGCTGGAGGTCTCAGTTTAAGGGGACATTTCTATTGAGTTATGAAGGGGACATTATCAAAGAGTTTCAACACGCGATACCGGCGGTTGCCAGTCTCATGGTGCCGCCGCAAACTGTGCGCCAGCACTGCGCACCGCTCGAAAGAACTGCTTCAGCTTAGTTGCATCCAGCTTGCCCTCGGTGCGCACCCCGGAACACACGTCGAGTCCGAAGGGGCCCACTTCTTCAATCGCCTGACCTACGTTCTCCGGCGTGAGCCCTCCAGCCAGAAACAGCGGAATGCCGATGCGCTCTCGAATCGAGCGACTGAGTGACCAATCGTGAATTCTGCCGGTGCCGCCTAATTCCTTGACCGCGAGTCTTTGATTGCCGGAATCGAGCAGAATAGCATCCACGTGCGGCGCTAACCGCGCGGCCTCATCAACCGACTCGGGTCCGGTTACATGGACGACCTGAACCACTGAGATTCCAGGTAAAGAATCCTTCAGGTCGCGATGCGTGCCGTGAGTGAGATGATCGCAGATTTGGATCGTATTCGTCCGGCAGAATCGCTGTTGCTCGATGATGTCGACGACCCTTTGCCGCGATGTCAGCAGAAATGTTGCGATGGAAGGTGGGACGTTCGCGGCAATCTCCACGATCTGTTCATCGCTGATGACGCCCGGGCCGCTCGGCATGTCTGAAACCAAGCCCAGCGCCGACGCTCCGCACTCAACGGCCAGAGCTGCTTCGGCGACGCTGCCGATGCAACAGATTTTTACTCGTGGCGTGCCCGTTGCTCGAATGAGATTTCCCTCGTGTTTTCCCTGTGTGTGCCCCTGTGCTCCCCATGGTGAAAAAGTCTTTACCACAGAGGACACAGCGGAGCACCGGGGAAATCTTACTCGCCGTAGGGAACCCAGATATTCTTCACCTGCGTCGCGTGTTGAAGAAACCATCGGCCTTCGGCCAGCTTCGGATTGAACCAGTCGATAACTCGGCCTTCGTTTGTCCAAACCTGTTTCAGGTTGCCTACCGACATCGCCTTGGCCGCCGCGGCGCTGGCTTCGTCGCGAAAACACCAGATGGCATCGACGTCGTCGTGTTCGGCGAGCGTCTTCAGCAGTTGCGACGTGTATCCGGTCACAATATTCAGCGCGCCTCCGGGCAGATCGCTGGTGTCGAAAAGCTGATAGAGATCGGCGGTGATCAGAGGATAGGCTTCTGAGGGAACGGCGATCACCGTGTTTCCGACCGCGAGCGCGGGCATCGCCAGAGAAATGAACCCGAGTAGCGGCGCTTCGTGCGGACAGATCACGCCAATCGTGCCAATCGCTTCGTTCATCGCGATGGCGACATTACGGAACGGCGGATTATGCACCGCGCCGTCAAACTTGTCGGCCCACGCCGCATAGGAGAAGATACGCTCGATACTGAGATCCACTTCGGCAGCAGCCTGTTTTTCGCCGACCACAGCGGCGAGGCGGTGCGCAATTTCGTCGCGGCGCCGCGAAAGATTTTCCGCGCTGTAGTAAAGAACCTGAGCGCGACTGTGTGCTGTACCCTTCGCCCACGATGCGGCTTTCCGCGCCGCCTCGACTGCGTTGCGAATGTCTTTGCGATTGCCCAACGGAGCTTCACCGAGCAATCGTCCGTCGGCTGCGCGCACTTCGATGCTGTAGCCGGAGTCAGGACGAGCCTGCTTGCCGCCGATGTAGAGCTTGACGGTTCGGTCGATGTCAGGAGTGCTCGCGGTAGTATTGATGTTAGAAGCGGTCGAGTCTTCGTCCAGTTCCGGCCCGGGCGCTTGCTTTTCCACGGGAAGCGACGGCGCGCTCTTGAACCACGTCGGCTCGATATATTCGAGCAGACCTTCGCGTCCGCCCTCGCGTCCGTAACCGCTCTCACGGTAACCGCCAAAGCCGCAGGAGGCGTCGAACAGGTTGGTGCAGTTCACCCAGACCACTCCCGCTTTAAGTTGTGCGGCAACATGCAGGGCAACGTTGATGCTCTCGCTCCAGACACACGCGGCCAATCCGTAGACCGTATTGTTCGCCAATTCCACCGCTTCCGCCGGCGTGCGGAACGTCATCGCTGCCAGCACCGGTCCGAAGATCTCCTGCTGCGCGACGATCGACGTCGGATGCACATTGCTCAACAGCGTCGGCGGATAGTAGAACCCGCGAGCGGGCAACGTGACCTGCGGCTGCCAGCACGTCGCTCCATCTGCTACGCCTTGGTCTACCAGTTTGCGGATTCGCTCAAGCTGCACTTTCGCGACGATGGCCCCGATGTCGATGGCTTTGTCCAGTGGCGCGCCAATGCGCAGAGTGCTCATGCGATCCTGCACTTTGGCGATCAGTGCTTCGGCAATGCTTTCCTGCATCAGCAGGCGCGAGCCCGCGCAACATACTTGCCCCTGGTTGAACCAGATTCCATCCACCAGGCCTTCCACCGTGCTGTCGAGGTCAGCGTCTTCAAAGACGATGAATGGAGACTTTCCGCCGAGTTCAAGCGATAGCCGCTTGTGGCTGGTCGCCGTGGCGGCGCGAATCGCACGTCCGACTTCGGTCGATCCGGTGAACGCGATCTTGTCGACTCCCGGATGCTTGACGAGCGCTTCTCCGGTTGAGCCATCTCCGGTAACGAGGTTGACCACGCCGGCGGGCAATCCCGCTTCCTGGCAGATTTCGGCGAAGGCCAGTGCGGTCAGTGGCGTGAATTCTGCTGGCTTCAAGACGACGGTGTTTCCGGTCGCCAAAGCTGGCGCGATTTTCCACGCCAGCATCAGCAGGGGAAAGTTCCACGGGATGATCTGACCGACAACCCCGCAAGGAATGTATTCGGGAAACTCTTGGTCGAGAAGTTGCGCCCATCCCGCGTGATGATAGAAATGTCGCGCGACTAGCGGAATGTCAATGTCGCGACTCTCGCGGATGGGCTTGCCGTTGTCCATCGTTTCGAGGACCGACAACAGACGTGAATGTTTCTGCACCAGCCGCGCAATGGCGTAAAGATAACGAGCCCGCGCGTGCGGAGTCAGCGCCCGCCATCCAGTACACGCGGTCCGTGCGGCCTTGACTGCGGCGTCGATGTCGGCCGCCGCACCTTGCGAGACCGACGCGAGTTTCTCACCGTTCGAAGGATCGATGGTGTCGAAGTATTCTCCCGCGAAGGGCGGCTGCCAGCTGCCGCCGATGAAATGTTGGAAGCGGTAGCCATGACGCTCCAGCCAAGCCGCCGATTCTTTCGAATCTTCCGGGGCGGGGCCGTATTCCATGCTCACGAATTTTTCGGCAATGCTCATTGGCGTTCGCTCGATTCCTTCTTCGAAACTCCCCCTGTCGTGTCGCGCACGTCGTGACGTAAGCATGCGCTGTCATCTTTCGCATCGATGCTACCGACTGCCAACGACTCTCTGCTTACATTTCGTCTGACGAAATCATTGCTGTGACCATTTCGGCCAGGACGCGGTATCCCTCCGTATCGATTGAGCCGCTGGTTGCCTCTTGGAACTTGCTGGTTCGCTCTTTCTGATCCAGGTAATAGACGATGTTGGGCAGAACCCGGCGCAGTTCCTGGCAGAGCGCTCGCAAATGCATGAGGCCATCGACATCCAGTTGCGACGACTGCAGATTGGCAATCTCGGCTATGAGTTGATTGACTTCTCCCTTCCAGCGGTCGAGGTCGGCTTCGTACTTTAGGAAATACTCAGCGTCGCCTACTATCAGCAGCTCTAATGTCTTTAGTTCATCCGGTCCCAGAGGCTTTGACTCTTTCAGCTTGGGCAGCAGCGAGGCGATATCCAGTTGCGATTTGACGGCCTGGTGCGCCCGTCCTTCCAGGGTACTGACCCGCGCGCCGAGTTCATCATAGCTATCGCTGGTTTCGGTCGCGGCACATCGGTTGGCTTGATCGATTGCTGCGCTGATGGTGGTTGCCACTTGCGAAACGTCGCCCATAGCTGCGGCTCTCCAGATATCTGTAAAAACCTAGACAAAAATGAGACTGATTATCCCATTGAACCTTCGCAGGACGCTACACCGTTACTGCTAATAAATTTATGCAATCGGATGCCGATACTCCGCCGCATAGCGTCCGGTGGCGTGATGCTCCAGTTGGCGCTCGATGTCGCCTAACAAGCCGCTGGCTCCGAGGCGAAACATTTCCGCGCGCAGCCACGACGGGCCAAGCTCCTCTTTGATCATCGCCAGCCAGTCGATGGACTGCTTCGCCGTGCGGATGCCGCCCGCCGGTTTGAAACCCACCGCCATTCCGGTTTGCTGCGCGTATTCTCGGATGGCGCGCGTCATCACCAAGCCCACCGGCAAGGTCGCGTTCGTCGGTTCTTTGCCCGTTGAAGTCTTGATGAAGTCAGCGCCCGCCATCATGGCCACCACACTCGCGCGCGCCACGTTGCGCAGCGTCAGCAGGTCGCCGGTTCCGAGGATCACCTTCATGTGCCTGGATCCGCACGCCTGCTTGAACGCCGCCACCTCGTCGTAGAGCGCCTGCCAGCGTCCGCCGAAAACGTGCGCCCGGGTGATGACGACGTCGATCTCATGCGCGCCAGCTTCCACTGAGCGGCGAATCTCGTTGACGCGCTCGGCGAGCGGCGACAGACCGGCAGGGAAGCCGGTGGACACGGCGGCGACATGCACTCCACTGCCTTCGAGCGCGTGCAGGGCCGTCTCCACAAACGTGTGGTATACGCAGATAGCAGCGACCTTAATTTGCAACTGCTCGATCCCAAGCCTCTGTTCCAATTTCGGCTGGATAGGGTGTCGGCCCTTGGCGCACAACCGTCGAACACGCTCGTCGGTGTCATCGCCGGAAAGAGTTGTCAGGTCCATGCAGGTAACCGCGCGCAGAAGCCACGCCGCCTGCCATTCTTTCTTCACCGTTCGTCGGGCGACCTGGGATTGAGCACGACGCTCGACCGCACTGGTGTTGACCCTCACCTCGCGGACCCAATCCAGGTTCAGAGGAATGCCGCGATTTGGCAGCAGAGGCCGCCCGGAGAGAATCGCAATGGCATCGCCCTGCGATTCGTGACGTAGTGCGCTCCGAAATTCGTTGTGATCGACCGGCATCAAATGCTCCCCGCAGCCTGTCCTTTGCGGTTCGATTGTACGGCAGATGTGGCCAAAGATGAATTCCGGTTTCGTCTTGACACTGGGACTCCGCACGGCTACGCTACGGCGCGATTCTTACCCGGCGATTCTTGCCAAGGAGAAGCGATGTACACACCCCATAGTCTGGGTATTGCACTGTTCATGATGATCACGAGCGCCATCTGCTGGGGCTCCTGGGCCAACACCTACAAGGGCGTCAAGAATTATCGCTTCGAGTTGTTTTACTGGGACTACGCCGTCGGCATTTTTCTTGTGTCGCTGATCCTCGGATACGCGATGGGCAGCACAGGCCACGACGGCCCCAGCTTAATCCGCAACATCCATGCCGCCAATGGGAACGACATAATTCTTGCCATGATCGGCGGCGCCATCTTCAATCTTGCGAACTTGTTGCTGGTTGCGGCAATCGATATGGCTGGTCTGGCGATTGCGTTTCCAGTTTCGATCGGAATCGCGCTCGTGGTGGGCGTCATTTCCAGCTATGCCCAACAGCCGAAGGGCAATGCCGCGCTGCTGGCTGCGGGTGTCGTCTGCGCTCTCATCGCCGTGGTCCTTGATGGGAAAGCCTACGGCAGTCTGGTGGTAGCCGGTCGCGCGGTTTCGAGGAAGAGCATCATCACCTGTATCGTCTCTGGCGTCCTGATGGGTCTCTGGGCTCCCTTTATGACTCGAGCGATGCCCCACGAAGTTAACGGCGTCATGCGCGGCACGCTCGGTCCCTACGCTGCCGCCGTCTTCCTCACGCTCGGTGCGTTGCTCTCATGTTTCGTGTGGAATATCTACTTCATGAGAAGGCCTCTCGTCGGAGAACCCGTCAGTTTCGCTGGTTTCATCAGCGCTCCCCCCGCCAGCCACGCGCTCGGACTGCTCGGCGGATTCATCTGGGGCATCGGCATGGTTTTCAATCTGGTCGCAGCCAGCTTCACCGGCGTAGCCATCTCCTATGCGATCGGGCAATCCGCTCCGATGGTCGCCGCTCTCTGGGGCGTTCTGGCCTGGAAAGAGTTTGAAGGCGCACCGGGCAAAGCCAACATGTACCTGGTCCTGATGTTTGTATTCTATTGTCTGGGGATCTTGCTGGTGGCAAAGGCAAATGGCTAGACACGCTCCGGCTGTAGAGACGGGGCTTACCCCGTCCCATTCGGCGGCGGGAGACGTGGCAAGCCGCGGCTCTACGGGGAAGCCTGCAACGGACCCCCGTCGGGGTCAAGGAGCGTTGTGGCGATTTCTCGCCGGCTATCGCGACAATTTCGCTGAGTCACCGTTCGACGGGCCGATCCGAGTTGTCCTTCTTGGATGTTGCGGAATATTCATCGTCTCCCGTGAAAAACAGCCACAATGTAAAACCCATCGCACCATGAATCGCCGCATTAAGGAGGCAAAGGGTAACCAGATACTTTCCGGATCAGGATCGCTCATTGAAAGTCCTGCCAGCAATAGTCGTTGCCATCCACCTAGGCGCAGACTGCGGACTGGCGGGCAACCAGGCCATAGCATCCCCTGAGAATCGGTCACCCACAGCTCAGGTTGGTTGTTAAGATCCTCCATAAGGGAAATTCTCCGGTGGATACGGACTCATGAATCGCAGGCTGGCGGCGATAGTTGGAACCCTCTGCGTACTCGCAGGGTCAGTCGCCGTTCAGCAGCATTCCGCATCCGCGGCCACGGCTTCGAAGGCGGAGCAGCCCACGCCGCCACTCTCTGCGCAACTCTTTCCTCCCAAAGTTAACTTCGTCGACATCACAGAACAGGCTGGTCTGACTGCCAAAACTGAAGAAAGGGGGCGACAACACGAAGCGCTATATTATCGAGATCACAGGCAGCCGCACCGCCGTCCTTGACTTCCCGTTCAACAGCCACGGTGTAGCCACCGCCGACTTCGACAATGACGGAGGCGTCGAGATCGCGGTGAACAACAGCCATGATCGTCCCCGCCTGCTTAAGAATCTCGGGGAGCACGGGAACTGGATTCTACTGAAATTGGAAGGGACAAAGTCCAATCGCGACGCAATCGGCGCGAAAGTCACCGTCCGGGTGGGCGATCACCAGCAGACGCAAGGAAGCTCGCAGCGGCGGTGGATACATCTCGCAAAGTGACTTCCGCCTGCACTTTGAGCTGGGAAAGGCTACCACGACCGACGCCGTCGAGATTCGCTGGCCGAGCGGCGTCGTGCAGCGCTTCGAAAACGTCACTGGCGGCCGCGCCGTAAAAATCCGCGAAAGCATAGGCATTATGAAAAATTGAATTCGGCAGCCCTCCCGTGCGACATTGGCCGAGTCGGCACAAAAACGCTTGACTTTGGATATCTAAATCTATTTAGATGGCCCGATCGTTAGAAAGGGCCGATCTTGGTCTCGTTGACGAAGCCCCAGCCGCGAGTGAGTCGAGCCCTAATCGCCACGCCTCATCAAAAAGAGAAGAGTGGCCGCCAAGGTGAAGACCGATGATGACAAGAAAAGCGCTGCTCGTTGCGGTTCTCTGTTCCGTGTTTTCCCTCTGTCCGTTTCTTTATGGCCAGGCGAACGGAAGTCTTTCGGGAACAGTGGCCGATAAAACCGGGTCAGTCATTTCCGGAGCGGCCGTGAAGATCACTTCGCAGGCCACTGGTCTTGTTCGTGAGGCGAAGACGGACGACTCCGGACACTACCTCGTGCCTCTGCTGCCGGTGTCGATGTACACGATCCGAGTCGAGTCAAAGGGCTTCCAGATCACCGAGCAGAAAGACATCCGTCTCCAAGTCGACGAACAACGCGAAATCGATTTCACACTCAACCCCGCGGCAGTCTCGTCCACGGTTGAAGTCAGCGCCACCCAGGTCGCCGTGGAAACCTCGAACCCGACGCTTGGGCAGGTGATTACATCTGAGCAGGTTGCAGATCTGCCGTTGAATGGACGAAATTTTGTTCAACTCGCGACTCTGACACCAGGCACAACGTCATCGACCAACCCAGCCAGCTTCTTCACCAGCGCCGCCAGCAGCGAAGCCGCCACCCGCGGCGCATTTTCGCTCTCGGTTGGCGGGTCGCGTGAGCAGAGCACCGACTGGCTGCTCGATGGCAACGACAACAATCAGCTCGATGAAGGCGGCATCGGAATTTTCTCTGACATCGACGACATCCAGGAATTTAAGGTCCTGACCTACAACTACTCCGCGGAATATGGGGAGCGCGCCGGTCCCACCGTGCTGGTGACGACGAAGTCGGGATCTAACCAGTTTCACGGCAGCGTGTTTGAGTTCTTCCGCAATACCGATCTCGACGCTGCAACCCCGTTCGTTGACACCGTAGGGAAATTCAATCTGAACCAATTTGGCGGTTCGTTCGGCGGCCCCATCCAGAAGGACAAGACTTTTTTCTTTGGTGACTATCAGGCAAAAATGCAACGCAAAGGAGTCCCGTTCACTGGATTTGTTCCGACCACCGCCATGGCGCTGGCCGACGCCAACGGCAACTATAACTTCAACGAAGATCCGACAGGCGTTAACGTTCGCGGGTCTCCGCAATCGTCCTACCCCAACCTTAAGAACCCATTTTCGGGCGCGGGTTTTCAGTGCATGTCAGATGGAGTAACGCCCGAACCCGTAACCGCCACGGGAGGCCAGATCACAGGCACCCCTTGCAACGTCATCCCCGCAGCCCTGATTAACCCGCAAGGTGCAGCGGTAGCAGCGCTTTATCCGGCGCCCAACGTAACGGGAAATCCCGGCTTTAACTATGCCAACCAGCCTGTGCGCAGGCTCAACGAAGGAACATGGGACGTGCGCCTCGATCACAATTTTTCCAGTAAGGACTCCGTCTTTGGCCGCTTCAGCTACGATCAGGCGACCAACTTCGTCCCCGGCGGTTCGCCGACGTGGTCGGAAGCCAACGCCTTTGGCAGCAACCAGAACATCGACAACCACGGGCGCAACGCGGCTGTGTCTGAAACGCACGTCTTCTCCCCCACCACCATCAACCAGTTCACCGGGGGATTCAATCGGATCTTCAACCACATCCTCTCCTTCGGTGAGTTTGGCGGGCAGCCTTGCAAAGCGGCGAATGTCATAAGCACGGGCGTCGGTATTCCTGGCGCTGACCTAGGCGGTCCTTGCGATACCTATACGGGCTACCCTGCCAGTCTGAACCAGGCGACCAACGACTGCATCAGTTGCGGCCTGTCGTCGTTTCAGATGAGCAGCTATTTTTCGATCGGTGATCGCGGATACTCGCCTTATCAGGGCGGGACTAACGTCTATTCGGTTGGCGACACCGTCGATCTCATCCGCGGCAAACACGATATCCGGATAGGCGGCGTATATCGCGCCGAACAGATGAACATAAGAAACAACGCATTTCAGGATGGGTATGTCGTAAACTTTGGCACGAACAGCGGCGACAATATCGCCGATCTGCTTTTGGGTGCCATGGGAGTTTTTGCGGCCCACGATCAAACCTTTCTGGGCGGTACAGTCGGCCGCCGCTTCAAGCTGGTTCGCCCGTTTGTCCAGGACGATTGGCGCGTGACCAGCAATCTGACGCTGAACCTCGGCTTTGCCTGGGCTCTGGTGACGCCCGAAACCGAGGTCAAAAATCGGCAGGCGGAGTTTAACGTTGAGAACCTCAAGTGGTACGTTCCGGCGGGGAGCCCCACGATAAGCGGGTGCACGACCTGCATCACGACCAACGGCCGCGTCGGCATCCAATTCGACAAGACCGCCTTGGAGCCCCGCATCGGACTGGCGTGGAAGCCGTCGGGGAGCGACAAGGTTGTCATTCGCGCCGGATACGCCATCTACCACGATTCCTCCTGGGACCAGGGCGGACAGGGACTGTGGCAGAACCCGCCGTACTATGCGGAAGTCGATCCTTGCACCTTCTGCCTCACCTATGGCGTCGCCGCTGGATCCCTGTCAGGCGGATTCCTTCTCCCGGCCAATACGGCTTCTGCCATCAACGTTCCGGGCGGCGCGATTTATAACGCGCCAGTGAACCCACAGAATTACACCGGATCCATTCAGGCCATGAACCTCAATTTCAAACAAGGTTCGATCCAGCAGTTCAACCTCAACGTTGAGCGTCAGGTACCGGGCGATGTGGTGCTGACGGTCGGCTACGCCGGCACTCGCAGCCATCACATTCTCGTCAGTCAGTTGAACGAAAACATAACATCGCCCAGTGCGTGCGGCAAGGTTCCCGGCTACACGCTGGGCTGCGGCATTACCTCGTATCCCTACGCAGCACCCTTCCAGACTGTCGACACCAACAACAGCATCGGTTCCGCCCAATATGACTCCCTAGTGGCAAAGGCTGAAACCAAGAGCGTGCGGCATGGACTCTACGCGTTGATTGGCTACACCTGGTCCCGCACTTTCGACACCGGATTGACGGACGGTTTGGGCACCAACCCTGGCGCTTTGTACTATCCACTGCCTGGAACCAAAAGGCTGGATTGGGGTTTGTCTCAACTCAACCTCAACGACAGCTTTACTGCCAGCGTCATCTACGATCTGCCGTTCGGCAAGGGCAAGTACTTCGGCGGCGGTTGGAACGGAGCCACCAACGCGATCCTCGGGAATTGGCAGGTGAATGTGATCGAAAGGGCTACCTCCGGATTCCCGCTTTTCGTAGTCGATAGCACCAACCCATCGGGCGTAAACTTCGGCTACAACGGCTTAGTGGTTGAGCGCCCGAACGAAGTGGGTAACCCCAATGTTGGCGGTCCAGAGGGAGGACGAACGAATTGTCCTGCCCAGGTTCACACGATCTCGAATTGGTTCAATCCCTGCGCTTTCCAGTCGGCGGTCGTCACAGTCAATGGTGTGAATTATGGAGAGCTCGGCACCGCCGCGCGCGCGCCTGTTTATGGTCCGCGTTTTGTGAACACGGACATGTCGATATTCAAGGATTTCCCATTTACCTTCCGGGAGGCAATGAATCTGCAATTTAGGGCCGAATTTTTCAATCTGTTCAACCATCCGCAGTACTGGATGTCCGGTATCAGCGGCACTGGAGAACAGGACATAGGCACACCCTCCAGCTTCGGAGTGATTAACAGCACCGTGAACAACCCGCGTCTGATTCAGTTTGCCCTGAAGCTCAATTTTTAGGAGCGGGCTGAATTTCGCGCGTTGGATTCGGGCAGACTGAGCAGGGCGGAGACAAGCCGAATGCTCAGTCTGCCCTTTAGCTTTCCGGGTCATTAATCATTAATCGTTCCGTCATTAACATTGCATCATTGCGCGGCGGAGTCTTTGTTCTGAAGCGAGATTACAAACTGCTGAATCTCGCGCCGCTTCTGCTCGGTTTCCTCTTTTGTTTTCTTAGTCAATTGATCGTGAAGTTGAAGTTGTTCTTGAGCCTTCGCGCGATCACCGGTTCGCAGGTAAGCCTGTGCCAGCCGATAGTGAGATTCTTCGAGAGTCTCCTCGAACTGCGCCCCAGCTTCTTCGGGACTGACTTCGATTGCCCTTTGATACGCGGCAATCGCTTGCGAAAAATCCGCGCGCTGCGAATAGAGAATCCCCAGTTGCAGATACGCGGCAGCCAGCTTCGGATCGAGATGCACCGCCTTCTGCAGCAGCGACTCCACGCGTGCTGGAAGCTCAGAGTCATGCTGGTCAAGCGGACTGTCCGCGATACTCGTCGACTGCTTCGAAAGGCCGACGGCGTAGTAGTAGCTGGCGAGCGCATTGTCCGGGTGCAACTGCGCGAATCGCGCCAGTCGCTCGACAGATTCCTTCGGCGGAGTGGTCTCCACACTTTGCATTTTTCCTAGAAACAGGTACGGAGTCGGATTGTCAGGATCGAGGTCGGACGCATCCGCGACACACTCCGCCGCGCGATCATAGGAACCGCGAGCGTACCAAGCCACGCCGAGGGCCAAGAGCATCCGCTCGGACTTTGGAAACAGGCGATTGCCTTTTGTGAAAACCTCGGTGGCCGGCTCCAGCGCGCGATGCGTAAGAAGTTCGGTTCCCCAGTCAAAAAGGTTCGGCTCGCTCGGGTCGAGTTCAGCCGCACGCTGGTACTCACGAACCGCTTCCAGTGGCTTGCCGAGAGCTTCCTCGGCGTCGCCCAGGTGATGATGAAGCTCGGAGTCCTTGGGATTGAGCGCCGCGGCATTCAGCAAAGAGCTCTCGGTTGCGGCGGTCGGCGGCTTTGACCCGGCGGCCGATTCCTTACTCAACGAGACCGTTGCCTTGGCCAGAGCCTCGCTGGTTCGCTGTACAACGTCGGAACCGTGCCCCCCGGAGTTTGCGGCCTCGGTCACTCCCGCCACCGTGAACTGCGGCTCGTCAAAGAACTCGGGCGCTTGTGCCGAGGCCTTGACGGAGACGAGAGTGAGATCAACGTTCTTCGTCTCGTTCTTTGTAAGGTTCACTAGAACGACGGTTCCCCCGCCATAGCCGGGCATCTCTGCCCGCAGACGGTAGGAGTTCGCTTGAAGCGCCGCAAACCGGTAGCGTCCCTCGGAGTTCGTGTGTGTGGTTGCAGTCGGTGCGGCGAGGGCTTGGTCGGCAGGTCCAAGATCTAAGAAGACGGTCGCGTTCGCCAGCGGGTTGCCGCTGGGAGCATGCACGTATCCCTGCACCAGGGCGGCGCCGACGGATTCTTGACACTGTGCCCGCGCCGGAGCGAGAGCCGCAAGCGCCGTCAAAATGCAGACAGCGGCATAAAATCCAGTTTGTCCGAGGTGGCGGTTGAGCACGCGGATCGGCTCCTTGAGAAAGGCAAACCGCGACAGGTCCAAAAACACGATAGAATCAGCCGTGATTATTGTTCGTTGTTCTATGTTCGTCATTACCATTGCTTGTCATTCTATCGTCGTCAACCTTATCTGCAATCGATGCCCTTAAGTTCCAAAATTCAGAGGAGTCTTGAATGAAGCTAAGCCGATTCCTGGGTTTTATCGCGGCGGCAACCGTCGTTCTCCTGACATGTATTGTGTCCCAGAGCCAAGTCAAGCGCAAGGTTATCATCGATCAGGACGCGGCCGGGCCGGCCGGCACGGACCAGCAGGCGATACTGCTGCTCATCCAATCTCCTCAGACCGAAGTCCTGGGCATCACGGTGGTGACGGGCGATGCCTGGCTCACCGAGGAAGTCGCGCACACCCTGCGGATGCTTGAACTCATCGGACGAACCGACATTCCTGTCGTGCCCGGAGCCGAGTATCCGCTGGTCAGAACCAAAGAAGAGACGGAGCAATGGGAGCAGCGCTATGGCTCCGTCGCCTGGCTGGGAGCGTGGACTCCGCGCGTCTATCACGCGCCCCGAGAGCTGGGAGCAATGCCGGAAGGCCTGCCCACCACCAAGCCCGCCGACGAAGACGCTGCCCATTTCTTGATACGGATGGTTCATAAGTATCCGCACGAAGTCACGATTTATGAGGGTGGGCCCATGACAAACCTGGCGCTTGCCATCTCCATCGACCCCGAATTTGCCAGCCTGGCTAAGGAGTTGGTATTCATGGGCGCCAGTCTGAGTCCGCAGACCGATGATCCCGAGTTCACAAACACGCCCCGCCGCGAATTCAACCTCTGGTTCGATCCGGAGGCGGCTCACATTGTGTTGCGGGCTCCCTGGAAGAAGATTGTCTGCACCCCGGTGGATATTTCCGTGAAGACGCGTATGACCAATGAGCTGATCGATAAGATCAAGACTGGCAACACGGCATCCGCGCAATACATCGGCAAGTATGCGCGCTTGCATGGATCCTACAACTATTTGTGGGATGAACTCGCATCGGCGGCTTGGCTTGACCCGAGCCTGATCACGAAGAAAGAGAACCGCTACATGGACGTGAATGTGAGTCGCGGCCCCGGCTACGGAGATACGCTCACTTGGTCAGGCGAGGATAAGCCCAAGGGAAGGGTCCAGTCAGTAGAAGTGCAGGTCGACCTGGATACGGACAAGTTCTACAAGTTGTTTGTGGATCTGCTGGCCGCACCGACCCCACCACCAGGCAAGCCGGGGAAACCCTAGGGGAGGCCCTATTTCGCCAACTGCTCCATCATCTTCTGTGCTTGTTCGTGCCCCGGATGCTGCTTGAGCAGTTCAAGCAGCACGGATCGAGCTTTGTCCGGAGCGCCCTCTATTGCATACACTCGTGCCAGGTTCAGGTAAGACTGATCAAACGCGGGAGCTACGCGGATGCACTCCTTGAAGCTGGCCACGGCCTCATCCCGCCGCTCAGTGCGCAGATAGAGAATCCCCAGGTTGTTCATCGCCTCAGGGTAAACCGGACGCAGTTTCAGCGCCTTCTGCAGAGAATCGAAGGCTCGCGCGGTGTCGTCATTCTGCGCGAACACCATGCCCAGTCCGTAGTTCGCCTCGGCATCGTTGGGGTTAACCTGCAGTGCCCGATCATAAGTCTTGCGAGCGTCGTCCCAGCGCTTTTGCTGGCGGTAGGAGCTGCCAAGGTTATTGAGAGCAATCAGATGATCGGGACTGAGCTTGAGCGCTTCTTGAAGGTAGCTGATCGCTTCGCCCATGCGTCCTTCACGCGCGGCCAGCAAGCCGAGATTGTTCCAGGAGTTAGCCAAAGTCTCGGGATAGCTCGCGCGAAGCTTGAGCGCGCCTTTGAAACTCTCTCGGGCTTCGACGGTCTTGTGCTGGTCCAGATAGACGCTTGCAATGCCGTAGAGAGCCTCGGCGCTTTGAGGATCGCCGCGCAGGGCAATTCGAAATGACGCTTCGGCCTGATCCATATAGCCGCGCTGAAAAAACACGGAGCCGTAGGAGAGGTAGTTGCGTCCAAACTCGATTGCGTCCGTTACGCCGGGAAAGGGAAGCGCTTTGGCTAAGCGGTCCCCGGTGGTTTGGGGGATGGACCGGAAATCGTGTTCCACGTGGTCTGCAATCACAGGCCCCTGATAAACCTTAACGATCTCGCCGTTGGCGTTGATCAGAAATGAGGTTGGAAGATCGAGATCACGATGCCGGTCAAAGAAGTACCGATAAAGAATGTTGTAGACGGCAGCGACGTCGTCGGACCCGAGCAGGATCGGAAACGAGAGACGATGCTTTTGCATGAGAGCCCGGAGGCTTTCCGCATCGGCCGGGCTGTCCAGATTCACCGCAAGCAGTTGGAGACCCTGAGACGCCCAAGCCGCGTGCTTTTGATTGAAAACGATCCAATCTTGCTTGCAGCGCTCGGCTCCTGCGGCCCACAAGTTAAGCAACGCCGGCTTTCCGCGCAGCGAAGATAGCTTTCGTTCTTGCCCGCCGAAATCGGGGAGAGAAAAATCGGGAGCCTCGACCGGCGCCAGCAACCAAGTCTCAACCATGGTGGGCAGAGCTTCGGGCGGCGGCTGCATCGCGTCTGCTGTCTTAGCATCGGTAAGTTGGCCTTGCCCCATCGGCGTTTTGAAGGCCTCCACGCGAGACGGTTGGGAGCCTTCTTCGATCCATACCCGGTGGTTGATCGGCAGATCGTGGAGTTCCTGTACCAGTCCGCTCGGCCACCGAATCGAGGCGCGCACCGGGCCTTTCGCCGCTCCCAGGCCAAAGAAGACGTCCTTGCTGTGCTGCGAAAGAAAACCAGATCCAGCTTGCAATGATCGGACTTGCAACGATCGTGCCTGGCGGCCCCGTTCAGTTTCTACCGTAACCACCGTGCCTATAGCGTCACGATTGCTTTTCGTACCGAGCAGGCGAAAGGCGATGGATGGAGGCAGATTCTCGATGGCGTTCTTCAAAAGACGCAATTGTGGACCGTTGCGGTTCTTGAGAAAGATTTCCTGACGGCCATCATGATCGAAGTCGGCGAGTGCAAACGCCCGTCCGTCCTCCAGAAAATCCAGACCGCTCACGCCCGAAATGTCAGAGAACGTTCCGTCGCCATTGTTCGCGTAGAAAACATTTCGTTCGTAGCCGCTCCACGTGCCATCGGCCCGGATCAACTCGTTGATCGCGCTCCAGCCTTGTTCGTAGTCGTGAGACGGCCTGGCCTCCTCCGGCGATAAAGCGACTACCTGCCGCCAGAAAAAACTGTTCAAGTCTTCGTTCTTGCGCGAAGGACCACTGACCATGCCATTCGCGATGTAGAGATCGGGAAAGCCGTCATGATCGAAATCCCAGGCGTCACTCGACCACGCCCAGCGCCCGATTCCCACACCGGCAGAGCGAGTCGTATCTTCGAAAGCGCCGTCATTTCGACCCATATTTCGAAACAGAGAATTGCCCATGGCGTGTTTGTGGTAGAGCGCTCGTGTTTCCGGAGGCGCGTCTTTCTTGAAAATGTTCTGCATCGTAATGCGCTCGCCCGCCGCCGTCCACATGTTTGCCACGTAGAGGTCCTCTGCGCCGTCATTATCGTAGTCAACGCAGGAGACGCTCATGCCCGCGCCGACATCTTCAACTCCGGCCTGCGAAGCAATGTCAGTAAACGTTCCGTTGCCATTGTTGCGGTAAAGATTCTTCCGCCCAAAATCATTCACCACGTAAAGATCGGGCCAGCCATCGCGGTTAAAGTCGCTCCACCCGCAACAAAAACTGTAGCGCGTGTTGTTCTGGATCAGACCTGTTTCGGCAGTTACATCGCGAAACGTCGCGTCGCCGTTGTTGCGCATCATGAAATTAGGAGGCCCGTTTTCGGCGGCATAATAAGGAGACGGATACTTGTACTGGTCGGTGCCCTGGTAATAGACGTACAAGCAGAAATAAATATCCAGCCAGCCATCGCGGTCATAATCTGCCGCCGCTGCTCCGGTAAAGGTTCCCTGCGGCGGGTTAGCGAACTGAAACGCGTCCGCTTTTTGACCAAACTTGCCGCCGCCTTCGTTCAGGAACAACATCGGGCCGGTTGCCCGCACGATGATCAAATCCTGCCGCCCGTCGTTGTCGACGTCGACAATCAGCGCGCACGCCGTGTTTTCGAGGACGCCGACACCCGACGCTTCGGTGATGTCCTGGAACGTGCCGTCCGCTCGATTGCGATACAGCCGGTTCGGAAGTCCGCCCGGTTGACATACATATAAATCGTCATATCCATCGCCATCGATGTCGCCAATCGAAACGCCATTGTGCCCGTAGATATCAATACCGCACGCTCCGTCGAGCACCGTCCGCCAGTAGTCGGTTCCGTACAGAAGCTGTGAGGAATACGACGCATTGCCACCAAGCACCGTAGCAGTGATGTCGATATAGCTGGGGCCGCCAGATGCGCCCGAACCACTGGACGTGCCCGAACCAATCGACCGGCTCTGCGTTTCATCCAGCGTGCGCCAGTTGCGCACATGGAACTCACCGGCCCCTGACCGCTCCCAAGTGAGTTGCCAGTACCCCACGCGTTGTTCCCGGTAGAAGCCGTGGCCGGTGGCCACCAATTCATATCGAATGCGCGTTTGTAGCTGACCGGGAGATAGCGCCGCCACGGGCATGGAACCAGCGTCAATGCCTGTAACCTGGAATTCAGCCGTAAGAATTTTCGAGAGGGCGCTCATCGAGGACCGTAGTTCGTGCAGAAATGCGTCTCGCCCAAGTGTGATCTCCGATCGGAACGTATTGTGATGGATTTCAATCGGCGGGCCCGGACGCACAACGCGGGAGTCAGCAGGTTGCGGAGAAGCCCCCGAGAAATTCGGCAAGAGAACTTTCTCGATGGCTTCTAGATACTGCTGAGACTGCAGCAGGCCGGAACTCCACTGCGAAAGGATCGCAGCGATCTGGTCAGCGTATTGTTCAGTGACAAAATCGTCGAGGCCAGCCTGCGTCTTGAGAAGTAAAGCATCGAGGGGCCTCGGCATCCGATAGTGAGGATGCAGGTGAAATTCGCTACTCGACAACCCTGGCCCGGCAGAGTCAAAACCGTATAGAGAAGGGAAGCCGCGACCGCGCAGACCGGCAGGGATCAGTGCTACCGAGGCTCCTTGGCAGCACCGAATCAAAAAGTCGCGCCGAAGTTGGTCCACGGGGCCCGGCGCGGCGGAATTCCGCGTCTTCTCTGGTCGACTCAGAACGATGTCTCCCGGATGGCCACGTGTGGCCTGAAATTAACACCCGCGCACACGAGCGTCAAGATCGCCCGCTATAATGATCCGTTCGATGATGACCCAGTCGTGGACTTGCGTTGGCCAAAACTGACAGGCAGCCCGGTGATCGACAGTATTCGTCCTGCCATCGAGCGCTCTCGCGACGTACAAACTCACGCGGCCAAGATCTTCGAAGTCTCCGGTTGGATGGCATACGAAGAGCTGCCTATACCTGACTATGCGCTACCCTTCGGCGTCGGCGCGGACGACGTGCACGAAACCATCGACTTCATTCTCACGGCCGCCTGCATCGATACCGCGTTCACCGATTTCTCCAGCCACGTCAAGTTCCAGACCGATTACGCCGGTCGAAACTGGTCCGATTCCGACGCGCTATTCGCCTGCATGAAACGCGCTATCGACAAAGGCGTCCCCGTCCTCGACGGTGCGTTTCTTGCGCAGGTTACGCGCAGGGAAATGGAGCAGCTGTTTGCCGGTAATATCGAACTGCCCATGCTCGACGAAAAGACCCAAATCCTCCATCAGGTAGGAGAAGTGCTCGCTAGGCAGTACAACGGGCGATTTCATAACTTCGTTGCATCCTGCTCGTCAAGACTCTACGACAACGGAAACGGCCTGATCGATAGGCTAGCAGACGAGTTTCCACGCTTCCGCGATGTTAGCCTGTACGACCGCCAGACCGTCAAGTTCTACAAGCTGCCGCAACTTGCCATCTGGCTCCTGTATACCAGGCTCAGAAAGACGGGGGAGTTTCGTCTTGACGATCTGCAAACGATGTCTGCCTTTGCCGACTATATCGTCCCGGTTGCGCTGCGGCTGCTTAGAATCACCAGCTATTCCGCTGAACTCGAAAACGCGATCAACTCCTACCAGATGATTCCGCGCGACAGTCCGTGGGAAATCGAAATTCGCGCCCATTGCATTTATGCCAGCGCCTTGTTGGCAGAGGAGATCAATAAGCTCCGTCCACCCGATCAGCAAATCGTCATTCCGCAGATCGACGCGCGGCTCTGGACCCACTACCACGCCACGTGGTGGCCTCATCATCTGACGAAAACCATCATGTACTGACGCCGGAGAAAATCTCTGCAGCCGAAACCGCTCCAGGCGTTACAATGGCCCACTCTTGTTGTTCAGCGGAATCGATCTGCATATGCAAAAGCCAAGGGTGCCAGCTGTCACGCGAGAACGCCTGCTCCGTGCGGCGCGCAAAGCAATGAAGAACGCCTACGCGCCTTTCTCCCACTTCAGAGTAGGCGCAGCCATTCTCACCTCAAAGGGCCATGTCTTCGCGGGATGTAACGTCGAGAATTCTTCTTACGGAATGACCAACTGCGCCGAACGCACCGCGATTTTTTCGGCTGTGGCTAAGGACGGTTCGGAACTTGAGATTCAAGCCGTCGCGGTCGTCGGCTCTCCCGATAACCATCACGAAGTTCCATGCTCGCCTTGCGGAGCCTGCCGCCAGGTCATCTATGAGTTTGGGCCGCGGACCGTCGTCTTCTATCAGGGTGAAAAAGGACCAAAGCAAAGTCTCATCACCGATCTTCTGCCGGAGGGTTTCCGCCTCAAGTGAGCGAGCCGAGCGTTCCGCAATCGCCGTTCCGCGTGATCGATCTCATCCGCAAGAAGCGCGATGGTGGCGCATTGACCGCCCCTGAGATTGGATACCTCGTCGAGGGCTGTACACAAGGCAGTATTCCCGATTACCAGATGGCTGCGTGGCTGATGGCCGTGTTGCTGCGCGGAATGACTCGCGAGGAGACCGCCGCCCTCACGCACGCCATGCTGTATTCGGGCGAAGTTCTAGATCTCGGCTTCCTGCCCGCAAAGAAAGTGGACAAGCATTCCACTGGCGGCGTCGGAGACAAGACCTCGCTCGTGCTGGCCCCGCTGGTCGCTGCTGGCGGCCTCTACGTCCCCATGATTAGTGGCCGCGGACTGGGCCACACCGGCGGCACGCTCGACAAACTCGAATCCATCGCTGGATTTCGCGTAGGGCTCGCGGTGCCCGAATTCCATCGCGTTCTCAAAGCTTGCGGATGTTGCATGATTGGCCAGACCGAGAAAATCGCTCCCGCTGACCGCAAGCTCTACGCGTTGCGCGACGTTACTGGCACCGTAGAGAGCCCGTATCTCATCTGTGCCTCCATCATGAGCAAGAAACTCAGCGAGGGCACCGACGCGCTGGTGCTCGACGTGAAGACCGGCTCAGGGGCATTCATGAAAAAAGAGGAGGACGCTGTCTTCCTCGCCGAACTCATGGTCGAAACTGGCGAGCGCATGGGCAAGCAGATGGTCGCCCTCATCACCGACATGAACCAGCCGCTCGGTCGTATGATTGGCAACGCGCTCGAAGTGCAGGAGTGCATTGAGGTATTACACGGCGGCGGACCGGCGGACCTGCGCGATTTGTGCCTCGACTTGGCAGCCTGGATGTTCTATCTCGGCGGCGCGTCCAAGACAATATCGCAGGGCAAGCAGCTGTCGGAGGAAATCATTGCGTCCGGAAAAGCCTTCGAGAGATTCCGCCAGATGGTCGAGTTGCAGGGAGGCGACATCAGCTTGATCGATGATCCGACGCGGCTTCCGGGCACCGATCACCGCGTCGAAGTGCCCAGCCCCAAAGCCGGATTCGTGACTGCGATCGCTTGCGAACAGGTCGGCACCGCCTGCGTCATCCTCGGCGGAGGCCGCGAGCGCAAGGAAGATTCCGTCGATCCCGCCGTCGGCATCGTCGTTCATAAGAAGCTTGGTGACAAAGTTTCCGCCGGCGAGTCGCTTTGTACCATCCACTGCCACTCCGACGCACAGGCCGCGCCCGCAAGAACGTTGCTGCTAGAGAGCTATCAAATCGCAGCCGCCGCGCCCGCGCACAAACCATCCTTGGTTCATCGCGCGATTTACAAAGGGGAACACTGATTCACCAAAGGGGAAAAAGATGGGACGTTTCACTGGCATTCTCGGACTGCTCACCATGTTGGGTCTTGCCTATACGTTTTCCACCAACCGCCGCGCCATTAACAAGAAGACGATTGCCTGGGGCCTGGGCTTGCAAGTTGTGTTCGCCATCTTTGTCCTGAAAATTGAAATTGGACGCCAACTATTCGAAAAGGCGGGAGCCGCGGTCAATCGCTTGCTTAGCTATTCATTCGAGGGCTCGAAGTTCGTCTTCGGTGGGCTCGGTGCGCAGGGCTCACCGATGGGATTCTTCTTTGCATTCCAGGTGCTGCCGACCGTTATTTTTATCGCCGCGTTTTTCGCCGTGCTCTATCACTACGGGATCATGCAATTCATCATCAAACTGGCTGCGAAGGTGATGACCCGCTTCATGGGCGCGAGCGGCGCCGAATCTCTAAACGTGGCGGCGAGTATTTTCATGGGCCAGACGGAAGCCCCGCTTACCATCCGCCCATTCCTTTCCGACCTGACTCGCTCCGAATTAATGACCGTGATGACCAGCGGCATGGCCCACGTTTCCGGAGGCATCATGGCGGCCTATATTGCCTTCGGCATCGAACCCAAACATCTGCTGAGCGCGGTGATAATGACCGCGCCGGGTACCCTCCTGATGGCAAAAATGCTGGTGCCCGAGACGGAGGTTCCAAAGACTGCCGGCCGTGTGGTCATGAGTGACGAGGAGGTTGACGCGGAGAAGAAGGAAAACCTGCTGGGCGCGATTGCTCGCGGCACCACCGACGGTCTGGGTCTCGCGCTCAATATCGCCGCCATGCTGATTGCATTCCTCGCGCTGATCGCGCTCGCGAACGGCGTGCTTGGTGGCATTTACAACCGGCTCGGAATCATGTGGTTTCCCTCAAGCCTGCAACAGATCTTCGGCACATTGTTCGCGCCTGTCGCCTGGGTCATCGGAATCCCTTGGCATGACTGTCGCGCCATCGGCAACCTGCTTGGCACACGCATGGTGTTGAATGAGCTTGTTGCGTTCTCCATGCTGGGGCCTCAGAAAGGTGTGCTCGACCCGCGTTCGTTCACCATCGCTACCTTCGCGCTTTGTGGTTTTGCTAATCTGAGCTCGATCGGAATTCAGTTGGGCGGCATTGGAGCGTTAGCTCCGAATAAGCGCGGAGAGCTGGCCAAACTCGGCATTCGTGCCATGCTGGCTGGAACCATGGCCAACCTGATGTCGGCTTCGATCGCGGGCATGCTCCTATCGTAGAAATCATGTGCGATGATCAGAGGCGGGCTCGATGCAATTGTCCGAGGATTTCGTCAGTCGTAACCAGCGTTGCGCCCAGGCTTTGCAGTTCCGCCAGCGCTTTATTCCCGACTTCCGGCGCCAGAGTTCCAATCGCGTCGCGGACCACCGCCACCCGCCGACGTCGCTTTAACAACCCTTTCACCGCGCCACTGACGCAGTATTCCGTGACCACTCCAAACACGACAAATTCCGCGGCGTCTCCTAAGCGTTCGACCAAGGCGTCCGCATGGCGAGACTCAAAAATATCCAGAGTTTGCTTCTCCAGGACGATCTGCTGGTACCTGGAGAGATCCTCAGGCAGCTTCAGGGTCGGGTCATTCTCGATTCTGACGTAGTTGTCTGTCAGAGCATCCGGCAGAAGATCCGCTCCGGGCGACCCTTTCAGGCAATGGGGAGGGAAATGCGTGAACTCAGGGTCATCAACAGGATGAAAGTCTCCATGTGAAACCAGAAACACCTCGCCGCGCCGCGCCGCATCCGTTAACTTCCGGATGTTGGACAGAAGTTTCTCGCCTCCCGGAACGTAGAGTTTGCCACCGGGGAGCATGAAATCAGCTTGTACATCTACTTCCCAAAAAACGAAATCACGAGATTGCATTCCGCTCTCCGTCGTCTCGATGCGTGTAAGAGCACTTGCAGCGAGGGCTGACCGCGCTCAATCACTCTCAAGAACGGTTGGCCAGCGCACCACTTCCGGCAACCATCCGTCCCAAAATAAGTTTGCTCCGCAATTCGCGGTATGTAATGCTGTTCACCGCAACAAAATCGGATAGCACCAGGAGAATGCTGATGCGCAACAAGTTTCTTCTAGCCCCACTCGTTCTTTGCTCGCTCTCCTTATGGGCCGGCGACAATATCACGCCCCTCAACGTTAAGGAGGGCCTGTGGGAAGTCACCGTAACTCATTCTATGACCGGAATGCCAGCCACTCCTAACATTCCTCCCGATGCGCTCGCCAAGATGCCTCCGGAGCAGCGTGCTCGCATAGAGGCCATGATGAAGGGTGGGTCGAGCACCGACGTCCGCAAAGAATGCGTCACCAAAGAGAAGCTGGAAAAGCACTCCGCCTTTAGCGCCAATCGCGGGGATTGCACCCGCACCGTCGTAAATTCAACGGGTAGCAAGCTAGAAGTGAAGTTTCATTGTGAAGAAAAACAGTCGTCGTCCGATGGAACTCTTGCGATGGAGGCCCTCGGTTCCGATAACGTCAAGGGTACGATGCACTCTGTCACCAACGCCAACGGTCATACAATGACCATGGACTTCACCATTAGCTCTAAGCACTTGGGCCCGGACTGCGGAGACGTCAAGTAGAGTTCTCCACGACGCCGCGAATTTGCGGCTGACCCGTAGCGAGCTTTGCCATCAACGCCCCATTTCGTGTGCTGCGGGCTGAAGCACGGGACGCAGGGGAGCACTCAATCCGCGCATCACGCGCTCGAATTGCGGGATCTCCAGAGACTGCGGTCCGTCGGAAAGCGCGCGCTCGGGGCAAGGGTGCACCTCGACGATGATGCCGTCGGCTCCGACGGCAATCGCCGCCCGCGAAACCGGCCCGATCAGGCTCTGCTTGCCGGTGCCGTGCGACGGATCAGCCACCACCGGCAGGTGCGAAAGTTCTTTGGCGAGGGCGACGGCCGAAAGGTCGAACGTGTTGCGAGTGGCGGTTTCGAATGTCTTGATTCCGCGCTCACAGAGGACAACCTGATCGTTCCCGCCGGAAAGCAGGTACTCCGCGGCCAGCAGCCACTCCTTCACCGTGGCTGAGGCTCCACGCTTCAGTAAAATCGGTTTCTTGACGGTCGCGAGCCTTCGCAGCAACGCGAAGTTCTGCATGTTGCGCGCGCCGACCTGGAGCATATCGGCATACTCGCAGATCAGGTCGACGTCTTCCGTGCTCATGACCTCGGTCACAACCGGGAGGCCAGTGAGCTCACGTGCTTCCCGCAAAATCTTCAACGCTTCAATTCCCAAGCCCTGGAACTCATACGGCGAGGTACGCGGTTTGTAGGCTCCGCCGCGCAACATGGTAGCACCGGCACGCTTTACCCCTTCGGCGGTCTCGAGCAGTTGCTCGCGTGACTCCACCGAGCAGGGACCGGCAATAACGACTACTTCGGGCCCACCGATCGTTATTTCGCCGATCGTTATGCCGCCGGTCTTTCCCCCACCAACGCTGACCACTGACCCCTGCGGCCGGGTTTGCCGGCTGACGAGCTTAAAGGGCTGGGCGATCGCGACTACGTTGTCCACGCCGGGCGCGACCGAAAGAGCCTCGATTTCATGGCGGCGTCCGCCGCTGCCTACTGCAGCAACGATGGTGCGCTCCGTTCCACGCGTGACGTGAGGTTGGAATCCGGCTTCGCGGATACGTTGAATGATGTGCTCGATCTGTTGTTCGGTGGCGCTGTCGGACATGTTCACAATCACGGCGATAACCTTTCCATTCCTGCCAAAAACAAAAGCCGCGATTCTCTCGCGGCGTTGGCGGAATCTTGGAGCTGTCTCTCTTACCCTGGTGACTGGCTCCGATCCTGCACCTCAGCCGGGAATGAAAACCAATAGCGGCCAAACCGCCGGAAGGTGCTAAATCGAGTCATAAGAGATTTATACCGTAATGCTTGCCACATCCATGTCTTCGAAAAACTCATGATCGAAATTACTGCGGGATCGAACTGGCAACACTGGAGAATACGTTGTTGGCGTTGGTCCCGATCAAACGCACCGTACCGATCACCAATACCAGGATGACGGCCAGCATGACCGCATATTCAGCGATGTCTTGTCCCTGTTCGTCGGTGCAGATACTGCGGAAAAAATGAACCATACTTCCTCCGGGGCTACGACTATTTTCTGGCGAACTTGTGCAACTAATAATGCCGACTATGACGGCGATTGTCAATGACGGCATGCGCTGGACGGCATGCGCTGGATTTCCACTGCTGCATACGCTCGCTGCTGACATCGGAACCCAAGCTACGCGCGCGGTTTACAAACTTGCCACCCATCCATTCGTGCTACGTTGGCAATCTCGACCTACGGGTCTGCTGAAAGAGAAACAGACGCTGCCGCCGGGGCGGTCTCGTTCACAAATTGGCGTGCGGAATGGCGGGCGTAATCGAGTACGCGTCCCGGCAACACTCCGAGGTAAAGCGTAAGCAGCACGCAAACCGCAATGGCGAGCCCGGTCGCGGCGGGCACAGGAGTGACGGGAACCCCCCGCGGCTCCTGCATGTACATGATGACGATAATCCGCAGGTAATAATAGGCGCCCACGGCGCTATTCATCACCAGTATGATCGCCAAGCCACCCAGATTCGACTTCAGAGCTGCACTCAACACGTATAACTTGGCGAAGAAGCCGCCCGTGATCGGAATGCCGATCAATGACATCAGGAAAAATGTGAAAGTCGCCGCCAGCGCGGGCGACGTCCTACCGAGGCCCAAGTAATCTTCTAGAGTGACGTACTTTTCACCTGCGTTCGCGAAGTGGCCGACGACGGCAAACGCTCCTACGTTCATGGCAGCATAGGCGGCTGTGTAGAACATCGCGGCGGACGTGCCGAGTTCGGGCTGGGCGGCGAACGCGACCAGCAGATATCCGGCGTGGGCGATCGAAGAATACGCGAGCAGGCGCTTGACGTTGTTCTGCACGAGGGCGCACACATTTCCCAGTGTCATGGTCAGCGCGGCCGAAACCCAGATCAGCCAGAAGCGCCCAGGAGCGTTCGCTTCGAACATGACGCGCAGCAAAACCGCGAATGCCGCCGCTTTGGGGCCGGTCGACATCAATCCGACGACGGGAGCCGGGGCGCCTTCGTAGACGTCGGGAGTCCAGACATGGAAGGGTACCGAGGCGACTTTGAAGCCCAAACCCACGAACATGAGCGCCGTCGCAACATAGGCCAGAACCGGCACATTGCCAGAGCGGAGCACCTGGCTGATCACGTCAATGTTGGTGGAGCCGGTCGCGCCGAACATGAGCGCGACGCCGTAAAGGAAGAACGCCGTGGCGAACGATCCCAGCAGAAAGTACTTCAGCGAAGCTTCACTACTCGAAGCTTCGCGCTGCCGGAAGCCTGCCAGCACATAGGTCGAGATCGACGAGATTTCCAGAGCAATAAAAATAAGTACGAGTTCGATCGCGGACGACATCAGGCACATGCCAACCGTCCCGAACAGGATCAGCCCGTAGTATTCCGCGGCGCGGATGCGCTGCACTCGCAAGTATTCGAAAGAGCTGAGGATGACGACCGCCGCGATTGCGATGACAAGCAGGTGAAAGAAAACGCTGAAGCCATCCACCCTAACCATGTTCCAAAACGCGATTCCGGGATACCGCGCCATCCAGAACGTCGCTGCCAGCGCCGCCAGCGCACCGATCAGCGCGATCGTGCCGAAGGACTTGTGACTATCTTCTTCGTCGAGCAGGGGGTCGACGATCATTACGAGCATGCCGAAGATCGAGAGCACCAACTCCGGCAGGATGCGCATGTAGTCAGTGCCGGGCGGTGGCATGGAAGTCTGCACCTGCGCCAGCAGGCTAGGCAATAAACGCGCGTACGCCACGATCGTCACTGGCCCACCGCCTTGCTGGCCAATTGTGTGAACGGAGAGAGAGCCGCTTGCACCGCCGGATCAATCGCGCTGAGCCAGACCAAGGGCGCAACGCCCATCACCAGAGCCGCAACCGCAATTGGCCAAAGTGCAGCCTTCTCGCGAAGGCTGAGATCGGGTAGCGTGTTATTGACTTCGTACTTCACCTGGCCGAAAAAGACGCGCTGATACATCCAGAGCAAGTAGCAAGCGCTCCAGATCACTCCGGTCGCGGCCAGGATTCCATAAACCGGTCGCGCCTGGAATGCTCCACTCAGCACCAAAAACTCGCCGATGAAGCCGTTCAGCAGCGGCAGTCCGAGCGAAGCGAGCACGGTGACCAGAAAGAAGGCGGCGTACTTCGGCATGGGTGTGGCGAGTCCGCCAAACTCGGTGATCTCGTAGGTGTGGCGACGCTCATAAAGAATGCCCGCGAGCATGAAGAGCCCGCCCGTGGCGACTCCGTGGGCCAGCATGACGAAGACGGCTCCATTCAGCCCGGCAGCGGTGAAACTGAAAATTCCGAGGACGACGAATCCAAGGTGACTGACCGAGGAGTAGGCGATCAGCTTCTTCATATTCGGCTGCACCAGCGACACCAGTGCGCCGTAGATGATGCCGATCAACGCCAACACTATGATCCATGGCGCGTTGCGGTGCGCTTGCTCGGGAAATAGGCCAACGTTGAAACGCAACAGTCCGTATGTGCCCATCTTCAGCAGCACGCCGGCCAGCAGCACCGATCCAGCCGTGGGCGCCTCGACGTGCGCGTCGGGCAACCAGGTGTGAAGAGGGAAGATTGGAACCTTGACCGCGAATGCGATGAAAAAGCCGAGAAAGAGCCACAGCGAGGCCTGTTCGAATCCGGGCACGCTGCCGGTGCGAATAGCGTTCTGTATGACGACAAAGTCGAAGCTGCCTGTCTTCGCATACAGCCACACAATCGCTGCCAGCATGAACATCGAGCCGATCATGGTGAACAGAAAAAACTTCACAGCGGCGTACACCTTGCGCCCGTGGCCGTACATGCCGACCAGCAGCGCCATCGGAATTAGCGTCGCTTCATAGAAAAAGTAGAACAGGAATAAGTCGAGGGAAGTGAAAACGCCGATCAGGGCTGTTTCCAGAAGAAGCAGCAGGATGAAGAATTCCTTCACCCGCGCGTGAATCGAATTCCACGAAATCAGCACGCACAGGGGAGTGAGGAACGTCGTCAGCACCACCAGCCAGACGGAAATTCCGTCAATGCCCACATGGTAGTGAATGTTGGGAGTCGTGATCCAGACTTTGTCGATCTCGAACTTGAAGGAGTTGAGATCGCGATGGAGGTGAACTGGCAAATGCAGCGAGGCCACAAATGCGAGCACAGAAATGACCAAGGCAAACAACTTGATGTCACGATCACGGCGTGGGATCAGCAGAATCAGCAGCCCACCCACGGCGGGGATGAAGGTCACGAGCGAAAGAATGATGGGACCGAGGACGTCCATATTTGGCGAGGCCACAATCATCGCGCTCATGTTCATCGCACTCCCATCCAGACCATGTAGGCGATCACCACTGCGCCTCCAGCGGCCACCCAGCCCGCATATGACCGCAGATTGCCCGACTGCATGTGGCGCATGTTGTCAGAGACGTGGCGCGCAGCGTCAGCCGAGTCGTTAACCGCGGCGTCGATCATTCCCTGGTCAACGCCATGCCAAAGAATTGTGGTCGAGCCTTCGACAAGCGGCTTGACGAAAAGCACGGCATAAAGCTCATCAATGTAGTACTTGTTGGCTACTGCGCGGTAGAGCCCGCCGAGACCGGCGGCGATCCGAGGCGGAAGCTGTGGCAAACGGCTGTACAGCAGGTATGCCAGGAACCATCCGAGACCAGCTACGCTAATGGAAATGCCCATCAGTAGATACTCGAGGGTGCTGGTAGCGGATTCGGGAGAGGTCTCTTGCGCAATTCCCGTCGCTCCCCGAAAAACGGGAGCGAGGAAATGTTCAAAGCGATTCCCGTATCCGACAAATCCACCAACCACCGAGAGAAAAGCAAGGATCACCAGCGGGCCCAGCATCACCCATGGGCTTTCGTGCGGCTCCCCGTGTCCGTGATCGTCGTGACCATGACCACCATGACCGTGCGCTTCCTGCGCCACAGCTCCTCGGTAATCGTCGCCGCCGAATGTCATGTACAGCAACCGGAACATATAGAAGGACGTGATGAAAGCGGTAATCACGCCGACGAGCCAATACACCCAGCTGGCACCAAAGGCCCTCCAAAGAATCTCGTCTTTTGACCAAAAACCAGCGAACGGCGGGATGCCAGCAATAGCGAGGGTTGCAATCCCCATCGTGGCGAACGTCCACGGCATGTACAGGCGCAGGCCGCCCATTTTTCGCATGTCCTGCTCGCCGCCGACGCCGTGAATTACCGAGCCTGCCGCCAGGAACAACAGGCCCTTGAAGAACGCGTGCGTCATCAGGTGGAAGATGCCCGCCGAGAATGCGCCCACGCCGCAGGCCATGAACATGTAGCCGAGCTGCGAAACCGTGGAGTAGGCCAGCACTTTCTTGATGTCGGTCTGGGCAATGCCGATGGTCGCTGCAAACAGAGCGGTGAGCGTTCCAATGATCGCGACCACCATCATCGCCATCGGCGCGTGCTCAAAAATCACGGACGACCGCGCCACCATGTACACACCCGCCGTCACCATGGTTGCCGCATGGATCAATGCGGAAACCGGAGTGGGGCCCTCCATGGCATCCGGCAACCAGACATAAAGAGGAATCTGAGCCGATTTGCCAGCCGCGCCGACCATCAATAGCAGCGCGATGGCCGTAAGCAGCCCGGCGCCGGTAGTTTCCTTGGGCAGCGTGCGCAGCGCGGTAAAAACGTGGGTGAAGTCGAGCGATCCAAAATGCTTGATGATCAGGAAGAGGGCAATCAGAAATCCGAAGTCGCCAATCCGATTTACGATGAATGCCTTCTTGCCGGCTGCCGCTGCTGAATCCTTCGTAAACCAGAAGCCGATCAGCAGGTACGATGCCAGGCCTACGCCCTCCCAGCCGATGAACATGACGAGGTAGTTCTTCGCCAGCACCAGCGTCAGCATGAAGAACATGAATAGGTTCAGGTACGACATGAAGCGGTAGAAGCCGTCGTCGTCCCACATGTAGCCGACCGAGTAGATGTGGATGAGGAAGCCGACGCCTGTGATCACCAGCAGCATCACCAGAGAAAGCTGATCGAGATAAAACTCAAAATCTACAGTAAAGACCCCTGAACGGAGCCAGTGCGCGAGAGGGAAGGAGTAGGGCGCGGATGCGGATGAGAAATTCGCCGCGATCAGTACCGCCACGAAGAATGCCGCGCCGCAAAACACCAGCGCGACGGCGGAAATCGCCTTTTTCGTGGCTTTCCTGCCGAAGAAGCCATTGATCGCCGCCCCGGCGAGCGGAAGAATCGGAATGACCCAGAGCAACGGATTGAGAGGCGGCGTCATAACTTGAGCAGGTTGACCTGGTCGACGTTCAAAGTTTCACGCGTGCGATAGACGGCAATAATGATCGCCAGACCCACCGCAGCTTCGGCGGCGGCCACTACCATCACGAAGAAGACGAAGACTTGTCCGCTGAGCGCATGCCAACGCGCGGCGAAGGCCACGAACGAAAGATTCACGCCGTTCAGCATCAACTCGATCGACATGAAAATGGTGATGATGTTGCGTTTGATCAGGAACCCGAGCACACCGCACGCGAATAGGATTCCGCTCAACACGAGATAATAAGAAAGAGGGACCATTTTTATCCTTCGTCCTTTCTCGCGCCGCGGGCCGCCGCTTCCGGTCGGCTGGCAAGCACGACCGCGCCCATAATGGCGATCAGGATCAGCACCGACGTGACTTCAAAGGGCAACAGAAAATCGTGGAAAAGAAGCCGCGCTATACCCTTGGGATCGCCCCACAACGCGCCGATGGGAACCGACTGCATGTCGGAGCGATGCAGAAGCGTCCAGGCGACGAGCACACCTCCGATAAGCACGCCGGGGACGCCGAGCAGGGTTGCGACCCGGCTGCCCTTGCTGCGTTCTTCTTTGCCGGCGTTCAGCAACATGATGGTAATCACAAACAACACCATGATCGCCCCGGCATAGACGATCACTTGTACAGCTGCCAGGAATTCCGCGCCCAACAGAAGATACTCGGCGGCGAGCGAGCCCATCACCACAATCAACGACAGCGCGCTGTTGATGGGATGGCTCTGCACCAGCAGGTTCACCGCCCCTGCGACGCAGATCGCTCCGAAGAATAGAAATAGAATTAGATGAAGCATCTTCGCATTAGTTCTCAGTGAAGCTCAGAAGAACTTACCTGGGTACTGAGCTCTCAATGCCACTACCAGAGCTGTATACACAATGTTTGCAACCGCCAGGGGGAGGAGAACCTTCCATCCGAACGCCATGAGCTGGTCGTAGCGAAAGCGGGGCAAGGTCCAACGCACCCAGACATACAAAAACATAAAAAAGAAAACTTTCAGGCAGAACCAGAGCACTGGCTCTATATCTCGCAGGATGACGGGGCCGTAGATCGGCCCGTGCCATCCGCCCAGGAATAGCAGGGTGGCCAGGCAGGCGACGGTCACCATGTTGGCGTACTCGGCCATGAAGAACATGGCAAATTTCATGGCGCTGTACTCGGTGTGATATCCGGCCACCAGTTCCGATTCGGCTTCCGGCAAATCAAAAGGTGTGCGGTTGGTTTCCGCGTAGGCGGAAATCAGATAGATGAAAAACGCCAGCGTCTGTCCGTGAAAGATGTTCCAACGCGGAATAAAATGCCAAAATACGCCGCCCTGCGCATCCACGATGTCGCGCAGGCTGAGGCTGCCAGCCATGATCAGCACTCCCACCAGCGAGAGGCCGAGCGACACTTCATAGCTGATCATCTGGGCGCTGGCCCGCAGTCCGCCGAGCAGGGAATACTTGTTGTTCGAAGACCATCCGGCAAGCGCCACACCGTACACGCCCATCGAAGTAATGCCAAGCACAATCAGCAGTCCGATGTTCACGTCAGTAATCTGCAGGTAGGTATCCCAGGGGCCGACGCTGACCCAGTTGCCGAACGGGATCACGGAAATCGATGTGAGAGCAAAAACCAGTGCGATCATGGGCGCCGCGATGTAGAGCGGCTTGTAGACATGCGGCTGGGTCAAATCTTCCTTGAAAATGAATTTGACGCCATCGGCGAGCGGCTGCAGCAGGCCGAACGGCCCAACTCGCGTGGGACCCCAGCGGTTCTGGATGTGCGCCGACACCTTGCGCTCCAGCCAGACGCTGTACGCCACCGCCGTCAGCAGAACGCCGACTACGGCAAGCGACTTGATAATCGAAATGATGACGAATGTCGTTATGCTCAACGAAGTGTCTCTATTGTCCGTGTGGCGCGAGCACTCCTGCCCGCGTGCTGTTGATCTTGCTTAGTCAGCCGCGACCTCTGAGTCTGCCGACTTGTTTTCGAAAACTGAATTCAAAGTCTTGGAATACCGTCCCAGTGTCCCCGAGCTGAACAAATCGTCGTTGGCCGGAACGATGAGTTCCGGGTTCTGAGCCACGCTCGCGCCGCTTTCGGCAATCTCAAGATGCTGATCATTCCCCGCCACCAGGCTCACCCGCGAAATATCGTAGCCGGCAACCACGCGCTGGATTTCATCGAGAATCGCCATGGGATCGAACGGCGTCATTTTCGGTTCCAGGTTGTGCGCTTCGAGCCATACTGCATGGCGATCCGCCTCGCCCGATTGCGCGCCGCGGGTTTGACCCATGTCGGAGTGCGTCCCGCTGCCGAAGGGGACCAGACCGCGCACATCGAAGCCCATGGCGTCGGCGACGCGAACGATCATCTCAAAATCGGACTTGGTGTTGGTGACTTCGCCAGCCTTTTTGACGAGTTGCAAATCGCCGCAGGTGTTGGTATAAGTCCCCGTTTTTTCGTACGCGTTCGCTGCGGGCAATACCACGTCTGCGATGTTCGCGGTTTCGGTCAGGAACATCTCCTGAACCACCACAAAGGTTTTCGAGATCGCAAACGGGTCGATGCCCAAACGGCCGACTGGATTGGAGCCCACCACGTAAAGCGCCTTCAATTTGCCGGCCTTCGCCGCTTCCGTCATTTCCCGAAGACTCGCGCCCTCTTCGGCGGGTAGCTTGCCCCATTCCCGATGGAATTTGCCAGCGTCGGCGAAAGGTTCATAACCCGGCAGAAGATCGGGGTAAAGCCCCATTTCGCTGGCCCCGCGCGAATTCGCATAGTCGCCCAGGCAGATCAACTTTGCTCCGGTCAAGGTTGCGGCGAACTCCGCCAACTTCCCGATGTCGTGGCCGCGCACCTCAGATCCGAAAGCAATAACCATGTTTTGCTCGGCGCGGATCTTCTCGCGCAGCTCGATCCATGCGTCGCGGCTCGTGCCATCACTCGCCAGCGAATCGAGCAGGGAATCATCGCCCGAAAGAAACACAACGGCTTTCGCTTCGGCGCCGGCGGGAAGCAAGCCGAATCCCGCCGCCTGACGCCGTAACTTGATGGGCGCGGAGTTGATGACGTAAAGCTTCGCACGCCGCAACCGCACGTTAGTCCGGATCTGCCACGCGAGCAGCGGATGCTGATTCGTAGGATCGTTGCCGATGAGCAGAATCGCGGGCGCGTTCAACACCTCGCGCATGGAAGCCGTTCTTCCGGGCTTGCCACGCAGCGCTGCCGCCAGCGCAGGGTAGTCTGCGGTGCGGTGATGATCGACGTTGTTGGTCTTGAGCACGACGCGGGCAAATTTCGACAGAAGGTAGTTTTCTTCGTTGGTCGTGCGATTCGATCCGACCACGCCGATCGCGCTTCCGCCGTCGTGATCGCGAACCTCTCGCAATCGTTTGCCGATCAACTCAAAAGCGTCTTCCCAAGTCGCGGCAGTCAGCTTGCCATTCTTGCGAATGAGCGGTTCGGTGAGGCGATCTTTATGGTGCGCAAAGTCGAAGGCGTAACGGCCCTTGACGCAGAGGAAATCGTTATTGATCCCGCTTTTATCGCGGTTGTCACCGCGGAGGATCTCCGCCCCGGTGTCGCATTGGCGCACGCCGAGCGTGGTCTTACAGCCATCCCCGCAGTGAGTGCAAATAGTGCCCACGTGGTTCATTTCCCACGGACGCGTCTTATAGCGGTACGCGCCGGACGTGAGCGCACCGACCGGGCAAATGTCGATACACATACCGCACTCTTCGCAGTCGAGATGGTCGTCTTGATTCGGCGCGATGATCGAACTTACGCCACGGTTCTGAACGCCGAGCGCCCACACGTCCATACCTTCGCCGCAGACCCGCACGCAGCGATAGCACAGGATGCAGCGCGGCCGGTCGAAATACACTACCGGAGACCACTGCTGTTCTTCCGTGTGGTTCTTGGCCTCCGTGAATTTCGATTCGGAGGCGCCGTAAGAGAACGTCATGTCCTGCAGTTCGCATTCGCCGCCCGCATCGCAGACCGGGCAATCCAGCGGATGGTTGCCGAGCAGCAGCTCGACCATCGCCTTGCGGGCCTGACGCACCTCATCGCTGTCGGTCGCGACGATCATGCCCTCGGTTACCACCGTCGTGCAGGCGGTCTGCAGCTTGGGCATCCTCTCGATCTTCACTACGCACATGCGGCAGGCCCCCTGCAACGAGAGCCCGGGATAGTAGCAAAAAGATGGAACCTCGATACCGGCGCTCTTGCAGGCTTCGATCAACAGCGATCCCGCGGCCGCGGTGATCTTCTTTCCGTCGACTGTAAGTGTTACGTCCGGCATCAGGCTTTCTAGGCCAGGACCGGTTCCGCCGCGCCCGCCTTTTCAAATGGGCACGGTTTCCCGTCCAGGTGATCTTCGAATTCTTTTCTGAACTTCTTCACGAACGCCATCGTTGGCATCGCGGCCGCGTCTCCGAGGGGACAGAATGTTTTCCCCAACATGTTCTCCGACAGGTAGTAAATGTTGTCGATGTCCTTCTTTGTTCCAGCGCCTGCATGGAAGCGCTTCAAGGTTTTCTCGAGCCAGTCTGTGCCTTCGCGGCAGGGAATACACCATCCACAGCTCTCGTGGCGGTAAAACTTCATCGTGCGCAGTGCGAACTTGACGATGCACGCCGTGTCGTCGAGAACCACCACGCCGCCAGAGCCCAGCATCGAACCCGCCTTGGCCACCGAGTCGAAGTCCATCGCGATATCGATTTCCTCTGGCAGCAACGCCGGGGTTGAAGATCCACCCGGAACCACAGCTTTCAAACTGCGTCCGTTCGAAATTCCGCCCCCGACCTCATAGATCATCTTCTTGAGGTTGTAGCCCATCGGAAGTTCGTAGACGCCCGGCTTGTTGAGATTTCCGGCGAGGCAAAACAGTCGTGTGCCACCATTCTTCGGTGTGCCAAGTTTCGCGTACCAATCCGCGCCGCCCAGAATAATGTGCGGCACTGCGGCCAGCGTCTCCGCATTATTAATGACCGTCGGGCCGCCCCACAGACCGACCACGGCAGGGAAGGGTGGACGGATGCGCGGAATGCCACGCTTGCCCTCCAGCGATTCCATCAACGCGGATTCTTCGCCCACTTCGTAAGCGCCCGCTCCACCGTGCCAGAAAATGTCGAGATCGTATCCGCTGCCAAAAATGTTCTTGCCCAGGAAGCCTTTCGCGTACGCGTCTTTGATCGCCTTCTGCATGATCACCGAAAGATAGCGATACTCGCCGCGAACATAGATATAGCCGGTATTGGAACCAACCGCGAGCGCGGCAATCATTACCCCTTCAATAACCGAGTGCGGATCGTGTTCGAAAATCAGGCGGTCTTTACAGGTGCCGGGTTCGCTCTCATCGCCATTGCAGAGCACGTACTTCGGCTTGGCCGATTGCTTGGGGACAAACGACCACTTCATTCCCGTGCTGAATCCGGCACCACCGCGTCCGCGCAGGCCGGAATTCTTGACTTCATGGATGATGGCGTCCGGCTGCATGGCGAGCGCTTTCTGGACAGCCTTGTAGCCGTCCAGTTGGAGATAGCGATCGATATTCGTAGCGCCCTGACCAAAGCGCTTCGAGATCACGCGTACTTCGTCGGGATGGGAAACGAGAGTTGCCATTTTTTGATTTAGTCATTGAGGTATTGAATCATTGACTCGTTGCCAAATGATTCAATGACTCGATGAATCAGTCATTCAATTTCTTTTTGCACTCGTCCAAGATCTGTTCCATCCTTCCGTTTGTCAGGTTCTCGTGAAAGTCGTAATTCACCTGCACTGCCGGAGCCCAACTGCACGCGCCAATGCATTCCACTTCTTCGAGCGAGAACAAGCCGTCTTGCGTCGTGCCCTTGTGGCCGATGCCTAGCCTTTTCCTACAGTAGTCAAACAGTTCCTCGCCACCGCGGAGCATGCACGCGATATTGGTGCACACCTGCACGTTGTACTTTCCACGCGGTGTTGTGGTCAGCATCGAGTAGTAACTGATCACGTTGCGGACTTCCAGTTCGCTCAGGTCCAGTCGTTGAGCAAGTTCGGCAATGACTTCGTCGCTCAGAAAGCCGACTTCATCCTGCGCGTAGAGCAGCGTAGGCACCAGCGCCGAGCGCCGGGTCGGATAGTGCGTCAGCATCTCGGCGAAACGCGCCTCGAATTCGTCGCAGAAACGCATTAGCGGTCGATATCCCCCAGAACCACGTCAATGCTTCCGATGGCTGCAACCACGTCCGCGATCAGCCCGCCTTCGCACATCTTGGCCAAGGCCTGGAGATTTGCGTAGGATGGTCCGCGCATGTGTACGCGATAGGGTTTGGCCGTTCCGTCGCTGACGATGTAGTACCCCATCTCGCCACGGGGCGATTCGATCGCCTGGTAAACTTCCCCCGCCGGAACCGTGAAACCCTCGGTGATGATCTTGAAATGGAAGATGAGGGCTTCCATCTGCGTTTTCATCTTTTCGCGATCGGGCAGCACGACCTTGGGCGAGTCGGCTTTGATCGGTCCCTCCGGCATTCCCGCCAGCGCTTGCTGCACCATGCCAATCGATTCCCGCAGCTCCTGCACGCGGCAAACGTATCGCGCGAACACGTCGCCTTCGGTGCGGACTGGCACGTTGAATTTGAAATTCTCGTACCCCGTATAAGGAGCGTCGCGGCGAAGGTCAATGTCGACCCCGCTGGCACGCAAGGTTGGACCGCCTGCGCCCAGAGCAATCGCGTCTTCCGCGCTCAGGCGACCGACGCCCTTCGTGCGCATCACAAAAATGGGGTTCCCGGTCAGCAAGCCTTCATATTCGTCCACGTTGCCCAGGAATCGGTCAGCGAACTTCTTGACCTTCTCGAAGAATCCCAGCGGCGGCTCCAGCGCCAACCCGCCGATGCGGAAATAGGAGGTCATCATCCGCTGCCCGCTGACCATCTCGAAGAAGCGCAGAACGTCTTCGCGCTCGCGGAAGCAATAGAGAAAGACCGTCATCGCGCCCAGGTCCATGGCATGGGTTCCCAGCCAGACCAGGTGCGAATTGATGCGGGTCAACTCATTCATCAGAACCCGCATCCATTGTGCTTTTGGCGGAATCTCCAGCCCCAGCAACTTTTCTACCGCCAGGCAGTAGGCAAGATTATTGGTCATGGGACAGAGGTAGTCGATGCGATCCGTCAACGGCACAACTTGCTGGTAGAACTTGGCTTCGCAGGTTTTCTCGATGCCGGTGTGCAGGTAGCCAATCTCCGGCCTCACCCGCACTACGGTCTCCCCGTCAATTTCGAGCACCAGGCGCAGCACCCCGTGCGTCGAGGGGTGTTGCGGCCCCATGTTCAGGACCAAAGTGCGATCACCCGAAGTAGTTTCCCGGCCGGATTCAGCGACCGCAGTGGGAAATTGTGTCATGGCCTACCGGTAACCTTCCACCGGGTAGTCCTTCCGCAGAGGATGGCCCTCCCAGTCATCGGGCATCATGATGCGTTGCAGGTTGGGATGTCCGGTGAAGCGTACGCCAAACAGATCGAACACCTCACGCTCATAAAAATTGGCTGAGGGCCAAACCGAGGTGACGGATTCGATCGCCGGGCTGGAACCGTCAAGGCGAGCTTTCAAACGCACCCGTTCCTTCGTTGGGATCGAGAGCAGATGGTAAACCACCTCAAACCGCGGTTCCGAGGGATACCAATCCACGCAGGTGAGGTCGCAGAGATAATTGAATGGGCAATCTGCCGAGTCACGCAAGATAGCGCAAGCTTCACGAATTGCGCCCTGTTCGATCCAGATGGTAAGTTCGTCACGATCGAACTTCACCGCTTGTACCGCTGACGAGTTCCACTCCACCAATCGGCCCAAGGCGGGATGCGACTTCAACTGTTCGATGTCGGTGATGGGGGGAGCCAGGGGCATCAGACGTTTCCCCGCTTGGTGGCGGCCAGACCCCAGTCGAGCACGCCTTTTTTCCACACATAGAAGAGTCCGACCAGTACGATGGCTAGGTACACCATCATCTCCGAGAAACCAAACATCTTAAGTTCGCGCAGGATGACCGCCCAGGGGTAAAGGAAAACGGCTTCTACGTCGAACAATATAAAAAGCATGGCAACCAGGTAGAACTTGACGGAAAATCGTCCCTGAGCATCGCCGATGGGCTGAACCCCGCACTCATAAGGCGACATCTTCGCCCGACCTGGTTTATGCTGGCCAACGAGTTGGGAAAGGATCACAATCACGCTCGCAAGGGCCGTGGCGATGCCAAAGTGCATCAGGAGAGGCAGGTAGCGAGCGAAGTAATTGTCGGGCATAGGAGGAGGTATATATAATCTGCGCCAAGCGCAACCGTAAACGTTCCAGATTAGTTTTCGCTGGCGGAAGTGTCAAGCTAAGTACGCGTTTTAACAGTAGTTTCATCCGGTGGAACCTGTTTTGACAGAGCCGGGGAAAGCCTGAACCGCATGATTTTTGGTTTCAATACCGATATTCGGCACGAAGACACCGTCTACCACGTGCAGAGCGAGGCGCGCGAAGGCGAGCAGTTGCTGCAAACGCAAGTCTTTGTCAAGGGCCGCTGCATCGGGAAGCGGGCCGTTCCCTATGGCGTCGTCGCGGCGGAAGGCAAAAGTGGCTCTGCCGGCGCCAGCTCGCAGAACAGTGATCAGGACAGAGAGAAGATGCTGCGCGAGTTGCATCGCGAGGTGCTCGATGCCATCCGCGATGGCAAGCTCGATTCCATCTTCGACAAGCGGGATGCACCAGAAACGCTGGCTGCCGTGAAAGAGCTTGACCTCGAGTGGATCAATGCCGGGTCCGTGCATTCGAGCGGCGCGTTGACCATGCAAATCCGGGTCACTGAGGGAGGCGCCACTGTGGAAGGCGCTCGCCTCACACTCCGCCTCACCCGGCCGGACGCCGCGCCCTACTACGCGCAGTTCCTTACCGACGCCAAGGGCCACGCCGAGATGAGCCTTCAAGTGGATGAGACGTCACTAACTGATTCCTCCGTTCTCGTGCAAGCGAGTTTCGACGGACGAACTGCCACTCGCAAGTTCCGGCTGCGCGCCGCCATTTAGTTTCCCACTAATGCGAGATAGAATGAATCTGATTTGATGAACCTGACGATCAATGGCGAGAACCAGGTCTTTTCTGCCGGAACCCTGGGTGCGCTGGTGGAGCAACTGGGCATTAAGCCGGATCGCCTGGCGATCGAACTGAACCGCGAAATCGTGCCCCGCGACCAATGGCCGCAGACTTCATTGCACGATGGAGACCGGCTGGAGATCGTTCATTTCGTCGGGGGCGGATCGGGTTTGGCCGGCGCAGAGGCAGGTTTGGCAACCGGTTTCGCGACCTGCTAACCTGATTTCTCCAGTTTTTCGGAGGCCCCGTCGTTCAACGGATAGGACTTCAGTTTCCTAAACTGACTATGCAGGTTCGATTCCTGCCGGGGCTACTATTCGAAAACGTCGCGTTTGCTCCTTCATGATTTCGAACCCGGTTGTACGTACAATGTTTCACGTGGGACACTTTATGTGGTCATATTTGTAGGTACATATATATACGTAAATGGAACTGTGAAAGAAAGACGCGCCTGGCAATTCTGGTTGGGCGGGGTTGCAAGTCTTTGAGAATGCTCGGTGTCGAATGTGGCGAAATCGGCACACTCGGATATTTATTACACGGTAAATATTACTGAAACTCATGGTTGGCGGCGTTTCGGCGGCGATCGCACCCGTCAGGGAGGGGCTGGAATATCCTCGGGGTAGGCGGCGGTGACGCGAGCCCACCCGAGCCACGCTGAGTGAGAGGGGCAGAGGAGGTCCTTCTGTTTCGGAGTTGGTGCGTCTTAGTCTTGCAAAACCTTTCACCGTGGATGGCCGTCCTGCCCGGGCTGCCCTGGACGGTGCAGCCCTGGGAGGTAGTGGCTCGCGATCATTATTCTCGCGATCATTATTATGAATGATATTAATGAAATCCCGATTCATGAAAACCCGGCTTCGTGCTCTCCGTGACAAAGCGGTTGCGCGTAACAATCTTCTCTCCGCCGGTCATCCTTGCACTGCCTGAGATTGCGCGAAGCCTCTTATTCCACCAGATGTAAGTGGCATATCAACAACTTAGGGCTCGCAGCTTTCTTGGCAGGGGAATTGCATCTCCAGCATCACAGACGCAAATCCCCCCAAGGAGACCGCGATGGAGAAAATACAACTCGCTTTGTCTACGATGTTGCCAGTAATGGCGCTGAGTGCAGCTTTGTGTTTCGCAAGCCAGCCGATGTTTGCGCAGAGTGCACAGGACTCTTCGCCAAACGCGACAACGCAACAGCAGCCAATGCAACCGGACGATTCGAGCGCGGCGGTGACGACGTTCAGCGGGAAGATCGTGAAATCCGGGGACAAACTTGTCCTGAAGGACATCAACAACAAGACCACCTATCTGCTTGACGACCAGCGCAAGGCCAAGGACTTCCTTAACCAGAGTGTCACGGTGACGGGAGTTTTGGATGCCTCCACCGGAACGATTCAGGTCAGCGCGATCGAGCCGGTCTGATCCTCCCCAAAATCAGGTGCCATGAGCAGGGCACCTGTGGGGGAAAGGGGGCGGCGGTACATTGCCGCCTTCCTTTCGCCGCTCAATGAGTTTTTGTCTTCGAGTTGGCATTCGCATCTCTGAAATCGCCTCTGACGACAACCTATCGGAGCGCCGCTGCGTCAAAAAAGCGGGCAAAGGACCATGCATGCGGCTGTTGAGTGTTCGTCTCATTGTCTCTCTCATTCTCGGCGTGACGGTGGTTTCTGCTGGCTTTTCCTACTACGAGGTGCTGGGTGAAAAGCGCGCGCTGCGCAACGATACGGAGCGTCGCGCCGAAACGCTGGGCGAGAGTCTCGTCGGCAACGTCGAACGTTCCTGGAATACGGGCTCGAGGAAGGAACTCCAGCAACTGGTGCAGCGCTTCGGCAACCGGGAGCACTTGCTGGGCGTCATCATTTATGACCGGCAGGGCGCGGTCGTAGCCATGACTCCGGAACTTGCGAAAAGGCTCACCGTGAGTCCGCCGCCGGTCACGCAGGCCATCACGCAGGGTCATGAAGAAAGTTCGTTCGCTCGCATGGGAAGTGTGCCGGTGCACATTCTCGCGTTGCCGATTCGCGGTCAGGATGGAGTGGTGGGCGGATTGGCGGTGGTGCACGATGTGAGCTATATCCGTGCGCAGATTCTACTGGTGTGGCGACGGACGTTTTTTCGCGTGCTGGCTCAGGTCTTTCTCATCGTGCTGATTACGTTGCTGATCGTCCGCTGGAGCATCACCGGACCCATCGCACGGGCGGCGCTGTGGATGCGTGCGCTGCGCACGGGAAAGATTTCCTCTCGCCAGGGAATACCGGACCTCGATATGTTCCGGCCGCTCGCACGCGAAGTCGCCACCATGGCCGAGAGCCTCAACCACGCCCGCAATGCAGCCGAAAATGAGGCGCGCCTGCGCGAAGCGGGAGAATCCATGTGGACGGCGGATCGGCTCTCGGTGCAGCTTCGCACGCGTCTGGAGGACAGCCACCTGTTTGTGGTCTCGAATCGTGAACCTTACATGCATATGCACAACGGAAAGGCACTCGAGGTGGTGGTTCCGCCGAGCGGCCTGGTCACTGCGCTCGAACCCGTGCTCGATGCTTGTGATGGAACCTGGATCGCGCACGGCAGCGGCAATGCCGACACGGAAGTCGTGGACGCTCACGACCGGCTGCGCGTGCCTCCCGAGGATCCGCGCTACAGCTTGCGCCGCGTGTGGTTGACCAAACAAGAAGAGGAGGGGTACTACTACGGCTTTGCCAACGAAGGGCTCTGGCCGCTTTGCCATATCGCGCACACTCGGCCGCTTTTTCGTGCTGCTGACTGGCAAGCCTACCAGGATGTCAACCGCAAGTTCATGGCCGCGGTGCTCGAGGAAATCGAGGATGTCGCGAAACCGGTGGTGCTCGTCCAGGACTATCACTTCGCCTTGCTGCCTCGGCTGATCAAGGAAAAACGGCCGGATGCGCGCGTGGCAATCTTCTGGCATATTCCGTGGCCGAATCCGGAAGCCTTTGGCATTTGCCCCTGGCAGCGCCAGTTGGTGGACGGTTTGCTGGGCGCTGACCTGATCGGGTTTCACATTCAATCGCACTGCAACAACTTTCTGGAAACCGTGGACCGCGCGGTCGAATCCCGTGTGGACAGGGAACACTTTTCCGTGCTCCGCCAGGAACACCGCACCATGGTACGGCCTTTTCCCATCAGCGTCGCCTTTACTGACGACGATGTCGCCGAAAACAACAACCATGGCCTCAACTACCTTGAGCGTTCAGCACTGATGCGGAGTCTGGGCGTGGAAGCGACTTTCATGGGGATCGGTGTCGATCGCGTCGACTACACCAAGGGAATTCTTGAGCGGTTCCTGGCGATCGAGCGGTTCCTCGAGAAATGTCCGAGCTATCAGGGGAAATTTAGCTTTGTGCAGATTGGAGCACCCAGCCGCACCCACATCAAGCGCTATCACGACCTGTTGGCCGAAATGGAAGCTGAGGCGGACCGCATCAATTGGCGCTTCCAGAGCGGCAATTGGAAGCCCATCATGTTTCTCAAACGCCAGCACAGCCATCATGAGATCGAGCCCTATTACCGCGCCGCCGATCTCTGCCTGGTGACTTCGCTGCACGATGGCATGAACCTGGTCGCGAAGGAATTCCTCGCGGCACGCCGGGATGAGCGAGGCGTGCTCATTCTCAGCCAGTTCACGGGCGCGGCCCGCGAACTACGCGACGCCCTGCTGGTCAATCCTTACGACATCGATCAGACAGCCGACGCCATCCGCGCCGCTTTAGAGATGGAGCCGGCGGACAAGCAGTTGCGTATGCAGCGCATGCGAACGGTGATCAAGGAGCACAACATTTACCGCTGGGCCGGCACCCTGATCACCGAACTTTGTGAGGTCCGCTTGGATGCGCCCGAGAATGTGCGGGAGAAATTTCGTGCCAGCGCGTCCGTAGCATGATCCGTGGTGGTGAGCCGTTTAGACGGACCGCCAAGAAAGGAGCAACGCTTTGAGACCTGAAGTGCAATCTGAGCTCACGCCGTTTCTGCAAGGTGTCGCGCGTGCCTCGCTGGGAGTGTTGCTCCTCGATTACGACGGGACGCTGGCGCCATTCGACTCCAACCGCGACCAAGCGTTTCCGTATCCCGGAGTTGCGCTCCTTCTGCAAGAGATCGTCCGCAACGGCCGAACCCGAGTGGTCGTGATCTCCGGGCGAGATGCCACCGACATTCTCCCTCTTCTCAATATTCACCCATGGCCGGAAGTTTGGGGAATTCATGGGCTGCAGCGGCTCCGGAGAGACGGGAGTACAGAGATGCGCCTGGATCAGCGAACGCTTACTGGCTTGTCGGACGCTGACCGCTGGCTAGGTTATCAGCAGCTGCGGCATACCGCGGAATTCAAGGCCGCAGGCATAGCTGTCCGTTGGCGGGGACTGAGCGAAAGCGCCGCACAGGATCTACGTGCACGCGTCTTGCTCGGCTGGCGGCCAATGGCGGAATGCAACGGACTCGACCTGCTGGAATCCGACGGCGATGTGGAAATTCGCGCGCCCGAGGCCGACAAGGGGGATGCGGTTCGCGCCTTTCTCCGTGAAATCGGTCGAGACACACCAGCCGCTTACCTGGGCGACGACTCGACCGACGAATCCGCTTTCCGGGCCATGCGAGGCCGCGGCATCAGCGTGCTGGTTCGTCACACATGGCGGCCGACGGCAGCGCAAATGTGGCTGCAGCCTCCCGACGAACTTCTCGACTTTCTCGGGCTGTGGCTCAAGGCCTGTAACGAAGGCAGTACCTCTACCAGCGGCGCAGCCGCGGCAGTAAACAGATGAGAACCACGGCCGCGCAGTTGATTCTTCCACGAACGCCAGGGACGCCCTTTTACTTGCATACGGCGGCACATCTTTTGCGCATCACCACTTTTGCGCATCACCACGCGAAAAGCGGATACGCTCGCGGAGTTCCTGGCGGCTTCACGCGAATGCCCGGACGATTCCTTTAAGATTCTGCGGCACGACCGAAGTGTCTGAACCGCCGTACCCAAGTCCCACACAAATCACTTCGCAAGGGGTGGCTCGCTGCCATATAATCTGAGTTGTGCTCAAGTACTCAATCGTCGTCCCGCTCCACAACGAACAGGAGAACGTCACCGACCTGTACGCGCGGCTTAAGTCCGTGATGGAAGCGAGCGGCGAGACGTTCGAGATGGTGCTGGTCGATGACGGCTCGGTCGACGGGACGTTTTCGTTGCTGCGTGAGATTGCAGCTGTCGACAGCCGCGTGACGGTGGTAAAGCTGCGCCGCAACTTTGGACAGACCGCCGGCCTCGCTGCTGGATTTGACCATGCCCGCGGGGAATACATCATCGCCATGGACGGCGACTTGCAACACGATCCTGCCGATATCCCTCTGTTCCTGGAAAAGATTGCCGAGGGTTACGACATTGTCAGCGGATGGCGCAAGAATCGCGTCGATAATTTCTGGCTGCGGCGCATTCCTTCGCGCTGCGCCAACTGGCTCATGGCCAAGCTGAGCGGCGTTGACATCCACGACTTTGGCACCACTTTTAAGGCTTACAGGCGGGAAATCCTGGGACAGATTCCACTCTACGGAGAGTTTCACCGCTTCATCCCCGCGCTGGCCTCGTGGTATGGCGCATCGATCGTCGAAGTTCCGATCAAGAACATAGTCCGGGAACGCGGTGTTTCGCATTACGGAATTTCGCGCACCTTCCGCGTCTTCTTCGACCTTATTACCATCCGCTTCCTGCTCAAATATCTTTCTCGCCCGTTGCACTTTTTCGGCACGCTTGGGATGTTCAGCATTCTGCTGGGCTGCTGCATCTCCGGCTGGTTGATTCTGGAGAAGCTCCTGCACCCCCAGATTGACATCATGTACCAGCATGGACCGCTGATGATGTTTTCAGCCGTTCTATTGCTGGCGGGTCTGAACATGCTCGCCGTCGGATTGCTCGGAGAAATGCAGGTGCGCCATTATCACGAGCCCGCCCAGCGCGCGCCGTATTCCGTGGATCGGGTGCTTCGAGCGCAGAGCGAAGAGAGCACCATCTCGGAATAGTTCCAGTCCGGTGGAGCGACGGGCGCCTCGCCCGTCCAGCAGTAGGGTAGCCGGAGGAGGGCGTCCGGTTCTCCACCAAACCGCCAAGGCGTATAATTTTCTCCGCCCGTATGCCAACCACAAGCCAACTAGAATTGCGTCTCGCCAGCCGGATGTCGCGGCTCGGCACTGAAACCGCTTTTGAAGTCCTGAACCGCGCCCGCGAGCTCGAAAAGCAGGGCAAAGAGATCGTTCACCTGGAAATTGGTGAGCCCGACTTCGACACGCCTGCCAATGTCATCCAGGCTGGCGTCGACGCGCTCCAAAAGGGGTGGACCCATTACGGACCTTCCGCCGGCCTGCCCGACCTGCGCCGGGCGATTGCAGACTATGTCAGCCGCACCCGCAATGTTCCGGTTTCGAGCGAGGAGGTTGTTGTTGTCCCAGGTGGTAAGCCAATTATTTTCTTCACGATTATGGCTTTAATTGACGAGGAAGATGAAGTCATTTATCCCAATCCCGGATTCCCCATCTACGAGTCCATGATCAACTATGTCGGCGGACGCGCGATCGCGATTCCGCTGCGCGAAGAGCGCGACTTTTCCGTCGACGTCAAAGAGTTGGCATCGTTGATTACTGATCGCACCAGGTTGATCATCCTGAACTCACCGCACAATCCGACCGGCGGCACGCTCACCCGGAAAGATACTTTCGAAATTGCCGAGGCCATCGGCGACCGCAATATCATGGTGCTCTCGGACGAAATCTACAGCCGCCTCGTCTACGAAGGCGAGGACTTCTCCATCATGAGCGTGCCAGGTTTCAAGGAGCGCACGATTCTGCTCGACGGCTTCTCCAAAACCTACGCCATGAGGGGATGGCGCCTGGGTTACGGCGTAATGCGGCCTGATCTGGCGGTGCAGACCGCGCGCCTCGGAACCAACTCGACTTCCTGCACCGCCAGCTTCACGCAAGTTGCTGGAATCGAAGCGCTGCGCGGCGACCAGTCCTCGGTCGACAAAATGAACGCCGAGTTCAAGCACCGCCGCGACGTCTTCGTCGCCGGATTGAACAAGATCAAAAGCTTCTCCTGCCGCTTGCCGAAGGGCGCGTTCTACACCTTCCCCAACATTACCAAGACGGGATGGCCTTCGAAGAAACTGGCCGACGCGCTGCTTGAACAAGCGGGCGTCGCCTGCCTCTCTGGCACCGCGTTCGGCGCATACGGAGAAGGCTACCTTCGCTTCAGCGTTGCGAACTCGCTGGAGAATCTAAACAAGGCGCTGGTTCGAATTGAAGACTGGGTCGGGAAGAATCTGCGCTGAGTCCGCCGGAAATCTCATATGAACGAAGCCGAAAAGCAACGGGGGAAAGCTGGCTTCGAAATCAAGAAAGGCCCCGGTCAAGTGATGACTCTCAGTGAGATGGAAGTGGAGAAGTATCTCGACCCTGGGGAGCTCGTCGAGGCACTTGAAGACGGTTTCCGCGGGCTCGAGTTGGGAGAAGTCCAATCCCCTCCCCGCTCCCAGCTTTCGGTTGCCGGGAAGGGCTTCCTGCTTACGATGCCGGCCTGGCGGCCTGGCATGCAGCTGACCGTCAAGATCGTCAACGTCTTCGACGGCAATCTGCAAATCGACTTGCCGAACCACCTGGCCATGATTACCCTGTTCGACCCTGACACCGGCGCAAGCTCCTGCATTATGGACGGCACGTACGTTACGGCCGTTCGAACCGCCGCCGCCGCCGTTCTTTCCGTTCGTCTGCTGAGTCGTGCCGGATCCCGGATCGCCACGGTGATCGGTGCGGGCGTCCAGGGGTGCCAACACCTGCGTTTGCTCCCTTTGGCCCGGAATTTTGATCGCATCAACATCTGCTCGTTGCGTTTCGAAGAGGCGCAGAGGCTCGCCACACAGAGCAAAATCGCGTGTGCAACTGCGGACGTAGAAAAGGCTGTGCGTGAGTCGGACGTTGTGTGCCTGGCAACCCACTCGCCTGAGCCGGTGATCGATTCTGCTTGGGTCCAGCCCGGTACCCATGTGACCTCGGTTGGATATCACCCTCCGAATGGAGAACTGCCGAAGGACTTGGCAAGAGCCCACCGCCTCTTTGTCGAGACGCTCGATGCTTTTCAGCCAGCTCCGGTTGGGTGCAGTGACCTCGCGGGCTTGGGCGTCTCTACGGGAACGACTTTGGGAGCCGTCGCTCTTGGTCGAAAGCCGGGTCGCCGTAGCGACGATGAGATTACCGTCTATAAAGCGATGGGCGTGGCTATGGAAGATATGGTCGCGGCCAATCTGGCTTTCCAGAGGGCCAAGAGCGAAGGCGGCGGAAACGCGATCGCTTGGTGATGGTGGCAGCCCGGGCAGTCAGTGCGCAGAGACAAACTGCAAAATCTCCGCGAACACTGCGGCCTCTGCGGTTAATGTCTTGCTTTCACGTCCGGTTGACACTCCCCAGCACCGATGGCAAACATCGATAATCATCCCCCCGGCTCTTTCTGCTGGATCGAACTCCACACCACCGACCAGCCGGCTGCTAAGACCTTCTACAGCACGCCGTTCGGTTGGGGTGTTCACGACAATCCGATGGGCCCGAACGACTTCTACACCGAATTCAAACTCCAGGACCGCGAAGCTGCGGCCGCATGCACCTTGCGTCCCGATGAGTGGTCGCAGGGCGTTCCTCCGTACTGGATGATCTACATCACGGTCGAAAATGCCGACGCGGCCGCCGTCAAGGCGCAGCAACTGGGCGGCTAAGTCTTCGCCCCGGCTTTCGACGTGATGGATGCCGGCCGCATGGCCGTCGTTCAGGATCCGACGGGTGCGGTTTTTTGTGTCTGGCAGGCAAAGAAGAACCCGGGCACCGGAATCGCCCAAGTCCACGGCACGCTGTGCTGGGCCGACCTAAGCACGCTCGACGTAAAACGCGCGGCTGACTTTTATTCGGGAGTTTTCAGATGGCAGGTGGCCGCCGATCCCAAAGATCCTTCCGGCTATCTGCACATTAAAAAAACGGCGAGCATTTCAGCGGAGGCGTTCCGCCTTCAAAGTATCGCCGGCCCGGAGTGCCGCCGCACTGGCTGGCCTAATTCCTGGTGGATGACATGGATGCTTCGGCATCGAAGGCGAAAGGGATGGGTGCCAATCTCTATCTCCCGCCCATGACGGTGGAAGGAGTCGGCCGCATGTCGATCATCGCCGATCCGCAAGGCGCGGCGTTCGCGATCTTCAAATCGGCGAGGTAGATCGGCGTCGTGAGACTGCATAGACTCCTCACTCTCTCATCCTCCGCTAAGCGAAAGATGCGTGCATCCCGGCGCTGCAAGAAAGTACATAGGTCCTTCGCTTCGCTCAGGATGACAATTATATTTGCCGTTTGTCTAGGACTCTTCGGAATTTCGCCTTGCGGCCGATCCCATCCATGCTCTTTACCTGATCAACGTATCAAGGCGGAGCCTGCATTAGTCAGCAAAGTGCGTCCGCATATTGCTGTTCTGCTCGGGTTTCGCTGACCGAAGTCGAGGTTCCGCGGAGCACACTGCGACTCAGGTGGTTAAACGCCCCGATCGTTTGCCTCACCCCCGCCGTGAATGGTACAAACCTCCCGAGGCTTCCGCGCGTGAAAAAGTCCGCGAAGATCGTCGTCATTTCCCTCATTTCTCTTTCCATGCTGATTGTCGTGTTTGTGATCGCTCGCGCGGCCGATCGTTCGCGCCGAATCAATCTTCCAACCAGCAAAACGCTGACCCTCCCCGTCCCCGGGTACCTTGCCCGCACCAACAGCTTTCCCGCGACCATCGCCGTTAGCCCCGACGGCCATTACGCGGCATCGCTCAATCAGGGATACGGCACGCAGGAAACCGGTGCCCGCCAATCGATCGCCATTCTCGATCTCAGCAACAATCAACTGCGCGACTTTCCCGACGACCGTTTGAGCGACGACTATTCCACGCGCCAAAGCTATTTCATCGGCCTCGCGTTCTCGAGCGACGGGAAGCGTCTCTATGCTTCGATGGGTTCAATCACTGATCCCACCGGCGAGAAGTCGAAGAGCACCGGGAACGGCATCGCGGTCTACAAATTCGCGGACGGACAGGTTGCTCCTGAACGCTTCATTAAGGTCCCGCCACAGAAAATCGCCGAAGGGAAAGAAGTCGCATTCGGCTTACGCAAGACTCCCGAGGGAACCGCGCTGCCGTATCCGGCTGGATTCGCAGTGTTGCCCGGCGCGAAGGGCGACCGCCTGCTCGTTGCCAATAATCTTTCCGACAATGCTATCGTCCTCGATGCGAGCTCCGGAAAAATCCTGCAGTCGTTCGACCTCAGCCGCAACCGCTCCATTCCCAGCGAATATCCCTACACGGTTATTGTCAACAAAGCGGGAACCAAAGCCTGGGTGAGCTTATGGAACACTTCATGTGTCGCGGAACTGAGTCTTGAAGCGGGAAAAGTCGTCCGCTGGATTGATGAGTTGCGGAAACATGACAATCCCAACGCTCCCAGTCCGCATCCGACGGCGATGCTCTTGAGCCCGGACGAGAAGACACTCTACGTAGCTTTGGCCAACGCCGACGTGGTGGTGGGTGTCGATCTGGGTTCCGGCTTGGCTTTACAGCACTATCTCACCAGTGCCGACGGTAGCGGTTCCGTCCTCCAGGCCATCGCGCTCTCACCCGATGGCAAGCGTCTCTATGCGGCCGCTGCCTCGCTCGACGCGGTTGCGGTTTTCGGCATCAAGGAATCGCCGAAATTGACTGGACACGATATCGTTATGCAATTGGACGTCGCCACTCCTCCCGACTTCGTCCCCACGGAGTGGTATCCCAGCGCGCTCGCTGTCGCCGGCAACGATCTGCTCATTGCCACCGCCAAAGGAGAAAGCAGCGGCCCCAACAACATGTTGGGCACCCTGAAAGGCGAGCGCAAAAGAAAAGGACATCCGTATATTCCAACCCTAATCGGTGGCTCCATCCAGCGCCTAAGCCTCTCTGACATCGACAAGAATCTGGCCGCCTACACGCGCCAGGTTGAAGAAGACAATCTCCTCCGCTCCGATGGCGGCAAATTCGAATTTGCCGGCGGAACCAATCCCATCCACCACGTGATCTACGTCCTGAAAGAAAATCGCACCTACGACCAGATCCTTGGCGACCTGCCCGCTGGCGACGGCGACCCTTCGTTGACCATGTACGGAGCCGGCATTACTCCGAACGAGCACAACCTGGCCTTGCAGTTTGGAGTGCTCGACAACTTCTACGACAGCGGAGAAGTTTCCGGCGACGGGCACCTTTGGTCAACCGCCTCCACCACCAGTGACTACAACGAGAAAACCTGGCCCATCGGTTATCGGAGCAAGGAGCGCACCTATGATTCCGGCGGCAGCGTGGCCGAAGAATTTCCGCTCGAACAGGGCGTCCCCGACGTCGACGATCCTGCCACCGGCTTCCTCTGGGATAACCTCGCGAGAAAAGGTCTTACCTATCGCATTTACGGAGAATTCATCGCCGCCGTGTGGTGCAAGCGCGACAGCGCGATGTCATCAACGACAAAGATGGGGTCGTCAAAGGAAGGAACGCCGTCTCCCTCGACGGCGAGGTGTCCTGCGTCGGAAATCAACCAAGGTGAGCCCCTGCCGCCGAATGTGGGCAATCCGCGCGGCGGGCCGAGTCCCTGGCCTTGGGCGATTCCGCAATTTAAGCGCATGCGTCCCACCAAAGCTGCGCTGCGCGACCACTACGATCCGCAGTTTCCCGACTTCCAAACCGACTATCCCGACCAACTCCGCGCCGACGAATTCCTCCGCGAATTTGACGAGTTCGTAAAAGCCAAAGGAACGGCCAAGGAACTTCCGCAGTTTACGTTGCTCTACTTGCCGGACGACCATACCGGAGGCGTGCGCGCCGGCAAGCCTACGCCAAATGCTTCCGTCGCGGACAATGACCTTGCGCTCGGCCGCGTTGTCGATGCCGTTTCCCACGGCCCCTATTGGGACGACACCGCGATCTTCGTGGTCGAAGACGACGCTCAGGACGGCGCCGACCACGTTGACGCGCACCGGTCGATCGCTTTCGTCATCAGCAAATATTCACCGCGAGCGGCGCAACCGTTTGTCGACCATAACTTCTACACGACCGTCAGCATGATCCACACCATGGAAGCTCTGCTCGGCCTTCCCCCGATGAACCTGTTCGACGCGCACGCGCCACTCATGGCACCGCTATTCGCAGGCGCGGGGACGCAGCCGCCCTATCAGGTCGACGATAAGAATCTGCACAATGGCCTCATCTACGCCGTGAACGACAAGAAAGCGGCGGGTGCGAAAGAATCGTCGCAGATGGACTTCTCCAGGCCGGATGCGGCCGATGCCCGGAAGCTGAATGCGATCCTGTGGCGCAATGCCAAAGGCGAGGCGACGTTGCCGGTGACAAGCCATTCACATTCTGACCAGTAGGGCTGATTTAGAATGCCTTCGTGGGCTCGACCATGGAGACAACTGTCGAAAGCAGCAACCTGCGCAAGACCTACGACGGAAAGGTCGAAGCCGTCCGCGGCCTTAGCCTGCAAATAGAAGCCGGCCAGTGTTTCGGGCTGCTCGGCCCGAATGGAGCAGGGAAGACCACCACCATCGAAATCCTCGAAGGCCTGCTCGCACCTACTTCCGGAGAGGTTCGCATCTTCGGCCATACGTGGAACGACAATCCGCGCCGGTTACGCGAATGGATCGGTATTTCGCTGCAGGAAACGCGCCTGTCGGAAAAACTGAACGTCCGCGAAACCATCGAACTCTTTGCCAGCTTCTACAGCGAACCGCGGCCAGCCGCCGACATCCTCGAAGAACTTCAACTTACCGAAAAGGCGGACGCATGGGTCGGCAAACTTTCCGGCGGACAGAAGCAGCGCCTGGCCGTCGCCACTGCTTTGGTCGGCAATCCGCGCATTCTCTTCCTCGACGAGCCCACCACCGGACTCGATCCCCAAAGCCGGCGCCAACTCTGGGACATCATCCGCGCCTTTCAGCAGAAAGGCGGCACCGTCCTGCTCACCACGCATTACATGGACGAAGCTGAACGCCTATGTGATCGCCTCGCCATCGTCGATCACGGCGTGATCATCGCCGAGGGCACTCCCTCGGACCTTATCGACCGGCTGGGCGGCCATCAAGTGGTCGAGTTCCAAGTGAATAAAAACGAAGACCGAAGCGACGACAACCTCGACCGCTGGCGATCGCTGCCCAGCGTAGAGTCCGTCCGCCGCGAAGATTCGACCGTTTGCCTGAGTGTTCGCGAGCCGCATCTCACGATTCCCGCTCTGCTCGGTGCAGTAACCGAAGAGGGCTGTCAACTCAAACACCTCAGCACGCGACAGGCCAGCCTCGAAGATGTCTTTGTACGACTCACCGGACGCCACCTGCGAGAGGACTGAATGACAACGACCGAAACCAACGCGCCCAAGCTCTACGCTGATAAGAATCGGCCGCCGCCGCCCATTGAACCCGTACGGCGCAACGGCCGCTGGTCCGGATATCGTCATCTGCTTTGGGCGCGCATACTCGAACTCAAGCGCGAGCCTGAAGTTGTATTCTGGGTTTTCGTCTTTCCGCTATTGCTGGCGGCGGGCCTGGGCATTGCCTTTCGCAACAAGCCCGTGGGCATCACGTCGGTCGTCGTGATCGAGGGCGCCGGCGCCGAGAAAACGCTGTCCATGCTTCAGAGTTCGGCCAAAAGCTCGCCGAACAAAGATTCAACCATTCGGGCTACAGTGCTCGATCGCGATACGGCGCTCAAAGGCTTCCACTTCGGCAAGTTCGATCTCGCGATCGAATTGAATTCCGACGGCAGCTACACTTACTACTACGATCCGGCGCGCCCGGAGAGTGTGCTCTCCCGCGTCGAAATTGACGCTGCGCTGCAATCCGCCGCCGGACGCAAAGATGCGCTAGCCACTTCCTCTCAATCCTCCAGCGAACCCGGATCACGCTACATCGACTTCCTCATCCCCGGACTGCTAGGGATGAACCTGATGAACTCCGGCATGTGGGGAGTCGGTTTTGCGCTGGTGGAAATGCGGCAACGCAAACTGCTGAAGCGCTTTGTCGCCACGCCCATGCGGCGCAGCGATTTCCTTCTGGCCCTGACCAGCAGCCGTTTGGTTCTGATGGTGATTGAAGTAGGACTGCTCTTAGGTTTCGGCGTGCTCGTCTTTCACATGCGAGTCGAGGGATCGATCCTCTCGGTCGTCCTGCTCGGCTCGTTTGGAGCCGTGACCTTTGGCGGCGTCGGCCTACTAACCGCGTGCCGTGCGCAGAAAATCGAGAGCGTTTCGGCCCTCATCAACCTGGTCATGATGCCGATGTGGATCTTCTCGGGCGTGTTCTTTTCTTACGAAAGGTTTCCCGCCATCGCCCACCCCTTCATCAAAGCTCTTCCGCTAACCGCACTCAATGACGCGCTGCGAGCCACGATCCTTGAAGGCGCGTCACTCGGCTCTCAATCTGGACGCTTGCTGGTCCTGGCAATCTGGGGCGGAGTCTCGTTCGTGCTGGCGCTGAGATGGTTCCGCTGGACCTAAGACCACCTAGGGACAGCCGCCCTCGGCTGTTCAGCGGGGCGAAGCCCCGCCGCGCTCTTGGGCGCAACGCTGGACATGCCAAAACCCAAGCGAGCTGTGCTCGCTTGGACAGCCGAGGGCGGCTGTCCCTACGCAGAACGACGACTCAGAAGCTTGGCTTCCCCGCGAGACGCCACGACCACATCAGAAAACATGTCGAAGTCAGATCGATGGCCGGCTCGGTCGTGCTGTAAGACTGCATGTTGTCCTGATACACCGCGACCTGCGAGGCATCAAACACGCCATCGTTGCCATTAAATTTGCGGAACGTGTCCACTCCGTTTGCCGGGCAGAGAATCATACCACCGACGACGCCCGAGGTGGCATAACCGGCTGGACCCTCGGTGGCCGCACCCCACAGTACTGGCGTGCCTCCGGAAGTCCCATCCAGCGCGCCCGCAAGGTTCGCCACCTGGTGCTGGATGCAATTCGGAAACGTGCTTCCGTCGCCCACTATGAACGACGATCCCCAGGAATTCGCGCCCAAGACATTAGCCAGCCATCTCTGCGCATAGGTGTCGTAGCGTTTGGCTGCAGCATCGGTATTAGCCAGGTAGGCGGCCTCGCTGGCCATTACCGAAAGACCCGCGCCGTGCGACGTCGTGTCGCCGTAACTCCACACATACCCAAAGCCCCAGGCATCCGTTCCCGCTTGAGTCATTGCGTCGGCCACCTGCCGCAGCAGTTGTGCCCGAATGCTCGATTCAGACACGGCCAGGCCCTCCGGATCTCCCGCCCTGTCAAGCGCCCGGTACAACTCAAAATGCGCCAGGCCGCTGACGTCATACAGGTTCAGAGTGTCGGTGAAACCTTGTTTGTAGATTCGCGTGATGTAATTGCGGGCGAACGTGGCCGCCTGCATCAGATAATCGATCGCATTGGTGTGCGACAATCCCGCCGGAAGATTCTTCGCCCCGCCGGCGGATTGCAAAGCAAAATACAACTCAGTGGCGCCCAACTCCATGTCGTCGTCCCAAACGTTCTCAGGATAGCCGTCGAACGGAGCAATGGTAAGCAGGCAATTGCCGCACGTCCCCCCATACTGCGCTGGAGCCGGGTCCGCATAGGAAGTGTCTGCCAGCGCGAAGATATCCTCTGCATCCTGGAGGCATTGATTCGCCAGCGCAGGACGGGAAGCGCGTTGCAGTTGATAGCACAATGCAAAGTCCGCCGCCAAACGCCCAGCGAGATTCGGGCTGATCGGCGACCCAGGGGGCCCTGCCAAATACACCGGACGATTGCAGATGTAGTAGGTGGTCAGCGGGTCGCACGGGCGCGGATCGCCCGGTTGCAAGAAGTGATCGGCCGCCTGCGGCAGCGTCCAGATATCGTATTCAGTGATCAGGCAGTAAGGAGTTGCATAGGTGCCGCCGCAGTTGGGGGCGGCGGAAGTGGGATTGCCGTACCCGTAATAATCCCAGTCCTGCGTGTCGTCCACCTGGTAGTAGAGCGTCTTGGTGCTGTCATTCCACATCTTCATCAGCCAATTGACTCCAAACCTGGCCTCGTCGGTAAAGTCGGACGACGCGGGTGCTCCGGCTCCGCTGTTTCCGGCATAGGAAATCGAACCGGGCGGCGCGGGAGGATCCACTGGAGCAGTCGAGCCCATCTGATTGGGGAAGTCGCGAATGCCGATCTGCATGAGCGCCGCTGTATAGCTGACCGTTTCAACGTACTTTTCGTAATCGCCGGCGTCCCACCAGCCGCCAGCGGCATCGATGTTGGGGAGACCTGCCGACACGAGCGGCGGCGTCGGGGGCACGTTGTCGATAAAGTCGTTGTCGTCGAGTGGAGGAGTGTTGTAAACGCGCGCGTTCGCGTCCTTCAGATGACCGGGGGCGGTGCGCAGCGCGTTGGGGATGAAATGCTTCCCGTCGCGTTCGGTTTCATAGAAGAACAAAGTGTTCAACAGGAATCCGGAATACAGTGTCTCTGGAGTGTCCACCGCGAAAGCCGGGGAAGTTGTCTTTACTGGTCCTGATACCTTGATGGTGTAGAGGTCGCCGCCGGGAACGTTGAAGTCCAAGGCGTACACGTTGTAGGTCACCGTCTTGCTATGACCCCACGTGCCCAGCAGCGGGCCGACGTGCCCCGAATCCGCTATGCTCCCCTCCGAATTGACCACCTGGAAAGTCGCGCCCGTTACCGCGGACTGGGCCATCAGATACCCGCGAAAAGGAGCGTTACCGGCTTCGTAGCCGGCCTGACTGACGCGCACGTAAGCGGGCGCCGCTAGCAGACACGGTGCGCACGCTAGCCATGCAAGAAAAACCGGGGCAATCAAAACAAGCCCGGGGCTGGGGCAAAAGCGGAAGCCCGAGGGTGCCATTGCGTTCTCCTGGGCGGGGGACGAACTACATTAAAACCATTTAATAGGGGAAGATACGCTCCCTACTTTTCGGTGTCAACTGGGTTCATGCCCAAAACCGCTCGGGTCAAGGCTTGCGCGGCGCAGGTTTGGGAATGCGGGATGTGGCGGTGTTTAGAGGAACTTCAAGAGTGCCTGCCTAGTCGCTTCGGGTTGTTCCTCCGTGACCCCGGTGTTTTTCAGAACGACAAACGCTACATCCTCCGCTACCAGTCTCATCTGCCGCGCCAGCACGTCTCCATTTGCCTTTTCGCCGCCGATTGCGAGGACTGGCAAGCTGAGCTTGGTCTGTGAGAGTTGCGCAAAATCCTTGGCTGCCTGTTGAAATGAAACAAAATATTGCCCTCCCGCATGCATGCGTCCGGGACGAGCATGAGCTGCGGTGTACGCGACCCGATCAGTTTCTGGAATCGAGTGGTTCTTACCGGCGGCGAAATTATTCCAGAAATGTTCGAAGAGATTCGCTCACGTCCCTGCACCAACGCTTCCGGCGTCGGCCCATTAAAGCGAAAATGCCAGATGCCCGGATTGTTGTATACGTCCTCCCATCCGGCCACGCCCGGGAGAAACGCATCCATCACCACCAGCTTTTCCGTTTCGGCGGGAAATTGCGCGGCATAGGCATATGCGACCATCAGGCCGATGTCGTGGCCGACGACGCGGGCCTTTTGAACGCCCAGCGACTTGGCGAGCGCGTGGATGCGGATGGCAGCGGTCTTCATGTCGAAGCGGCTGGGAAGACGGAAAGGGACACTTGTGCCGGGGTCGAGCAACAGACGGCTCCGCAGAGAACCTCAGTTGGCACATTCCGTCAAAATGGCAGGTAACTTTCCGGTACGAGTCGGCGTCCAATTAGAAGAAAAAGTCTGCCGGTCACGACTTGCAATCGGGGGTATAATCTTTGTAACCGACCGGGTCTTCGCGAGGTGCCCAGATGTCTTTTCGTAAATTGCTGATCTCCCTGAGTTTATTGGCGCTGATGGCGGCGCCGGCGCTTGCCCAGAATCAAACTTCGCAGACTCCAGCTTCCCAGACTCCTAGCCCGCAACCTCAAGCCACGTCGCAGCCGGCAAACACCAACTCGACTCAAGCTCCGCCGGCGAACTCTACTTCCAGCAGTGGCAGCGACGCGGCGCCTAGTGGACCGCCTCCCGTCCAGGAGCCCGACGCAAGCAAGGTCAAGCACACCGGCGGTGAGGACGATGTGGACGCCATTGGCAATCGCGGCATCGGCAAGCGCGGCCTGGGCGACTGGTACTCGCTTGAAACCGAAATCAGGTATGGCAAGCAGTACTCGATGATGGTCGAGAATAGTGTGAAGATGGTTCAGGATCCGGTGGTGAATGAGTACGTCAATCGCATCGGCCAGAATCTAGTACGCAATTCCGATGCGCAAGTGCCGTTTACTATAAAGGTGATTGACTCCGACGAGATAAACGCGTTCGCGCTCCCCGGTGGATTCTTCTACGTGAACTCCGGCTTGATTCTGGCGGCGGACGAGGAGGCGGAATTGGCCGGCGTGATGGCGCATGAGATTTCGCACGTTTGCGCCCGCCACGCGATGCGTCAGATGACGCGGGCGAATTGGGCGCAAATCGGTACCATTCCTCTGATCTTCGTCGGCGGCGGGATAGGCTACGGAATCTACGAAGCTAGTGGCCTGGCCTTGCCGCTCACCTTCATGAAGTTCCAACGCAATTTCGAAGCGGAAGCGGACTACCTGGGCCTGCAATATATGTATAAGACGGGATACGATCCGCAGGCCTTCATCAGTTTCTTCGAAAAAATTCAGGCGAAAGAGAAGAAGAAACCGGGCACGATAGCCAAGGCCTTCGCTTCGCATCCGCAGACGCCCGACCGCATTGAGGCGTCGCAAAAGGAGATCGCGACCATTCTTCCGGCGCGTCCGCAATACATCGTTTCGACGTCCGAGTTTGACGACGTGAAAGCGCGACTCGCCACCATCGAGAACCGGCACAAGGTGATCGAACAGAAGGATGGAAGCAAGCCCAGCTTACGCCGCGCCTCAACCACTGACCAGACCAGCGGCACGGGCAGCAGCGGCAGCAGCGGCGACGACGATCGCCCGACGCTGAAACGCCGGGACGATAGTCCGGACCAGACTCAACAACAACAGTAACGGGAATTGCGAAGAGAAGAAGAAACCGGCGGGCAGTGTCCGCCGGTTTCTTCTTGTGTGCCGAGGATGTGCGACAGCTTGGAGGTGAAAGTCCTCTGCCCAACCTGATGGAGGTGAAGGGTTCGCGAAGCGCAAAGGTGAAATAACACTCGCTGCGAGGCGGGGCCTGAAAGAAGCGTGGAGCAAAGACGCGAGCCGATGAACAAGAACCGGATAGGAGGCCTACGGTAACGGGCGAGCGAGCAAGCGATGGTGAAGCCCATATCCGTCAAGTGTACTGGCGGTAAATCCGGCGGTTGTGGGTTGAAGGCGGTGGAACTTGCCTCGGGAGATCTGCGGCACGTCACACAATGTGATTGAGGGTGAAGCGATTCCTTCTGAGCGTGTCGCAGAAGTCAGCAAAGGGCATAGTAGGTCATGCAGTCGGCAAGGATAGGGAGACACTCCAAGGCCGAAAGGCGGAGCAACCGTTGGCCGAGCCGGGAACGATGACCGAAGCCCGAACGCATCCCGGGAGGGACCGAATCGCCTCCCTAGCTCAACCCGCCGAACCGCCGTATGCGGACCCGCACGTACGGTGGTGAGGGAGCGGAGGACAGGCGACTGTCCTCCTATCCCGATTAAGTTAAGTTCGGTTGTCATCTTGAGCGAAGCGAAAGACCTATGCATTTCGGCGGCCCCAATTTCAGAGGTCCTTCGCTTCGCTCAGGATGATAGCCCGTTATGCTACGATCCTGCCGCCACCGACTTCACTGTGATCGTGGTGCCGTCCACTTCTCCAGTCACCTTCGCCTTTGCTCCCGCCAGATCGTTCAGCTGATCCAGCGCAGCCTTATCCGAGGTCTGCAAGGTATAGACCTTGTCCCCGACCACGAGCGCGTAATTCGCACCATGCTTCACGCACCCGCGCGTGCATTCCGCGGGTTTGCTGGGCATTTCTTCATGCTTCGCCCCGCACATGGTGTCGCTCACTACGCCGGTCAATGTCTGGCTCTTGCCGGCAGCCAGCGCCGGAACCGCCGCTAACCCGACCAACATCTGCATCCCAAGAATCGCAGCTGCAATTCGATTTACCTTCATTGTAATTTTCGTCTCCTATGAAACGGGGTGTGGTTCGAAGTTCTAGAGGACACTCACAACCTCACTATCATGATGTCAAGATAGAGGTCCTTGCGCAAGCTCCGGCTTGTAAAATATTTCTCTTCGACAACTTCAGTCCTCAGCGTTACTGCTGCTTGAAATGGATCTCCACGTCCACGGTCTTGTCCTTCGCGTCCGGCGTTTCATGAATGCTCAGAGCCCAATGCACGCCGCGGGGAAGAAGCTGTTCGGTATCAGCCAGAAACTTCTTGAGATAATCGGCGTTGTAAGTCTGACCTTCGCGCAGAGTCCACGCGGCCCGCATCCGTGCTGTGGCCTGCGTGTCGAGTCCCGAAATCTCCAATTCTCCCATCTTATAGACGTCGCCTTCGACGACGTTCAGGGTGTAGCGCACTGTGCTTTTGTCAAAGTCCAATTGGGCATCTTGCTTAATCTGAACCATCATGTAGCCGCGGCTGCGATAAAGCTTGCCTACATTTTCTATGTCGCGCAGAAGACGAACGGCGTCGGCGGGCTGGCCGGTCGGTAGGTGGACAAGGGGTGCGAGTTCGGCAGTGGTGACGGCAGAGTTGCCCTTCCAGTCGATGCCGGAAGTGGAATACGCCTTGCCCGGCGTCACCGACACGATCGCGTCCACCAGAACAACAGCGACATCTTGCGCGTCAGCGCCGGAAGGCGGCTGAGGCACCACTCGCGCCTCGGACGGCCCAAACTCGGCTTTTAAATATCCCCGCTGCAGGTAGACTGGCAAAAGGTCAAGTTTGGCGACTGCGGCAAGGGAAGAGCGTCCGTATTCGGCGCCGATGAGGCGATGCGCCGCGGCTACGAGCAGAGGCGCCTGCTCCGGCGAAGCTCCAGGGAACTCGACGCTGCGAATTCGAATGTTGAGTTCCTCGACTCGATAATCGATTGCGTTTAGGGTGCCAGTCGACAAATCTGCATTGCGCCGATAATCCACCCGACCGGGAAAGTGGCCCTCGGAGAGGAGGGATTGCAGCGCCTCGGAAACGCGGTCCGGAAGATTGCCCGCAATCGGCAGCAACTGCTTGAATAGCGGAACGCGGCTCTGCAAGGAGGCGCGGAGTTCGTCGTCGGTGAACCAGACTAAGTTTTCGAAATGCGCGGGAACCAGCTTGCTCTTGTCGGTATCGGTAAGTTGCAGTTCGAGTTTTGTTCCCGCACTGGAGGAGGAAAACGAATAGACAACGTTGCTGAACAGGCCGGACTCGCCGAGCCGCTGCACTGCCTCTTTGAAGTCCCCGTCGGCAACGTTCTGGCCGTTCTGCAGGCCGCTCGCGGCGAGAATTTCTTTGTCGGTGTAGCGCGTTGTTCCCGTGGCTTTCACCCCAATTAGCTTGTAGGCGGAGACTGAAGACGCTTTGTTGGCAGGCTGTTTCTGGGCTGCGGCACCGGAAGCGAGCAAGGATAAGAAAAGGGCGAAACAGGTAACCCTGTTCATTTGGATTGCTTCCCAGCACCGGCCGTGGAGAAATTCTTTTGCTTAATCGCGATTTCCATGAAGGCCTTGGCGGCGCGGCTGAGCGATTTGTCTTTGCGGCAGACGATTGCGAGGTCGCGTCGTATTTGCGCATCGGCGAAGGTGATGGCAACCAGCGCCTTGGCGCGGATGTCTTCTCCGATATTGGAGCGAGCTATAAATCCCACCCCGACATCGGCCGCCACAAAACGCTTCAGCAGTTCGCTCGAATCGAGTTCCATGGCCAGGTTCGGCTTCAGGTGATGGTAATAGAAGAGCGCATCGAGCGCGTCGCGGGTGTGGCCCAGTTTGGGCACAACCAGCGGATAGGTCGAGACCTCGGCCACGGTGACGCTTTTCTTTGCCGCCAGCGGATGACACGGGGCTGTAATCACAACGAGTTCGTCGCGATGAATCATCTGCGCTTCGAGCCGGTTGTCAGTTACGGGCAGCGAGACTACGCCAAAGTCCACCACGTTTTCGATGATCGAATCGAGAATCCGTGCGTAGTCTGAGCGCTTGATACTCACGGAGACGTTTGGATAGTCCCGTTTAAATTGCGCGAACACTTCGGGCAGGATATGCAGGCATGTGCCCTCATTTGCTCCGACGACAATTTCGCCGCGAGGGACGCGTTCGGTCTCGGCGATCTCGGTGAGGATCGCCTTGCGCCTCTCCAGCGTCTCCTCGGCATACTTGAAAAACAATTTGCCGGACGCAGTCAGCGACACACGGCCTCCGGAACGGTCGAGCAGGCGGGCGCCCACTTCTTCTTCGAGCGCGCGAATCTGGGAGGAGATGGCGGGCTGGGTTCGAAAACGCTTTTCCGCCGCGCGGGAGAAACTGGAGAGGCGCGCCACTTCCAGGAAGATTTCTAGCTGATCGAAGTCCATGCTTACTGGCTTCCGACTGCTGGCCTCAGACACTATAGCGAGCCTGGGGCAATCACGAAAGCAAAATCACTGGGCCACGGAAATCTCGATAGTGGAGCTTCCTTCCCACGCTTCGCCCATCGCGCTCTCTGAAACCCGTACTTGATACTGGCCGGTTTCGGGCAAGGGCCGATCGAGAATGCTGCCGCCCGGACCTCCTTCGTGGCCCGCACAAGGGAACGTGACCCCACCACGCAACGGCCCTACTCTGGTAAGTACAATCTTTACCTTCGTGCCGCGGTCGCCATGGAAGATAAATTCCTTGTGATCATCCATGCCGCGCAACTTGCCTTCGATGCGCACGCTGTTGCCGGGCTGGGGAAGCTTGATTTTATGCAATGTCTTGCCGGAGGCAATGGGAAGCAGAATCCCAAATGCGACGATGGTGGCGAGCGTTCGGCCCGGTGCATTCAGGAGCTTCCTTGGATTCTCCGAGCTGTTTCCCAGGCCCGCCATTTGGTTGAGATCTGCCGGACTTCCCTTAAACCAGTCCATACCCAGATTGCCAGTGATCCAGACTCGCTGTACTGCCAGAAAAGATAGTCGGAAAATCCCGCCGGGATATTCGGCGAAGCATTACTTTTGTACTGCGCGACCCATAGAGGATAGCTGGCGAAGGCCGACGTTCCGCCGAGCGCTGTATTCCAGAAACTCGAGTGAAAGCCAGCGAAGGCAGGTTCACCAAGGACCCTCTTTACCCTACAAACTATGCGGGATTAAAGCAGAATCAAGTACGGCAGGGGCATACCATTTTTTTTATCCGCAGCTTGATGCCCAGTCCCAGGCGTCGAACTTTCTTAGCGTCGTCACGCACCTGGTTCCGGCGGAGATCTGCCATTGTAGTGCGAAATGTCCATGCCCTGTATCCTGCGGAATCTCCTCCCTGGCTTCAAGATGGCAGCAATCACACACCGATCATCCAGGGGGTTACAGCCTCCGCCTATACGTTGATTACTGCGATTAGTTCCTTCACGGCGGCGGCGCTCTTATCGAGGGCCGTTTTCTCTTCCCCGGTGAGTGTAATCTCGATAATCTGCTCGATCCCCTTGGCGCCGAGTTTCACGGGGACGCCGACGAAGAGCCCGTGGATGCCATATTCTCCGTTGAGGTAGGCGGCGCAGGGGAGAATCTTCTTCTTGTCTTTGAGTATGGCCTCGACCATCTCGGTAGCGGCGGCCGACGGGGCGTAGTAGGCGGATCCGGTCTTGAGATATTTGACGATTTCGGCCCCACCGTCGCGGGTGCGCTGGACGATGCGATCGAGCGTGGCTCTGTCCATGAGTTCGGTGATGGGAATGCCGGCGACGGTGGAATAGCGGGGGAGCGGCACCATGGTGTCACCGTGCCCACCAAGGACGAAAGCGGTTACGTTCTCTACGCTGACTTTGAGTTCCTGGGCGATAAACGTGCGGAAGCGGGCGGAGTCGAGCACACCGGCCATGCCGATAACGCGCTCGCGCGGAAAGCCGCTGATCTTGTAGGCGGCCTGGGCCATGGCGTCGAGCGGGTTGGAAACGACGATGAGGATGCAGTTCGGCGAGTGGTGTACGACTTTGCCGACAACGTCGCTCATGATCTTGTAGTTGGTATTCAGAAGATCATCGCGGCTCATGCCGGGCTTGCGTGGAATTCCGGCGGTGATGACTACAATATCGGAGTCGGCTGTGTCGGCGTAGTTGTTGGTACCGAGGATGGCGGAATCGCGCTTCTCGATCGGCATGGCCTCGATCAGGTCGAGACTTTTGCCCTGGGGAACACCTTCGATTATGTCAATGAGGACAACATCAGCGAGTTCTTTGGATGCGATCCAATGAGCGGCGGTGGCGCCTACATTTCCAGAACCGACTATCGTTACTTTATTGCGCATGAAGTTTCCTTTCGCGATCCTCAGCCCCTAAAGGGCCATCTGATTCTTGGAGCCTTCGGCATCGCTAAAACGATGCCCTGATACGAATCCCAAGCTGACCCGGCGGCCGGTGCAGTTGCACGAAGAAAGGTAAAAAGTCGTCTCAGTCCGCGGCTACCGCGACGCTCATGTTCTCGATCATGCACGTGGCGAATTCGCTGGTCTTCACTTTGGTGGCGCCTTCCATCAAGCGCTCGAAATCGTAGGTCACTTTTTTCTGTTCGATGGTGCGCTCCAGGCTCTGTTCGATCAGGTCGGCGGCTTCGTTCCATCCGAGGTGACGGAACATCATGACGCCCGAGAGAATGACGGAGCCGGGATTGATGACGTCTTTGTCGGCATACTTGGGAGCGGTGCCATGCGTGGCTTCGAAGATCGCGTAACCGTCGCCGACGTTCGCTCCGGGAGCGATGCCGAGGCCGCCGACCTGCGCGGCGCAAGCATCCGAGATGTAGTCGCCGTTCAGGTTGGGCGTAGCCAGAACGCTGTATTCATCGGCCCGCGTCACCACCTGCTGGAAGATGGAGTCCGCGATGCGATCGTTGATCATCAGCTTCTTCTTCCAGGCGCCTTTGCCGTGGGTGGAGTAGATGGAATCGAGACAGTCTTTTACTTCCTTGTAGATAGTCTGGCGGAAGTCCTCTTGGGCGAACTCAAGGCCGGGTTCGACGAGGTTCGCATTCTCTTCGATGATGATGTTGGGATTCTTATCCTGGTTGTCGATGATCCAACTCTCGCGTTCGGTCACAACCTTGTCGCGGAATTCTTCGGTGGCGAGTTTGTATCCCCACTTGCGGAACGCGCCCTCGGTGAACTTTTGAATATTGCCCTTGTGGACGAGAGTGACTGCTTTGTTTTTGTTTGCGAGAGCGTGCTGGATGGCCATGCGCACCAGGCGTTTGGTTCCGGTCACGGAAATGGGTTTGATGCCGACGCCGGAGTCGAGTCGGATTTGCTTCTTGCCGCCTTTCAGCATGTCTTTGTTGAGGAATTCGATCAGCCGGGCGCAATCGGGCGTGCCTTCTTCCCATTCGATGCCGATGTAAACGTCCTCCGTGTTTTCCCGGAAGATGACAATGTTCATGCGCTCGGGATGCTTCACCGGCGACGGCACACCGGCGTAGTACTTCACCGGACGCACGCAGCCGTACAGATCGAGGATCTGGCGCAGGGCGACGTTGAGGGAGCGAATGCCGCCTCCCACGGGGGTGGTCAACGGACCTTTGATGGCGACGCGAAATTCGCGAATGGCGCTGACCGTGTCGTCGGGTAGCCAGTTCTGAAAACGAGCCTTGGCCTTCTCGCCGGCAAATACTTCGTACCAGGCTACCGAGCGCTTACCCTGGTACGCCTTCTCGACAGCGGCGTCGAAGACGCGGACGGAGGCTTTCCAGATATCGCGACCGGTTCCGTCGCCTTCAATAAAAGGAATGATTGGGCGATCCGGAACGCGGTACCTTCCGTTGCTGTATTCGATCTTCTGTCCGTTGGATGGGACGGGGACTCCATTAAACGACGTCATGACAATAGCCTCCAGGGGCCGGGAAGAACCCACTCATTATAAAGAATATCGGAGGAAGGAACGGTATGGCGGCGATCACAGGAGCGTGTGACGCGTCTCACGGTTCGGTGTGCGTGGCTGAATTGGAGTTGCGTCCCCCGACCACCGCTCCTCGGTTTCGAAAACGCCACCCGACCTGGTGTGCAGGGGCGGACGGGCGAGGGCGCCCGTCTCTCCACTCAGGTGCATTAGCGTTCGATTCTTACTGACTTCACTACTACGTCTTTGTTGGGACGGTCCTGGCGGTTCTTGGCGACTTTCGAGATTGCTTCCACGACTACGTAGCCTTCGACCACCTCGCCGAAAATTGTGTGCTTGCCGGTGAGCCAGTCGGTATTGGCGACCGTAATGAAAAACTGCGATCCGTTGGTGTTGGGGCCGGCGTTGGCCATGGCCAACTTTCCTGCCTTGTCAAAACGATGTGGTGAACCTTTGGTTTCATCCTCGAACTGGTAGCCGGGACCACCGAAACCGGTGCCCATCGGGTCGCCGCCCTGGATCATGAAGCCCGGAATCACACGATGGAAAATGGTCCCGTGGTAAAGGGGGTCTTTGGTTTTTTTGCGCGTGGTGGGATGCGTCCACTCGCGCTTGCCTTCGCTTAATTCGACAAAGTTGGCAACCGTCTTGGGTGCGTCCTTCTCAAATAAGCGGCAAACGATGGTGCCCTCGCTGGTTTCGAACACGGCGTAGGTTCCGGGTGTGCGGGTCATAGTCTCCCTTCGAATTCTCAAATTCAATCTTGCAGTGGAGACGAGGAGTGCCTCGTCCCTACTACATCGACTTTTTTACGCCCGCCGATGGTTTGGGCTCCGCCTGGGCGGTGGGTGTACCGGCGGCATGGATTTCTATGTGTGTGATCTTGACGGGACGGACCGGGCGGTTAGTGTTCGGATCGCTGGCCATGCGAGCGATTTTCTTAACCAGTTCGACGGAAGCGTCATCGCACTGGCCGAAGATGGTATAGCCGCCGTTAAGACTGGGGTAGGGAACTTCGGTGATGAAAAACTGCGAGCCGTTGGTGCCAGGTCCGGCGTTGGCGTAGGCGAGACGCCCGGGGCGATCGAACTTCACCGTGAATGAAGGCTCATTCTTGAATGCGTAGCCGGGATCGCCCGTGCCATCGCCCTTGGGGTCTCCACCCTGAATCATGAATTCTGGAATCACGCGGTGAAAGATGGTGCCGTCATAGAGTGGAACGCCGTGCTTCTTGTCGTGAGAGACGGGGCTGGTCCAGTCTTTGGTGCCGGTGGCCAGGCCGATGAAATTCTCGACTCCGATTGGGGCTACCTTCGGAAAAAGGGTGCAGTGAAGGTCGCCGGCGGTGGTGTGGATGACGGCCGTGGGCTCCGCGGCGCCAGAGGCCGCCTGTGCGGCGCCGAGCAACGACGTGGAGATGGTCAGGACAAGCATGAAGATTAGAGTTCGCATTGGGGCTCCTATAGGTATTTTGGCAAACGTTAATTGTACGACAGTCAATCCTAGCTTGTCGGTGGAGAGCCGGGCGTCCCCGCACGGCGGCGATGCTGCTGCGGGTGCACGCGGGGCAGGCGAGGCTTCCGTGGCGCCAGCTTATTTCTGGGTTTGCATTTCGCGGCTGACTCGCTCGGCCTCGCGGAAGACGCGGAGAATATTGCCACCCAAAATCTTGCGGATATCGTCGGCACTGTAACCGCGGTCGAGCAAGGCCTGAGTAATTTTTGGCAGGTCGGCAGCGGAGTCGATGCCGGCGGGAGTGGCGCCGCTCACGCCATCAAAATCCGAGCCCAGGCCGACGTGATCAATGCCCGCAACTTTGGCGATATAGTCGATGTGATCAACCAGCGAGCTCAAGGGAGGGCGCTGAATCTTGGCGTTCCACTCGCGCTCGATGCGTTCCGAGTCGAGGTAGGTGACGGTTTTTCCGGCGGCTTGAAGTTGGTCGCCGTAGGCCTTGACGGCGGCCTCTCGGTCCTTCGCTTGCGCGTCATGGGCCTTGCGGTAGTTCTCGTCGATGAAAGCGTTATAGAAATTTACCTGGACGACTCCGCCGTTCCTGGCGACCGCGCGGAGCATGTCGTCGGTCATGTTGCGGGGATGATTCGTGAGCGCGCGCGCGGAAGAATGCGAGGCGATGACGGGCGCTTTGGTAACGGCGATCGCGTCGTAAAACGTCTTGTCGGCAACGTGGGAAATATCAACCAGCATGCCGAGACGATTCATTTCGAGGACAATCTGCTTGCCGCCGTCGGTGAGGCCGTTGTGGTGCTCGATTTTGGGATTGTCGATGTCGCCGGAAGAGTCGGCCCACTCGTTGGTGTTCGACCAGCTCAGGGTCATGTAGCGAACTCCGAGGCGATAGAAATCGCGGAGCAGGCGGACGTCGTTCTCAATAGAGTGTCCACCTTCTATTCCCAGAAGTGCGGCAAGTTTGTGCTCGCGATGGGCGCGCTCGATGTCGTCGGCAGTGAAGACCATCATCATGCGGTCGGGATGGCGGGCCGCTTGCTCGTAGACGGAATCGATGAGATCGAGCGTGTGGCGGGCGAAGTGGCCCTGGTTGGTCACCGGCTCGACCCAAATGGAAAAGAACTCGGCTCCGAGGTTGCCTGCTTTGGCCTTGTCAAGACTGATGTTGCCGTGGTCTTTGGGATCCGTCGATCCGATGTCCCAGTTTTCGTCGAGGAATCGCTGTGGAGTATCGGCGTGCGTGTCGATGACGATGGCAGAGTTTTGGATTTCAAGGGCCTGCTTGCTAACTGCGGTTTGCGCATATAGCGGGACAGCACAAGCGAACACGATGGCGACGGCGAGACTAGGTTTGTTCATGGGGTCCCTGGTGTTGAACACGATTCTATACGACGCATTCTCGGGCCACGATCGTGGGGCGGCGGGTTCTTGACTCGCTTTGAACGGGGCATAGCCCCGTCACCACACAAGCAGACACCTGGTCATTGGCCGATTCAGGGCGCGTGAATGGCGGCGAGCGCCTGCTTCGTGCACTCGTCAAGCGGCTGGTCGGTGGAGATCGTTGTTTTGCGATAGGTGATGGGTTCAGAGCGTGCTTTCACTTCCAGGTAGAGTGCGAAGCTTCGGTTGTGCGCGGGATGCTTGGACTCTGGTTCGAGATCAAGACGCCGACGAGCGCATTCATCGGAACAGGTGCACTCGATGATCGTCCAGGGCTGAGAGAGTTCAAAGGCACGCTTGAGAACGCGGTCGATCTGGTAACGGCGGGAAAAGGTGCGCCCGTCGAGAAAGATTTTATGAGCTGGAGTTTCTTGCAGCAGATAGCCAGCAGCTGCGAGCATGACCTCCATCACGAAGTCGTCTTGCTTGACGGAGTATTCGATATCATTTGCTGCGAGGCCAGTCGGCGAGAACAGGGCGGCGCGGATTTCGTCTTTGCTAAGTATCGCGCCTTGCGTGTGGCGAGCCAGTTCGCGAGCGAGCGTGGTTTTGCCGGTTCCCGGGAGACCGGCCATCAGAACGATCATCCTGTGGAGATTGTAGCGGAGGCAAGTTCAGTTCGAAGGTTAGCTGGAGACTCAGTTGGCGGTGGTCAGCGCAGTGACAGTGACGGCGACGGACGGAGTGGCGGGCTGTTCCAGCGGAGCGACCGGGAAAATCGTCTGCGTCTGTCGCCAATCGCTGTAGCGGTCGGAAACCGCAACGTGGAAGCACCAGTGTCGGCGTTCTTCTTCGGGTTCGACCAGACCGAGGGCGTTCAGATAGAACAAATAGTGCTCGACGAAGCGAATTTGCTCGTTCGTCATGCCTCGGCGTTGGAGATCGACGGTGATGCCGGCGAGATGGGACGACGCGGTGTCGCCATCTACTGGAGCGGCGTTGCGATTGCGACGACGAAGCTTCTTTTGCACCTTGACGGTGCGGACGGCAGAGTTTACCTGGATTTGCGCGTGGAACTGACGGTAATAAACCTCGGAGAGGTCGTTCACGAAATCGCGTGTCCACGGGCGACAAAAGCGGCGCGAAGGGTCAAGGCTGGGTTCAATCTTGAGAGATTCGCTCGCCTCGATGGGCACCAGATCGCCCGAGGCTTTGAGCGCTTCCAGTTGAGCGTCATCCTGAATGCGCGGCAGATCAAGGCGGTCGATTTCCTCGTTCTGCCGGAGCAGGGAATCGTGCGAGGGACGGAACAGCGGGTTCCAGAGCACGCCACGAAGACGACGCAGTATCCGGTGGTGATGAGGGTCGACTCGGTGCAGGGCGGAGGCGGTCTGTGGCGACGCGAGGACAAGGAAAAGGACAATCGCGACCATGATTGGCTTGATCAGCAGCGCGCCCGGCAGTTTGATTCTTCGCGTCATGGCAGTTGCATTAGCGTACTTTGAAACAACTCTCGGGGTGGTGGAAAGTACCTATCTACCGAGAGGAACGACGATTGTAAACCACAGGTGAACAAGTTTGTGAAGCAATTCGGCCTAAACCCCATTACTTAAGGGAGTTGCTGGTGGTTACCGGCAGGCAATTCGTTGATTTCGGGTGCCAATCCGGAAGGCGCAGCCCGGGTTGGGACAGCCGCACACGAGCAGGGCGGGAACACTACTTCCGCAGCAGGTCGCCGAGGGCTTGCTTCATGACTTGGCCGCCGACGTCGGCGATCGAGGTGGTCAGTGGAATGTCCTTGGGGCAAACCTCGACGCAATTTTGCGCGTAGCCGCACTCCTGGATGCCGCCATCGCCCATCAGCGCGGAGAGGCGCTCGCGCTTCAGGGCCTGTCCGGTAGGATGCGTGTTGAACAGGCGCACCTGCGAGATGGCGGCCGCGCCGACGAATCCTGTGTCATCGTTGAACTGCGGACAGGCTTCCATGCAGCAGCAACACGAGATGCAGCTCGAGAGCGGATAGGCGACTTCCTGATCCTCGGCGCTCACGCGCGGGCCGGAGCCGAGGTCGTAGGTTCCATCGACCGGAACCCAGGCTTTGAGCTTCTTCAGGTTCTCGAAGATCACGCTGCGGTCGACCGCCAGGTCACGCACCACGGGAAATTTCGAGAAGGGCGCGAGCCTGATCGGGTGATCGAGGTGGTCGAGCAGGGCGGAGCAGGCCATGCGGGCGCGTCCGTTGATGAGCATGGCGCAGGAGCCGCAAATCTCTTCGAGACAACACGAGTCGTACGTGATCGGCGTGGTCTTCTTGCCGTCGCGAGTGACCGGGTTGGCTGCGATCTCCATCAGCGCCGAAGTGATGTTCATGTTCGGCTTGTAAGGAATCTCGAACTCTTCCCACGACGGCTTGGCGTCGGGGGTGAGTTGGCGTTTGATTTTGATGATTACCGATTCTGTGTTATTAGCCATTAGCTCCTAGCCTATAGCTCTTAGCTCAACCCTCGTCGAGTTGAAGTGATCGCACATCGATCTCGTCCTCAGTACTTCCTCGGCCGCGGCGGAATCAACGACGCGTCCACCGGCTCGAACTCAAACTTCGGCTCATCCAAATCGGGCGCGAAGGTTGCTTTCGTGGTCTTCATCCAGTTCTTGTCGTCGCGCTCGGGGAAATCAGGCTTGTAGTGCGAGCCGCGAGACTCGTCGCGCATGGCCGCTCCCTGCGCGATTACGCGCGACAATTGCAGCATATTGTAGAGCTGGCGCACGAAGGCGATGCTCGTGTTGGCCCACTGCGAGCGATCGCTCAGATTGATATTCTGGAAGCGATTCAGTAGGTCGACTATTTTGGCGTCCGCTGCTTCACACTTCTTGTTGTAGCGGATCACGGTGCAGTTCTCGGTCATGAGCGCGCCGAGTTCGCGCCAGAGCAGGAATGGATTTTCGTTGCCGTCGGCTTTCATCAGCCCGGCATTGATGTCCTGCTGCCGTTTACGCTCGGCGTCGAAGTGTCCGTTGCCGGGCGCGGCCTGCAGGCCTTTCGTATACTGCACGGCTGCGGGGCCGGAGACGAAGCCTCCGTAGATGCATGACACCAGCGAGTTCGCGCCCAGCCGGTTGGCGCCATGGTATTGGTATTCCGCCTCGCCCGCGGCGAAGATTCCGGGGATGTTGGTGGCTTGTTTGTAATCGATCCAGAGGCCGCCCATGGTGTAGTGCACGCCGGGGAAAATCTTCATGGGCGTGTCGCGCGGATCGTCGCCGACAAATTTCTCGTAGATCTCCAGGATGCCTTCCAGCTTGCGGTCGAGCACGTTGCGGTCGATGTGCGTTAGATCGAGGTAGACCATCGGCTTGCCGTCGATGCCGAGGTTGTACTCGTACACCACTTTAAAAATCGCGCGCGTGGCTACGTCGCGCGGCACGAGATTGCCGTATTTCGGATACCACTCTTCGAGGAAGTACCAGCGGTCCTTCTCGGGGATGGATTTGGGATCGCGCTTGTCGCCCTGCGTCCTGGGAACCCAGACGCGTCCACCTTCGCCGCGCGCCGATTCTGACATGAGGCGCAGTTTGTCTTCGCCTGGAATCGACGTAGGGTGAACTTGAATGAACTCGCCGTTCGCGTAATAGCAGCCCTGCTGATAAAGCGCCGATTGGGCTGAACCCGTGCACACTACCGAATTGGTGGACTTGCCGAAGATGGCGCCAATGCCGCCGGTGGCGATGATAATGGCGTCGGCGGGAAAGGTGCGGATTTGCATGCTGCGCAAATCCATCGCACAGATGCCACGACAGACCCGCTGCCCGTCGAGCACGGCGGAGAGAAACTCCCAGTGCTCGTATTTCTTCACCTTGCCTTCGGACTCGTAGCGGCGGACCTGCTCATCGAGCGCGTAGAGAAGCTGCTGTCCGGTTGTGGCTCCGGCAAAGGCGGTGCGGTTATAGAGGGTGCCTCCGAAGCGGCGGAAATCGAGCAGACCTTCGGGAGTGCGATTGAAGGGGACGCCCATGCGGTCGAGCAGATCGATGATGCCGGGAGCCGCCTCGCACATGGCCTTGACCGGCGGCTGGTTGGCGAGGAAGTCGCCACCGTAGATGGTGTCGTCGAAGTGGATCCATGTGGAATCGCCTTCGCCTTTGAGGTTCTTGGCGGCGTTGATTCCGCCCTGCGCGCATACGGAGTGCGAGCGCTTTACCGGGACAATGGAGAACAGGTCAACCTGACCTCCCATTTCAGCGATCTTGATGACTGCGGCCAGGCCTGCCAGGCCGCCGCCCACTACGATGATTTTCGCAACTGCCATGCGGTATGAGTCCGATCTGCCGGGCCGAGCCCGGGCCTGCTGATACAAATTCCGTACAATCTCTAGCGCATCACGATATTTTCAGAACCCGAACCTGTATCCAAAGGCTGTCGCGGAGTCTTCAGGAATCCGTACATGCTGGCCGCGCCAATCGAAACCAGGCCGAGAGCGAGCGCCAGGCAGACATAGCCAAAGCGGCGTCGCGCCCTTTCACCGGTGGCGATGCCCCACTTCGCGGCGAACAGCCACAGTCCGTAGCTGAAATGCCAGGAAGCGGCGATGATGCCGACCGCGTAGAAGGCGACCATCCACGGATCTTGAAATTCTCCCTGAACCTTGGCGAACGACTGCATGGGGTGCGTCGACAGGTGTACGCCAGTGAAGCGCAGGTGATAAGTGTGCTGCACTATGTAGGCGAGCGCGATGATGCCGGTCCAGCGCTGGGACGTGTAGAGCCAGTTGCCCGTCCAGGGATAAGCGCTGACGTTGGTTTCGCCTTGATACCAGATGTAGATGCCGTAGAGGCCGTGGTAGAGGATCGGAATCCAGATGAAGAACAGTTCCAGAAAAAAAACGAAAGGCAGGCTGTTCAAGAACTCAACTTGCTTTCCGTAAGCGATAGGGCCTTTGAAGGCTTCGGCATTCGAGATGAAATGCTCGAGAAGAAAGGCTCCGATGGGTACGACGCCACTGAGCGAATGAAGACGGCGCAGAAGGAACGAGGTTCCCTGGCCAGCGCGGAGGGGAGCGACTCCGGGTTTTATATGGGGAGCGACGGGACTGGCAGTTGCTGCCACGATGAATGTTCCTTAGATTGTCGAATGTTGAAACTTTTTATTATCGTTTTTCGCGGGAACGGAAGTCAAGGAGACGTATCGAGACGGTGACGTCAAGCGGCTTGTGTAAATAGGTTGAGGGTGCGGGATTTCCATTCCAGGTTGAATCTCTGGAAGATGGAGTAGATGATGCGGTCCACGCTTTCCACGTTCACAAAGCACACCATGGGGCGAGTGCGGCGGCGCA
>DATDGS010000071.1:0-4148 GCA_036521955.1 Terriglobales bacterium
GTCCTCCCTACGTTCAGCGGCAGGCAAGACCGTGGGAGAAGCCGAAGATATTCCGTTCTTCTTCACATTGATTCCTGTTTCTCGCCCTGCTCAGTAATTAGGACCAGGAGAACTGTCTCATCAATATTGGCACGGAGGGGACGAAGGGCGCCTCGCCAGGCCGGGTACCCACATTATCGAGGTCGGGCACCTACGACGGCGTCTGGAAATCATCAATCCCGAACTCACAATCGCCAGCCTCGGGAGCGTCGAAGCCGCCGATCTCGATCAATTCTGTGTCGTTGCGCTGCCCCAGGGTTCATGGACCGTCGTCGGGCCCCGTCCAGGCGACCTAGCATACGCGATTGCGAGCGGTAGGGGACAGGGCGCCTTGGCGTATTGTGCTTTCAGCCCAGTGTGGGCGATTTCCTTTGGGTCCGGTCGTCCGACCGTGGTGCTCTCCCTCTCCGAGAACGTCCGCGCGCCAGACCGACTTTCGCACTCAGCTATCGTGCGAGCACTGCGAAGCATTCGATTGTGGGCTGACGTCGTCTACAATGCACACATTCGGCACCCCGCGTTTGGTGCATCTTTGAAAGGTGCGCTCCATCCTGGCCAGTTTGTTGGCTGGACCGAGTATGTGCGAACTGCAAAGGAGATCAAACGCAGACTGAAGGCGGAACACCGATGAACTGGAACACCCTCCTTCATTGGATGACGCACATGGTTGAGGGGTCCTGGGACGCGTTTAAAGACGCTGTTACCCGACTTGCTTCACAGGATGAGGCGCTGGATGAACTGTTTGTTCGCTTGCGGCTGCACTTATCCGACATGGGCCAAGCCGATTTTTTCGTCGCCGGGTCGCGCCGGTGGCGAGTTCTTCCACCGGTCCTCGCGGGGCTTGCTGGAAGGCCCGAGGTTGCTGTTCTCTGCGGAGGGCGGACTCCGCAGTTGAGCGATACTCTGACCGCGTCTGCGGAGGCTGCGGGTTGTAGTGTGTCGTTCGAGGAGGCGTCAGATGCTCCAGCAAATATTTGGGTAACAGGTGAGCCTGCTGCCCTTGCGAACGCTGCGGCTAAGGCCGGTGTCCGATATGTGAGCGACTACGCGGGCGGACTGTGCCGCGAGGTAGAACCGCTGTATGAACTGTTTGAGCGCGCTCCGGAGGAGTCTGCGCCGACGAACTGGTCGCGAAAGTCGTTCGACTTCAATTCCATGTCGATGGTCGAAGGCTTTCGGCCGAACTCCGCGTGTGAGTGCTCGCCACGGCGCGGGCTGGCGCGTTGGTACGTCCACACGCGCCGCGGTCGGCTCCGGGCAATGCCAAAACGTGAGGCTATCTACGCGGCGGCAATGCTGCAGCGAGTGACGCTGCTCCGCTATGACATTGAAAGTAACCGCCTGCTGTGCCCGGCCAGGGTGCCTCCTCCCGAGCTCTTCGCTCGCGTCGCCTGCCTGTGCGCTGGCAAGCGCGGTCGCGTCGAAGACAGAATGATCGTGTTTGACCGAGTGCCTTTGGAGACGGCGGCGGTCCTGTGCGTTGCGGCGGGACAGCCGCGTCCCGGCACGGCACCTCCGGACATCTACACCTCTAAAACAGGGAACTATCATGGACAACCCGTTTGACGTCTTCGATGAGATCCGCCAGGCGTACCTCCGCTACCTTGATAGCCCGTTCCGTCTTCGGTACGATGCACTACTCGACGAGCGCCGCAGATTGCTGGATGCGGATCGTCAGCTATACCGCGACCCTCTGTTCGAACCGGTTTTACCTTACGAATCCTCGAACCTCACGCTTAGCCAAGCTTGTGCACGCCTCGGCGCCCCACCGGATCTTGCTAACTTCGCGGCGCGTGGGCTGTTCCCGTCAAGTCGGCTCCTGCACCGGCACCAGCTCGAGGCTTGGGAAGCGTGTCGCGCTGGCCAAGCCGTCGTCGTCACCGCTGGAACTGGCTCTGGCAAAACCGAGTGCTTCCTCATCCCGATCTTCGCCGCTTTGCTTGAAGAGTCGGCCCGGGGTTGGGGTATACTCAGACCGACGAGCCCCAACAGGTTCTGGTGGAATGCACGGAGGCAGCAACGCATTCGCCAACGCGAGCATGAACCAATCGAGCGCCCCGCAGCGGTACGGGCGCTTCTGATCTACCCTCTCAACGCACTCGTCGAAGACCAGCTTGGCCGGATTCGTGAGGCCTGTGACAGTGCTCCAGCGCTCGATTGGCTCGACCAGAACCGGGCCGGACATCGATTCTGGTTTGGCCGCTACACCGGCGCTACGCCTGTTTCTGGTCCGGAGACCATCCCTACCAAGCGCACCGAACTCCGAAGGCGTCTTCGCCAGATCGAGGCTGAGTGTGCACGTGCGCAGGCATCGGCAATAGTGCGGAACGACCCGAGGATTCTGGACTACTTTCAAGATCCGAACGGCTCGGAAATGTGGTCGCGTTGGGATGTCCAGGAATCACCTCCTGACATCCTTATCACCAACTACAGCATGCTCAATATCATGTTGATGAGAAGCGTCGAAACTAACATCTTCGATGCAACGAGGCGCTGGCTTGACGCTGACCATCGAAACCTGTTCCACCTCGTCGTCGACGAGCTACACAGCTACCGCGGCACGCCAGGTACAGAGGTGGGCTATCTCCTGCGAGCACTATTGGACCGTCTCGGCCTAAACCCTGATTCACCACAGCTGCGGATCATTTCGACGAGCGCCTCGATTAATCAGAATGACCCCGCGAGTCTGACATACCTCGAACAGTTTTTTGGCCGGAATCCCTCGACGTTCACGGTGATCCCAGGCTATCAAGCGGCCTTCCCACAACCGCAAGGGGGCGGATTGGGAGCGTGGATGCCCACGCTTGCGGCACTGGATGCGGATTTGGACCGCGTTGATGAAGACTTGGCGTCAAGGAACTTCGCTTCCGCAGTAGGCGCGGCCTCGTCTCCGTCGATGCCAAGCCGGGTCTTCGCCGATTCACTTGAGTACATTCGTGCGTTCGAACCAGTGGCGCGGGTTGGTGCGGTTGCGCCGTTCACCATCCGCCGGCTCGCGACCGACCTATTCGGCTCCGACGGAAACATCGAAGTATCGGCAGCGCGAGGCATTGTTCGGGCGATGGTGCTCGCGCGCAGGCAGGACAGCGAAGGACGAGAGGTTGCACCACTCCCGTTTCGAGTCCACTATTTCTTCCACAATGCTGGCCGGCTTTGGGCGTGCGTGAATCCTTCGTGTCCTGGAAGGACCGGCGCAACGCGGCCTGGTGGTCAGCCTCCACCGGTTGGTCGGCTCTACCCGGAGCCTCGTCCTCGCTGCGACTCATGCAACGCTCGGGTTTTGGAACTCCTGTACTGCCAGCCCTGCGGTGAAGTGTTCCTGGGCGGCTACCGGAAGGATGATGTGAACACGAACAATGCCTGGTACTTGTCACCAGACTATCCGAACCTCGAGCGTGTGCCCGATAAATCGGCATCGCTAAAGCGGACCTTCGGCGAGTATCTCGTGTTTTGGCCTGCGTACGGCAAGCCTCTCATCAGGAGCACCCACCGAGGCCCCAGATGGGTGTGGTCCGAGACGTCTCAGAACACGGCCTTCGCGACGTTAAATTTGGAATGGACTCCGGCAGTGCTTTACCAAACGGAAGGCCGATTGGCGAAGCGGCCGGGAAACCAGCGGCAGCCCGATACGACCTCTGGCTTCATGTTTGAGGCGTCTTCAGACGAGGTGAATGCCTTTCCTTCCAAGTGTCCACACTGCGGGGCCGACTGGAAGCGCCGACGCGTCGGCTCGCCCGTCCGCGACCTTGGCTCAGGCTTTCAACGAATTGTGCAGTTACTGTGCGATGCGCTAATGCGCGAGATGCCGACGGGACCGGGCCGCAAGCTCGTGCTGTTCTCCGATAGTAGGCAGGACGCTGCGAAGCTCTCCACGGGGATCAAGCGCGACCATTACCTCGACACGGTACGTCAGATTGCCTTCCGTGAGTTGCAGACTCAAGCGACGCGCACGGACACAACTTACCGTAAGGGTCCACGCAAAATTAACTTCCATAGATTCTCACAGATTGGGTGCAATGGTGTAGTTCCATCGCGGCAATATCTTGCCGGGTTTGAGGGCGAGCGATGAGATGAGTCGGCGGTTCGGTTTGAGACCGGTGGGATAGTCT
>DATDGS010000072.1:0-7176 GCA_036521955.1 Terriglobales bacterium
AGGAACCATTGGAAAGGACACTCCGCCGCGTCATTCGGGAAGAGATCCGCCGGGCCTCCTAAGTTTTCGCAAGTGGCGTGACCAGTGGAAGTTAACCGAGAGCGCCATCCGGCGCTCTACAGCGCCCGTTCCGGGGTGATCGTGTCATACCCCTCCCCATGCCGTAGGCATGGCTCTTTGGGCGCTCTGCGGCGCTCGCACTCAACCGGCCCTCGTGCCCCTCAGTCGCCGTAAAACTTGAGGTACGTATGCTGCTCTTTCTGGCCCTGGACAGCGAGAGAGCGAATCCCGGAGATGAGTGTCCGCTCTTCGTCAGTTTTTGCACCCTGGGCGATCCTATCCCACTCGTGGAGAAACGGCTCCAGCTGGAGCCGATTGATGACCGTGTCCCCATACCAGTCGATGAACCGCAGCACTTGAAACGAGGCATCCTTCGGATCTGGCAGCAACCGGTGTAACAGGTTCGTGGGGTCCTCGACCCTTCCAAGGGAAGTTCCATCTTCGGTTTCCCAAACAGCTGTCAGTCCCATCCTTTTTCCCCTCCTCTTACGGAACCGGCAGTCCAGGAAACGCTGTCACTACTTCTCCTGCCGCGTTGGTGATGATGGTGTAGACCTGGGTTACTGCGCCGGTGACGCGGTCAATTCCTATCTCCCGTCCCGCATCGATCACGCGTTGGAAGTTACCGCCAAGCTGCTGAACTGGGTTTGTATTCTCGCCAGCTTGCAGAAGTCCACGGATGTCCTCACCAGCGTTGAACAAGCTCTTGCCCGCTGTCCGAGCACCACCCGGCGCATGTCTTTCCAAAATATGCTTCAGGCCTTTGTCCGTGACTTTTAGGGGATTCTCGGCAGCAGCCTCTGCGGCTTCTCCCTCTTCGGCGGGCGCTGCCGACTCTGCAACGTCAGCCTCCGCTTCTCCAACGAGGTCCGTTGCAGCTGCGCCCTGTTGTTCGGCTCCGGCGGCAATATTCGAATCCAGCTCCTCCCCGATTCCTTCAGCGGCCACTTCTTCGATTTCATCCTGCTTGCCGCTTGGGTCGCGCCGATTGACAGGACTCGCCTGGGCATAAAGATATTTGTGGAGTGATAGGGGTTGGTCATGGAGCCCCTCGAAGGAATCCATGGACCAGAACCTGCCGGTGCTGACGTTCAGGTATCTGGCCCGATTGAAGTACAACCCAAGATCGCTATCGAACTGCTCGCCGGCGAAGAGGTAATTGTTGGGCGTTGAGCCGGTAGAGTGGATCAAGTTGCCGAAGGCGTCGTAGTCGTAGGTGTCGGTGATGTTACGAATGTCGTTACTGGCACTCGCTGGTTCGGCATAGAGGGGAACTGCTAGTGAGATTGAAAGGAAGAGAGCGGCGAGTTGGCGGAGGTTTGCGATCATCGCGTGAGTCGATAGTACAAGAAAGCTCGCATTCCCCAATTGGGAACAGGCACCGGGGCTCCTTGTGGTCAACCATTGACAGCTTACCGTCAGCTATGTGACAACGGAGTAGAAGAGAATCTATGGCTGATCCTAAAGAGCACGCTCATCAACTGATCGACCGACTTCCTGCGCCGCAACTGTCTGCGGTTGTCGGCTTGCTCGAAGTTATGCTCGATCCCTTCTCCCTCGCCAGTGCCCCCGTAGAGGAGGAAGAGCTCACACCCGAGACGGCCGCAGCACTGGAGCGCGCCCGTGCTTCGCTCGTCCGTGGTGAAGGCATTCCCCACGAGGAAATTCAGCGCGAATTCGGCATGAAGAAGTGACCGAACCGCCCGAAAGGCCTACGCCAGAGCGAATCTCAGTTCTCTGGGCACCGGCGGCACGGGCCGACCTTCGCGCCATCGATCGCGAACAGGCAATGCAGGTTCTCTACTGCGTGGACCACTACGTCACCAGCCGCACCGGCGATGTAAAGAGGCTGAAACCGCCACTCATCGGCTTTCGCCTCCGCTGTGGCGATTACCGGGTCTTCTTCAACTTAAAGAACAACGACACTATTGAAATCGCTGCCGTGCGTCACCGTAAGGAAGCCTACCGCTGACTCTTTCTTAAAAAACCCAAACCCACGCTTTCGGATCACTTGCAGTGGCTTTGGGTTCAGCGACAGGAAATGGTGTGAGCGCTAAACGAACCCCATCTTGAAGAAGATTGCGTCGCGGCGCAATGTTGCGACATGACCAAACGTGGAAAGAAGGCGCAGACGAAGTGGCGAAGGCTGGTTTCCGAGCAAGCGCGTAGCGGGCAGAGTGTGGCGGAGTTTTGCCGCGAACGCGGGTTGCACACCTCATATTTCTTCGCATGGAAGAAGCGGCTACGGGAAAGCGCGCGATTTCTGGAAGTACAAGTGACGGAGCGCACGGCGAACACATCAGGCGGCTCGCGTGTTGAAATTCGGCTGCAGAATGGGCGAAGCCTGGTGGTGGGGCTAGGATTCGACGCCGAACATGTGCGGGCGTTGCTGGCGTTGGTGGAGGCAGTGGGGTGATCGAGCTGCCGAGCTTGCAGGCCATGGATCGCGCGCAGGGAGCGCGGATCTGGATGGCCAGTGAAGCGACGGACATGCGCTGCGGATTCGATCGACTGGCGGAGCGGGTGAAAGTGGTCATCGGAGAGAATCCCCAGAGTGGCCATTTGTTCGTGTTCCGTTCGCGACGCGGAGATCGTCTAAAGATTTTGGTTTGGGAACGCGATGGTTTTGTACTTTGGTATAAGCGATTGGAATTGGGAGTCTTCAAGATGCCGCGAGTGGAGCAGGGAGCACGTGCGGTGGAGTTACGGGCCAGCGAGTTGGCCATGATTTTGGATGGGATCGATGTTTCAAAGCTGAAACGCGTGCCGCGCTATAATCGCGCCGTGCGAAACGGCGAATAAAAAGTCAGCGAAGAAAAAAACAACACAACGCATAAAATAAATCATTGTGTGAGCAACCGAGTTTTTGTTGCTGCGTCTAAGCAAATGTGCCCACCGAAGAGAATTTCTTGGCCAACTTACCCGAAGACAAAGAAGCACTGAAGGCCATTCTGCGTTCGTTGTTGCAGGAGCGCGACAGCGTAGAGAAACGAGCCGAAGAGTTACAGAGAAAAGCTGAAGCCCAGGCCCAGCGCGCCGACAAACTATATCTGGAAACTCTGCGCCTGCAGATGGAGCTGGCGCGCTTGAAAAAGGTGACCTACGGGCCGCGGGCGGATCGTTTGAGCGTGGACCAGTTAGCTCAGATGCTGCTGGAGTTCGGCGAAGCGTTTGAACAAGAACCCATCAACTTGGAAGATCTTGCAAAAGCAGAACGCGAGCCGAAACTGCGCAAAGTGAAACGGCGCAGAGGGCGGCGAGCGCTGGTCAACTTCGAGAAGCTCCCCGTCAATACGCACGTCTATGAGTTGAGCGCGGAACAGCGAGTCTGTCCAGGCTGTGGTGTGGAGCGCAAAGAGATCGGCAGGGAGGAAAGCTGGCAGATCGAGTATCTTCCGGGACACTTTGAACGCCTGCAGCACGTACGTAAGAAGTATGCGTGCCCTAGCTGTGAACATGAGGGAGAAAATCCGCGGATCGCCGTCGCGGCCAAAGCAGAAACGGCCATCGAAAAGGGCTTTGCTGGTCCCGGGCTGTTAGCCTTCATGGTGACCAGCAAGTTCGCCGATTACCTGCCGCTGTACCGGCTGGAAGATATTTTCGAGCGGCAAGGCTTTGCGATTGCACGGGCCACACAGTCGGTGTGGTGCGGGGATGTGGCGGATATCGTCGAGCCGTTGTACCAGCGGATGGCCGAGCGGGTCAGAATGTCGCATGTGGTCGCGACTGACGACACCGTTATGCCGATGCTGAGCCCGGGGCAAACACAGTCGGCACGCATGTGGGTGTACATCGGCGACCAATCGAATCCGTACAACGTGTTCGACTTCACATTGAACCGAGGCCGCGATGGGCCGAAACAATTTCTGAAAGAGTTCACCGAGACCTTGCTGGCCGATGCTTACGGCGGCTACAACGGGGTGGTGGCCGGCAACGCCATTACTCGTGCCGGATGCTGGTCGCATGCCAGAAGAAAGTTCGTGGATGCGGAGAAATCGGCGCCGGAGATAGCGCGTGAGGCGGTCGCTTTGCTGAACGCCCTCTTTGCCGTGGAAAGACAGACCAAAGACGTCTCCGTGGCCGAGCGACGGGAGTTGCGACAGCAAAAGTCGGTCCCGGTGCTGGCAGAGCTGCATCGGAAATTGCTGGTCTGGAAGGAACAGCTGTTGCCGAAGCATCCCATGGCCGAAGCGGTGAACTACACGCTGGGCCAATGGGAGGAGCTGGCCGTGTTCACGACCGATGGCGCCGTGCCTCTAGATAATAATGTTAGCGAACGGGAGATGAAGCGCATCGTGCTCAATCGCAAAAACTCTTTATTCGTCGGCAACCCACGCGGGGGGCGAACCGCAGCGATCCTGGCCAGCCTGACCAGTTCCTGCCGGCGACACCACATGGACCCGCAACTGTACTTCATGCAACTGCTCGTGAACCTTCCCTCTTGGCCGGCCAGTGATCTCGACGCCTGGCTTCCCGACAATTGGAAACAAGCTCATGCCGTCCGATGTGCCGCACTGGGCATCGACGCTCCTCCCTCGACTTAACACCTGCACTTCACGTATCGCTCACGAAGGTTCCTACGGCCAACAGCGGCAGGCACCAGCGAACGTTGAAGGTTCGCTGAGAGATCCGGCAGTCTCGGTTGGAAACGCGGTGCTGAAATACAGCGAAATGAATAAAACCGCGACACGCGCCGCTATTCTTCTCGCAGCGCGACGACCGGATCCACTCGAGTTGCTCTCCACGCCGGAATGACGGTGGCGGCAAACGCTACCGCCGCCAACAGCGCCGGCACTGTCGCGAAGGTGAGCGCATCTGTGGTACTCACCCCAAATAGCAAGCTGTTCATAACGCGAGTCAACCCGAGTGCGCCCACAAGGCCCACCGCGATTCCAATCCCCGCCAACTGCATCCCCTGCCGCACCACTAGCCCGATGATATTCCCGGGCTGTGCGCCCAATGTCACGAGCACGCCGATATCGTGAGTACTCTGTGTCACCAGATGCGACATCACACCGTAGAGACCGATGGCAGCCAACAACAACGCGAACACCGCAAACGCTCCCAGCATAGTGCTCGAGAATCGTTGCCGCGCCAGCGAATCATGCAATCGTTCCTGCATGGTCCGGATGTCGTAAACGACGACGTTCGGATCGACTGCGTGGATCTGGCTGGCCAATGCGGAAGACAGCCCTGCTTCTTCCGCCGACGTGCGCACTGATAGAAAAAGCTCATTCCCGGGGTGTTGCTCGAAGGGAAAGTACGTAGCGATCTTGCCGTCCGTCTCCAGGCCGTATTGCTTGACGACGCCCACCACGCCCACAATCGTCATCGGCTTCTTCGGGTTAAACCACAAGTGTTTTCCGATGGCGCCGCCGTTTGGCCAAAAGCGCTGAGCGAATTTTTCATCAATGATGGCTACCTGCTGTTTTTCCGTCGTATCATCCTCGCTGAAGAATCGGCCCGTGCGCAGTGGAATCTCCATTGTCCGAAAATAATCCCAGCTTGCGATTCGTATGTCCGCCTGCAGTTCTTGCCCCGGCGGTGGCGTGTAGCCTTCCACATTGATGCCTCCCCAACCCACAGAACCCGTGAGCGGCAACCCCGAAACGATACCCTCGGCCACCACTCCCGGAAGACGAGCAATACGGCTCTCGATTTCCCGATAGAAATTGATTACTGGTATATCCTCGCGATATTTAGGGCCACTAGCGGCAACTTCCATCGTCAACACATGATCCGTGGTGAATCCCGGCGGCACGCTTTGCAACCGCACGAAACTCCGTATCAAGAGCCCCGCTCCTATCAGGAGCATGAGCGAGAGCGTCAGCTCGGAAACGACCAGCAAACCACGCAAGCTTCGCCTCTTTAAATACAAACCACTGTCACTCTGCCCGCTGCGCCCGCCGGCCTTTAGCGAAGTGTTCAGATTCACTTTGATGGCCCGCCACACCGGTGCCACTCCGAACAGAATGCCTGTCGCCAGCGAAACGCCCAGAGTGAAAACCAGGACCCCGCCATTGATGGCAATGTCCTCCAGCCTTGGAATATTGCCTGGATTCATGGTGCGCACCACGTAAATACTTAGCTGCGCCACCAATAGCCCCGCCGCACCGCCAAGAAGTCCCAGAAGAACACTCTCCGTGAATAGTTGCCGCGCGATCCGTTGCCACCCGGCTCCCAGAGCCGTGCGGATAGCCACTTCTTTTTCGCGCCCTGCGGCACGTGTGAGCAGGAGATTGGCCACGTTGGCGCATGCAATCAGCAGCACCAAGCCGACCGACCCTAGCAGCACCAGCAGCGCCCGGCGCACGTCACCGACCACCTGCTCCTGCAAGCCCGCCACGTGCATCCCAAAGCTGGCGTCCCGCTTGTCCTTCTCTCGGATCCGGCTGGCGATGATGTCAATGTCCGCCTGAGCCTGCTTCACCGAAACACCTGGCTTCAGTCGCACCATAATGTTGTAGTTTTCGTCGCCCCTGTTCTTCTCCGCATCGGCACCCAGCGGCAGCGGCAAGAACAGGTCCATCTTGTCCATCGGGAATTCCGACGGCATCACTTCGGCGTTTAGCTGGAAGCCAGCTTGCAGTACGCCCGCCACGGTGAACGAGTTGTCGTTTATCACGGTGAACGAGTTACCGTTCAATACGATCGTCTTGCCCACGATCTGCGGGTCCGCGTTAAACAGCCGCCTCCAAACTCGCTCGCTGAGAATCACCACGGGCGCCTTGCCGGGTTTGTCCTCCTCCGGCAGCAAGAGACGGCCGAGTAGAAGCTTTGCGCCAAGCATTTCCAAAAGGCCGGATTGCGTCCGCACGCCAAAGACTCGCTCCGGCTGCTCGCGGCCCGTCAACACGAAGGTTCGGCTCTGTGCCAGCGCCATCTGCTCAAAGGAATGATTTTCGTTCTGAATATCAATGTACTGGCCTGGAGAGGGCCAGTCGCGCAGGATTCCAAGCGCAGGAGAATGCAGCCACACTGCAGCCAGCCGATCGGGCTGCGGATAGGATAGGGGGCGCAGCAACAGCGCATCCACAACGCTGAAGATCGCCGAATTTGCACCGATTCCGATGGCTAAAGACGCAACGATAACCAATGTCAACATTATATTCTTGC
>DATDGS010000073.1:0-3152 GCA_036521955.1 Terriglobales bacterium
AATGCACGGAGATGTCGGGATCACCTATGGACGCTACATTGGCAATATTCCAAGTTCAGGCGAAGGCAGGGCATGGTTTGCCGTCTGGTACGAGAAGGTTTACGCCAAGCGCGACGGCCGATGGATGTATCTCTCGCACCGCACCGTTCACGGCGCAACATACGGTCTGAATCGGGAGTTGGTAAGCGATAAATAGTCGCGCCTGGCCACCGAGTTGCTGCTGCACGGTGGGTATTCAGACGAGCTTAGGCGGTATACTTCAGGGCCTGCCAGCGATAGCAGCTACAACAGTAACTGGGGAAACCACCCGGCGGTACAGATAGGTCGTGCGCTGGCGATCTAGCTCTGCGGCGCGTAGCTCCGCGAAGCGGTCCGACGTAAGAGCGCCTAGGAAGTTCACCAAGTCCTCAACCTCACTCTCGGTGAGCCAAAGCGGCTTCATTTTGGCGTCGAGGAACGGATTTCGCTCCCCCCTTTGTTAGAGAACTCGACGACATCCCATAATGTCTGTCCGCGCGCAATACGGCCCTGGGTGAGATGCTTGTGGCTGCGAAGCTGCCGTAGGGACCGCAGATTTGGCGTCCTACCTGTTCAGCACTTCATCAGGTAACATTATATCCGAGTGTCTTCCTCAGCCGCCGCTTTTCTTTACCGTAGGTTTTACCTTCGCTGGGTACGGGCTATATGCGAACTGGGAGAATGACGTTTTTCCGGGCTGTTTGGGTAATCCAGCCAATGCATATTATTGGCCGATGTACGTAGAAGGAGATAATCAGGGCATCCTCTACGGTAACTTTTCTTGGGCTCTTACCGGGCCTGGTTTTTTGTGTATAAACCTCCTTACGCCAAACTACAATCTCGTAAGAAGCTACAATTAGCGGTGGTGTTCCGGGCCGCCCGGAGTCAGTTTTTGGAGCGGTCCGGCCTTTTTGAGAGGCGATGCCAAAACTCCGGCGGCTCGCCTCACCAACGCCTTTGGAATATACTAAAAGTAAAGGACAAATGTTCTTTTGTGCGTGGGTTGCGTCATTGGAACGCTTATGCCCGTGCGGAAGCAAACATTGATAATTGCAAGTTTGGTTGCTCTGCCGATCGGCATTTTGTCCTTTTCCTCTCTAAGGCAAACCGCCGCAGCGCTGTCTGATCCATGCATGCAATGGGCGACTGGCAAGAAACAACCGAGCGGTGCAGCGACGATCAGGAGCGGCAGCTTAGGTGGAGCGTTGGTAGGCCCCGGAGCAGAGCCCCAATCTCCGGCTGCAGCGCGCTATCCATGCTCGGACCGAACATCCGGAACGTCCACGACCAGGAGGGAAGCGATCGTTCAGGCCGCCGCGGTTCCTGGCGGCCTCCTGCTTGCTAGCGCCGTAGGGATCATTGGCGCGGCCATATCATCGCCCATTTTGCTGTTGCTGGCCGGAGGCCTGCTTATAATTGAGTCGCTGTTTACCAGCATCGGCCCGCTTACTTTCTTGGGCGGAGGGCTTCTTCTGATCAGTGCTTATCGTTCATATCGCGAGCGGAAGAAGTGGACGCAACGCTCTCGACGGGGACGGGTCCTCGCGCTGCGAAAAATGGTTTCCTCGGCGCAGACCTCGTCCACGGCTTGGTTCGTTCGCCGCTGATGGATTTGGTTAGCGATCGAGCAGTAGCTCGCCGATGAAAAGTGCATGGGCGACCGAATCTCCTTTGGGCAGCCATCTCACTCTACCTTTTCTGGTCATGTTCACGGTCTCGATGCCCTGCAATGTTCGCCACGCACTTTGAAACGATCCACAGCCCTTGGCCAACCAAACCTACTTTTTCACCGTTCGATGGTCCTGTTCAATCACGTTGTTCAGGTGCTTACATTGACGTAACACAACGCGCCGCGGGATGGTACGGTATAGAACCCTCAGCTCGCCCAGCGCCGTGGCGTCAGCCGCCAGGCCGCGCGGCGAAACAGATGAGCGCGATTCGACAACGGCGAGTCCTCGGCGAACAGATCCCGATAGCGGGCTTTCAGCGCACCCACGGTGGCGCTGCGGAGGCTCTCGATCTCCTGTTGAGGGGCGGGGTCCAGGGCTCTCCAGAGCGCACCATAACCTCGCGATCAGGGGAATGTGACTGATAGCGTATTCCATGCTGTCTGACCGGTGGCGTTTTTCACGGTTCCGCGAAAGAGATACGTTCCAGTAGCATTCGTGGTGAAGTGGTATTCATCATTCGGCCCCCTGCCGCTGACCAAATTTCCCCATGCTGCTGCCACTAGGACCGGCGAACCTTACCAGCGCGCGCTTCGTCCGGAGTCAACCCGATGCCGTTTTGCGCGAAATGCGGCCAAAGACCGCGTGCTGGCGACCTTGTAACCGTGGTACAATGCGGCGCAAATGTTCAAGCGCTATCTCCTTCTTCTTATTGGGGTGCTCGCGTGCACCACTTGGGTCCGGCCTGCGCCGGATGCCGCCAGCGAAGTCCTGGCACTCGAACACAAAATCGAAGACGCCGTCGTGCGCGGCGATGTTGCTTTCGTCGACAGCGTTCTGGCCGCCGACTTCAGCTTCGTTCATGGCGACGGCTGGACCATGGGTGGAAAACCGCTGGCTGCCGATGACAAGGCAGGATTTTTGAAGCGTGTTGCCGACAAGGAGTATCTGGTCCACGATCTCGACGGAGTGAGAGCCGAGGTGCATGGTGACGTTGTCATTACCTCGGGACGATACGTCAGCTTGTACGTGCCCAAGCCCCAGAATGCGATCCCGAACGCCACACCGGGAAAGTTGAACTCGATATGGTTCGAGCGCGTCTATGCGAAACGAAACGGGCAGTGGCAGTTTCTGTCGCATCGCACCGTTCATGGACCGACCGTATCGCCCGCGGGAGTCGATCCGACCCAGCTTCTTCCAAGTCAGGACGCGTCCTATGTCACAGGTCTGCCACGAATCCAGGTCAAGGCTGCCGCCTATCCCGCCTCATCCAAAGACGCGGCGGAAGTTCTCGAACTTGAAAAGGCACTCGGCGCCGCGATTGTGCGCGGCGATGCCGCAACCTTTGACCGTGAAACCTCGCCGGACTTCGTGATGATTCACGGCGACAACTGGACTCGGGGCGGCAAACCGGTGTTGGTGGACGATAAGAACAGCTTCATGAAGCGCGTGGCCAGCCGCTCGTAT
>DATDGS010000074.1:0-17053 GCA_036521955.1 Terriglobales bacterium
GTGATCAATGGCGTGCTGCTCAGTCCGCTTCCCTACAAGAATCCGCAGCAACTCGTGGTCATGAAGGAACATGAGTCGCTCCCGAACATGATGGATATCCAGAGACAGGCGAGGGCGTTCTCGGAGGGTGGTGGAATCAACGTCGACCGGATGGACTACACCGGAGGAACCGAACCCGTGCAAGTCCGTGTCGGGCTCATCAATGCGGCGTTTCTCGAAACGCTAGGCGTGCAGCCGATGCTGGGCCGGAACATCTCGCCGGAGGAAGATGTGCAAGGCGGGCCGCGTCTCGTCATGGTCAGCAACCATTTCTGGCAAATTTATCTTGGCAGCGATCCGCATGCATTGGGCAACACGATTCACCTGGGCGGAAACTCCTATACGGTGATCGGCGTAATGCCCGCGACTTTTTCTCCGCCGGCGGAGCATGCCGACGTTTTCATTTCGCTGTGGGCCGGCGACCCGGGAGCGGCTGCGGATCGCGATGTGCACATGATGCATACGTACTGGCGATTGAAAGCGGGGGTCACGCTCGCGCAGGCCCGGACGGAGATGGTCGCGATCGACCGCCGGCTCGCGGAGCAGTATCCGGCCGAAGAAAAAGAACGAAAGACGCAAATAGTGGGGCTGCAGGAATGGCTGGTAGGAGGCGTGCGGCCGGCGCTGCTGGTGCTCTTCGGAGCTGTCGGTTTGGTGCTGCTGATTGCGTGCGCGAATTTCGCGAGCTTGCTCATGATGCGGGCAGTCGCGGAGCGCCGCGAATTGGTCATCCGGGCGGCGCTGGGGGCCGGACGCGGCCGCCTCATCCGGAAAACGCTGACAGAGAGCGCACTGTTGGCGGTCCTCGGCGGTGCGGCCGGATTGCTGTTCGCGCCATGGGGCACGAGCATGCTCCTGGCCCTGAGGCCGGAGAATCTGGCGCGGCTGAGCGGGATTCACATGGATACACGGGTGCTGCTGTTCGTCCTCGTGGTCTCGCTGCTGACCGGCATGGTATTCGGAATGGCGCCGGTATGGATCGTGGCTCGCGCGGACGTTGCCGAGGCTCTGAAAGAAAGCGGGCGGAGCGCAACAGCGAGCACGATGGGGCATAGCATACGCAAAATTCTGGTCATATCGGAACTGGCGGTTGCCCTGGTGCTGCTAGTGGGGGCCGGTTTGTTGATCAAAGGATTCTCGCGGTTGCGCTCGATGAACCCCGGTTTCAATTCCGCGAACGTAATGACGATGTATCTCCAATTGCCCGCCACGCGGTACGGCGAAATCCCCAAACAAAACCAGTTCCGCCGCGAGTTGCTCACGCGCTTGAATTCCCTGCCGGGTGTGCAGGCGGCGATGGTGACGGATATTCCGCTCGGCGGAAATTATGTGGGCCACCGGTTCGTCATCGACGGCCGCCCTCCCGTGGCCGTGGGCGGTGAGCCCGAGGTGCAAACCCTTTCGGTGATGGGCAATTACTTCCAGGTGATGCAGATTCCCCTCCGCGCGGGTCGCGACTTCACCTCCATGGACCGCGAAGGGCAACCACTGGTGGCCATCGTGAACGAGGAAATGGTGGGGGAATATTTCCCGCACGAAAACCCCGTCGGCGTGCGCATCCGTTGGGTGGGCGACACAGGGCCGCCCCAATGGATGACGGTCATCGGCGTGGTGGGCGACGTGAAACATTCCGGACTGAATCAACCGGCGGATCCCGCCGTGTATACCCCTTTTTCGCAGAACGACGAGCGCTGGAGGCGATTTATGACGCTCGCCATCCGAACTCCCGATGCATCTCCTGGGCTCGTTGAAGAAGTGAAGAGGCAGGTCTGGAGCCTGGACGGCCTGATTCCGGCGAGCGACGTGCACACCATGGACGAGCTCATAGCGGTGTCGTTGGCGCAGCAGCGCTTCAACATGCTGCTCCTCGGACTCTTCGCCGCGCTCGCCCTGATCCTGGCTGCGGTGGGAATTTACGGCGCGATGGCCTATGCCGTGAACCAGCGAACGCATGAGATCGGCATACGGGCAGCGATGGGGGCGCAGCGGCGCGACGTGCTGCGGCTCGTTATGATAGATGGAGCGAAAATCGCGCTCTTCGGCATCGCTTTCGGGATTGCAGGGGCGCTTGCGCTCACTCGCCTGATGGCCAGTCTGCTTTTCGAGGTGAAACCGACGGACCCCGCGACAATTGCGGGTGTCGCAATACTGCTCGCAATCGTTGCGCTCGCGGCTTGCTACATCCCCGCGCGCCGCGCCATGCGCGTGGATCCGATGGTCGCCTTGCGCTACGAATAGTTCGCCTCCTCTTTAACAGCGTTGCGCTGTACTCATGCGACCAGCATTTCACCTCGCTGAAAATGTCGAAGTCCGCTCGGCGGACATGGGAAACTTCAGTTAGTGCCCGGGTGACGGGCAACTCTTCCGTAATCGGATAAACGAAGGATTGCCGACCAACCGCTGATTGCAATTTGGGAAACCTGCTTTTCAGAGCGCGCTGAGTGTGAGCAGCGTTGCAGCGGTTGCCACGTGAAGCATAATGTGCGCCGTGTTCGGGACAAGCCCATTACGGGTGGGCAGGAAGCGGTAGGTATTGCCAAACATAATCTGATAGCGAGCGGCACGTTGCGGTTCTGGCCGGAAAAGATAAGGTATCCACCAAGCGCGAATTTGTCCGAGAAAAATAGCGGTGTAGCTAATCCAAAGCCACAAGTAAAGCCAGAGCGGGTACAGTCGGCCAAAATGCGACAAGCTGAAGAGAAGACCGACCGTGAACGGCACACTTTGGATGAGGGTCACAACGATAAGACGAAACGCCGTGTCCTGGCTGCGTACTGCCTTGACGTCGTTCAGCCGCCCAAGTGGAACCCAATCGTGTAGCCACAGAAAGAGCACCTGGAACACCTGCAATACGATCAAGACGATCTCAACGTGAAGAGTAGAGGCGGAGATTTGCTGAGACATTTCGGTAGAGGTGAACTGCCTTCAGCCTACTTAGAAGCCTGGCAAGCGGTCAACGCGATTGTTGGTCTATGACGGGCTATGCGGAACTTATTCCAATAAACTCGACCGCACTATTCTCGGGTCGGAGGAGGCGCGCTTGCGCGCTGGCCTCTGTCCGCCGCCCAAACTGCCCGTACACATTTCGTGTAGGCAGCTTTCACGAAGACTCAGCGATGCAAGGTCGCGAAGAGTGGATGGCTTCCCACCCTTCCCTCGCGATGAGCGGCACCAGGGCCAAGGCCGCAATCGGGTCTGCCCACGGCGCGTGAAAGATCAGGTTTGCCAACAGTCCTGCCAAAGCGATCAGCGACAAGTAGCCACAAAGAGCAGATTCGGTTGTATCCGCTCTCAAAGACGCACTCGCAACTTGAGTTGCCAGCTTCCGTTTCTGACTTGCCAGCCACGGCATACCGATGGCTGCCACAATCAACAGGATGATCCCGGCGAAGCTGGGTTGGGGTTCGCGATATCCTAGGAGGGACAATCCAGAGCTGACGATGACGAAGGCGGCGACAAAGAAGAGCAAACCTCCGGCCACCCGAGCCGCCAACTTTTCGGCCACAGCAGAATCTGGTTTGGAACGAAATCGCCAAAGCACAATGATCGCCGAGAATAGTTCAATGGCGCTGTCGCCGCCGAATCCTAGAAGAGCGGGGCTTCCCGCCGTCCAAGCAGCAACAAGCGCCACGACGGCTTCTATGCTCATCCAGACAATCGTTAGTATCTGTAGACGGACAACACGACGCAGTAAATCTGGAGCCGGGCGCACTGCTGCGATAGACATTTGATCTCGCATTTTACTTCTCAGAGCCGCTGGTGTCCGAGGACCTTTTATCGTCTTATCGTCGCCAACTTCAGATGCGACCGCTTGGGTCAAGGGTGCTCAGTGCACGCAATCATTAGGCGATCACAGTTTCAGAACTCCAGGCGCAATTGGAACGCGATCATGCGGGGTGTGCTATCACCACCCAACCCAACGCCGAGTAGGCCAGTCGGCGGAGAAGTCGTGTAAGTAAGGGCACCAAACCCAGTCTGCGTAGTAGGCTTCCCGGGAATGCCAGCTAGCACCATGCTCGGAAGGCCAAAATTCGGATGGTTGAATACGTTGAAGAACTGGACGTCAAACCTGAGCTTCAACTGCTCAGTTAAGGGAAACAGTTTGGATAGGTAGAAGTCACTCCATGTGAAATTGGGACCGCGCAGCGCGTTGCGACCGAGGTTCCCGAATTGACAGTTCTTGGGGGTGTCACCTCCAAAGCACGCCCCAGTACTCGGGTCCACAGTAGAGACGAAAGCAGCGGGATTGAGCCACTGAACCGTGCCTGGTTGTGTGACACCTGGAATGGGATTGTGTTCATAAAGGGGTACGCCGGGAACAACGCTTGCGAATTGCGGGCCACTACCGTTCACGATCCCATTTCCATTTGCTGAATAGGGCGTGCTCACGACGGAAAACGGAATCCCACTATGCCAAAACACGGTTCCCGACACCTGCCAGCCGTTCAGTGCATAGCCAAGAAGACGATTCTGGACCTTGACGGGAAATTGATAGACATATTGAGCATTGAGATTGTGCCGGATGTCGTAGTCGCAGGGACCGTAGTCGCGAGCTAAGTCTCCGGGGAGGGGGGACAGGATTCCTCCTGCCGAGAACTGTAGGAATCCACCGTTAGAGACGGTGTCCATACACCGGCTCCAGGTGTAGTTGATTTGTCCCATTAGGCCGTGACCAACACGCTTCATGGCGGATAATTGCAGGCCATTGTAGTGACTGTTCGCACCGGTGGAAAACTGCGTGACGGCCCCGAATCGAGGATCCGTAGACTGCGCATATGGAAATGGCGCGAAGCACCCCTCACAGACCGTTTGATAGGCGTTCACCTGCGTCAGATACGGCTGATTTACAGCACGAGTGCCGACGTATTGTGCGTGGATGCTTCCCGTAGTTCCCAATTCATGTTCCAAACTAAGACTCCACTCCACGAAGTAAGGCGCATGAAGTTTTCCATCCGGTACCGCCGTGATGGCGACTGGGGGAAGACAAGCTGTGGGATTCGCTTGCTCAGACGCGCAGGAAAGTTGGCCGTGCGGAAATCCCAAGCCGAAGGTTTTATTTGCGGCCACGGTTGCGTCAATCGCACTGTTAGAAACTCCCGGCGCAATCGCTATACCGCCGACAGTGCCAAGAAGTCCGCCCTGGAAAGTTTTGACGTAGGGTGGATTGACACCGACCACATCGGCGATGCTGCCGGGCAAAATGTCACTGAAAACGCCGAAGCCAGAACGCAGCACGGACTTGGACTCAAATTGCCATGCGATCGCTGTTCTGGGTTGCAGTATCGCGAGGGGCGTCGAGGAAAATACATTACCGAGACCTGTTTGAATGGCGGCGTTCAAAGGCTGATTCACGTCATGCGAGATCGAATCGAAAGAGCCGCTCAGACGAGCGATATGCTGATGCGGATTTAGTGGATTGGAGTTAAGAGTGTCCCGTATCCCGAACGTCCACGTCAGCTCCCTGCTCACTTTCCAGGTGTCCTGCGCATACAGGTCGAGATTCAAGAAGTTAAAGGGTTCGTTTGCAGACATGGGAAAAGTCTCTGTTGCCGTGGATGCGACTCCATAAATGTATTGCGGCAGGGTGGTGTAAGTCACAGTTGGGACGGTTCCCTGGCCGAAGTCATAGTCATTCAGCAGAAGAATCCGAGTATTCGTTCCAAAACGCAGTTCGTGTGCCCCGGTGCTCCAGGCGAGGTTGTCATTGATAAAGAACCGGGAGCCGCGTCTTCCCTGTACCCAAGTGTTGTCAAGTCCCCCGACACGGGTAAAAGGCGCATTCGCGCCGCTACCTTGCAAAACGATCGGGAATGCGGAGAGCGTTTTCTGAAAATCGCTAGGACCAAACAGGCTTCCATACCAAGAAAACGCAGGATTGAAATAATTCACGAGATTCTGGGAAAAGACGTGCGTATACCCGCCTGCAAACGAGTACAAGGGTTGAGGGGAAAGAGCGTTGAACAAAGGATTGATAGGATCGGTGTAAGCAGCCTGGAGTCCGTTGTCCGTTTGAAAGCGAAACCAGGTGGTGTTTTTCTCATTCATGTTGTAATCGATTCGAAGAGTTTGAACCTGTTCATGATCATCGCTCGAATGAGACACGCTCTGGCGATTTGCGCAACCTTCTCCATCATTCGCAATTGCGGGCAAACCTCCATCAACATCGAACGGACAGCCAAGTACGGCGAGTGGTGTTCCGCTGGTATTTCCATAGAGTGAAAACATCTTCCGATAGAACGGCACCAACTGTGGCTCGGGCTGATACCTCGAGCCAGTGACAGAATCGGTCCCGCCCAAGGGCAGTTGCTGCAAAACGTAATTCTGAAATGCCGGCGTTGGAACTGTTGTCGCCGTGACGATGGGTAGTGCAATCCGAACCCACTCGCTATCGAAGAAGAAAAACAGCTTGTCGTGGATAATCGAGCCGCCCACACTGCCTCCAAAGTGGTTCAGTGTGGACCGCGGTTTGCGATTTCCTGGAGTTGCATTCGTAAAATAGTTGGCAGCGTTGAACTTCGAACCATTCCACAATTCATACAGATTCCCATGAAACTGGTTCGAACCGGACTTTGTAACGTAGTTGACCTGCGATGCGCCGTACCGCCCCTGATCGACGGCATACGAAAGTGTATTGACCGTCACTTCCGATATTGAATTGAGTCCGAGGACAAGGTTTGTCGAGAGTCCGCTGTTCAGATTCGTCAGCGGATCATTCGTTTCCAAGCCATCGACGATATAGCCGTTTGAGAGAGCAGGCAGTCCATTGAACTCAACGTTGCCATACCCATTCGTACCGCCAACGAAATCATTGCCGCTGCCTGCCGTGTTGACGAGTGCGCCTGCCGCAAACTGAAGTGGATAGGTTAAGTCACCGCCTGGATTGGGAAGGTCTTCCAGCGCGTGTGCATTGAGAGTCGTGGATGTATTCGCATTCTCCGGGTTGAGGATCGGTGCTTCACTGCTTATCTCAACGGTCTGGTTTGACTGCGCAATCTTCAGTCTGAAATCGACGGTTTGCTTCTGGCCGAGGCCAGCAGATACAGCGTCATTCTGCTGTGATTCGAAACCTTCTGCTTCCACCTTGACGGAGTACGTACCGGGTTTCAGCTGTGGAAAGTTGAACCGGCCCGAGTCATCGGTACTCGCGCTTCGCCTCAGTCCAGTCTCCTTATTCGCAACCGTCACCGTGGCACTAGCCACCGCCGCGCCGCTGGCATCGCTCACCTGGCCGATGATCGCGCTGGTAGTTTCACCCTGGGAAAAGGTTGCATCAGGCAAGAGAAAATGAAATAAACCGCCAACAATAAATATCGAAAGAGTTGAACGCAGCATGGTTGTGAGCCGAGTTCTATTCATCCGGACCGCTCGCATAATTAACCTTACTTAAGATAAGTTATTAACGCAAGTAAATACGATGCGAAAAAGAGAAATCTAACGGATTGGCAAGTTTCGGTAGGTGCACGAGGGCCGGGGTTTGAGGGCTCAGTTTGGCAATGGGGTTGAGAGTGCTCTTCTCGCTACAGCGAGCGCAGGAAATTGATGACGTCCTGCTGCTCTTGAGTGGTCAGCCGATTGAAATGTTCGATGACCTTATTTGCTTCGCTGCCGCGGCTCTTGTGATCTCGGATGGCTTCCACCAGGTTGGTCGTCCGTCCGTTATGGAGGAAGAAGACGCGCTGGCCGACGCCCCACAGGGGAGCGGTGCGGAACTCGTCTGGCCCGGCGGCGCCCTGGGTGATGCCGTCGGCGAGGCCTTTGCCCATGTGATGGACGAGGAGGTCGGAGTAAAGATTGGCGGTCTGATTGGAAAGGGCGGCGCTGGGGTTGGTGGAGGAACCGCTGGCAATCTTTACGCCTGTTTTGAGCGAAGGCGTGTGACAGTGGACGCAGCCAATCGATGCAAAAGTGGCGCGTCCTTTTTCGGTGGAGGGTGTGGCGGGAGCGGGAGTGGGCGGAGCTAACATGCGCATGAAATCGGCGAAAGCCTCGATGTCGGAGAGAACGGCGGTATTGGTGGAGCCGGCAGCGGTGGTGAAGTTGATGGTGTCCTCGGGAGTGGGGTTGAAGAGGCAGCCGGGAGTCTCGTCGCGCTCCTGGGGGAAAAGCTGGTTGGTAATGCCCATTTCGACGTTGTAAGCCTCGCTGGCGAACATGAGGAGCGATTTGTTTTGCGCTTTCCAGCCAAAACGCGTGATGGTGCCGTCGTTGCCGCTGCGGTTCACGTTGCCGCTAAGATGAGCGTTGACATGTCCGCGAATACCCATTGCCGACTTCTCGGCGGCGTTGGCTTGCATGTTGGCAAGGATGGCGGAGTCTGGAATGGCTTCAATCAGTCCTGCGCCGAACACGGGAGTGGGGATGCGGAAAATGATGTTGGGATTGCCGCCTTGGCCGGTGAGCGGATTTCCGGCGGGGAGGAAATCGAATTGGGAGATGTTGCAGCCGGGGGCGTCGGCTCGGCCCGTGATGACGAAAAGGGCGTGCACGTTGCCGTCGGCGACACCGTTGGTCTTCTTGAAGCGCGCTTCGCGGACTGGGCCATTGGCAGTGATGAACCAGGGGACGATGTTCTTTGCGCCGTTCAAAGTGGCGACCGCGGTCAACGGATTCTGCGCGGGGCTCGTGCCGCCTGAGGCCGGCTGCGAGTGGCAGGAGAGACATTGATTGGAGTTGAAGCGCGGACCGAGGCCATTGTTCGCGCCGCCGGTCACAACTTCGATGTCAGCGAAGCGCGCCTGGCCATCCTGGAAGAAGGCGGCTTCGTCCGCAGTAAGATTGCTGAGCGGACCGCCAGCGCTTGGCGGGCCAGTTCGAACGCCCGGATCGACTGGCCCTGAACTGGGCGGAGTGGAACTAGATTGAGCGAAGGTGTAGACGCTGGCGGCAACAGCCAATACGAGGATCGCGCCGAAACCACGGCGCACAAGTCTCCCGAGAGTCATCACGGTTAGCCTCCGTGAGCTGGATACTGGCATTGTACACCCGGTCTAGGTGAGGTGCCCGCGACATGGGAAGGGCGCCATTTTGCCAGGCAATGGCGAGCCCGGAGTTATGAGTGCGGCTGCGGGCCTGCTCCATTCGGAATTGACGTCGTGCAACGTGCGCAAGCGCGAGGCCACCAGATTGGTCTCGGCTTGCGCCTGCTGCATGCTGACACCAGGTGCGAGTCTGCCGAACAATTGCAAATGCAAGTCTTCGCGATCATGAAGAGGGTCTGCGTCAGGATGAACCAATGGCTCGAGACTCAGGGGCAGCCAAAAGTCCGGCGCGTCCATGCTTGTGCCGACGAAATCATGGGGCGTCACTCCTAAGATCGTGAAGGGTGCGCCGTTCAAACGGATGGTTTTGCCGAGCACCGCAGGATCGCTTGCGAAACGCCGCTGCCAGTAGTTTTCGCTAATCAGAACCACAGGCGAAGCGGCAAGCTCGCGAGCGCCGATGGATTCAAACGTGGTGCCGCGTAGCGGCGCGACGCCCAGCACCGAAAAATAATTCTCGGAGACAGTCAGCGTGTCGGCGAACTCGGCGCTCTTGATTCCTGGAGGTAACAGCCCCAGGCGCCCAAAAAGAGAACCCGCCGCGCTAGAGAGTCCGCTCAGAACGCCGCCGGCGTCCGTGAGCTTCAGCAGTTCGTGGGAGTTTGCGATCAGACCGCTGAAGGAGTGCAGTTGATCGCGAGACGCTACATAGTCGGGATAGCTAAACTCCGAAGCGTTGGCGTCGGACTGCAGCGTTAACGCCAGGTTCACCATTTGACCGGGATCGCGCGCATCCAGAGGCCGTTTCACCAGCGCTTTGTAGGCTGTGAAAGCGGCAGTGTTGATCCCGATGCCGAGCGCTAGTGCAAAAACCGAAACTGCGGTGAATGCCGCGTTACGGAAAAGCATGCGAACACCGTAGCGAAGGTCCTGCACCAAGGCATCGGCGAGCATCATCGATGATCCTTTGCGGCGCTGCGTGCTGCACAGCCCCCCACAATCGAAGACGCTACCTTACCAGGATTATTACAAGTAGGGCGACGTGCTCTGGCGTTCGCCCTCAATTCCCACATAACGGGCAACTCTTCCGTAATGCGGTAAGGGAAGGATTGCCGACAACTCGCCCAGGATTAGAGGGTCCAACAATTATGACGGCAACTTTTTCGGCAAAAGTGACCCTACCATTTTCAGATTACCACCTCGCTCGGAATTGCTCTGCGATCTCCTGAGTGCCGCCGGATCCAAAATCTCGGACTCGCGAGACACGCTTCCCAATTGACTCTGCCCCAAGCTGTCCGGCTGGGCAATTTCGAACACTGTCCCGTCGTTCTATTCGAAGTGTCTGCTAGCTTCCCTATAATTTGCTTCCAACCAGTCCAGCCTGGTTCTTCCGGTCCACATCCAGGTGCTTTGGATCAACTCGTTTCCTTCATGAAAGGAGTTCGCTCATGCCGCTGAAATTCCACCGCGCATTCTGGCAGGCAATTCTTACCTCCTTTGCAGCACTCCTTCTCTTGGGTCTCGCATTCGTACCGCAAGTCTCCGCGCAGTCCCGCATCTCCGTTGCCGTCTCCCCGGCAACTGCCAGTGTCCCAGCGGGGGGTGGCTCCCAACCGTTCAAAGCTACCGTGCGCAATGACCGGCATAATCGCGGCGTGCGCTGGACAGTCTCTGGCGCAGGTTGCAGCGGCAGCCCCTGTGGAACTCTTTCCGCCACCACGAGTGCCTCCGGAACTCCCATCACCTATACGGCTCCCCCGAATGTGCCAAGTCCGGCGACGGTCACCCTGACCGCCACTTCCATCTCGAACACTGCCAAGAGCGCCTCTGCAAGCATCACGGTCATGGGCTCCTCAGCCGCTCTCAGTGTCGCCATATCTCCCAAACGGGGCAGTCTTACAATCACGCAGAAACTGCCCGTTACCGCAACCGTGCAGAACGATGTCGCCGCTGCGGGCGTAACTTGGTTGGCCTCCGGTCCAACTTGTTCTGGGACCTCCTGCGGTATTTTCGTCAATGTGACCTCTAGCTCTGCTACTTACGTCGCCCCTTCTACGCCGGGCATCTACTCCGTCACTGCCACCAGCGTTTCTGACGTCACCAAAAGCGCCTCGAACTCCATCGGAGTCACCGATCTCTCGGGCGTTCTCACTTATCACAATAACCTCTCCCGCGACGGCACAAATACCCATGAGTTTGCCCTCACCCCTTCCAACGTGAACACGTCTACTTTCGGCAAGCTCTTCTCTTGCCAGGCCGACGGTGCAATTTATGCCCAGCCACTCTGGGTCCCGAATCTGACGGTGGCTGGTTCTTCGCACAATCTCATGATTGTGGCCACGCAGCACGAAAGCCTCTACGCCTTTGATGCGGATGCCACGCCCTGCATGACGCTCTGGCACGTCAATTTGATCGACTCCGCTCACGGTGGCACTTCCGGTGAAACTTCCGTTCCCTCCGCAGGAGCAGGCGCGCTCGTCGGCAGCGGTTACGGAGACATTTCCCCCGAGGTTGGCATCACTGGCACGCCAGTCATCGACCCGACCACCAACACGCTTTATGTCGTCAGCAAGTCCGTCAACGCCAGCACGCAATTCTTCCAGCGCCTACACGCGATTGACCTCACTACCGGCAACGAAAGAGTCACGCCCTATAGGATTGATTCATCTATTTCTGTTCCTGGCACGGGGGATGGTTCTATAGCAGGACGAGTGGCTTTCGATCAGCGCAATGAAAACCAGCGCCCCGGCCTCGTTCTTTTCAATGCTGTGGTTTATGTTGCTTGGGCTTCCCACGAGGACCATGATCCGTACCACGGTTGGGTGATGGGCTTTAACGCCTCCACGCTCGCTCCTGTGACCAACGCCGTGTTCAACACCACGCCAAATCAGGTTGGCACGCTCTCCTATTCCCGCGGAGGCATCTGGATGGGGGGCGGCGCTCCCGCCGTAGATTCTACTGGTAATCTCTTTTTCATCACCGGCAACGGAACTTTCGACGCAAACACGGGCGGCTCGAACTATGGTGATAGCGTTGTGAGACTCAGCACCGCAAGCGGTCTCTCCGTGGCGGATTACTTCACTCCGCTCGATCAAGCCTCGCTCGACGCCAATGACACAGATTTCGGTTCCGGCGCCGCAACCATTCTCGTCGATCAGCCTGCTGGCCCGGTCACTCACCTCCTCATCGGAGGAGGCAAGCAGGGTAACCTGTTCCTTCTCAATCGCGACAATCTGGGGAAATTCAACAGTTCCACGAACAACGTCATCGAGACCATTAACCTGGGCAACTCCATCTTCGCTACACCTGGTTTTTGGCAGAACAATCTCTACGTCGCCGGCCTCGGCCCTCTCAAGCAATTCGTCTTCAACAGCACCACTGGTAAGTTCAATGGCGCGCCTTATTCTCAATCCTCCACCAGCTACAGGTTCCCTGGTGCTACCCCGTCGGTATCATCCAATGGCGCTACCAACGGCATCATCTGGGCGCTGGACAATAGCCTCTATTGCACTCCTCAATCGCCGGGTTGCGGCGCAACAGTCCTTCACGCCTACGACGCCACCAATCTCGCCACTGAACTGTGGAATAGTTCACAGGCCGCTGGGAATCGCGACCTGGCAGGACACGCCGTAAAATTTACTGTGCCTACCGTTGCCAATGGCAAGGTCTACGTCGGCACTCGGGGCAACGACTCATCCGTGCTGGGAGAACTCGAAGTCTATGGCCTCCTGCCCAACTGAAGCGAACCGCGCAGGATTCTCGGCTTGCAGAGTCCAGTGATCCCATTCCGTAGGTGCGCCACCAGTTCCCAGCACCGGACTCCGCAAGCCCAGAGGTGGGATTACCCTTTGCTGCCCAGCAAACTGGCTCTGAAGAGTCCACAAGTAGCAATGCTGATTCCAGACGGGTAACGGGCGTCAATTGAGATTCCCCGGTGGAACCTCAACTTCAGAGTAGCCGACAAACCTTCAATTCACCTGTTGAGCTCGCTACCGCAGACGTGGCACGCCTCGAACGTATTCCCACCAGTTGTTGGTAGTCTTTCCGGACCACGAATGTTCATGTGGGGAGGATGAGGCAAGCCGTGCCAAAAGTTCCAACCGCAAGTCCGGTTCAGGTCCGAATAGTGGCTTGAAAAGCGCCGCCGACTTGGCGTAAATGTAGTCAGAACCCCACCCTGACTGTCTTCTGGAGCGAACTCCGATGCGGCAATGCTGGCAAAATCTTCGGTACTCTTTACGCGCCCTGCGCAAGAATCCCGGCTTCACCACCGTCGCCATTCTCTCGCTCGCTTTGGGCATCGGCGCGAACGTCGCCATCTTTACACTCATCAACGCCTTACTGCTCCGCGATCTTCCTGTGCCTCACCCCGAGCGCCTCGTCGAGCTTTCACTCGTTCGGCAAGGTCACAAAGGCACTTTCTCTTACCCCATTTTTCGCGAACTCGACCGCGGCCAGCGAGTTTTCTCGGCATTCATCGGCTGGAGTGGTCCCTGGCAGTCCAACGTGGCAGTGAACGGAGTGCTTGCGCAAAGCCGTGTTTACTCGGCTACACCAGATTACTATTCGGAACTTCGCGTCATACCTCTATTGGGCCGCCTGCTGACCTCGGAAGATGTCAACCTTCGCGCCGGTTCAACTTTCCAGGTAGCCGTAATTGGCTACGACTTCTGGCAGCAGCGTCTCGGCGGCGCGCGAGATGTAATAGGACAGCAGATCCGCATCGAGGGCCGGCCCTTCACCATTGTTGGCGTCACCCGAAAGTGGTTTACCGGTCTCACTCCAGGCGAGCTACCCGACGTCACAATTCCTAATACTGCCATGCCTATCGTCATCTCTGGTCTGGGCAGCCTTGATAACCGGTCGTCGCTTTGGGTTCAAATCACAGGCCGGCTAAAGGGCGGAGTTACGATCGAGCGGGCTCGCGCCCAGTTGCAATCCTTTTGGCCCGAGGTTCTTTTGGCCACCGCTTCCACAGAGACTCCGGGCCTGCGTCGCCAGACGTTTCTTTCCCTGGGCTTGGACGTGTCGCCTGTTCGCACAGGCTTTGCCCGGGATCTGCGCGCGCAATTTTCTCGCCCGCTGTATGTTCTTGCCGGCATCGTTGGATTGATTCTGCTGGTTGCCTGCATAAATGTAGCTAATCTCATGCTGGCCCGCGCGGCCGCTCGCAGCCAGGAAATGAGCGTGCGCGTGGCCATTGGCGCCAGCCGCTGGGCCCTTGCAGGCCAGGTGTTAACCGAGAGCTTGGTGCTGTCTCTTGGCGGTGCGCTGCTGGGTCTCGCTCTCTCTTATACGGGAAGCCGCTTGCTCGTCGCCTTCATGACCGAGGGCACCATATCGCTGGATTTGCGTCCGGATTTGCGCGTGCTTTCCGTCGCTTTATTGGTCGGCGTCATGACCGGAATTCTCTTTGGCCTTGCCCCGACTTGGCATTCCTCGCGCGAAGACCCTGCCGTCGTGCTACAGCAAGGTTCTCGAAGTTTGGCGGGCGGCGCCGGCAAATTGGGCAAGGGGCTAATCATCATACAGGTTGCGCTGTCCCTGGTCTTATTGTTAGACGCTGGGCTTTTGGTCGGCACTTTCCAAAGACTACGTTCCGTCAATCTCGGCTTCGACAAAGACAATCTCCTCGAAATCATTCTCAATGCGAAACCGGGCGGCTACGAGAACGTGAATTTCAACAGTTACCACCAACAACTGATCGAGCGGGTCTCCAACTTGCCTGGAGTTCGTTCGGCCGGTCTTGGAGGCATTTCTATTCCCGAGCCGGTAGGCGCGCAAGAACTGCAAAAAGTCTCGGCTACGTCAGAAGATCCGAACACCGGTTTCCATGTGATGGCGATTGGGACAACAATTTGGCCCGGTTTCTTCAACACCCTCGGCATCCGCTTGTTGAGAGGCCACGGATTCCAACTGAGTGACGATGCGAAGCATCCCCACGTCGCTATCGTTAGCGAAAGCCTCGCCGAGCGCCTTTTTCCTCACGGTGACGCTGTTGGACAGCACGTTCGTTATAGCTTTTGGGCTGAATTCCAGAATCTCGAAATCATTGGCGTTGCCGAGGACGCCCGTATCTTCGACCTTCGCGATGCCGCCCCGGCGGTGATTTACGTTTCTGATCTTCAACTTCCCGCTCAGTGGGGACCAGACCTCAACCTTTACGTCCGAGCCAAAGAGAATCCCGAAGCTTTGGCAAAGAGCATCAGCCATGAGGTCGACTCTCTCGGCCACGAATATCCGCTTCGCACCGCAACGGTCGACCAAATGGTCAGCCGCTTCCTCGTCAACGAACGCGTCATCGCTTTGCTTTCCGGTTTCTTCGCAGCTCTCGCGCTCCTGCTCGCCTCGATTGGGCTTTACGGATTGATGTCTTACGGCGTGACGCGCCGCACGCGCGAAATCGGCGTTCGCGTCGCTCTTGGCGCGCAGCAGGGAAGCGTTCGTTGGATGATTTTGTGCGAGACGCTTTCGATAACTCTTTTCGGCATCGCGATTGGCATCCCTTCCGGTGTCGCCGCGACTCGCCTCATCGCCAGCATGCTCTTCGGCCTCTCCCCAGCCGACTTGTCCACCATCGTAACGGCTTGCGTGCTGCTTCTCGCCGTTGCTTTCGTCGCTGGCTACTTGCCCGCGCGCAAAGCCTCCTCCATCGATCCTATCCTCGCCCTCCGCGCCGAATAAACACGCCGTCGGTAACCACGACCGTCCCGCCCTTCCGGAGGGACGCAGGCACGGTCCTGAGTGGATGACGAGCAACCCTTCCGTTACCGGATCTTGTCCGGTCTGCCGACAATCCGGGAGCTTCGCCGGGCGACTCCAGTCGAAACCAAACGAAATCAAGTTATCCACGTCGGAGTCATCCCCATTCTTGACTGCTGGTACTTCGAAATTGGCGCTTGACAATAGTTCGATGATTAGCTAAATATAGACTTGTGAACAGCGTGTTCAAAGCTCTTTCCGATCCCACGCGCCGCCGCGTGCTGCAACTGCTGCGCAAACGGCCGATGTCGGCCGGTGAGTTGTCCGACCATTTTGCTGTCTCCAAGCCGACTATGTCCGCCCATTTTTCCGTGCTCCAGAATGCGGGGCTGATCGAAGCCGAAAAAAACGGCAGGACAATCGTCTACCGACTCAAGATGTCCGTCCTCGAGGAGACGCTGCTCGCCTTCGCGCAAACGGTGGGTTGGGACATGAAGGCACAGGGCGGTGCGCGCCGGGCCGCGTTAAAGAGCGGGACAAGATTGCGTCCACTGAAGCAGGAGGGCTAACGATGGCAGCCAAACCGATCCGGAACTACATTCCGCCGGCGTTGATCGCGCTCAACACTCTGCTCGTCGCCGAGAACTGGTATCTGCGGCCCCAGAGCGCGGGGGCCTGGTTCGTGGTCCTGCTTCTTCTCATCGGGATGACGCTGGCCCTTGTCCTCGTTTCTCGCGAGCCTAAGGAAGAAGCAGCGCGCCGCGATACCGGGGGTTCCGTCCGAAGCGGGATCGTGACAGCCGGTCTGATTCTCGTGATTTCGCTTGGCGCGAAACTTGCTGTGGCGCTCGGCGCGGTCCACTACGGCGATATCGCGCTACGCGCGACGATGGCGATCGTGGGCGCCTTCCTGGCCGTGACCGGGAACGCCATACCGAAAACTCTCACGCCGTTGGCGGCGCTGCATTGCGACCCCGCAAAGGTTCAGGCCGTTCAACGTCTCGCCGGCTGGATCTGGGCGCTGGCGGGTCTCGCGGTTGCGATTGCATGGCTCACGCTGCCGATCAATCTGGCAGAGGCCATGTCCTTCCTCTTGCTGCCGAGCGCCATCCTCGTCACGGTCGGGCAAGCGGTCTGGCTGCGACGGGCGAAGCCGAGCGCACTCTGATGCGCTGCGGAGATTAAAGAGCAGACATGTTCGCCCGATTGATGGGCCTCAACGTCATCTCGCCCGGCAAGCTGCAGCAATTGATGCAGAAGCAGCCCGTGAGCGTCCTCGATGTGAACTCGCGGCAAAGCTGGCTCACGGCGCGTGTGCCGGGTGCGCGGCCTCT
>DATDGS010000075.1:0-84385 GCA_036521955.1 Terriglobales bacterium
GTACATAAGGAAAGTTGGCTTTCATGCCAAACTCTTTAGCGAACCCGCCCTCGCGTTCGAACGGATCCCACACGCCGACCCCCGCGGTATCCACCCGGACCAGGATCTCATCGGTGGCCACTTCCGGCACCGGCAGCGGCATTCCTGCTTCAGACGGCTCTAGCTGCAGCTATACTCCCGCTGGCAACGGCGCCTTTTCGCAGAATGTTCAACGGCTCGCGCTCTACGCCGAAGACTCCTGGCGCGTATCAAGGCATCTGACCGTCAACTACGGCCTGCGTTATCAGAACACCTGGGGACTCATGATCGCTTCGGGACTGAGCGAAGCTCACAACGCCGCGTATCAGACGCTGCTCGCGTTGAATATCCCGATTGTCCCCAGCGTGCCGCACGATTACAACAAACAGATTGCGCCGCGTCTCGGGATCGCATACTCGCCGGGCAACAGCGAGAAAACCGTAATTCGCGCCGGCTTCGGCCTCTACTATGACGATCTTGCGCAGAACGGCTGGGCAACGGCATTTCAGGGCGTCAACAGCACGAACGCGATCGCGGGAACCTGCACGTTCCGTGGATCGTCCCCGAGCACTTACGCGCTCACTGGGCCCGGTTGCCTGATTGGCGGCGCCGGCGCGACCGGAAATCTGGTGGGCTCAAATTACAAGACACCTTATGCTATCCACATCACGGGCGGGGTGCAGCACGCCTTCAATCAACACTGGCTGGCGAGCGCCGATTACGTGCACGAGCAGGGCAATCATGGATACCGCGCTTTCCCCTATAGCAGCAGCCCGACCTCTGCTACGACCCCTGCCACGATATCTTCCCCACTGATTCCGGATTCTGACACGACAGATCAGATGCTTTTTGTGCCCAACGTCAACGTGTTCGAATCTGACAACCGCTCCAGTTACAACGCCCTGATGTTGCACGTGCAGGGCAACATGCGCCGCTTTGATCTGGTCGCGAACTACCAGCTCTCGAAGGCGCAAACCTGGGGATGCCTGCTCGGTGAACTCTTCGACTATGTGGACGGCGTCTGCCAGGTACCGCATGGCTATCCGAATGCGGGAGCTCTGAATGCGTTCGGACCGGGCGACTATGGTCCCTCCGGCGAAGACGTTCGCGACCGCTTTGTGCTCGCCGGGACGGTGCCCATTCCCGGCGGTATCGAATTGAGCACCATCAATCAGGTCGAGAGCGCGCGTCCCATCACCATCACGAACGCGAACAACACCGGGCGCATTTGGGTTTCGCTCAATAACGGGCCGGCTGCGTATACAGGCCTCGACATATTCCGCGGCACGCCTTACATTCAGTCGGACCTGCGCGTCACGCGCCCCTTCAAAATCCGCGAGCGCTGGCAGATTAACCCCTTCGCCGAATTCTTCAACATCTTCAACCGCAACAATCCCGGCGCGAATCACGCGGTCAATGTCGTCCAGCTGCCGGTGCCCGGGCCCCAGATGGCACCAAATGCAAATGGTCAGACCATCGTCAGCAGCATTTGCACGAATGCAGCCTGCACGCAGACGGCGCCCATCACCAGCCTGAAGCAACTCGAGATACCCGAGGGCGCTTTGGGAGATTTCTTCGGGCCCGGCACGACGGTGGGAATTCCGTTCGCGGCGCAGCTGGGCGTGCGCGTGACGTTCTAGGAGCCTGGTGAAACTCCAATCGCCTCCCCAGCCTGAGGCGCATTCCTAGAGAAGCGCTTACGGCACGCCTGAGGGGCGTCCCCTGATACGAAACGCACTTACACCACGGGCTGCCAGAGTCGAACAAACCAGTCCGAACAAGCCAAGGGTCCGAACAGCTCAAGCGCTACGATCCCGCGTGCGTCATCGGAGTGGCGTCGGTGGCGATGCAGATCCAGGAACCGTTTCGGTTGATCCAGGTATCGATGAAGCGTTCGCGACGAACTACGGACTTGTCTCCATGGGTTTCCTTGACCGCGATGACTCCGATCGCAATGGCAGGGTTTCCAAAGACGCGAACGGTGAGCGATTCGGGCGCGACCTGCTCCTGGTTGCCAGTGGACGTTGTGACGGTGGCGAGGAACTCGGATTTTGTTTTGAGGGAGCCATCATCTTCGACCAGGACTAATGAATTATCGAGGATGGCGGCCAGGGCTTTGGTGTCGCCAGACTTATAGGCCTGGTTCCAGGTTTTCTCCAGGCCCGGAACTTGCGCGCGCGCGGTGGCATCGTCATCTTGCGCGGAGATGAGCGCGGCGGTTGCGCATGCCAAAGCCAGTATCCAACGGCCTTTCCGTTTCTAGTTCATTCACGAGCCTCCGTGGGCGGAATATACCAGACAAGAGCGGGCAGGATTAGTTCCGGGGCGGGTACGCGATGCGGGCGAGCAATCTCTCGATGTCAGTTATAATCCTGCTACAGAGCAGCCGTCCGCGGCGAGCCGGCTAAAGCGCCTCGGATCCCGCCTTGCGGGGAACCGTCGTAGGAGTTGGCTAGGGGGCAATTTGGAGCCAGAGATGGAATCCCCGGGGAAAAGACTGTTGAAACTCTTGGTGGAACACGATCCCGCGATCCCGGAATTCCCGAGCGGAGTTCAGGCAGCACTTGGCCCAGTAGCCGGCCCGGCGGAGGTGCCCGTCGACGGCGAATTCGACCTGTGGCGCGACGTCTTTGTCCAGCAGCGGCTGCCATGGGGACGTTTCGTGCAATCCGTGCTGTTGCACGCCGGGGCAGTTGCGCTCATCTATACGATTTCGTTGGCCTGGATTCGACAGCAAAATATCCTGGCTCACGCCGCCTTTGACCGGTCGTCGCTGGTAACTTATTCCCCCGAAGAATATCTGCCGCCGCTCGACACGGGTGTACCTAAGGCGCCGAAGGCGCAAAAGGGAGACCCCGTCTACGCGAAGCAGCCGATCCTTTCGGTTCCGCGGGAAGCGGACAACCGGTCCCAAACCATCGTTGTGGCGCCCGATCTCAAGCTCGACCATGACGTCGCTTTGCCCAACATCGTTGCCACGGGAGCGATCGTGCCGGCAATTCCGCTGGATGCGACGCGAGCCCCGCTGGCGCATATGGTTGCGCCGGAGACGCAGGTCGTGGCACCCGCGCCGGACGTGGCGTTTGCGCCGGACCGTGTGGTCAGCGCGGCGATGAAATCGGATGTGATTGCGCCGCCTCCGGAGCTAACGAAATCAACCAAGGGACGCGTCGGGGTCATGAATATTGGCCCGAGTGACGCGGTCGCGCCGGCTCCGCAGATCACGCTCGATGAACAACATTCGCTGGCGACGCGCGGGCGCGGACATTTGCCGGCCGGTGGCGTACAACCGGTCGGCCCTCCGCCGAGCGTGGCTGCGGCGGGCCACACCGGCGCGGGCGGACGGTTGATCGCGCTGGGAATTCATCCCGTAGCGCCCACCGGACCGGTGGCTGTTCCCGCGGGCAATCGCCGGGGGACGTTTTCCGCAACTCCGCGGGGAAAACCGGGCGCTTCGGGAACTCCCGATTTGGCCGGAAGGAAATCGGAAGCGAATGGATCCGGCAGTCGAGGAACGCACAACAATGGATCTCTCCCGGCGGGCCTGCATGTTGGCGCAGCGGACAACACGCGCGAGATGGCTAGCCTTTCATCATCGTCGTCATCGGGAGCGACGGCTCGTTCGGGCGGGCGCGCTGCGTCTCCGGTTTCCGAAGATAAGATCACCGACGTGGATCGGCAGGTTTTTCACGGCAAACGCGTCTACGGCAGGACGCTGAACATGCCGAATCTGAATTCCTCGACGGGTAGCTGGGTAATAAAGTTTGCGGAACTCAACGGGGGGCGGGGAGATGGGGAACTGCTGGAGCCGGTTGCCACAGAAACATCGGACCCCGGCTATCCGCTGGAATTGATTCGCGCCAACGTGCACGGTACGGTCACGCTTTATGCGGTCATTCATGCGGATGGCAAAGTGGGCGCCATTCGCGTGCTCAACAGCCCGGATGAGCGTCTGGATTCCTATGCGGCGAAAGCCCTGGCTCGCTGGAAATTCGTGCCGGCGGAAAGAGCCGGCAAACCAGTCGCACTTGAGGCGGTGGTGGAGATTCCGTTTCGGGTGCGGCGGAATTTCTGAGTCGGTTTTCGCAATGGTGTTGAGGGCGCACCCGCTGCGGCTAAAGCCGCATTCAACATAGGGCGGTTACCGCAGCGCTGAAGCGCTGCGCCACCCAGAACCAAACACCGTCGACCTGCTGCGCCACCCAAAATGAGATGCAACGCGGAGTTTTTCTGCGGCTATAAAGGTAGTTGGCCGGTTCGGACGGCATGGCTGAGGCCATGCCCCTTCAAGGCCAAGCCGATCCAACTTAATCGACGTTTCCTAGCGTGAGGCTTTTGCGGTTTTTTCGCCCTGCAGAACTGCGTACACTGCGGGATTCGCGCAGACTTCGTAGTAGTAGCGGTCGGTCCAGCGCAAGATAGATAGGTCGCGGACATCGACCTGGGCGATGCGGTTCTTGCGGACTACAATTTTGCGAAATATTCCGTTGGCGATGGGAACCGTGCCGACGAAGAACTCGCGCTCGTCGTCGATCCAGCGACTGTTGAAGCCAGACTCGCTCCGATCTAGCGCCCAGGCAGAAAGCGAGATTTCCTGCTGTAATTTGCGGAAGGCCGCTTCACTCAGACAGACCCCACCCACGTTGTAGTTAAGGCGCATTTCTTCGGCGCCGGATTCGGGGCTCGCGCTGCCTGCGTCTCCGATCTGAACCGAGTAGACCTGGAAGACTCCGGCGTCGGGTGCAAGTTTCTTGCGAACACGCTTGTTGCAGGAGGAGAGACGGTCGCTGTCATTGATGGCGTCGGAAATCATGATGCGGTGCTCGCCATCCATGAGGTAGAGCGGAGCCGAATCCTGGTAAGCGATGCCCAAGCCGACTTCCATGGGGGGCAGACCGGAACGCCGCAGGAGTTCGTTATACTCGCGGAGCAGACTCACAATCTCCCACGCCAGAACGCAGGTGCGGCCGACGCCGAGCATGGCTTCGCCTTCGCGTTCGAGCAGCGCCACGATAATGGCATCGCCTTCGAGGAAGACCTTGGTGGCGCCGTATTTCGCGAGCAACTTGTTTACTGGATCATAGAAATTCAAACTGAAATACGAGGCGGCGTTCATGCCTTTCTCCATCAGCGAGCGCGTGAGGCGCGAAGAGTCGCGCACGTCGGCCTTCAGGATCACGTGGTGAAGGACGCGATCCTCGGCAGGCTTCTGGTCTTCAGGAGGCAGGAACTCGTAGAGCATGCCATTGAGCGAGGAAAGCTGGCGGACTTTGTCGTCGCTGACCAGGTTGATGCTGTCAAAGCCGACGGTGACGGCTTCCAGACCCCGCAGGTCTCGGTGATAGCAAAAAAGGTCGTGCAGAAGGCGCGCGGCAAAGTGGCTGCGCTCGGAGCTGCGGCAGGAGGCAACGCGTCCGATGGCGGCAAAGAGCCGGTCGGAATTGAGGCGGCTTTCGGCAATGATGGTTTCAACGCGCGCGGCTTCTTCGCGGGAGATGAGCGCGTTCTTGATCTGCTGCGGATTTACCCGCGGCGCATATTCGGAGAGTAGCGGGACGGCCTCGTAGGAAGCAATGACGTGCGAAAGAACGCCTTCGCGCTGCAGCAGACGGGTCCAGATGTCGAGGCGGTCGGTTCGGTTGCGATCTTCCGGCGTCGCGTCTTCGCCGTTGCCGGTGCCCACCAGCGTGACGGCGTTTTCGGGAACATTGAGCGCCTGCTCTAGATGCTCATCGTCGGTCGCTTCCCCGTATCCTAGTTCGCGCAGAAAATTTAGGGCAAACTGGCGGAGACTGTGGAAGCGGTCGGGATCTTTTTCGAAGTTGCCGAACATGTAATAGTGCTCGGCCCAGAGATAGTCGTCGCGTCCATCATCGGTAAGAATCAGCGGATTGAGGAACAGGCGATAGCAGTCAGCGGGCAATTCGCCGAGCAGGGAGCGGCGAGTGCGGGCCAGCGTTTCCTTTTCGATTTCGCAAAGCAGACGAAACATCTCTTGCCCGGCGCGGCGCAGGATGATTTTCTTGCGCACCTGGAAAGAGGAAACCAGTCCCTGCGTCTGCATCATCTTCGCTTGCCGAATGCCCTCGAGAGCCTTCGACTTCATGCGGCACTGTTCGAGAATCCTGGCAAACTGCGTTTGCAGTTCGGTACGAATGAACTTGAGCACGGCGAGGCGGCCGAGCAGATCGACCGAGGGATTGCCTTCGGCCTTCGCGCGATTCAGGATGGCGAGATGAATCGAGACCAGCAGAGTCTTCACGTCAGCCAGGCCGGTCTTGTCCAGCTTGGCGGGGCCCTCGGCGGCGCGTATGAACTTGTTTGGGGCGGCGGAGGGAACGTCCATTTCGAACAGCGATTCCACTTCGCCGAAACGGCAGATGTAACGCGCCAGATGGAAACTTAAATCCGCGGTGACGCGCGGGCTGAGAAAAACGTCGTAGCGGAGATTGTCGACGCCCAGCTGCAAATCGCTGAAGGCGAGTTTGAGCCCGTAGTATTGAAGATCGGGCCGGCTGGGCGGTTCAAAACCACGCAACCTGAAAATCGGGAGCTTGGGCATCGGACGACGGTCGTTCCTCGTCTATTAAGCTGTGCAAATTGCTGAAACTGCAATACTAAGCAGCAGACTAGCACGATGCCGGAAGGGTCGAAAGTTACGCTGGTGTAGGCGCAGAATGATTGCGGTAACAACTGCGGCAAACCCTATTGAGAGGTTATTGAGACTGACTGGCGCGTCGCGCTCCTTCGAATTCATCGCCTTTCTTCCAGTCGACGAGGCGCGCCTGGTTGGCGGCGGTCCACCCGAGCGCGAAACCGAAGCGGGCCATGGCGGCGTCGGAGGTGTAATCCATGCCGGGGCGATACTCGTCGCTCGGCTGGTGGTAATGATGAGCCGTGTAGTCGGCATCCTTTGCCAGGCCCCAGGCCTCGTCGTGACCTTTGAACTTCATTCCTTCGTTGATGGAAAACGCAGGAATGCCAACGCGCGCGAGGCTGAAATGATCGGAGCGGTAGTAATGTCCGGCTTCGGGGCGCGCGTCGGGACGAATCCGGAAGCGGAAATCCTGCGCCGTTGCTAGCACCGCGGGATAAAAGTTGGTTCGCTCGGCTCCGGAAACCTGGACTTCTTCGGGCGCGCCGAGCGGCATCACATCGTCGTAATTGAGGTCGAGCGAAATCTTGCCCGCCGAAATCGGGGGATGCTTGCCCAGGTATTCGGAACCCAGCAAGCCGTGCTCTTCCGCAGTAACCGAGACGAAATAGATGGAGCGGCGCGGCCTCTGCTTTGCCTCCGAATATGCTCGCGCGATTTCCATCACGATGCCGCAGCCGGTGGCATTGTCCATGGCGCCGTTGAAGATGTTGTCGCCCGCCATATCGGGACGGATCCCAAAGTGATCGTAGTGGGCGGTGTAGAAGACGCCCTCGTCCTTTAGCATCTTGTCGGATCCCGGCAGGACGGCGATCACGTTGTTTGATTCCACCGGCCGAATCTTGCTGGTCATGTGCGCAGAGAGGCGAATGTGGAGCGGGACGGGTTTGAAGTCGCGTGAGGTCGCGTCGACCATCATCTTGTCGAGATCCATGCCCGCGGAGGAGGCGAGCTGGCGCGCGATATCGAGGTGAATCCAGGAGGACGCTTTGAGCTTAGGAGTGCCGTCAAGCTTGAGATAGAATTGCTCGCCGGAAAAGGAATTCCGAACGACGTCCCAGCCATAGCTGGCCATCTCGGTTTTGTGGATGAGAATGGCGCCCACCGCTCCTTTGCGAGCCGCCTCTTCGTATTTGTAGACCCAACGTCCATAGTAAGTGAGCGCCTTGCCGGCAAAGAACTTCGGATCGTCGGAAGGTGGCTCGTTAACCAGCATGAGCAGGACTTTGCCTTTGACGTCAACACCTTTGTAATCGTCCCAGTTGTATTCGGGCGCCTCGATGCCGTAGCCGACATATACGATCTCGGCTTCAACGTTGGATTCGGGCTGCTGTGTCTGATCGTAGGCGACGTAATCGTCGAGCGGCTTGAGGTCGACCTTTTGGCTCTTCGCCGGAACGAAACTAAAACGCGTATCGGGGCCGGGGGTGATGCCGACCATCGGAACTTTCTGCAGGTAGGAGCCGTTGTCGCCGGCGGGTTTCAGTCCATAGAGCGCAAATTGTGTGGCGACGTATTCGGCGGCAATGTCACCTCCGCGCTGGCCGGTGCCGCGTCCCTCGAGCAGATCGTGGGAGAGGAAGCGGACGTGGGTCTCGATGTTGCCGGGGCGAATGCCTTGCATGGCGGCGATGGCTGTCCCGGGAAGATGCGAGCCGAAGCGCGCTTCGGCTCGCGGTTTCGGTGGCGTTTGTTGCGCCGAGAGAGTGGTGACTAGCAGCAGTCCAACGGCGAATATGGTTCTGCCCATCGACATGCAGAGCACCTCAAATCACACGAATAGGGGGAAGATGTGCCCCGATTGTAAAGGAAAAAGCCTATAACGCCAGGTTACTTGAGCAGTAGCGCGGAGGTATTTAGGAAGGCGGAAGCGACCCGAAGGGCAAAGGGCACGAGCACGCCGAGCGGCCGTGCCATCCTTAAAATGGTGCTGTAGTGCCACTTCCCCATGAGAGCAGGCTGTAAATTCAACCTTGAATACTCAAAAGTTCGGTTTTGAAGGTGCTTCTCCCGCGACCGCGGGGTCAGTTTTTCGAGCCTCAACCGGGGCGGACGTCGCGGACGTCTTCTCCGGGCTGAAAGATCTGAGGGGGTGAAGTTTGCCGCATGGCTGCGAGTTTGCGGTTGATGTCCTCCGCTTCCTGTTTGACCCATCCAACGCTGCTGATCTCGATCTGGCCATCTTGCCCGATCAAAAACAACGTGGGGACATTGGTCAGGCCATAAGCATTCGAGACAGCATAGCCATTCGGATCGTCGAGCAGAGTGCGGAAGGTGACGCCGTAGTCTTTCAGAAAGGCGGCGGTGTCGTTTTGGTTGTTCTGCGAGATGCCTACGATCGTGATTTTCTTGTCGCCGTGTGCTTTATGCATGCGTTCGAGGTAGGGAAACGTGTATTGGCAGGTGGGGCAGGAAACCTTGAAGAAGGCGGCGAGCACGGGTCCTTGTTTGAGAGCGGCTTGCAATGAGAAATTGCCGTCATCTTCATTATCATTATTTTTGCTGCTAGAGAGGGTGGGTAATGAAAAATCAGGGGCCTTGGTTCCGGCCGGTAATGCAGCCATATCTTTCGGACCTCCGAACAAGCGATCGAGCCACTTCATAATAGGAGAAATAACTCACTAGTTTAGATGATGCCGCCGGCCTTCAGGATTTTCCGCGTCAGCCCGGTGAGAGGGATCTGCGGAATGCGATCAATCCCGATCCACTTGCCTTTCGCGGCGGGCGGAACACCCGGCAACGGCGTACTCCTTAACGGCATATTCCGTAAAACATGAACCGTGTAATTGGTGTTGGTGATGGAATGGCGAAGCGTTCGCCAGTGCGCTGCATCTGGCAAGGGGCGCGGAGGGTCGGTCGACTGGGGCAGTTCCCACATGCCGGCCATAAGCGAGGCTTTCTTTGAGCGCCGCACCAGTCGGACTCGGCCTTTCTGATTGCCATTGCGATTGCTATTGCCGGTGCGCCACTCGAGGGCACACCAGATTTGTTGCTTGCGCTGGCGGGTAGGCGGTGCGGCGCGCGGAGCTTCTCCCTGCGTAACGCACCATTTTTGGACGGGGCATTTTGCGCAGTGGGGCTCGCGCGGCACGCACACGGTTGCGCCGAGTTCCATCATGGCCTGATTGAAATCTCCAGGCTGGGAGTTGGCGAGAAACGCTCGCGCATGTCGCCAGGTTTGCGGCGCGGTGAGATTTATGCCGGTCAATCTTTGCAGCACACGCTCGACATTGCCATCGACCAAGGCTACGGGCGCGGCAAACGCGATGCTGGCGATGGCGGCAGCGGTGTAGCGTCCGATGCCGGGCAGGGCAAGCAAGGCTTCGGAGGTGCGTGGAAAACGACCGCCCCGTTGTTCGGCGATCTGTTGCGCGCAGCGATGCAACATGCGTGCTCGCCGGTAGTAGCCCAGACCGCTCCAGGCCGCGAGCACGTCGTCTTCGGAAGCCGCGGCGAGCGTTTGCACGTCCGGAAAGCGTTTGAGGAATCTGCGGTAGTGGTCAAGCACGGCGGCCACGCGCGTCTGCTGCAGCATGATTTCGCTTAGCCAGATGCGGTAAGGATCGCGAGTTTCGCGCCAGGGCAGGTCGCGGCGATGCTGGTCGTACCAGCGGAGCAGCGCACGCTGGAAGCGGACAAGATCCGTGGTGGAAACAGCCGAGGTGACCTGGGCCGGAGCGCTGGTTGTTCGAGACGCGGCAAGCCGCGTCTCTACAGGGCTGCAGTCCTGCGCGCGCTTCATGGTTGGCTGACGCTGTGCGCTATGGCGACCCATCCGGCTTTTTGCTGTTGCCACACGGTCATCATGTGCTGCGGCCTTGTGGGGAGAGGTTGCGAGCCGGCGGTTCCATTCCCGGCGCCGACATTCGAGGTGCCATTCAGAGTGATGGTGTAGGTCACCACGATGGTGGTTCCGTTCAACTCGGTTTTCAGATCGCCGAGCGTGTAATCCTTTAACTGCCATCCGCGATACTGCTCAAGCGTGGCGGAACGATCGAGTTTTCCGCTTGGAGTTACGCCGATGTAATTCGAAGCGAGAGCGCGCTCTACTTCGACCCAGTTCGCCGCTTTCACTTCTTTCCAGAAAACGCGCTCCAGACCTTCGCCTCCGGTTGCATCGGAGAAGGCGCGCGCCGGATGATCGCCGTAGAAGGTGCAGGCCGAGGTGAACGTCAGAGCAAACATCAGCGCGAAAGTGAGCATCAAAATCACAGAAACCGGCGGAGATTCGACGGCTAGGTTCGCACGCATGGCGTGATTGTACCGTGACTTGGCTTGTGTGGGGACGGGGCTTTGCCCAGTCCGGTCTGGTCCCTTCGACTACCGCTCAGGATTAGGCTCCGCGCCGGCACCACGCAGGCGGGTCGCGCTTCCACACAAAGCCAATTGACCGCTGCGGGAGGGCCCACGATAATGATGAAGCCTGGTAGCCGCGACACACGGGTGAACACTAAGCCGAACCGGCAGGATGGGTATGACCGAATGCGACCGCAAGGTGGAAGAGGCTTCCGCGCGCTTCAATCGCTCGGTAGCGACTATCGCCGAGACTCTGGAAAAAGAGACGGCTGGACTGGTGACGTATCTGAACGACGAGGTTGTGCCGGCGGCACGAACACATTCCTCGAAGGCGCTGCGGACAGCGGCGGGAAAGCTCTCCGAGTTCGCGGACTTTCTCGAGACACAGCGCAAGAATTCTTGAACTGCCTCTCTTCCAGTTGCTCGCTCAGGAGTGAGCGGCGGGCGTTGCGATGGCCCTCTGCATGGTCGCTTCCATGTTTTCTCTTCCTGCTATTTCTGGGCAGCGCGCTTCTGACCGGCTGTGGCGGGCATAAGCCCGCGCAGGCGCAGGCCCCACCTCCACCGTCAATTCCGCAGGAAAAGCCAGTTGCGATTTCGCCACCGCCAGCAACAACAACGACGGGCGCAAATGAGAAGATCGCCGTTCCCGCCGATGCCAAGCCGATCTTTGAAGAAACCGGGATGGCGAGCTGGTACGGCGCTCCGTATCACAACCGGCGCGGATCGAACGGCGAGATTTACGATATGAACGCGATGACGGCGGCGCATCTTACTTTGCCGCTGGGATCGATCGTGCGCATCACGAACTTGAAGACTGGAAATTCGGCGGTACTGCGAATCACCGATCGCGGACCGTTCGTGCCGGGACGCATCGTCGATCTTTCACTGGCCGCCGCGAAAGCGGTGGATGTGTACTTACCAGGCACTGCAAAAGTTCGGCTGGAAGTGCTGCAGTCGCCTTTGTCTCTGGATACGGGTGGACGCTGGGCGGTTCAGATCGGCTCCTTCGCCGGAAAGAAAGAGGCTGCTGAATTAGCGGAACACCTGCAGAGGCGTTACCAGACGGCCAAAGTCCTGAAATTTCTGAGTCCCGCTGGCGCCTGGTGGGTGCGGGTGCGAGTTCTGGGCGACGACCGCCAGCGCGCCACCGCTTTGGCCCAGGAAACGGAGACTGCAGACGGGGCGGTGTTCTTGGTACGGCTCGATTGAGAACATTGGTTTGCACGACGCTGTTAGGTTGGTGTTATTGTCTTTGGCGGAGATAGAGAGGGCCTATTTCCGGAGAAGACTTGCCGGATGATCGCAAACCAATGATCGCAGTCCGATGATCGCAAACCGATGATCGTGAGACCAGGCAAGAGGAGACTAACTCATGGCGGATTGTCTATTCTGCCGTATCATTCGCGGCGAAGTGCCGTCCAAGAAAGTCTATGAAGACGAGCACACATATGCCTTTGAAGATCTGAACCCACAAGGCCCGACCCACGTGCTGATCGTCCCGAAAAAGCATGTTGCTGGGTTAAAAGAAGCCGTGGCAGAAGACGCGGAACTCGTGGGGCGCTGTCACCTGGCGGCCGCGCATATTGCACGGCAGCGATCGATTGAAGATGGCTACCGCACGGTGGTGAATGTGGGCCCGCGCTCGGGGCAGTCGGTTTTCCATCTGCATGTGCACCTGATCGGGGGGCGCTCGCTGCAGTGGCCACCGGGATAGTGACGTTTGCCATGAATTTGCGAAGCATGCCTGGATAATTCGAATTTATTTCCGCCAACCTGAATCGGGCATTCACTGCGCATTCTCTGGCTTACAATCGTGGGATGGCAAACCTGACATTGGTATATGGTCTGCGTCTGCTGCCCTCCGATGAGGTCGAGGAAGTTGGCGCGGCTACGATTAAACTGAAAAATGGGCGGGATGCGCACGTCGCCATGCACATTCTCGAGGGCGGCAAGGACGAAATCGAGAAGCAGCTCAGGACGAGTCTTGCGGCCTTTTTCGACATCTATCCAGAGATATAACGGCAGAAGATATGACGCCTGAAATGTCGGCAGATGCGACTGTCCCATAATCAGGCGGCGAATCAGGCGACAGGATGAGACTGATCTCTCTGGAAGTCGAGAGCAAGCTGCGTGAAAAAGGGCTCTGGCCGCAAAGCTGGATCGCGTGGGCGGCGCTCTACGTGGTGGGGCTCGAACTGCTTCTGTTCGCCGTGCAGCAGCTCACGCGTCGTGTGAGTCCGGCAATATCCGGGAGCCTGGAGGGCTGGGTAAGTTTTCTCAGCATACTGGCGCTTGCGCTATTCACGATAGCCTGGTTCCGCCGGCTGCGATCGAAACTAATGTGGCGGTTGCGGAACCGGTTGGTCGTTACCTATGTGTTTATCGGCGTAATTCCGGTTTTTCTGCTGGTGGTAATTTCCCTGATCACGCTCTATCTTCTTGCCGGGCAGTTCGCCAGCTTTGTCGTAACCTCGGAGATCACGGGTCATTTGCGTAGTATGGAAGCCTCGAACCGGGCAATTGCGAAACAAATTGCAAACCGGTACAGCCACGGCGAAACGCCGAGCGGAGAAGTTATTGGCGGGATGCGACCGCAGCATCGAGAATGGACGCGGCGAACGGTATGCGTTTGGTACGGGAGCCAGCCGCAGCCGAACTGCACCGGGCCGAAGGGAGCAGTGACGTTCAGCGCTCCGGCTTTCGTGCATGACAATTTCAGCGAGATCGTCCGGGACCACGGCGCACTCTACCTGCGCACAGCGACGGTGATTGGGGTAGAGCCTGAGTCTGTGCGCGTGATTTCGAGCGAGCCGTTCGACAAGGCGCTGGTGGAGGAGATCGCTGCCGAGCTCGGGGAAATCACGCTGCTGCAGCCTCGAACCTCCGCTACCATCCCGGGCGTGGAAGACAAGAACCAGCAAGGGATCACGATCGGTTCGGGCGGGACAGTTTCAGGAGACGGGCGGCAGTTCGAACCGACATTCACCGCGGGGGCGATTCCTGCCGCGAGCAGTGCGCTGGATCCGAACATCATTTTCGGAGCGCAACTGATGATTGCGGATTGGGCCTCGGCGACAGGGAAGCCGGAGCGGACCGGGGCCCTGGGCGTGCATACACGGCCATCCGTGCTTTACGCGAGACTGTTTGCAGCGCTCGGCAGTTACGCTCAAGTCTTAGAGTACATTCTGCTGATTATCGCGATCGTGTTCGGAATCATCGAACTGCTTGCGCTCGTGATCGGAACCAAATTGACGCGGAGCATCACGTCGGCGGTCGGCCAGCTCTACGAAGCTACGAAGCACATCAATCGCGCCGACTTCAGCCACCGCATCACGGTGCAGTCGAGCGACCAGCTGGCAACCTTGGCGAAGTCCTTCAACTCGATGACCACCTCGATCGAGAAACTGGTGCAGGAACAGAAGGAAAAGCAACGTCTGGAGGGCGAACTGGCGATCGCGCAGGAAGTGCAGGCGCAACTCTATCCCAAGTTGATCACGCAGCTGGAGACTCTGGAAGTGCACGGGTTCTGCCGTCCGGCGCGAACCGTGAGCGGGGACTATTACGATTTTCTCGCGCTGAATTCCGATCGTCTGATGCTGGCGGTCGGCGACATCAGCGGCAAAGGAATTTCGGCGGCGCTGCTGATGGCGACGATCTACTCGGCGGTGCGTGCGTACACGATCGAAGATGTGCCGGCATTGCGCGAACTAACAACGCGCGAGCCGGTTGCGGTGGCTGCGGGAAGCTCGGGGCTGATGCTGGTCGCTGAGCCGAGGGGGACGGATGCTTCTCCGGCGACGCTGCTGACGCTGCTGAACCATCAGCTTTACGAGAGCACTCCGGCGGCAAAGTACGCGACTTTGTTTTTAGGAATCTATGACGGAGCGACGCGCCGGCTTACCTACACGAACGGCGGTCACTTGCCTCCGATCCTGATTGCAGAAGATGGATCGTCGCAGCTGCTGAGCTGCGGTGGAACCGTGGTTGGCCTCTTCGATAACGTGAGTTTTCCGGAAGCGACCGTGCAGCTGCGTCCCGGCGATGTGCTGGTGACGTACACCGATGGCGTGACCGAGCCGGAAAACGAGTTTGACGAGTTTGGCGAGCATCGGCTGATCCAACTGGTGCGCGAGAATCGCCATCTGCCGCTCGAGCGCATCACCGAAATTGTCGTCGGTGCCGTGGCCGACTGGATCGGCGACAACGAACAGCCGGATGATATAACGCTAGTGCTGGCGCGGGCGCGGTAGGGGAGAGGCGGGCGTTCCCCGCACTCCATATCTACTTGAATTCAGGCAGTGCTTGACGGGGCAATGCCCCGTCACCACACGAGCTTTCCATCACCTAAAACGCGGGAGGGATTGCTCCCTTCCGCGTCTTTTTGGCTGAACCGGCGTTGCCGGGCTACGCCCAGGGACAGACGAGGGCGGCTGTCCCTGCGAGATTCTTCTTTCGTTAGACCAGGCCCTGATCGAGCATTGAGTTTGCGACCTTCAGGAAGCCTCCGATATTGGCTCCGTTCACCAGGTTGCCGGGCGTGCCGTACTTCTCGGCCGTTTCGTAGCAGTTCTGGTGGATGGCAATCATGATCTTGTGCAAACGATCATCGACTTCTTCGCGGGTCCAGGAGATACGCATGCTGTTCTGCGACATTTCCAGTCCGGAGGTGGCAACGCCTCCGGCATTGGCGGCCTTAGCCGGTCCGTAGAGGACTTTGGCTTCGAGGAACAGCCGGGTGGCTTCGAGGGTGCTCGGCATATTCGCGCCCTCGCTGACGACCTTTACGCCGTTCTTGATGAGATTCGCTGCGTCTTTCGCGTTGATCTCATTCTGAGTGGCGCTGGGGAACGCGCAGTCGGCCTTAATGGCCCATAGCCAGTTGTGGTCGAGCTTCTTGTCGATGGCGCTGTAGATGGCCTTCTTGAATTTTTCGGTGTACTCCTTGATGCGGCCACGACGGTTGTTCTTCAGCTCCATGATATAGGCGAGCTTTTCGCGGTCAATGCCGTCGGCATCGTAGATGGCGCCGTCGGAATCGGACACGGTAACCGGCTTTGCGCCCAGATCCAGCAGCTTCTCGATGGTGTATTGCGAGACGTTGCCGCTGCCGGAGACCAGACACACCTTCCCTTCGAGTGAGTCTTTGCGAGTCTTCAGCATTTCCTTGGCGAAGTAGACGCAGCCATAGCCGGTCGCTTCGGGACGAATCAGCGAGCCGCCCCAGGCCAGGCCCTTGCCTGTCAGGACGCCGGTGAATTCGTTGCGCAGCCGCTTGTATTGGCCGAACAGGAATCCGATTTCGCGACCACCCACGCCGATGTCGCCGGCGGGAACGTCCGTGTCGGGACCGATGTGGCGGCTGAGTTCGGTCATGAAGCTCTGGCAGAAGCGCATCACTTCGTCGTCGCTCTTGCCTTTGGGATCAAAATCCGAACCGCCCTTGCCGCCGCCCATGGGCAGCGTGGTGAGCGAATTCTTGAACACCTGCTCGAACGCCAGGAATTTCAGGATGCCGAGATTCACCGAGGGATGGAAACGCAGTCCGCCTTTGTAGGGGCCGATGGCGCTGTTCATCTCGATGCGGAACCCGCGATTGACTTGCACTTTGCCCTTATCGTCGAACCAGGGCACGCGGAACATTAGAACCCGTTCGGGCTCCGTGATGCGTTCCAGGATCTTGGCTTCGTGATATTCCGGGTGGCGCGCCAGCACGGGTCGCAAGGACTCGAATACTTCAAGGACGGCCTGGTGGAATTCTGGTTCGGCTGGGTTTTTGGCTTTGACGAGATTGAGAGATTGATTGATATAGTCCGCCACTGCATTCACCTTGGGCGGTTCCACGACAGTCATAGGCTTGCCTCCGAATTTTTAAGTGAACGGATTGTCAAAAAAAAATACAGGACGCCGCGGGAATTGCGGCTGTATTGATTAGATGCCTGGCGGGGATGCCCTGCCGTGATAGGCGTCACCTGAATTCGTGATAACTTGGCGCGAGGCTCTGTGCGTAGGGCACCATGCGCAGGACACGAGAAAACCTGATGCGTGTCCATTGGCGCGGTAATGTTGATTAGCGACCGTGGTGGCCGGGCGAGGACGCCTGGCGCTCCACAAGCTACTGCTAAGGTTACTTCCCGCCGTCGGCTTTTACAACCGTCACTTTGGCGGTCACCTGCTGGCCTTTTTCCATGCCGCCCACGATGACCAAGCCGCGGCGCGTCACTAGCAGGCCGCGATGGTCCATCGTGGGAGGGGTAGGAAAGGTTGGCTCGGGATTGTCGTCGCTGATCGTTTCCCAATAGCCGGTGTAGTCGTTGAAGGCGAACGTCGCCGGGGAAGGCTCGGCCGGCTTACCGTTATAACCGATTCCGTCGTAATTGTAGGGAGTGTCGCTACCGCCGGAGAAATAGATTCTGCCTCCTTTTTTTTCTGCCGGCCCTGCGCCCGCCGCGATGCGATAACGTGCGTTGCCGGGATGGGGTTGAAGTTTTGTCCATTCGATCCTGGTGATGTCACCCTTCTTTGAATTTGGAATCTCACCCATCCAGCATTCGCTGGACGCGAGGTACTTGGGACCTATGCCGCTCCGGTTCTTGTAGGCACCGTCCACGTAAACGATGGTGTTGCCGATGATGGCGCCGGCATGACCGAACACAGGCGTACCGGGAATCGGCGTGGCCTGCATCCAAGTATCGTTATCGGTGTCATAGATCTGGACATCACGGACGGCGTCGTTCTTTGCCGTTGACCATCCCCCGATGACATAAATGTAACGGTCGCGAAAGACGCCGACGACTGCGTCATCGACCGGGACGGGGATGTCCTTGCCGCGATAATAACGGTTTTCAACCGGGACAAAGACATTCAGGTCCGACATGGTGGTCTCTCCACCCTGGGAGTCGACGACGTAGCCGCCGAAGATGAAGACCTGGTCGTGGAGCGCGACCGCCGACGCCGCGAGGCGCCCGGCGAGACCGGGAACGGGGCGTTTTTCCGTCCACTTGCCAGTGCTGGGATCCATTTCGTAGGCGCTGGTCGTGACTGCGTCCCAGGTTTTTTTCGGACCAATGCCCATGAAGGAGAAAATCCTGGGTCCGCCTTGGTCATGCGAAATGGCAACCGCATTGTTCGAAACCGGCGCCGGGAGCGCGCTGAGTTGGGGTTCGTCGTCGGCTTGAAGGCGAGCCAGCAGAAAGAAGCAGAACAGCGCCGGGCGCAGCTTGGTCCACGCTGATTTCATTGCTCAAATGATAGCAGCGCTGGGAGGGTCTCAAGTGTCAGGTGGCAGGTCTTAGGCCTCAGGTCTGACAGGGCCGTCTTTCTTGAGATCTAATACCTAATACCTAAGACCCGGGAACTCAGAACCAGGTGCGCTTGCGATATTCCCTATAGGCGACGTCGAATGTTGCTTCCAGCACTGCGGCTTCGCGGCGCGCGCGAATGATCTGCACGGGTATGATCACCAGAAAAATGGCCAGCAGTTCGGGTCGCCCCGCCAAAAGAACTATGCCCAACACGCAAATGATGCCTGAAATATAAATGGGGTTGCGGATTCGCGAGTAGATGCCGGTGGTGACCAGCCCAGTCGCTCTCGGAGCCCAGGAAAACGATCGACCCAGGGTGTAGCGGGCGAGAACCACGCCGCTGAGGCCGATCACACCGAGCAACAGACCGATCCACCGCGTCAGTCCATGCGGCCCCGATCGGGAGTGAAATATAACGCCGAAAACCCACAGGCCCGCGATCAACGGCAGCCAGACGTGCCATATCGTACCGCGATCCATCTTCACACTCTGCTCCAGTTCTACCCCACGAATCCGTTGCGGACGGCGTGAATGAAATCCGTGTAGGCGGGCTCGATGCCGGAAGCGCGCATCTGCAAAGCGATTTGGCCTCGATGATACGCGGAGTGAAAAAGCACGTGCATCAGTATGTCTTCCACGCGGCTCGACCAGGGTTCGCCCTTGCTGTTGCGGTATTCCACCTTGTCGTCGAGCGAACCAGGCGGGAGCTGGGTCGGAAGCTGCGTAAGATAATTTTGCCACGCCGACGACATCTCGTTCGTCAGCGCCGTGCAATCCTCAATCGTCGCGCTGGGCCAGACTGGCATACTTTGACGCTGTTTTTGGATCCGTTCGAGCCACAGCTTCTGCGCCGAAAGAATGTGGGCTATGCGTCCAATAGCACTCAAGGAAGCGTCGACGAGAACGAAGTCACCGGCACGCATCGCGGCGAGGCATTCGCGATTCGCCCAGTGATCGTAGGCAAACATCCGAATGAAATCTCTGGTGTCCATGGGAACTCCCTTCGGATAGACGCGGCGCGACTCAGATCGGTAAGCGCGTTGCGACTGGCTGCGCAAAGACGATACGATGACGCAACCATGATAAACGGTGCAACGACGCGCACGGCGGAGCGGCGCGCCCTGGGTCTGGGCCCCGTCCTCATCGTCGTCTTTATCATCTTTATCATCGCAGCAATTCTATTCTGCCTGTTGTGCCCAGCCGCGCGGGCGCAAACCCAAGACCGGACCCGAGCCCAAACACGTCAACAGTTGCTGCAGGACCTGGATTCCGACCAGTTTCGAGATGCCCTCCTGCTGGGTCAACAAGCGGTTTCGCGTTGGCCGCGCGATGCGCAATTCCGCCATTATCTGGGCGTGGCCTACTTCAAAACCGGCGATACCAAGCAGGCGCTAGAGCAGCTCACGCGAGCACGTGAGTTGAACCCGGCAGATTCCGCGACGCATTTTGACCTGGCACTGGTGTTATTGAGCCAGCAGAATGACGCCGGGGCCGCGGACGAGCTAGAAGCGACCATCAAGCTCGACCCTGCTAACGTGGTCGCGCATGAGTTGCTGGGGCGAGCGTATCTGAATTCGAATCGCAGCCTGCCGGCGGTCGACGAGTTCAAAGTCGCTCTGAAACTCGATTCGGCGATCAAGCACGGACACTACAATCTGGGATTCGCCTACTTCAGCCTGGGTCGTAACGACGAGGCTATCAGCGAATATAAGGAGGAGTTGCGCCGGTCAGGGGAGAGTCCGGCAGTGGTGTACGAGTTGGGACGCGCGCTGCTGGAGAGCGGGAAATACGAGGCGGCCGTGACCTACCTGCAGCGTGGCATGGAACTGGACGCGACGAACCCCGACGTCTGGTACAACCTGGGCAAGGCGCAGGCGCTTGCGGGACAGGCGGCTCGGGCTGAGTCTTCTTTGCGCAAGGCGGCGGAACTGAACCCGAAGGATCCGAGCCCGCACTATCAACTGGCGCGTGTCCTCGAAAAACTCGGCAGGAGCGAAGAAGCACGAAGCGAACTGGAACGCTTCGCCGAACTGAAGAAGGCGCAACCGGCTTCGGCAGGAATGGCCACGGGGCGCGATCAGTGAGCGTTTCGCAGCCCAAAAAAGGGCGGTTGTTTTTGAAGGCTTGTGGTATCGCCAAAGCGATACCCTGATACGGACCATTGGAGCGAAACGCCAATGCAAACCATCACCAGAGCTCGCCCCAGCACACATCCGGAGTCATGAAAAAGTTTCTTACGATTGCGACCTCGGTCCTGGCCATGGCGTTGAGCGGCTGTTTGAGTTCGCGGGCCGCGGCGCAGACTGCCGCTCCGAGCAACGTCGTCCCGAAGAATACTGTTCCCGCGAAACCTGCTGAGGCGGCGCAAAAGCCGGGCGCAAAGATTGCCACGACAAATTCGCCGTTGTTTGTTGACGTGACCCGCGCCGCTGGAATTGACTTTCATCAGACTTGCGGCAGCCTGGAGAAGCTCTACATCGTCGAAACTCAGTGTGGTGGCGCCGCCGCGTTCGACTACGACAACGATGGCTGGATGGACATCCTTCTTATTGATGGTTCGTCGATCGAAGACTACAAGGCAGGAAAGTGCCACCCGCCGCGCCTCTATCACAACAACCATGACGGCACTTTTACCGACGTGTCGGCGAAGTCGGGCTTGAATTTTTGCGGCTGGGGTTACGGCGTGGCGATCGGCGACTTCGACAACGACGGCTGGGAAGACGTTTACATCACAGGCTTCCACGGTTCGGCTCTTTACCATAACAACCACGACGGCACCTTCACCGACGTCACCGTGAAAGCCGGCGTCGCGAACGCCGATCGCTGGGGAACCAGCGCGGCGTTCGGCGACTATGACAACGATGGCAACCTTGATCTCTACGTCGCTAACTACGTGGACGTCGATATGAACAACCTGCCGAAGTTCGGCAGCAGCCAGTTCTGCCAGTATCGCGGTATCCCAGTCAATTGCGGGCCGCGCGGATTGAAGGGCGCGCGCGACCGTCTTTACCACAACAACGGCGACGGCACCTTCACGGATGTCACGGAAAAACTCGGTATTGATCCCGACAGCTACTACGGGCTCGGCGTCTTGTGGCTGGATTATGACAAAGACGGTTGTCTCGATCTTTACGTCGCCAATGACTCTTCGCCGAGCCTGCTCTATCACAACGACTGCAAGGGGGGATTCACTGAAGTGGGGGCCGAGGCGGGCGTGGCCTACAGTTCCGACGGACACGAACAGGCTGGTATGGGCGTTGATTCCGCCGACTTCGATCGCGACGGCTGGCCCGACATCGTGAAAACCAACTTCTCCGACGATGACAACAATCTCTATCACAACGATCACAATGGTGAGTTCAGCGACGTCGCCGGTGCTGCGGGGATTGGAGCCATCAGCAATCCGTATCTGGGTTTTGGAGTGAAGTTTCTGGACTACGACAACGATGGCTGGCCGGATATTTTCATCGCGAACGGTCACGTCGACCCGCAGGTAGAGGGGCAGTCCTTTGGCGTGGGCTATGCCGAGCAACCATTTCTGTTTCATAATCTTGGTTATCAATCCGATCGCCAATCCGGCGACCAATCGAAGGCCGGGAAATTCGAAGAAGTCGGCCAGAAGTCGGGCGGCGCTTTGGCGAGAAAATATGTCGGGCGCGCCGCCTTGACTGCGGACTTCTGGAATCGCGGACGTCAGGATATCCTCTTCACGAATATGGATGGCTCTCCCGTTCTGCTGCGGAACGAGGTTCCGTCGTCTGGCCACTGGCTGCGGATAAAGACCATCGGCAGCAAGTCGAACCGCGACGGGTTCGGAGCAAGAATAGAAATCACCGCCGAGGGCTCAACCCGCTATGCTGAGGTCAGGGCTGGAAGCAGCTTCGAAAGTTCGAGCGATCCACGTACTCATTTCGGCCTGGGCGCAGCGATTCGGGTTGACGCCATCGTCATTCGTTGGCCGAGCGGACAAGTCGACAAATTGGGGCCGGAGGCGGCGGATCAGGAACTCGTCGTCCGAGAGGGAAGCGGCGGCGTTGAAAGAAGTCCGGCGAGGCGCGCGCCGATCGCGGTCAAGCACTGATTGGCGCTCGGCGCACTATTGTCAGGAATCTCAGGTGCCCCGGCAAGGGTCAAGCAATTCGAAGGGGTGTGAGCGTCACTGAGGCCCGCGATCGAGGGCGCTCCAAATCGAGTCACCCAGAATCATGAAGTGTAAGGAAACTACGGAATTTGGTAGTTCGATGTATTTCGATCTTCTGTTACTCATAGGCGCCGGCGGCCATTTCGCCCGTATGTATTTGAAACATAGGGCATTGTCGTTTGGTGCGCTAGGTGCTGTGGTACTCCAAACGCATTAGACGTTGGTGTTTCCGGAGCAGAGAGCGTGGTTTTCAGGACTTTGACGCGGGTTGCTCTCAACGGAATCAGCAAGATGGATTGACAAACAACAATCGAAGGCGCAAAATTTTGCGCACTCGGTAGCAAGTGGTATCGCCGCAAGGGTTCGGGGCCAAGATCTTAATATCAGCTTCGCAACTAAAGCTAACGTGCGTACGACACAAAACAACGCAACCATAGTTTCGAGGGGGTGGGTAAATGAAAAGACTGCAGTTTTGCCTCGTAGTGTTCGCCGTGGTGGCTCTGACCTTGAGCGCAACCGCGCAGGTTCAGTTCAGCCAGTTTACCGGTACCGTGCTTGATCCGACCGGCGCCGCCATTGCCAACGCCAAAGTTACGGTGGCCAATCCGGCGACCGACCTGCGCCTGACCGCCACGACCAACGCCTCCGGCAATTACACGGTTCGAGAAGTGCCGCCCGGCGTCTATAAAATAACGGTCGAGGCTGCGGGCTTCAAGACGACCTCGAACAATGGTGTGACCGCGAATGCTGGCACTATCGAACACGTGGACTTCAAGCTGCTGATCGGCAAGGCTTCGGAAGTGATTGAAGTCACCGGCGAAGCCAGTGCCATCAATACCGAAGATTCCAAGCTTTCCACCATAATCGGTTCCGCGCAGATCAGCAACCTGCCCCTGAACGGCCGCAACGTGTATGACCTCATGCAGTTGGCGCCGGGCGCGGTGAACGTGATGGGAGTCGACTTCGAAAACGGCCACGATACCGTGGTGAATGGCGTTCGAGAAGATTTCAACGGCTTCCTGATCAATGGCGTTTCGAATAAGGACATGAGCGGTGGCCAAAACAACGTTCCCATTCAGGACACGGTCGCGGAATTCCAGCAGTTAACGCTGAACATGTCCGCACAATATGGAAGTAGCGCGGGCAGCATCAATAACCTGGTCACCAAATCGGGCACCAACAGCTTGCATGGCAGCGTTTGGGAATACGTGCGCAACACCGATTTCGATGCAAACTACTATTTCTTAAACCAGAATGGGACACCCAGAATTCCGCTGCACTTCAATCAGTTCGGTGGCACCCTGGGCGGTCCCATCATCAAAGACAAGCTCTTTTTCTTCGGGTCCTACCAGGGAGATCGGTTTGTCACGGCGGGCAGTCCAATCACGATCACGGTGGAATCGCCGCAGTGGAGATCCGCGGTGGAAGCAGCGGCGGCGGCTGGTGGAGTGGACCAGAACTCCACAGCTGCTTTTTTGTATAAGAACTTTGCTCCTGCCGTCGTCGGGACGGAAGCCACAAACTGCGGCACGCTGGCTAATCCGCATGCGGGTAATGCCCCTTGCAGCGTGGATGGGTACGTTCTCACGCATGCGGGGGTAGGCGTTGCAGGAACGCCGAACTACACTGGCTGGCTCTGCAATCTGCCGGCCGTCATCCCTATCCTTGGCGTTACAAGTGCGGACGTTGCGAACGCAGCAGGGACGTGCCCACTGACGGTAACGCCGGCGGTTACGCCCGGCGTTCGAAGCAACCCGTTTATCAACAATAGCGTGGCCGTTTTTGGCAGCCAGACCCAGTCGCTCGGCAACCTGTTCAATGGCAACGAGGCCATGGGACGGCTCGACTATAACTGGAACGCGAACAACCGTCTGTTTGTCGAGATGAACTGGGACCATAACACCGATAAGTTCGGGGGTAATAACTGCAATGCCAATTGCACTCGCGGTTTTACCAATCCGAATAACGACTACTTCCCGCACGCAAGTTTGAGTTTTGTGCACACGTTCTCGCCCACGATATTGAACGAATTAAAGCTGGGCTACACCCAGAACAACACGCAGATCACCTCGAATATACCGGGCGTGCCCCAGGTCAATTTCAATGACGGCACGGCCGGGATTGGCTCGTACAACGGCTACCCGCAGTACTTTAAGGACCATGAGTACAGCTACGGCGATATGGTTTCCATCAGCCACGGCAACCACAGCTTTAAGATGGGCGTCGACGTGCGCCGCAATCTGGAGAACAGTCTGTTCAGTGTGGCCCGCGGTTCGTACACATTTAACGATGCAATTTACTTCGCGGGAAATACTCCCGGAGCTGAGTTCGTGGGCGTGAATCCGGATTTTTGCACCACCCTCTCTTGCAGCACGATCAACCCAAACGCGCAATCCGAGCTTTCCCCCAGCATCCGCCATTGGCGGAACTGGGAAGTCGGAGCCTATTTCCAGGACGACTGGAAGGCAACCAAGCAACTGACCCTGAATCTTGGGCTGCGCTGGGACTTCTACCAACGGCACACCGAGGAAGACAATCAGGTGACCACGTTTATTTTGGGACCTGGCGAAAGTTCGCTACCTGGAATTGCCGGACAGGTCGCGTCGGCCAATGCTCCGTTCGGAAGTTCAGGCTGCCCTACGACGATCAACCCTAACACTCAGATTCTGGCAGGCGTTTGCGGTCCCGGTGGATTTTCCAAGGCCGGCAGCCTAGGTCCGAATGAATATAAAGACTTTGGCCCACGTGTCGGTTTTGCCTATGACGTCTTCGGCGATGGCAAGACTTCTGTCCGCGGCGGCTTTGGCATATCGTATGAGGGCACTCTGTATAACCCGCTCTCCAACTCCCGCTGGAACCCTCCGTATTACTCCTTCAATGAAGTCGGACCGCTCGTCGGTGTGCCGGGCACGATCATCTGGGGACCGACGACATGCACCGGCAGCGGCCCCACATACACATGTACGCCCAACACTAGCGTAGCGCCTTCCTATACCGGTCCTGCAACCAATCCCGGGCAGGGGAGTGGTGCGCAGGCGGTGGGAAACCTTGGGGGGTGGGACTACACGAACAAGGATTCGGCATTCCTGACCGGCATTGTCACGCCCCAGGGCATCAAGGATCCGTACGTCTATAACTTCTTCTTCGGCATCCAGCGTGAAATCGTACCCAAGTGGGTAGTGGAAGCCAACTATGTGGGAACCGCCGGCCACAGACTGTTCCGAGCGCAGCAGATCAACCGCGCAGTTGGAGGAGGCTTACCCGAAGGCGCCAGTCTAACGAACAACATTGGCGAGACGGTGAGCAGCTTGATTAAACAGTTCAACAGCGCAGGTGTCCCGAATCCCAACTACGGGGTTTTGCGCGATTGGGAAAACGCGAATAACTCCAACTACAGTGGTTTGCAGTTATCGCTCCGGAAGCAGATGAGCCACGGCATGTTGGTCAATGCCAATTACACCTACAGCCACTCCATTGACAACGGGTCATCCTGGCACGACGCGGCGACTACCGCTGCGGGCGCATCCGCCGGCGATGGTTACAGCACGGATAACACCGATCCGGGTCTGGACCGCGGAAACTCCATATTCGATATCCGGCACCGTCTGTCATTGAACTATGTCTATAACCTGCCAGGTCAGAACCTGCACGGGGTCGAAGGTGCGATCATCGGTGGCTGGACGCTCAACGGCATCTGGTCATTCCAAAGCGGAGCACATTGGTCGCCGTATAGCCGTAACACCGGGGCTAATCTGATCAATTCTTCGACCGGTGCGGCCTGCGTGGCGGCCGATGTCACCGCCGGCGATTGCATAAACGTCGGCGGGGAGTGGACGCTCGACGGCCAATTCCCGGGCGTTACCCGTCCCGATACCAGCGTGCAACACTTCAATGTGCCCCGCTCAGCCTGGAAGAACGGCTGGCCTAGCTACAGCTTTTTCAACGGCTCAACGCCTGGTAGTTACTCGGCGCCGGGCTTTCCAAGTTTGTCCGCGCCGTGCCTGGCTTGCATCGGCAACCTTGGGCGCAACACTTTCACCGGCCCGGGGCAATGGTCCTCCGATATGACGCTGGGTAAGAACTTCAAAATCACCGAGCGCTTCAACCTGAAGTTCGAAGCCTCAGCGTTCAATATTTTCAACCGGGCGAACTTCCTGCTTGCAACCGCTGGAGGTGGTGCAAACAACAGCCTGGACAGCGGGCAGTTCGGCAAGGCGGGTGGAACCCTCGACCCCAGAGCTCTTCAGTTGGGGTTGAAGCTCCTCTTCTAACCGAAGATTTCCAGAACGTTTTCGGGTACTATTGGCCTGTCCCACTCGCGTGGGGCAGGCCTCTCTTTTTGGCGGTGCCTGAATGGCAATACTCGCCACGCTACGCACAAGGTCGCGCGCGGGGTTACGAACCGTCGCCCTCTGCCTCGTGAGCTTGCTCGGATTCATTGCTGCGTTCTCCGGGGCGGCTGGAGGCCAACAAACCTTGGGCTCAATCGTGGGCCGGATTCGTGTGGTACGTGGTGACGCACCTCCAGAGCGTGTTCTGGTATCCCTCAATTTGCACAGAACTCCAATGGATAGCGTGTATACCGACTCACAGGGTACGTTCGGATTCCATAGTCTTCAGCCTGAGGGTTACGAAGTGACCGTCGACGACAACCAGTATCAGCCGGTCCGGGTAGAAGCCGTAATCCATCCATCTTCGCTATCGCCAACCGTGTTTCTAGACATCCGACTGATTCCCAAGAGTAAAGCCGATAGCGGCAGTTCTGCTCCGCAACAACAGGGCAGTAACCCCTACATGATGGACGCAAAAGAATACGCAAAGATCTTTCCCAAGAAAGCTGTTAAGGAATTTGAAAAAGGCGTGGTATCGGATCGCGACAACGAGAAAGATCAAGCCATCGCGCACTACCGCAAAGCTATCGAAATCTCACCCGACTTTCAACCCGCGCATAATAATCTCGGCACAGTGTATCTGGGCAAATCGGACTTCAAGCCGGCGGAGGAACAGTTTCGGGAGGCGGTCCGGCTCAATCAAAATGATGGGCAGGCCTATTTCAACTTGAGCAACGTGCTCATGCTGACCCGCCGATTCACGGAGGCTGAAGACACGCTGACGCAGGGTCTGCGGCGCCGTCCCGATTCGGCTTTCGGGAATTTTCTCCAAGGATGTCTGTACGAGCAAACCGGCAAACTCGCAGAAGCCGAGCGTAGTCTTCAGAATGCGCTGCGCATGGATTCAAAGATGGCGCAGGCCTATCTGAAGCTGGTCAACCTGTATCTCCGGCAAAACCGGCGCGAGGATGCGATCGCGCAGTTACAGGCTTTCCTGAAAGGCTTTCCTACTGCGCCCGCCGCGCCCAAGGCTCAGGAAATTCTGATCAAGCTGCAGAAGGAAGAAAGCGCGGCAAAGCGCTAGGTTGTTTTCCTTGGCTGGTCATCCCGGCTGGTGGCCTGGGCTGGTCACCTGGGAGCTGCGGCACAGAACTTCTCTTCGAGCTTGCATGCGGTGGCGTATTCCGCACGCGCCTCGGTGTTCTTCCCGACGTGTTGGTAGGCGAATGCCAGGTTGAGGTGCGCCTCCGCCAGTTTCGGGTCGAGTTCAATGGCGCGTTGATGCTCGCGGACCGCTTTCGACATTCGATCCGTCTGGCTGTAACAGATTCCGAGGAAGTTATGCAGGCGCGCGTCCCCCAGGCCCAGTGCAAGCGCTTTTTCCAGATGGATCGCGGCGGCGGCATAGTCTTTTTGCTGGAACAATGCCATGCCCAGTTCGCGCTGTCCCGGCGAAAAGTTGGGCTGGATGGTAATTGCTTTCTGGAACGCAGATAACGCTTCGTTGGGGTTGCCCCTGTCCTCCAATAAGCCGGTTTCGTACCAGGCACGGTAATTCTCGGGATTGCTTTGCAGCGCCTTGCGCAGCCAGCTTTTTGCTTCGTCCATGCGGCCCAGTTTGGACAAAGCGCGAGCCAGTCCGGTCATGGCGTTGTCGAAGTTGGGATTGAGTTCCAGACAGCGCTGCAGTTGCTCGACAGCACGCTCCCAGTTCTGGTGCCGCAATGCCGACTCGCCGAGCATGAAGGGGATCACGTAGATTTGCGGATCCTTTTGCTGGACCTCGTTTAGAAGAGCTTCCGCCCGATCGTCTTCGTCGCGCTGAAAAGCGTCCGTCGCCTTCAGGATGGAATTAAATTCCCACAGCTTGTCCTTGGGATCGGCCAGCCCTTGCTTGAGCGCCTCGGGAGAAACCGCGGCACGAAATCCAAAGTAGCCCAGAGCGCGCAATTTTTCCTGCGCGTCCGGACTCAGGTTTCCAGCCGCCGCATCCGGACGAGTGAAGGGATTGTAGGCCAGGAGCGCCTGCAACTTTTCCCGGAGCACGGCAACGGTGGCAGGTTGCTGGGCGGCAATGTTCCGCGTTTCTCCCGGGTCGGTTTCAAGATCGTACAACTCCGGCGTTGGTGCCTCGATAAAGTGAAAACGCTCACTCTCGAACGCGTGCAGCGGGCTCCAACCGAAAGAATTGAAGGGATAGAAAGTCTCGCTGTACACCAAATCTTGTCGCGCCTGGCTGTCCGCCTCGTTCGCGCCTGCCTTAGTGTCTGACTCCGTGCTTAATCGAGTGTCTAACCCAGTGCTTAACAACCCATGCGACTGGAACTGGGCATAAATCGAATCAGTCGCATCCTTGACTCTTACTCCCGTCAACTGCAGAAGCGTCGGAGCCACGGCCGTGGTTTCCACAGGCTCTCGGTGTCGGCTAGCCGCAATGCCGCTCCCGGCGGGCGGTTTCACGATGAGCGGCACGTGCACCGTGGCGTTGTACAGGAAGAACCCGTGTTCGTCTTCGCCATGTTCGCCGAGAGATTCGCCGTGATCGCTGAGGGCGACGATCAGCGAAGAATCATATAGGTGATTCTGCTTGAGCCAAGCCACCAGCTTTCCTAGTTCGTGATCCGCGTAGGCGATCTCACCATCGTAGAGATGGCTGCGATACTCGGAGCGGTAGGGCTCCGGAGGATCGTACGGGCTGTGCGGGTCGTACAGATGCAGCCAGAGAAAGAACGGGCGTCGCCGAGTTTTCTTCAACCACGCGATAGCGTGGGCCACGCTCTCCCCGGCGCGACGGTCCACCAGGGAGATATCGTTCTTCGCAAAAGTTTCCGCCGAAAACGCATCGTCGTAAAAATCGAAGCCGCGCGCCAGACCCCAGCTCCGGTCGAGCACAAAGGCGCTGATCACGGCACCGGTGGCGTAACCCGCCTGTTGGAAGGCCTGGGACACGGTGCGAAATTGCGGCCCCAGCGGCTGACCCGTGAAATCCTGCACGCCGTTCTGAAAGGGGTATGTGCCGGTCAGGATCACCGCGTGAGACGGCCAGGTAAGTGGCACCTGCGAGATGGCTCGCTCAAACAGAACTCCGTCATGTGCCAGCGCATCGAGAGTCGGAGTCTTGACGGTTTGCGCTCCGTAGCACCCTACGTGATCGGCACGCAGAGTATCGATGGTGATCAATATGACGCTCGGTTTCGTGGCTGGCCTTACAGTCCTGGATGGCATAATGCTGGATCGCGCCGATTTGGTTGTAGTGTCCTGCGCAAACGCCGCGCATCCGGCCGTCAGAGTGATCGCAACCGCGAACCAGAGAGATGAACACCGGAGAGCTGACGCAAGCGCGGAGAAGAAAGTTGAGAAGCGCCCAAACATGCGTCTATTGCGGTGTCGGCTGCTGCTGCGCGCGCCGCGTCTCCTCGTCTGCTTCCGCCGTCAGTCCCTTGGCGGACAGAGCCTTGGCTAGCGACTCGTGCATGATGCTCTCTTGCGGGGCCAACTCCACAGCTCGCCGTAACTCCGCAATCGCCTCGTCGAGCTTGTCCTGATAGATCAGGGTTTCGCCCAGGGCGCGATGTCCACGGGCAAATTCCGGATAAATCGTGACCGATTGCCGGAACGCTTCCGCCGCTGGCTCCAGTTGCCTTTTCTGTAGGAACGCCACTCCCAGGTTGAAGGCGGCCTCGAAATTCGTGGCATCCAGCTGCAGAGTCTTTTCGAGCGTAGCGATGGCGGCGTCCATTTGCCCGGCGTGGGCCTGTGCCATGCCCAAATTAAAAAAAGCGAGCGCGTAATCTGGACTGAGCTGAACTGTCTTCTGCAACTCGTCCACCGCCTCGGCAAACTGCTTGAGATGGTAGAAATTCAGCCCTTGCAGATAATGCGCGGGCACCGAGTTGGGCTCGGTTTTGATTACGTTCTGCAATTTTTCGATGGACTCCTGATAGCGGCCGTGCTGGCTTTGGGCGATGGCATCGGAAATCAGCTCGTAGGCCGCGATGCGGTCTTTCGGATCCGGCAAATCGCGGTTGCTGATAGCCGGATTGCTGCCCCCGGAAAACCCGGCATACCCCAGGGATTTTAATCGCTCCATCAGCGCCGGATCGAGGCCAGTCTTCCCGGCCAGCTCTTTGCCCGCGCTGTAATCGCGGATCATGCCCACGAGCTTGGAGTGCATCTCCTCGGCTACTGCCTTCTTTTCGGCGAACAGATTGTGAACTTCGTCCGGATCCTTTGCGAGATCGTACAACTCCGGTCGAGGCGCGTCGATGAAATGATATTTAATATTCTCCGAGCCCCGAAGCTCGCTCCAGTTGAAGTGAATTCGCGGCAGGAACGTCTCGCCGTAGAGGACGCGATCGCGGTTGGCTTGGTTGTCGCGATTAACTTCGCCGCGAAGTTCGGCAAGCAAGCTCCGCCCTTGCACCTGCGACGGAATCTCCAGCCCGACGGCGGCCAGAACCGTGGGCATCAGATCGACGAGTGAAACCGGATCGGCAACCATGCGTGCTGCGGCACTCTCCGGCAAACGATGGTCGGGCAAACGAATGATCAGCGGCACATGCATGGTGGCGTTGTAGATGAAGAAGCCGTGCGTTTTTTCGCCATGCTCTCCCAGGCTCTCGCCATGGTCGCCGCAGAGCACGATCACGGTGTTCTGATAAACCCCTTTTTCTTTCAAGAACCGGAGAAGCCTACCGACCTGTTCATCCGCAAAAGCAATCTCGCCATCGTACGGCTGCGCTGCATATTCGCGACGGTAAGGCTCGGGCGGATGATAAGGAAAGTGCGGGTCGTACAAATGCATCCAGAGGAAAAACCTCTTCTGCGGACTCTTCGCCAGCTGGTCTTTTGTGATCCCAGCTTTTTCCAGCCAGTTCAGCGCCACATCGGCCACGACATTGCCCGGACGCTCCATCTGGTCAAGATTCGCTTCGTCCAAGCGGCTGAATTCGAAGTGGTCGTAATAAAAGTCAAACCCCTGATTCAGTCCAAACCGCGAGTCCAGCACTGCCGATCCGATGACCGCTCCCGTCTGGTAGCCAGCCTGTTTGAGAACCGAGGCCAACGTGGGCTGAAGCGGGCTCAATTTGTTGCCGCTAAAATCATGCATGCCGCTCAACATCGGATAGGTTCCCGTCAGCATGGAGCTGTGCGAGGGCAGGGTTACGGGGACGACCGCGAAGGCGCGATCAAAGCGCACACCATCCGCAGCCAGGCCGTCGATGTTGGGCGTCTTGATCTGCTTGTATCCATAGCAGCCAACGTGGTCGGCGCGCAGCGTGTCAATCGTAATCAGGACCACGTTCAGTGCTGGTTTTGCTGGCGTTTGCGCGGTCGCATGAAGCGCGCTAAGGGCCGTCACGATGAGAAATAATCGACGAAAAATAGGCATCATCGGTAAGTTCAGTTTATCGCATCTTATCGCATAGAACATGAGGTCGCCGGCGCCGGCGGCGGTTCAAGTTGGCGGAAGTACTGTGATAGGCTGGGCGTTCATGCGACGGTTGGCTATTTGTCTCGGGATCATGCTGCTGGGAACGGCGGCCTGGAGCCAGACTTCTATCGGGACCTCGGCCGGCACCTCTGCCCGGACCTCTCCTCGAACCTCTGCGGCTCGCAATTCTGCCCCCGACGTGTACCTCATCACCATCGATACGCTGCGTGCCGATCATGTCGGTTGCTACGGATACAAAGAGGTCGAAACGCCGGCATTAGACGCGCTCGCCGCCGATGGTGTTCGCTTCACCAAAGCCTTCACTCATAGTCCGATCACGAACACTTCGCACGTCACCATCCTCACCGGCCTCTTACCGAGCGTTCACGGCGTCACTGATTTTGGAGTCCCTCTCTCGCCACAACATGTCACCGCGGCGGAGTTGCTGAAGAAGCACGGCTACCAAACCGCAGCCTTCATCGGAGCCGTGATTCTCGACAGCAACACTCTCGCTCCCGGCCTCGATCGCGGCTTCGATTTCTACGATAACTTTCCTAAAACCGATGCCAAGAACGCCAATGGCAACAAAAAAGTACACTGGGGCCGCATCGAGCGCCGCGGCCTGGAAGTCGTCGAGCACGCCGAAGCCTGGCTCGACAAGCACCGGACGGGGCCGCATTTCGTGTGGGTGCACTTGTACGATCCACACGATCCTTACGAGCCGCCGCCGCCGTTCTCGGAAAAATATAAAGATCACCTGTACGACGGCGAGATTGCCTACGCCGACTCAGCGCTGGCCCGCTGGATCGCGTTCTTAAAAAAGGTCGGCGTATATGACAACGCCATCGTCGTCGTCACCGGCGATCACGGCGAAGGCCTCGGCGAGCATGGAGAAGAAACGCATGGATTGTTTCTTTACGACTCGACGCTGCACGTGCCGCTCATTTTGAAAATGCCCTTGAAAATGGCGCGTGCCGGTGATCCGGGCGCGGTGATTGATGCCCAGGTACGCACCACCGACATCCTTCCGACCATTCTTGCGGCAACAGCCGTAGCGCCGCCGGCAGAGCTGAATGGCGAGTCGCTGCTCCCGCTCATCAACGCGGAGACAAACAAGCCCCGCGCTCTCCCGAAGCGCGCTCTGTTCGGCGAGACCGATTATCCCCTGCGCTGGGGATGGGCCCCTTTGCGCGCACTCCGTACCGAGAATGCGAAGTTGATCGAAGCGCCCCGGCCTGAACTTTACGACTTGCAAGCCGATCCGAAGGAGCTGAAGAATCTCTATGCTCCCGACAGCTCTACGACGCAGCGCATGCAAGCCGAAATGGCGAAGTGGGAGTCGAAGCTGCCGCCGCAAAGCAGTCGCGGCAAGCTTGCAGAAACTTTGCCGGATCCCAAAGACAAAATCGAAGTGCAGAACTTGCTGCACCACGCCATGCTGGCCGCCGACGACAATCGTTCCAGTGACGCGCGCCAGTTCCTGGAACAAGCGCTCGAGATCGATCCGGCCTCGTCGACTGCGCTTCGACAACTGGGCGAGTTGGAACTCGCTGCCGGAGATTTCGGCAGGGCGACTGTCCATTTGAAGCGAGCGTGCGAGTTGCGTCCCGATGATTCCACGGCCGCCTTCGAATTAGGCGTGGCTATGGAGAAGTCCGGCAACTGGTCCGGAGCACGGGATGCGCTTGAATCGAGCCTGAAGCTCGCGCCCAGCCAGATGGCGGCGCGGCTGGGGCTGGGACACGTTTACCTGCAACTCAAAGATGCGAAGAACGCGGAAGACCAGTTCGAGGCAGCCCTGCTGGTGGATTCGAACAACAGCGACGGGCGCCTGGGCCTGGCGGAAGCGCAGATTCAGCAATCCGATTTTGCCAGTGCATGGCCCGATCTGGAAGCGTTTACCAAGGCTGATCCGCAAAACGCCAAGGCCCTGCACTTGTTGGCTCGCGCCTATCGCGGACTCGGCCGAGAGGAGGACGCCAAGCGAACCGAAGAGCTGGCGGCAGCGCTGGAAAAGAAGTAATCAAAGAAATCGACGGACTCACCATTTTCTCGACGGCGGCAGTAAAGTTCATCTACATTTACATTTACATTCCTTTCACATTCCCGTTTTATGCTAGCTTCTTTACAGTTATCAGCTGGTCCAGAATTGCGCGAGTTTCCATGGTCCGAAAACAATGGCCCGAAGACAATCATCTCCGCCTGCACGAGTGAAGCGGCGCTCGGCAGTGACGCGATCACGAGCCGCTGAAACTCGCCCCCGCCCAAGTCAGACCCACGATGATAATAATGACGACACCTTCGCCGAAGATGAACTGTCTTCGCTCGTTGTCCGCGGGTGCCTGATCGCGCGCGACGCGGTCTTCAATGTCAGGGACTTTCTCGCGGATGGTTCGCGGCTGGCTTTTCTGGCGATCAAGGATTGCGAAAAGGAACTCGACCAGATCGAGCGCAAGATTGATGACCAACTGCCCGAAGCTATCACCCGCGTCGGAGAAGCCAAGGCGCGCGAGTTGCTGGCGTGTCTGAAGTTCATCACTGACCTGGAACGCATCGGAGACCTCGCGTACAGTGCGGTAATGCAGTTGCAATCGCGGCGCGAGAAATTACCGGCGGCGGACTCGCGTCAGCTGGTGGAGATGTCGTCTCTGCTTTATACAATGCTGGAGGAGGTTCATCAGGGCTTCGTCAAGCGTGACGTGTCGTACGCGCACAGTGTTCTGCAATCCGATCCGGAAGTGGACCGATTGTGCCATTCCTTGTTTCACAGGCATCTGGCCGAGCCGAACAGTCCAACCGGACAGAAGAATTTCGACATTCTTCTCGCCGCCCAGGCCCTGGAGCGCATCGGCGATCACGCCAAGAATCTGGCGGAAGAACTCTACGGTCTATCCGAAGGCCGCTCGCTGCGACACAACGCACGGAAGCTCTCGACCGCGTAGGAGGTTTGCCAGGCCGGCGTCAATGAAAATCGTGCGACGTAGTTTCCGCACGCGTAACTCGGAGCGGAGAAACTTTTTCCGCACGGACGTGGATAACGTTGTCTTGATTCTGCAGAATCCCCTCGATCATTAGAAAGCGCTCGGAAATCACCAGCACCCGATTCTTCTGCAGCAGATCGGGAGCGAAGATCGCATTGGCGATTCCCGTTTCATCTTCCAGGCTCATGAACATCATTCCCTTGGCTGTTCCCGGACGCTGCCGGGCAATCACGCATCCGCCAATTCGCAATCGCCGTCCACTGGGAAGATGCGCCAGATCGGAAGCGCGATAAATCCCCATCCGTTGCATCTCTGCCCGGCGATACTCCATGGGATGCGGGCCGACCGTCAGCCCGGTAGTGCTAAAATCCGCCACCAGCCGCTCTTCGTCCGTCATGGCAGCCAACGGAGATCCTCCATCAATTTCCAGAAGCTCATCCAGTAACGGCCCCGACCAGCGCACCGCCCGCTCCACCTGCCACAGGGCATCGCGGCGATGAAAGGGCTTTTCGGTGTCTCTGGGATTCCGTGGTGAGTTCCCGATTGCATTCAGCGCGCCGATTTCCGCCAGCGTCGTCAATTCATCCTTGCGCAACTCGGGCACGCGACGGGCCAGATCCTGAACCGAAGCAAACGGAGCTAGACTGCGCTCCCGAACCAGCGCCTGCGCCGCCGGTTCGCGCAACCCGCGCGCGTAATTCAGGCCGAGACGAACTGACGGCTGATGGCGGACGGGTGACGGTTCCAACGTGCACTTCCAATCCGACTTCGTCACATTCATCGGCAGCATTTTCAATCCGTGGCGTTGCGCATCTTTCACAATCGTTGAAGGATGATAAAAACCCATCGGCTGATTATTCAGGAGCGCCGCCGTGAACGCCGCCAGGTAATGGCATTTCAAATAAGCGCTGGCATAGGCAATCAGGGCAAAGCTGGCGGCATGTGATTCCGGAAATCCATAAAGAGCAAACGAAGTAATCGACTGGATAATCTGTTCCTGCGTTTCGCCGATGATTCCGTTGCGCGTCATGCCGGCGCGCAGCTTTTCTTCGATCACTTTCATCCTCGCTTCCGAACGTTTGAAGCCCATGGCGCGGCGCAACTCCTCCGCTTCGCCGCCCGTGAAGTTGGCGGTGATCATGGCCATGCGCAACAACTGCTCCTGAAACAGCGGTACGCCCAGCGTGCGGCCCAGCACGGTTTCGAGCGACGGATGAGGATAGGTGACCGCCTCTCTGCCCTGCCGGCGCTTGAGAAATGGATTGACCATGTTTCCCACGATCGGCCCCGGCCGTATGATCGCGACCTGCACCACGATGTCGTAGAATTTCGCTGGCTTCAGGCGCGGCAGGCAAGACATCTGCGCCCGGCTTTCCACCTGGAACATCCCCACCGTGTCGGCCTTTTGCAGCGCGGAATACACGGCTGGATCGTCCGGCGGAAGATGCGCCAGATCTACTTCTTCGCGGTAATGATCGCGTATCAGTTCAAGAGAATCCTTCAGCGCCGCCATCATGCCGAGGCCGAGCAGATCGACTTTGATGATGCCCATGTCGGCGCAGTCTTCCTTATCCCACTGCACGACGACGCGGTCCGGCATGGAAGCGGGCTCCAGGGGGACGACGGAATCGAGACGGCCCTCACAAATGACCATGCCGCCCGAGTGTTGCCCTAAATGCCGCGGCAGATCTTGCGCGGCCAGGCACAACTCGAAATATTTGCGAATGCGTGGATGCTTTAGATCGAGCCCGGCATCGCGCAGGCGGCGGTCGAGCGCATCATTCTCGTCCTTGAATTCCCAGGTTGCGACCGCGGCTGAAATTCGCTTCAGCGTGTCCGGGTCAAATCCTAAAGCTTTCCCCATTTCGCGTGCGGCCATGCGGTTGCGATACGTAATCACGTTCGCGGTCATGGCCGCTCCGCGTTGTCCATAACGCTGATAAACGTACTGGATCACGCGTTCACGCTCGTTGCCACTGGGCAAATCGAGATCGATATCGGGCCACTCACCCCGTTCCTCGGAAAGAAATCGTTCAAACAATAATTCCATGCCGATCGGATCCACTGCCGTGATGCCGAGCGAATAACAAACCGCGCTATTGGCGGCCGACCCACGGCCCTGCGCCAGAATTTTCTGTTCGCGGCAGAAGCGCACCAGGTCCCAGACAATCAGAAAGTATCCAGCGAGCTTCAGATGTTCAATCAAGTGCAATTCCCGTTCGATCTGCCGGCGTGCGCGCTTCTTCAACTCCGCATCCGCCCTCCCATAGCGGACCTGCCATCCTTCCCGCGCGCGCTCCCGCAGAAATGACGCCATGGTCTCTCCTTCCGGCACGGGAAAACGTGGAAACTCGTATCCCAGATCGCTTAGCGTGAACTCAAGCCGCGAGGAAAGTTCAATCGTGTTTGCGATGGCCTTCGGAACATCGGCAAAGAGAGCGCACATTTCCGCGGGAGATTTGAGATAACGCTCGGCATTGCGCGCCAGCAGGCGTCCGGCAGTGGCCAGCGTGCGATGATGCTGCAGCGAGGTGAATGCGTCCGCCAACTCACGCTCTCGAGGAGTGGCATAGTTCACGCCATTGGTTGCGAGTAGCGGCAGGTGCAAAGCCTCGGCGATCTCGATTGCAACCCGATTTCTATATTCTTCGTCGCGATGAAAATGACGTTGCACTTCGACGTAAACATTAGACTGGCCAAACTGCTCCTTCAGCCGCTTCACCGCTTCGAATGCCGCCTGCGGGCCGCCGTGCGCGAGCGCCGCAGCCAGTGGTCCTTCTTCTCCACCGGTCAGGCAAATCAAACCGTCAGCATGCTCGACGAAATCCTGATTTGACGCGCAGGCTCCTGCTTCATCTTTGCGCCCAACGCGCAACTTCATCCTGGTAATCAGGCGGCAGAGATTTTGATATCCGGCGCGTGAAGCCACCAGAAGTGGAAGACGAAATTCACCGGGGAGATGCCTCGTTTGTGTGGTGGCGGGGCTTCGCCCCGCTTGGACGGGGCAGAGCCCCGTCACCACACAAGATGGGTGCTTCTGCGGTGCAAACGCGGCACACGTCACTTCCGCTCCAATATGCGCCTTGCTCTTCGCTTTTTTTGCGGCGAGATGGAAGCGCGGTGAGCCGTACACTCCATCGCGATCGAGCAACGCCATTGCCGGCATTCCCAGGTTCGCGCACACTGCGATCAATTCCTCGGGAGTCGAAGCTCCTTCGAGAAAGCTAAAAGCGGAGCGGGAATGGAGTTCAACGTACATCAGTTACTAGTCATACGTTCCTTCTACAAACCAGTTTCTGCTTAGTTTGTCCTGCACTAAGCGGTACAACACGAGGCTGGTTTCGACGTGCACGGCGATGTCCCACTCTTCGCGCGCCCAGCCTTCCTGTTCCGACCAGTCTCCGGAAGAACGCCAGGGGCCAGCAGTCCATACGATTTCGCCGTCAATATCTTCATCTTCGCGCCGCAGGCATCGCACCCACATCGGCTTCGCCCCGTGCACAGTAACCACGGCCGCCAGCGGCGGACGAAATAGACGCAAAACAATCACCGCGCTCATTTTGTCTTTTGCCTTTTCTCTTACGATTTCATCGAGCTCATACGCGCTGCCATTTTCTGGCATAGACGTATCCTTCTTCTTTTCAGACTGCTTCGATTCGGGCTCTTTGGGCGAAGGTTCTACAGGCGCGAAGTGGCGCACGGCAAACGCGCCTTCGCGATGCGTATCCAGCAATTCCACTGACCCCACTCTTCCCTCGCCGACGATGCTTGCGATGCGCGCCAGCGTCAGTTCCAGTTTTTCGGGCTCAGGAAAAACCGGCTGAAACAATCCACTCTGCAGGGCTCGCGGGCGCACCGGCTCCACCGACAAATGAATCTTCATGATCGGTGCTCCCGGCGGATGCGCCTGCAAATCAAGCTGCAACAATTTCAGAAATACTTTTGCGTCCAGCATTGGCGTTGGCAGCCGCAGAGTGCGAGTGAAGGTGCGAGTAAACGTCTGGGTAAGTGTCTGGGTTAAAGATGCGCACCCGTTCGACGGTGCAGCTGCGAGTTCCAGATCCAGCTGCAACTCCTGCACGGCCAGCGCCCGTGCTCGCAAGCGCGCACACACTTGCTCCAGCATGCGGTTCAGCAAGAACGCCAGCGGTTCCAGCAGCACGATGGGATATTCCAGCTCCACACTCTCGGCAAAAATCAGCCGTGGTTCGAGGACACGCAAGGCGCGCGACGCCGCTCCCCGCGCCAGCTTTTGCAGACGGAGTCCATGCTGCCCCAGGCGCTCAATGACCGGAACTTCGGGAAGAGCGGCCAGCGCCCGCAGCTTGCGGATGCCCCAGAGATCAAACGTTTCCGCCCAGCGAGTGGCCTCTTCCGCACCGAAAGAAGAACTGGACGAAAAACTTTCCAGCAACACATCCACCGGCAGGTCGCCCAAGCGCTCGGCCTCGCGGCCTTCGGGAATCATGGTCACGCCGGAGAACCCGCGAGCTGCGAGCAATACAGCGTCCGGATTCGCGGCCACGGCGACGTTCGCCACCAGTCCCGCCTGCGCGACGCGACGCTGCAAATCATGGGCAATCTTCGGCAGCGGACCCAACAGAGGCTCAAGGCCGGCCAGGTTCAGAAGCACGGTGCCGGGCGAGGCATCTTCCACTTCTGGAGAAAACGATTGCGCACAATCGAGCAACGCAGCGTGGGCAGAATTCTCTTGCGCTTCCGAGCGCGCACGCAGCACCAGATTTTCCCATGCTTCGAGTTGCGATCTGGTTGCGCCTATCTCCGCTCCCTCTTGTCGCGCTCTTTCGTTGAGCGCCATGACTTTTTCCAGCGGAGGGCGACCGGCGAGCACGACGATCGGGCGGGCACGCACGTCAGGCTCAAAGCGAATGAGCGCTTGGACGGAGAAATCGGGGATGAAGATGCAGGCAAACATGGAAGTGCAGCTCTCAGCTCTCAGTTGTCAGCTTTCAGTAAAGGCGCGTGCTTTAAATGACAACGAATGACGGCGACAAGAATTTTTGAGTCTGGTAACTGAGAACCAGTGATTCGAACTTACGGAATGAACTATCTTGCCCATGTGGCTCGGCTTTTGAAACTTGCCGTCGATTGCACGGGCTTACGCTCCAACTTTTGTGCTAATCGCGAGCACAACAACTCGGCGGTGATCTCGAATTGATCAAGCAGTTCTGAGTGCGTTAATTCCGTATGCATCGGCGGATTTCCTGAGAGCTGAGAGCTTACAGCTGACAGCTTTTTCCCCGAAACCTTCACCAACACCGACGAGCAACTGCCTGCAATCGGCTGTTGTTCCAAAACCAACAGCGCCGTGGGGGTGTGCTCAATGGCGCGGCGGAAGCGGAACCACGATGCCAAAGGAATTCGTCGCACGCTCGTCGCTCGAATATCGCCGAGATCGAGCGCAATCATTCCGAAACCATTGCTCTGCAGCAGCAGATCGGTAACTTTGAGCATTTGCGCCAGCTGCGACTCCCAGCGGCTAAAGCCGGAACTTTTTTTGTCGGCTTGCGGTATGCCTGAAGGCATACCCTGATACGAAACACCGGTTTTGGCGCAGCCGGTCTGGCGCGCAATCGCGTGGTCTTTATTGCGGACTTTATTATGGTTATCATCATCATCTTTATTTTTACGGGATCGATATTTTTCTCCGCATCGCACCCACAGCAAACGGCTCATCACAATCCCGGCAGCCACCGCTGACGCCGGATCGAACGCATCGCTGACATCAACCAGCGCACAAACTTCTCCGCGTTGGGTCGCGTGAGCTAGCGCGAAAAGCAACACGCTGGTTCTTCCCGATGAGGCCGTGCCGCAGATTTCCGTGAGGCAACCGCGAGCGAGGCCGCCGGTCAGCGAGTCCAGTTGAGGAATGCCGCTCGAAACCATTTCCGGCACCGGACGCACCTCGAGGCGCGAAGCGGGAACGACAGGTGCCAGCGTGGGGATGGCGGCGATCTGAGCCAAAATCTCTGCGATCTTCTTTGTGTTTGCGGGCATCTTTGCGGTCATCTCCGCGGTCGAGCGCGGGGAGGACGGCGGCGAAAAGATAAAAGGGCGGCTCCTGGCCGCCGATGAAAAAACTGGAGAGGCAGACATACTTTCTCGCAATTGTCAGGGAACACAAAGGCCAGGATTCAGCCTGGGCGAAGGCATATATTCGCTTTTTGTTCGCCTTTTACGAGTATCGCTCCGTGGCGTGCCGTTGTCAAGGCAGTTCGGACGAAATCATGACCACAAGTGCAACCTGAAGACCTACAATACTTTACGGATTCAGGACAACCAGTCCTCGTGCGAACCGAGAACATCTCAGCGATTCACGCTTTCTCTAGAGTGCCGTTGGTTGCTGTGATGCGACGAATACCACCTGATCATGCCACCAGAGACGTTCAAAAAAGGCACGCGCCATGTCGAGGTTCGTGGTTGGGTGTGAGGATGACAGCGTTTTTTGCACGATATCGTCGATGCTGCGGGCCCCATCAATCGAGTCGAGCAACTGCTTTTCCGTTGACCCTATCGGCAAGAACAGATCCCTGTAGGTATGAGTCTGGTTGATCAGAACAGCCGTGGCCCCGGGAGGCAGCCGATCTTGAACACAGATCGTGTCTGACATTCGAATGGGCACATAGCCGAGCCAGGCGTCACCGGCAAAACTGACCGGTTGCGGTCCGCTGGCGCTGTCGTTCCGGTACGCAACTACAGTGTGGCGAGCCATGGTGCCCCGAAACAGTTCGATAGCGGCATACTGATCTGCCTGGGGAAGGCGCGCCATCCGGGTTGCCTGCGGGATCTTTGCCATGACACCACAGTGAAGGGTGTAAGGCGCTTGCCTTGCCCACCGGCCGAATGTCAGTCCTGCCTTCTCGATAAAGTCGAACAATTGCGGGACGGAATAGGCGCGATCCTGGGGGTGCAGCAGGGCATCGGCAAGCGCCGCCTCATGGCGAAAGTCCGGGGCCTGCCTTATCAGGGTTTCCAGCGGATGTCCGGGAGGCAACGCGCTAAGCGCACCGATGAGATCGTGAATTTCCGGATCGGTGGCATGGATACCAATCCGTCTACAGAACTCTTGCAGCATATAGATGCCGGTCCGTCCGTACGGTGCGTACACCATGAGATGCATTGCTCCATCCGGTTTGAGCACGCTGCGCAGAGCGCTGAGGCCCGCATCAGGATCGGCGAGATGATGGAGAACTCCGGTGCACACAATCTGGTCGAAACTCATCCCCAAGTCGTTTACCCGTTCGATGGCAAGCTGGTGGACCTGAAGATTGTTCAGGTTGTATTTTTGCTTGAGCTCCTCCGTATGGCGCACACTCGTTGTGCTGCAGTCGATGCCCGTAACCTGAGCCGCAGGCCAACGCAGCGCATGCTTGGCCGCCTGCGATGTCCCGCAGCCGGCAATGAGGATGGATTGGTCTTCTCGATAAGACCGATTCGGCCAAAACAGATGATAGTCCGCACGGCGTCTTTGCTTGTCCTGCCAGAGCCGCCGATATTTTTCCAGGTTCTCGACCGGTGGCGGATAGGGATAGCGGTCGTAGAAATCCCGGACCTCCTCGGCGACATCAGGTAGCAGCGAAACGTGTTGCGCTCGTTGGCTCATGCAAATATCGTGTTCTACAAATTCCCCCATGGTCCAAAACCATGGTCCGCCAGGGAAACCTGACTGCCAATCTGGGCGAGCGGGTTCTTCTTTTCGGAAGAGAGATCTTTCGACCTCCCTACCGGTATCGGTGCGGTTGTCTAAAGTTTCCTACATCGAAGAAGTTCGCGTGTTCGTTCTCTGTGACATGACACTTCACGAAGACTTTCCGTCTCCGTCTGTCACCGCATGGCGAACAATGCAGCGAAACCCGATGTGGTTCATGCTGGTGTCGACCATCTGCGGCTGGCGTGCCGCCGGACGATAGCGCAGGCAGTAGTTGGGTGCGCAGAGGTGCGAGCCGCCTTTGACAACCTTGCGCGGAATCCGGAACTGCGCCTGCGCGGCGTCGTAGCTTTTGTCCGGCGAGGTAATGCGCGGATTGATGGCCGGGCCGCAGCAGGCTTTGACCACTTCATCGGCGTGGCGCGGAACAAACCAATCACTCGTCCATTCCCATACGTTACCCGCCATATCGTACAAACCGTAACCGTTCGGCGGGAAGGATCCGACGGGTGAAGTCCCCTCGTAGCCGTCGCGGAGCAGGTTTTGCCAGGGAAACTCTCCCTGCCAACTGTTGGCCATCGCCTTGCCGCCCGGAGAAGACTCGTCACCCCAGGTAAACTTCTTTCCGTCAAGCCCGCCGCGAGCGGCAAATTCCCACTCCGCTTCGGTCGACAGTTCTTTCCCGGCCCAGTGGGCGTAAGCTTCGGCGTCTTCATAGGCAACGTGAACCACGGGATGGTGTGCGAGACTTTCGAGCGAAGATCCCGGCCCCGACGGATGGCGCCAACTGGTTCCCGGCACCCAGGCCCACCAGTTGACGTAATCGCGTAAGTCGACCGGGCCCTCGGTTTTGTGAAAGAGCATGGAGCCGGGCACGAGATTCTCGGCAGGGGCGCCAGGGAAGTCCGCAGGATTGAGCGGGCGCTCGGCGAGCGTCTTATAGCCAGTCGCATCCACGAAGCGCGCGAACTGTTCGTTCGTGACCTCATAGCAATCCATCCAGAAGCCATCCACGCTAACATCGTGAACCGGCTGCTCTTCGGGATAGAAGTCTTCGGAACCCATACGGAATGTCCCGCCCGGTATCCAAGCCATACCGGGATGGAGTGGAAGGCCCGGCGTGTCGGTTGTTTGGCTAAGTTCGTCCGCCATTCGTGGTTTCATCTTAATATCTCTATATCTCTGTTGGGTCTTTCTGTGGGTCTGGCCCTTATCCAGCTCTCCGCTTATTTCTTGCAGCCTTCATGGTTTTTGCCCTTCGCGCAGTAGTGTCGCCGGGGCCTTGGGCTACGCCATTCCGCTCTTGGTCTTGGCTTCTCCGCCGTTGCTGGTTTGTGTGGTTGTTACGCCGTTCGAATTCTTCTGGGCGACAGGAGCGGTGCCCGTATTCGGATTGACCGCAGCGGCAGTGTTGCCATTCTTGCAAACAGTCTGACCGCGAAAGTTCGTAACGCAATCTTGCGCCAGTGAACTCGCAGCCAAAAACATACATGTCATCATCAATAGGACTTTCATTTGTGCTCTCCACGGTGGTGTTCGCTGAACGCAGTCACGTTGGCGGATATGAGCCTTTAAGAACCGAGGCCCCTGCAATAGTGGCGAAAACCACAGTCCACCGGGTTCGCCAATACGTGGAAGGCTTGCAAAAACTCGTCGTCCCTTAGCAATGAGGATGGAGTTCTCGAAAATTTCCCCGGCAGACTGGTGGTCCGCCGGGGAAGTAGTTTATCAACCCTTTCGAAGGGGAGATCTATCGACCTCCCTTTCGACCGGGTTACCTATTTGTTGACCAAGACGCCGTGATCGGCTTCGACTGCCGCTTCTTTCTTCTTGTACGCCTCGATCGCCGGTCCTAATTGCGCCATCACCGAGTCAAGGTTGAATGAAGCCGGCTTTTGGCGCGGCGGGTACTTCACGTAGTCGTCGATCTGTGCCGCCACGACTGCCTGCGCACCATAAAGCAGGAAGGCGTGATCGACGATCCACTCCCAGTAAGCGCTGGAGTTGAAATCCGCTCGCTCGAACGGATCCCGACGCAGGCTAAACATATGGGGAAGGCGCAGCTTGGTGAAGGGTTCTGCCCAATTCTGCAACGTCCCCTTGCAACGCTGCTCTTCAAACACCAACTTCCAGTCGCCGTGACGGAGCGCCATGATGCCGCCGTCATCGCTGACGTAGAAGAAGGATTCTCTTGGGCTCGTCTTCACCTGGCCAGTGAGATAAGGCAGCTGGTTGACCCCGTCGATATGCACTTTGAAGGTCTTATCCCCGGCCTTGTAGCCGGTTAAGAGTTTCTGGCTTACGTCTGGATCGCCCGCTGCTGCCACAAGCGTTGGCAGCATGTCCTGGTGGCAAACGATGTCGTTCAGGACCGTACCCGCCTTGATCTTGCCAGGCCAGCGGAAGAAACATGGAACGCGCCATCCGCCCTCCCAGTTCGTATCCTTCTGGCCGCGGAACGGCGTGTTGGCGCCATCCGGCCACGTGTCGTTCTCGGGGCCGTTGTCGGTGGAATACATGACCAGGGTGTTATCGGCGATGCCCAGCTGATCGAGCTTGTCGAGCATCTGGCCGATTTGTTCGTCGTGGGTCACCATCCGATCGCTGTAATCGTCCTGCCCGCTCTTGCCGCGGTTTTTGTCGGCGAGGTGAGTTCGGAAGTGCATGGCTGTAGAGTTGTACCAGAGGAAGAAGGGCTTGTTCGCTTTCGCCTGCTTCTCCATCCAGCCGAGAGCAGCGGAAGTGATCTCCTCGTCGACAGTTTCCATGCGTTTCTTGGTCAGGGGGCCGGTGTCCTTTATCGTCTGCTTGCCCACTCGACCAAAGCGGGGATCAACTGTCGGGTCATCCTTGTCAGTCGCGACGCAATGCATCACGCCTCTGGGTCCAAAGGCCGCCTTGAACTTGGGGTCCTTGGGATAGTCGGGCAGTTCCGGTTCTTCTTCCGCGTTGAGGTGATAGAGATTGCCGAAGAACTCGTCGAATCCGTGCACGGTCGGCAAGAATTCATTCCGATCGCCGAGGTGGTTTTTGCCGAACTGACCGGTTGCGTAGCCGAGCGGCTTGAGCATTTCGGCGATGGTCGGGTCTTCCGGCTGAAGGCCGAGAGTGGCGCCGGGCATTCCGACTTTGGTGAGGCCGGTGCGGAGCGGATTCTGGCCGGTGATGAAGGCGGCGCGTCCAGCGGTGCAGCTCTGCTGGCCATAGTAGTCGGTGAAGCTGACGCCTTCGTTAGCGACGCGGTCGATGTTTGGAGTGCGGTAGCCCATCATGCCGTGGCTGAAGTGGCTGATGTTCCAAATGCCGATGTCATCGCCCCAGAGGATGAGGATATTCGGTTGCTTTGTAGTTGCCATGGTTTTCCTTCCTTTACGTCGAATTAAGTTGCAGTGACCGGCTTACGTCGGTGAAAGACGCGTCGGAAGCCAAAATTTGCCATCGACGTGTCACTTGGTAACTCCATGCACGCCGCCGGGCGATGCTCGGGACTGGACTTCGGTGTGCATAGGCATGAGTTGCCGGTCCTGCAGCGCAACCGTCACGGGGTTTACCCCACTGAACGGCGATTGCGGCTCGAGGTTGCCGTGGCAGAAGCGGAACTTCCGGCCGCTCCCGCAGGGACAGGGCTCATAGGGGCCGCGCTTCGCGTCCTCGGCAGCGGTCAACGCCATCACTTCGGAGGGCGGTTGGCCATGCTGCAGCAGTTGGGCCATCGTCTGCATCGCGGGGCGCGTGTGGGTGAAGAACAGGTACAGGCCCGCGCAGAGGTAGTTCTGGCCGGGATCGCCGTCGCTCGAGAGCGTAAACCGATCTTTCGGACAGCCTCCGTTGCATAGCCCCCTGACCTCACAACGCTGGCATTGCGGGGTGAGCGAGTCGCGTTTGTCGTCTCCGAACTTGCGCTGCTGGGGCGAGGAGACGAGTTTCAGAAGGCTGGTTTCGTGGATGTTACCCAACTTATAACGCGGCTCGACGAAGTGATCGCAGGAGTAAAGATCGCCGTTGTACTCAAGCGCCGGGCCATATCCGCAGGTAGGAGCGTGGATGCACAGGAGATGGCGGCCGAAATAGGCCTCGAGCGTCACGTCGAAGATCTGGACGTAAACCTTGCCCACGTCATGACGCACCCACTCCTCGAAGATATCCACGAGGAAGCGGCCATATTGTTCGCCTCCGACCGAACGCTTGGTCACGAGGTTGCCGTCCTGCGTATAGAGCAGGCGCTTGCGGTTGGGCTGCTCGCTCCAGCCCAAGTTGGCAATGTCGATCGTCTGTTCGGTGGCGCGCTCGATGATGGGAATGAACTGCACCCATTTCGCGTCCATCTCGTCGCGAAAGAAGCGATAGACGGTGCGGCCGTGTTTCTCGTTGGCGGCGTTGACCGTGCACAGAATGTTGAAATCGACTTCGTGCCGGCGGAGGTGCCTCCAGCCCTGCATCACTTTGTCGAAGGTGCCCTTTTGGGTGCGGTCCCGCCGGTAGGTGTCGTGGAGCTCGCGGGGGCCGTCGACGCTCAGCCCAACCAAGAAGTTGTGTTTTTTGAAGAAGGCGCACCACTCATCATCGAGAAGGATGCCGTTGGTCTGAAAGGTGTGTTGCACGGTCTGCTCGGGGCGGCGGTACTTTTCGACGAGTTCGACGGAGCGCCGGAAGAATTCGAGCTTCATCAGGGTGGGTTCGCCACCCTGCCACGCCACGGTTACTGTGGGGGTGCGGTGCGACTCCAGCAATTGCTGGATATAGGCCTCGAGCGTGGCCTCGGACATTCGATTTTTTTCGTTCGGATACAGCGCTTCCTTGGACAAGAAGAAGCAATAAGTGCAATCGATATTGCAGGTGGACCCGCTCGGCTTCGCCAGCAGGTGGAAGCACGGTGGGGAATCCGCCAGCCGAGTATCGTCCGTCATTGAAGCCATGTTTGTACCGTCTTTGTGACGGCAACCGAGTCAGCTGCCGCTCCCGAATGTCTCTGCATCCACAGACTAGTGCTGGGACTCCAAGCGCGTAACTGTCAAAACATACAGGGTTCGGGAAGGCGTAACGGCCACAAACACATGGGGTAGGCAAAGGGGGGTTTGTTGCGAAAAAGCCGTAAGATGCGGTGGATAAGGGCAAGAAACCTCATTTCAATCTGGGTTAGAGGTTGCAGCAGCGGTGATAGGTGGAGGAGCGGCCAGCCGACACGGCACGCTGGCCAGAACGTGGGCGCGTCTTTGATCGATTCTTGCTAGCGCCAATACCCCTTATGAAACACCCAGACGCCTCCGGATTGGGTCCAACGAGGAACCACCCAAACGACACCGGCACGTGGCGGACGAACCCACTTTCCCGCCATCCACACGTATCCGGTGCCATTCCAACGTTGGTACCCGCCAATCCAGACATAGCCGGGTCCGGGTGCAACCCCAACCACACCTACTCGGACGGGCGGAGGCGGCGCAACGCGAATCACCGTGGTCTGTGCGACTCCGATTACTCCTGCCAGCAACAGTACTCCCCAAAGAACGGCGCGAGTGCAGCGCATTTTATGATCTCCTTTTTAGAGCGCTCTAGCGAGTGGCGGTCGGAGCTCGATACCGTGACGCAAGCCTAGTGTTCGCCGGGCAGGCCGGTGAACTGGCAAAACTGACAGTAACCGCGCTAAAGGAATCACACGGATTGCCGCTACGGTCACTCATCTGGGCAGGATGAAGCGGGTCCCATTCAATACGGTAGGTTGTCGCTCGCTAACGGCGAATGTATGCCGCCATGAGGGCGCTGGCGGTGACCGCCGCGAGGATCCACACGGTTACGATTACAACGGAAGCAACGACGGCGGCCTTTGACCTGATTTCTTCGTTCCTGCGCGTCTCGGCGGCATCGGCGAGGGCGCGACATTCGCTGAGCACGTCCGCAGGCGTAATTTTTTGAAGCAGCTTTGCTCCCACGAACACAACCAGTACGTCGTCCAGACATCCGATCACGGGAATGAAGTTCGGGATGAGTTGAACGGGACTCAACACGTAGCCGGCGGTGCATGCTGCCACCAGTTTTGCGTACCAGCGGGTGCGGGGATGTTTCAACACAAAATAGCAGACATGCGCCTCTTTCTGGAGTCGTTGTACCCGCCGCTTCCAGCTCACCGCAAATGCAGATTCAGATCGCACCATGTTGGGAGCCAGACCCAGACTAGCGCTTTTTGTTCCAACCAATTCGCCGTCCATCGTAACCTCTGTCGGCATAAGGTACGAGCCGGTCGACGGAGCGACAACTGGCAAATCTGACAGGAGGGAGGGAACATTCATTTAAAAACGATTTTGACCAGAAATTTCAGCAATTCCGGCAGCGAAAAGATCGTAAGTGCCAACGGCAACAGAGGCGCGGCAGTGGCAGCTGCGAGGCGCGTTATTTCAGCGGTTCCGAAGGGAACCAGGCGCATCTGGCGAACATTCGAGTAGATGTTGGACATGTCGGCCATTGACTGGATGTCAGAGGTACCGAGTAGCTCGCTTGGATTCGGGCTGCCGACTCGCATCCACTTGTCTTCAAAGCCGCGTACATAGCGATTGGCTAGCAGGCCATATTCGGTTGAACCCCTCCGATTGGTACGATCAAGCAGAGGGGTAAACATCATCAAGGGAGCGAGGATGGCGAAAACAAAGAAGCCGACGAACCCGGCTGCCTCCGTCTTGAAAGACATGAGACTCTGTCCTCCGTAGAGGACGCGATCGGCGATTACGCCCGACAGCAATGTTCCCTGGGCGAAAAGGACGGGCCCGAAGGCGTAAGAACTCTTGCCCAGAAAACCGATTCCGCCGGCTCGATCCGGGTGGGCCGCACTCAAGTGCAGGTTCAGCCTTGAAATCTGCCACAGCAACCGGAACCAGATCGCGAGGCGCAGATACCATCGCATCAAAATGAACTGAAAAATAGGAAGACTCACGAAAACATACCAGTAGCCAGCCAAACCGAGATGCAACTGCTTTCCTTCCGGCATCGCGTACCAGGTGGGCTCGCCCAAGGCGAGCTGGCTGCGCCAGACCCACAGCCCTATCGTATAGACCAAAGCCAGGAGCGTCCCTTCCGCGGCAACGGAATTGCGGAGGCGCAGCGCTGAATTGATTGCGGCGCTGAATCTTGGCAAGTCTTCGGTCACCACCACGCACCTTTCCACGAACCTTCGAACCGGACTCATGCGTCGGTGAACTACAAGCTCGGCAAAAATAAGCACTGGCAACGCGACCAGGAACCGAGCGTTTGCCTCGACGTCATGCAGGAATGGGATCTTGATCGCCCCGTGAATGGCGTGCCTTTCGACCACCGACAACAACAGGAGCGGCAACCAGGCGAGTAGAGTGAGCACCAGGGCTTGGCGGTGCAACAACTCCAGAGCTTCTCCTGACAGATGCATGCGCCGGCATAGTTGAAACAGGGGTCCGCCCAGCACCAAGGAGAAGGCAGGTGGCTCCTCGGTCGTCTCCACTACCGATGAGGAGTCAGGTGGCTCCAAGGTGGTCTTCATGTTTCTCCAGAATTTTGCGAGACAAGCGAGTTCAGCACATTACGCCAGAGTGCACACCTGTGAGTTTTCTTCCCGACTAAAACGGCCCCTCGCGCAGCAGAACGCCGTAAAACGTAACTATTCCAATCAGGATAACGGCCATCGCTACCACGAAGGAGGCGGACCACACATGCCGCGACTGGTGCGCCCCCAACTTGTTCAGAAAGTTCCGGTGCTGCCAAGCTCCGGCCGCCAATCCGAGCGTGCCCAGAGCAATAAGGCTCAGTCCTAGATTGCGCGGCGCCTGCGGATGCCGGATGTTGCCGGCGGCAATTTCTTCGGCCTGGTATTGGAAGAACTTGTAAATGCTGAAGCCGAAACCGATCATCGAAATGGCGGTTCGGATCCATGCCATCAACGTTCTTTCGGACGCGATGATCGTGCGCTCGAAGGCTAGATCGGTCCGCTCCTCGGCGAGGAGCGTTCCTCGATCTTTATCTTTTCGCTCGGTTTCAACGGGACTCATGAGACCTTCCGCAGACTAGGGGGCGTTTGCTGCTCCTGTTTACGCCGCGCTTCAATCATCCGAGCTACACGCATGGCCGGCCCGCGGAGAATCACGTATGGAACGAGCGCCAGGGTGAAGGCGACGATTAGCGCTTCCCCCGGATATACAAAGTGTAATTCGATGAGCTGGTACACGACGTCCAGCACCACCGCGAGAATGAACACCTTGCCGATGCGCTTCCACGCCTCCTTGAGCATATCTGAGCGGTCGGGTGGATTTGAGACTAGCTCCCAGAACCACGGCGGCCTGCCGGCCTTAGCATCGGCCAGGCCCGCTCGAATTGCGAAAAACGCCGCCATGCACGGTTGGAGCACCAATCTGAACTTCAGCGGCCCGCTGACACGGGCGAGCAATTGACTTCCGACACGCACCCACATGTGGTGCCACCAGTTGTCCATAAACATCCCCTTCCTTACGTAATGGGCCCAACAACGACAAAACCAGGACGAACCGCTCGCCTCTTTTCAGAAGGCGTTTCACGTTCCCGGACGCCGGCGGACGGCGGGCGCGACTGGCGGCACAATCTCCGGACCTTCGGGGGGGCAGCCTTTCGGGATGAGCGACGGAAAATGATCGCGGACAGCCAGCACGCGGAAGACGAACGTAACCCCGACCGCGATCAGCGTGACGGGAAAGAAGGCCTTCCCCTTTTCCAGTTGCCAGAGTAGCGTGTAGACCGCGCCCGCCAGCACCGAGGCCGTCACGAGTTGCTCCGACGGCTTCACGATCTCCGGCGTGACCCCGGAGAAGAGGTCGATCAGCACCCCGCCCGCGTTTGTGGCTATCACCCCGATGACGATTGCGGTCCAAATCCCAAGGTTGTGCTCAAGCGCCTTATGCGCGCCCAGAATGGCAAACCACGGCAGCGAGAAGGATTTGAAGAAGGCCAGCGTCCGGGTGCGAAACCGCTCCTCCCTCGTAGCGGCGTAGCGATAAACTGCCAGCCCAACCAAACCCATCAAAAGGCAACAGAGAAGATAGTTCGGATCCCTGAACGGCCCTGGTATGTCATTGAGCAGCACGTCGCGGGACACGCCGCCGCCGATGCCGCCGAAGAAGGCCATGATCAAAAGCCCCGCGACAGTGTAGTTACGGTTGTGCGACGGTTGGCCAGCGACGAGCACCCCATAGAGGGCGTTTATGCCGGCTGAGAACATATCGAGTTGTGGGAAGTTTGGTAGGGTCATTTCCGTTTCCTCGTCAGAGCACTTCGCCGCTCACAGTGTATTTCGGTCGGCTGCGGTTTTCGGGCATTATCCCCTCCTGCTTACTTCACTCTGAGCCGCGAGCGCTGCCGAGCGCCCATGGCCAATGGCCCTCGATTTCGACCACTACGGACCAGCTGAGGAATGTTCGAACGACGACTAATCCGCCGAGTATGCCGATGCTCCTGACTGTTTCGTCCAGCAAGATTGTACGAATAACGTCCGCTGCGATCAGGAATTCAAGCGACAGCAAGAGTGACCGGCCGAGCAGTTTCTTATAGGCGGGGTACGGGTCTGGCACTCGTGTCGCCAATTGCACAAGAAAGCGCACGGTGCCAAACACGATCGAGACGACGATGATGACCACCGCCAGATCCTGGATTCCCGCTGACGACATTTCAATCCATTCGCGCATGCCACTCACTTACCCCACATCAGGCAGCATGGCTGCTGGGTCTTCGCGCCGCTGCCGCAGAAAAGAAATCAGTAGGTGCAGTCGAGGTTGCACACCGCCCCTATGTTTCGCCACGTGAAAACAGGCTGGGTTCTGTCTCCTGATCGGTGGTGAACTCGCGCAGGGCATCAGAGAACTTCCAGCCAAGGGAAGAGTAGGAGGACGGGTCTGAGGCCACAACTGTCACATCTGACAGGGGCGGGCTAGAGATCGCTGGCGCCCAGGCGATCGGCTATTTCTTCGTACAGGCATCTGATTCTATTGGCAATTCTCGGTTGAAAAGGCTTCGTGGCCGTGATTTGGCTCGCATTTGTACTGGTGTAGCAAGATGTCCCCTAACGACCATACCCCGTCTTTGTAATGGGCTTGAGCAATTTTCCTCTCCACTTTCACCGAAGAATCAGTCAATTCATCGCAGAGAGCTTCCACGTACCATACTCCGCCTTTCCCATCTATCACATTCGCTGTAAGCCTGGCGTTTGAATCACGCGCACAACTTCCCCAGTCTTGCATCGCGAGCGTCGTGGCAGTACTCGCAGATAACAGAGCAAAAGGCTTTTCTCGGAGCTCGCCTTTTTCGACAAAAAAGAATCTCGACCTCCTAATCGAAGGTTCGGTTGCGAACCCTTGCCACGGATAGCGCTCTGCGTAGTTCACGACGATCGTGTGGTCGTGTATTTCGGCCTTCGGAGGCGCGAGACGGTCCCCCATGAAAATTGCGTTCGTACCCTTATATCCATTGCCCGTCTTCAGAGCCACTGCGACATAATAAAAGGAGCCACTTCCACCAGAGTCCTGGAGCAGAAGCACGGCCACATCATCGTGGCCCCCGCCAACGAGGTCGCCCTTTGTGTGGTCGTCAAAGACAATTGTTCTGATCTTCCTCGTGGAAGCGGACGCTGGAACCTGATCAGATTTGCCGCCCCTCAAGCGAACTAGTTCTCCTTCGATGAGGTACCCACAATTGGCAGGGCTTTCCCCATCCGGGTTGGTGCGCTTGTCGGACAGAATGCAGGTCGGGACGCACTGCATGGTGCATACAGTTGCCGGATCAGGGCTATGGCGGCAAGCGGATGCGCATTCATCGAACCGTCCCCCGGCTTCGGCACACCAGTGCGAATCTGCATACTCACACTCCCAATAGGTGTCCAACCACGTGCCACTCTTGCTTTTGCATGCTTTCGCCAGGTCCTCGGCATGCCCCTCCAGGCGGTCTTGTGCGGAGCCAATGATTGAAATGGCTAGGGTCAGAAGAAGGCCCATCGCCGTAGTGGCGAGGCAATGGGGGACTCGGCCTTTGCTCGACATCTAGGTACCTCACGGAAAAGCGGCAATACCTGCGTCAACTATCGAGTTTACACGGTTTGACCATGCTGGAGAGACGGTAAGAACACACAGGGTTGAAAACGTCATTCCAGAAATGCTGAGCGTTCGATTCTTAGGGCTTCTTTGTCGATAGCCATGGCGCGCGGCGGAGCCCCGGGACCTCAGTTTGCCTGCGGCGGAAAGGGAGTATAATCGTGCCGACCGGTTCATCGCGGCGGTTCGATGCTGCCGCTTCGAGCCCCCGTCGGGCCCCCGCGAAGCGTCGAATGAGCGGGGTATTTGTTCCCAAATCTATCAGCGCTGGTGAGAGTTCTTCTGCACGTGATTAGAGAACGGTTCTCGTCGAATCTCGGGATGGGGCTGAGATTTTCTTCTTGGCCGACGGCGCTAATTGGAATTGTGGTCATCAAAGCCGTTCTCGCTCTGGCTGTAAAGCCGGGTTCGTTCCTTTTTTCATACAGTGGGATCAGCTATTTCCTTCTCCTACTTCTGGCGACCAGTTGCGCCATCCGCAACGGGATACAGAACACCCTGGGGAGTCGGCCGTTCTGGGTGTTCCTCGCAATTGCCTATGGCCTCTGGGCGCTAGACCAATGGCTTTTCCTTTACTACGAACTTGGTCTGCACATTGAGGTGCCTGAAAACTCGATTGCTGATCCCGTGCTGTTTCTGCATATCGTACCCTTCATGGCCGCGGTGGCAACCCTTCCGCACCGCGACGTATCTGGCCGCAAGCCGTACCGAGCGATCCTAGGTTCGTTTCTCTTACTGTTTTTCTGGAGTTTTCTTTATATCTTTTATATCGATGGTGTCTCTCCCTACCAGCACTGGTTTGCGAAGGCCACCGGCTACGGTCTGCGATTTGACACTCTCTACCTGCTGGAGAATTGGACGCTCGTTTTGGCGGTAGGTATTTTGAGCCTTCGCGCGCGGGCCCCTTGGAAGGCAATCTATCTTCATCTGTTGGGCGCATCCACCCTGTACGCCTTAAGTTCCGCGGTCGCCAACCTTGCCATTGACTCGGGAGGGTACGTCAATGGAAGGCTGTATGGTCTGGGTCTAATGGCTTCTGTGTGCTGGTTTGTGTGGATACCGCTGCGCGCACGGCAGCTAGCAAGGACCGAAGGAGAGATCACCCGGTCCGCCATCGTGCCAAGCTCAAAGGCATCTGCGTGGGCGATGCTCGCGGTTGTGGTGATCTCTATCCCCATTGTATGGGAGCTGTTCCGCAGAGATGAGGCGCCCAGCATTCGTACGGGCCGCGTGCTGGCCGCGGTCGCCGCGATCGTGGCTCTGTCTGGTGCTGCCTATATAAAGGAAGTTCTTGCCAAGACCGATCTGCGTTCACGCCTCGGTTTGGCGAACGAGAGGCTTCGGTTGGCGGTGGAAGCCAGTAAGTCCGTGGGATGGGAATGGGACCTTAAGACCGGACGAGAATCCTGGTTTGGCGACCTACAGACCATGTTTGGAATTCCGTCCGATACGTTCGTCGGGCGACCGGAAGATTTTCATCGTTACGTGCACCCAGACGACCGACAGTTGGTGACGAAAGCGGTGGCCGAAGCCAAGGAAGGCCGGAAGCCGTACGCGGCGGAATTCCGCGTCGTTAGGCTTGACGGGACGGTGCGCTGGGTCGCAGCCAAGGGTGAATTCTACTATTCGCCGGAGGGGGAACCGGGGCGGATGCTGGGCATGGCGGCGGACATCACCGAACGCAAGCAGGCGGATGAAAAACTGAAGGCGAGCGAGGAGCACAACCGGCGACTGGTGCAAAGTTCTAGCGTGGCAATGATCGTCAGCCGCGGGTTGGAGCAAGAGGTGGGGTTGATGAACGACAGGTTCAGGGAGCTGTTTGGTTACACGATTGAGGATGTTCCTGATCTCGCTCACTGGTGGCCTCTTGCATATCCGGACGAAGCATACAGACAAGCCATTAAAACCGAATGGCAAGCACGCATGGAAAGGGCCACCAGGGATAGGACTGATATTGAACCAATGGAAGCAACGGTCAGATGCAAGGATGGTTCGATCCGCCATATTGAGGCTCACCTTTCCTACCTGGGAGACACAAATCTAATCACATTCATTGACCTCACCGAGCGCAAGCGCCAAGAAGCCGGCTTGCGCGAGAGCGAAGAACGGCTGCGCATCGCCGCCGAAGTCGGCACGATGTACGCCTGGGAGTGGGACCCGGCCACGGACTTAGTACGCCGATCCGCGGAATGCGCGAGCATTCTCGGTTTGAGCGACGCCGCTGGACAGGGTATAGCAAAGGATTATTTCAGTTCCATCCACCCTGATGATCGAGCCGAGCTGTGGAGGCTAGTCAACTCGTTGACGCCAGACGACCCGGTATATCGAACCCATTACCGCAAGTTTCGCCCGGACGGTGCGCTGCAGTGGCTGGAAGAGAGCGGCCGCGGGACATTTGACGGGGATGGAAAGATGGTCCGACTGATCGGCATGACGGCCAACATTACCGAGCGCAAGCGTGCGGAAGAGGCACTGCGCGAGAGCGAAGAGCGTTTCCGTTTGGCGGCTCAGGCGGGAAAGATGTATGCGTACGACTGGGACGTTGCAACCGACAAAGTCGTGCGAACCGAGGAACACGCGAATGTCCTCGGTTTCTGTGAGGCGGCGAAGCAGCTTACTCGGCAGCAAATATTGGTCAGCGTCCACCCCGACGACCGCGCTCTGTTTACCGGTTCGGTTGAACGACTTACGTCCCAGAAGCCGACCATCAGTATTGGTTTTCGAGTGTTGCGTCCCGACGGTTCGGTGGTTTGGCTGGAGAAAAGCGCGCGTGCCTTCTTCGACGGGAAAGACAGGATGGTGCGTGTAATAGGAATGGTAGCCGATATTACCGAGCGCAAACGGGCGGAAGATGCGCTGCGTGAGAGCGAGGACAAACTTCGACTGCTTCTCGACTCGACCGCCGAAGCCATTTACGGAATTGATCTCGAACACCGCTGTACGTTCTGCAACCCGGCCTGCCTTCGCGCTCTAGGGTATGAACGCGTTGAGGATCTGCTTGGCAAGAATATGCACGATCTGATTCATCACACCCGTGCAGACGGGTCTTCGTTCCCCAGGGAGGAGTGTCCAGTGTTCCGGGAATCCCTGGCCGGGAAGGGAATTCACGCGGACGACGATGTGCTATGGAGGGCGAATAGAACAAGTTTCCCGGCTGAATATTGGTCATATCCACAGCGAAGAGGGCAAGAGGTTGTTGGGGCAGTGGTCGCATTTATCGACATCACGCAGCGCAAACTGGTGGAAAAGGCTCTCGCGAGCGTGAGCCGCCGGTTGATTGAGGCACAGGAGCAGGAACGTACCCGGATCGCCAGAGAGTTGCACGACGACATCGGTCAACGCCTCGCCGTGTTGGTAATCGGGCTAGAACAACTTCACCAAGTCTCTGCCGATTTGCCGGCTGAAATCGGTAGCCGCACCGGTGAACTATGGAGGCAGACCTCCGAGATAGCGACCGATATCCAATCCTTGTCACACGAGCTGCACTCGTCAAAACTGGAATATCTGGGCATAACGGCCGCCATAAGAAGCTTCTGCAAGGAATTCGGAGAACAACAGAACGTGGAGATTGACTTCCAAACCCACGATCTGCCAAGCCCTTTGCCGCCCGACCTTTCTCTTTGCTTCTTCCGAGTTCTGCAAGAGGCCCTTCACAATGCGGGAAAACACAGTGGGGCGGGGCGCTTCGAAGTCCGATTGTGGGGAACGTCGGGTGAGATTCATCTGGTGGTCAGCGACTCCGGCTCGGGCTTCGACATCGAAGCGGCAAAGACGAGCCGAGGGCTCGGCCTCATCAACATGGAGGAGCGGCTGAAACTGGTGAAGGGAACCTTGTCGATCGATTCGCAGCCGCAGCGTGGTACCACGATCCACGCTCGCGTGCCTCTCAGTTCAGAACGCGATTCCATGCGGATCGCCGGGTAAGCCCGTTCACCCCAAAACGGCTGAGTGCTTTGCGCATATTCTGTGATAGATATGGCTTTCCTGTTCGATCTGAAAACTGTTTAACACGTACCCACACAGAATATCGACGTCACATGTCCGGGCTATCTCGTCCCACCAGTGTTCGAACTGAATTGCCGCATCTGCCCTACCTTGCGCCCACAACGTGGGTGCACATTCACCACAGGCCGAAACGCGCGGAGGCTTCCCCTTCGCCGCTTTGGCCCCTGTGGCGACCAGTTCACCCGCAACCTTCCGGAATCGAACCGAGTCAGGCAGATCATTCACCATGCAGGTCGAGAGGGTCTCGCCAACATCCAAAGGGATATAGCGCCCCTCTTCCATGGCAGCGGTGATGTTCACGCCATCTTCCTGCAATCTTTGAAGAAGACTCTTCTGGTGTGAATCAGTTGCCACCACGATAACCGCATTCCCGGCCAGCAGCGCGGCTTCGATAAAGCGAGTGAAGCCGACTAGTAAGGATGCATCATCTGAATGAAATTGAACCTGGTGGCTTCGAGTGCTCTCCCCTTTTTCCGGTGCAATTGACGGGAGAACCCCTTCGTGGCAGGGACGGCCAGGGCCTTGCGCGTCTGCATGGTCGGTGAAAGTAAGACCCGACACTCCGCTACTGATGAACTGCCTGCCCTGCTGAACCGCTTCCACCGCCGCTACCAGTTCGCTTCCGGCATGTGATTTAACCACGTAGCCCAGTGCCCCGAAGCGGAGAGCTTCTTGCACAACATCGGCGGAGGATTCCTGGCTCACGAACAGTATCTTGGATTTTGGGGAAAGCTTGCGGATTCGTCGAGCGGCTTCGATTCCATTCAGTGCAGGAAGCCCGATGTCGAGGACAATTAAGTCGGGGCGCAGTTCTTCCGTCTTCCGAACTGCTTCCAATCCGTCGGGCGCCTCTCCGACTATCTGCAATCCGGGTTGCTTGGCGAGCGTTGAACAGACGAATCGGCGAAATGGTGCGTAGTCCTCCACCACGAGGACTCGGACTGATGACGCGCTTCGGTCGTCGTCAACGCTTGGGACGCTAGCCATAGAGCTTAACGCGGTTGATCGATCCTGCATGGAATGCTGAAAATCTGTTCAGCACAATATAGAACACATGAGTGTGCGCTGCCGCACAGTACAGTGCACTACTCCGAATCGCGCTGCCACTTCTCGGTCTGCCGCTGCATTATACCGTAGCAGTCGCAGGCCGCCTCCTCCAGTTTTCGCCTGTCGATAATCTGCACGTCACCGCGGCTATGAGTGATCAAGCCCGCTTTTTCCAACATCCCAGCCGCCACGGTCACACTGGAGCGGCGGGTTCCCAGCATCTGGGCCAGAAATTCCTGAGTCAAGGGCACCGAATTCGAGCCTATGCGGTCGGCGCTCATCAACAACCATCTCGCCAGTCTCTCGTTAACTTCATGGAGCCGATTGCAAGCTGCAATCTGTGTTACCTGCATTGCCGAGACTTGCGAAAACTGCTGCAACCGCCGCTCCAGTTTGAGGCACTGACGGAGGATTACCATAAGAGTTTCGCCGTCCACGCGGAAGGCGGTAGCTTCAATCTGTGTTACTGCCCGAGTCGGAGAGGTGCGAAAGCCAGCAACCAGCGGCAAGCCCACGAAGCCTTCCCTCCCCACCAGGCCTACTTCCACACTTTTTCCATCGGGGAAAACGCTCAGAATGGATATCAGGCCGGTGTCACAGAAATATGCAGATTTCAAAGTGTCGCCGGGCTCATGAAGTACGTGGTGAGTTCTCAGCCGTACGAACTCCAATTTAGAGAACAGCATTTCGCGTTCTTTGACTGGCAGGTCGAGCAGTATCTCGTTATGGATTCGGTTTCCGTCACTGTCGGTATGAGGTGACTTGTGAGATGGCCTTGCAGACGGCCGCGATTTGATGGCCATAATGACTTCTTGCGCAAGGAAGCGCGTCTGCTTTCGCAAAGAGCCGTCACCCGACCTGGCAAGGTGCGGAGGAGCAATGCTAGAGAAGACTCCGCAATGCTACTCGTTTCCATGCTACTCCTTCTTGTTTGTTCGGTTGTGTTGGAAATAACGTTTTGGGCAGCTTTTGTGAATCGTCTGATCGGGGAAGTGTTCCCCGTACCCAGGTGATGGAGGCGAGGCGTGTCGTTCCTCAATATCGGCGATGTCGACGATTTTTGTCTGTACGTTGAGAAACAGTGTACTGTACTATAGCGCACATATAAGATGGGGTTGACCTCGGTTCCCGAACGTGGTATTTAACTCTCGCGCCAAACGTATCGCGCAGCCGTATACCGGGGTAATAGGGACAGATGCAAGGCTTCCCGCGTCGTGGTTTGTCTAGCTCAGATCAACTTCAATTCTGCGATGGCGGGAGTGCGTGTGGGGAAAAGAACGTTCCAGATTTTCACATTTTTTCGCGAATAGATGGGCCCACAATTGTCCACCGCGTAGCTGTTGAGCAGGAATGGTTCAGTCAGCGCATACGCCGTACGAATCTATCGCATTTTGTGATGTCGTCAGAACCGTTCACTCCACTCGCAAGGGGCCAAGTCCCGTGTTTGAAAATGTAACTTTGAAGCTTGAGCGAAGAGCCTTGCTGATCAGGCCTCTTATCCCACACAAACTAGTGTTGTTCTTGCTCATGACCAGCCTGACCGGAAGTGGGAAAGACAAAATTCCAACTTTCCGGGCGGGCACAGAACTCGTTCAGGTGTCCGTCGTTGCTTTAGACCAAGCAGGGCGAGTCGCAACCGGCCTCACAAAACAAGATTTTGAAGTGTTTGAAGATGGTGTCAAACAGGACATCATAGAATGCATGAGTGAAGCCTCTCCCGTCTCCGCCGCACTCGTTCTGGACAAGAGCAGGAGCATGCGAAGCAATTTGCCCCTTGTCACGCAGGGGGCATTCAACGTGCTTGACACGCACCTCAAGACGGATGACGAGTTCCTGTTAGTCGTCTTTGACAGCATGCCGAAACTTATCTTTCCGCAGTTCACCAACGATGCCGATACTGTCAAACACGTTATCGCAAGCAATCTTGCGGAGGCTAACGGACTCACATCCCTTTTTGATGCGCTCTACCTTGCCGTCAGTAATGTAAAACAAAAAGCGAAGAATGTTCATCGTGCTGCGATTGTCATCACCGATGGAGGTGATACTCACAGTGTCTACACAAAAAGGGAGATTCTGGATTACCTCGAAGAAGCTGACGTGTCGGTCTTCGCGGTAAATGCCAGCGAACCAAACATCTTCCGGTCTTGGACGGTCGGAAAAGACGGAAAGCCTGAGATGGCAACCGAAGATGACGCCATCGGTCCGGCCGAACGCGGCGGGCCGAAGGTCCTCAAGGAACTCACCAGCGCTACCGGGGGAGCAGTATTTACGGCTCACGAACCCGGAGATATTCCCAGGATCATGGGTGCCGTCTACGACTTGATCAGCAATCAGTACACAATTTCCTACAAGCCGCCGCATGCTACCGCTGGAGCATCCAAAATTGGCGACCGCCACAAGATTGAGGTGAAGTTAACGGCGGGAGACAATCGATTTGCGGGGTACCATTTGGATTACAAACGCCAGTATTCCAGGGCCAATGGCCACGGCGGCGAGACAAATCGTCTGGCTGATTTTCCGCGTCCTTAGAAGTGGGACTAAAGACCTGATTAAAAGCGGCGCCGGAATCTCAACAAAAGTCGCGACCGCCGCGTAAAGGCTAAGATCTAAGATCTAAGATCAATGACAAGATCCGTCTTCCTGAAACTGGCCGCTGACAGCCATCGCTGCCAGAGAGCGTGGGCAGCTCAGGGTTGCACGGCCTGCGACAAACCCAGGCCTGCCCTAGCGAGGAGCGTCAGCAAAGTCAATCCCGCACTCGATAGCTTTCTCTCATCTGATCCACCTAGCTTAGCTAGCCCGGCGACTTCTGGAAGAAGTCATTGCAGGCAAGGAACGGGCAGAAGTAGGATAGCGCGGTCGACGGCGGCGGCAGCTGAGACCGGCCGAGCAATGGAGCTTCCGAAGCCCGGTAGCTAGCCTGGTTCCAAGTCTCGTGCTCAATGCAGTGGTGACGCTGAGGACTGGCGTTTAAGTCGGCAGCGATCCCGATTAAGAGAGTGCCCGGTTTGCGCGACTTGGGCCGTCGTTCTCGACGATGAGGAGAATGACGATGGCGAGAAAGCGCAAGCAAAACAGTTCGGGCAAGCAGGGAGTGATGCCGGTCATGCGGGCGGATGCGGCCGGAATCGATATCGGAGCGACCGAGATCTTCGTGGCGGTTCCACCCGATCGCGCCACAGAACATGTGCGTTCGTTCCCGACCTTCACACAGGATCTATACGCACTGGCGGATTGGCTCAAGCAGTGTGGAGTAAAGACTGTAGCCATGGAGTCAACGGGCGTGTACTGGATACCGCTGTTCCAGATTTTAGAGGAGCGCGGTTTTGAGGTGTATCGGGTGAATGCTCGGCACGTGAAGAATGTACCGGGGCGACGGACCGACGTGTCGGACTGCCAGTGGTTACAGTTTTTGCATTCGGTGGGACTATTGCGCGCCTCGTACCGGCCGGAGCAGGAAGTCTGTGCGATACGTTCGCTACTGCGCCATCGGGAAAGCTTGGTGCCGATGGCGGCTAGGCACACTCAAATCCCGGGAATTCGCACCGGCATCGCGCAAACTCTTTTCGGAGAGATCGGTCCAGACCGTAGCAAATTCCGCAGCGCTTCCGCCTTTTCTTCGTGGATGGGCTTGTGCCCGGATAACGAGATCAGTGGAGGAAGGGTTTTGTGGGTGGGAACACGCAAGGTGAACTGCCGTGCCGCAACGGCCTTGCGCATGGCGGCTCAATCGCTGCACCACAGCAAATCCGCCCTCGGCGACTTCTATCGCCGCATGCGCGCCAAGCTTGGTGCGCCGAAGGCCATCACAGCGGCGGCCCACAAATTGGCACGCATCATTTTCCACTTGGTGACTACCCATCAGGAATTCGATGACCGCCACTTTGCCGCCGACCAACTCCGCTTCCACAAGCACCAACTAGCAAAATTCCGAGCTAAAGCGCGCGCGCTTGGCTTCCAACTCATGCCCTTGGAACACGCACCATCAATGGTTTCTTAAGAGTTTCTATGGCGAGCTCGAAAATGCAGGGTTGTGTGCCACTCGCCTGATGCCAAGAGTTTGCGGCTAAGCTGCTTAATCCGGCTTTCACTGCATCCTGCTGGACCGTACTTGCGGAAACCCCGCGGCAACGCGAAACGAAAGAGGAGTTGGCTGCGATTAAAGCAGTCAACCCCTCCGGGTTTCGTTCGATGATACTGCTGGGACGCGAGTCCTTGGCCAAGCGTTAGTGATTCTTGCGAGCAGATCGCAACCCAAGCGAAGACGCCAGCGACAGAAGACCCAGTAATCCAATCAGAGGCAACTCGCTACCAGTCTTCGGTAGTGCTGCCGGCGGCGGTGCGGGGGCCGGGGCCTCAGCCACTTCTACGGGAACCGGCACTTCTTCCTCAACGATCAGGAGAGGAACGTCGGGTGGCGGGGGCGCTGGAGGCGGCGGCATCGTGCCGGTTAACTTAGCCTGCTGCGTCACCACGATCTGGGGAACTTCAACGATCTTGGTCGCAGAGATTGTCATTCCCTTCTGCAATCCCCACGCATCGGTCATCTGGCCATTGACGTTGAACTTCTGGCCCTTGGGAATCTTGAACTGCTGGTTTTTTCCATCTGCCAGGGTCAGAATTACGGAGAGCGGCGGGTTTACGTTCCACACCGTTCCGGTGACACTCTGCACCGTCTTGATCATTTCGGGACTGGTCGAGGTGGTGATGGTGCGCTGAAGCTTCATTCCCGGCTTCAAGTCGTGAATCCCGAGTTCCTGGTCTCCCACGGTAATCCTGGCGCTCTCCGGCACATTGGCGAAATGCCGGATTGAGCCGTCCGCCATCTTGACCACCAGGTCGTTGCCGGAGACTGTGACCACTTCTCCGCTTTCGACTTTTGTTGTCTTGGTTGCTTTTCCGGCCGTCTGGGTGCTGGTATCCGTTTGCACCTGCGCGCTCATGCTCAGGGCAACGGCCATGCACACAACACCCACCGCGAGCGTCTGCCATGCACTTGTCCAACCTGCTTTTGACTTCATTTCGTTTTCTCCTTGGTGGTTTTCGGAACCATGAATTTTCTGAAGCATGGAACTAGCTCCTTGGTTTTACCTTTCTGAAACGGAAGATCCTGCGACTACCTGCTGGTCAACGCTTCCTGGCTCGGTCTGCGACTGCCTGGAAGCAGGATTGTTCGCCGCAGCAGAATCGGCGATAAACGCCTGAACGATGTAACGTTTCGGGGCGCTGCCAAGGAAATAGAACGGGTAACAGGTTACCAGCGTCAGCGAGGCACGCGGAGTTGGCCGCAGCACCGAGACATCGTTGGGATCAACAATGGTGATATGGCGGATTACATAGGTTTCCGTCCGTCGCGGTGTAACCATTTCAATCGTGTCGCCGAGGCCGACGTCCTTCAATCCGCGGAAAAAACCGTCTCGGTGTCCCGCAATCGCTACATTGCCGTTCTCTCCAGGGCGGGCCGTACCGGCCACGTGACCGACCCCTCGGTTCAGGCTCAGGTCGTCGGTTCCTTCTAGGACAGGAACTTCGACATGAATCTTGGGAATACGGAGGATGGCTATGGCAGGCGGAAAACGTGCTGCCAGGCTCTCCTGGTAATCCTTGATGCGTCGTTCCGACCACAAACTGAAGTCCGGAGCCGCGCTGGTCAGCGCCACCGAATCAGGTTCGTCCGCCGAAGCCAGTTGCCCCTTGAATTGCTGCAATGCTGCGTTCGACAGAACAGTCCCGTGAATTCGGGCTGCAACATAAAGAACGAGCATCAGCACGCCGACAACCAGCAGCAGACGCTCGAGTTGGCGCAACCAATTCATTCCTGTTTTACACGGGCGCGCCCCGCCCCCCCTGCCTCAGATGGAGCGTCTGTGCTCTCTGGCAACGTCTCAGCGAGCCGCAATAGCACGTCTACCCATCAAACATTAAAAGGAAGGAAAAAATCGCGTAACTGTCATTACTGACAGTCATGAACCATGAGCGCTGGCTGGAGGCAAGGGAGCTCAGACCCTTTACAACGCGTGAGCTATATCCAGGCCCCGTGCATACGACCTGGGACACGAAGGGCGAGCATGAGGATCACGAAGATCAGCAGCAGACGCTCGAGTTTGCGTAACCAGCACATTCCGGTTTACATCAAGCGGTTCTCGTTCTCGCCGGGTTCATTCAACAAGCTCGCGGACACAAAGACCTTGTTGGAAAGCACCGCATGGATAGCGGAGAGTAGATCCAGACTCAAGCGTGATTTCACCACATAGGCCGAGCCGCCTGCGCTCATGGCGGCGTTCACATAATCAGAGTCTTCGTGAACCGTGAGAAAGATGATCTTGGAATTACTTCCCGAATCTCGCAGCTGCCGCGCCACCACGATGCCGTTTTGGTCCCCCATGGAGATGTCGAGAATGATGACATCGGCTCTGAGTCTGAGGGATTCGCGAACGACCATGGCCCCGTCCGAGATCGCGGCAATAACCTTGTAGTCCTTCGCTTTTTCCAGCATCTTGCCAACATGGGCGAGGACGGCTGGGTTGTCGTCGGCCAGGATTATGGTGGTTCTTTGCACAAGCCTCCTTAAAGGCTGCGCTTCGGAATCTATTGTTACCCCCCGGGGCTGAGACCGAAGGTCAACGACCCGAGTTGTCAGTTATGTTATTTGGCCTCGGTGGTCCTCGCTACTGTCAGAACTGACGGTGGGAACTCGGCGGCGCTGCGGCCTCTTGCGCGACCCCGGTTTCCTCTGTCCTGGGAGCAAGTTTCGTGATCGCAGGAACACGTCCTTCCACTTGGGTACCAAGGGATGGTTTCGACCAGATCGAGAACTCGCCGCCCACGGCCCGGAGACGCTCCCGCATGCTGATCAGTCCAAGACCGTGAGTACCTCGTACGTGCTCCGGATTGAATCCAATTCCATCGTCGGAAACGCGTAGCCGAAACATATTCGATTGGCGAGACAAGTCCACTTTCACGTGGTGGGCGTGACTGTGTTTGACCACATTGCGCAACGATTCCTGCACGACGCGGTACAAAGCAAGAGAGATGTTTTCATCGAGTTCCGGCGGCAGATCCTGTACCACACATTCAACTTCAATCCTGTGCTGCCGGGAAAACTCATGGCAGAGATCACGAGCGGTTGCCGCAAGCCCGAGGTAGTGCAGCTTGGATGGATGCAACTGATGAGACATGTACTGGATGTCAGTCGCAATTTCGTTGGTCAGCCGCCAAATCTCCCGCAGTTCCTTCTTCTGCGACGAATCGGTGTGTGCTGATGTGGCCTGGTCAGATTCCTGGATTCTATTTGCCAGCAGGGCAAGCCTCTGATTGATGTCGTCGTGCAGCTCGCGTGCAATTCGGCTGCGCTCTTGTTCCTGTGCTTCTATCAGCCTCCGGCCCACCATGGAAAGAGCCTCTTCGGCCAGCTTGCGATCCGTAATGTCGATACAAGAGCCTATGTAGCCGGCAAACGAATTGTCGCCGCTGAATCGCGGCACGCCCTTATCGAGTACCCAGCGGTATTCGCCGTCATGCCGCCGGAGCCGATATTGCGTCTCGAAAGGTTGGCGTGCATCGAACGCCTTGGTGTAGGCATACAGGCATGCCGTCAGGTCGTCGGGATGGACTCCTTCTGACCAACCGTTTCCAAGTTCCGCCGCAAGAGACCGGCCGGTGAACTGGAGCCAGGGCTGATTGAAGTAGTCGCACAGCTTGTCGAGTCCAGACGTCCAGATCATGACCGGTGCGGTGTTGGCGACCAGCCGGAATCGCCGCTCGCTCTCCAGCACCGCTTCTTCGGCAAGTCGGCGCTCAGTAACATCCCGGACGACGACCGTGAACAGCTTCTTTCCGCTGACTTCCACCTGGGAAATAGACGCCTCGATAGGAAATTCCTGGCCATCTGCTCGCAGTGCCCACAGCCGACCCGCTATACCCAGAGCGCGGTTGGTCACGCCGGTCACGTCGTAACGGCGAATATGATCGCTATGTGCGGCACGGAACCGTTGCGGGATAAAGTGTTCGATGGGATTGCCGATCGCATCACCTGCCGGGCAGCCGAACATCTTCTCGGCAGCAGCGTTAAACAGGACGATCTTCTGTTCGTGATCCGCCGCGATGATGGCGTCCATAGCCGATGCGACGATGCCGGCCATCCGAGCCTGGCTGGCGCGCAGCTCCTCCTCGATCTCCTTGCGATCGGTGATATTCGTGAATACCCCTAGGAAACACGGCTCGCCTTCGATTTCGATCAACTCCACCGACGCTGAGGAGATTACGGTGTGACCGTCTTTGGTGCGCCATGCACATTCCACCTCCCGAAGCGAACCCTCCAACTCCAACTTCTGGGTCAGTCGAGCTCTTTCGGCAGGATCCACCCAGAGCCCTAAATCGAGGGCACTCTTTCCAATCACATCGGCGCGCGTATATCCCCAGATCCGTTCAAAAGTTTCGCTGATATCGAGATAGCGATTAGTATTGGCACTCACGAGTGACAAGGCCATGGGGCTGTGCCGAAAAGCTTTGGAGAACCTCTCTTCGGATTTTTTCAGTTCCTCTTGTGCGTGTTTGTGCGCCGTGATATCACGGGCGATTTTGGAAGCGCCTATGATTTTGCCGGTCGCATCTCTTATGGGGGATATGGTCAACGAGACATCAATCTTCCTCCCCTCCTTGGTCATTCTGAGCGTTTCGTAGTGTTCAACCTTCTCCCCTGCTCTTGTTCTTCGCAGAATTGTTTCCTGTTCCCCGCCAAGTCCGCGTGGGATAAGGATGGTAATGGGTTGACCCACTGCTTCTGCTTCACTGAATCCGAAAATATGCTCTGCGCCCCGGTTCCAACTCATGATGATGCCGTCGAGGTTTTGAGAGATGATTGCATCGTCCGAGGACTGCACAATGGCCGCGAGCCTGGATCGAGCCTCCTCTGCTTGCTTGCGCTCGGTGATGTCCTGGGCCGTGCCACGAAAGTGGGTCACATGGCCGCCGGTATCTCGCACTGCGACACCACGAACACTGATCCACCTGTTGCTGCCATCTGCCCGCAATAATTGCAAGTCGAGTTCCTGAATTGAGCCCGATCGCAAAGCCTCCTCCATCGCGGCATTCAGGCGGACCCAACTCTCGGGAGCAAAGAACTCTGAAAATTCCTCGTAATCGGGCAGGGGCAAATTGGGATCGAATCCGTGGATGCGATAGAGTTCCTCTGACCAGGTAAGGGCCTTGTTGCTTGGATCCCAAACCCAGTTGCCCACTCCTGCAAGCTGTTGCGCTTCCGCCAGGTCTTCCTCTTTTCGACGCAGTGTTTCTTGAGCGCGTTTACGCTGGACGATATTGCGAAGCAGCAAAATGATCAGCAGTGTCTCGATCAGCAGAAGTGCGGAAAGCCCCAAGATTCTCCACCGGTAGAGCTCCCACGGGGAGTATTGCCAGTAGCGTACTTCGCCTTCTTTCGGAATCTGGTTCTCTGGGATTCCCCAGCGGTGTAGTTCACGCCAGTCGATTACATAATGCTGGAAATCGCCGGTGGCAACCGGGATGTTTTCCGGCTTCTCCCCTTTTAGGATACGCACCCCATCATTCCCCAGGATCTGCCCCACCTCGCCCAGATCTGCTACGCTGCCTCCCACGACTCCCGCGCCCACGACGGAAGAGAACGTTCCGTAGATTGGCCTGTTTGCTGTCTTGGCGATGGCTGGCAGAATGCGTGCGGGGATAAACTGCTCACCGCGGGCGTCAGTTATAAAATCCAGGAATATGACGACGGTGCCGGGCGGCAAGTCCGCCAGTCGGGGTTCGAGGTTTGAGAACTGCAGATCCGCCAAGTATTGAAAGTCCAGCTGCGACTCATACCCGCGAAACTGGTCGTGGGCTGTCTGCGCTCCGCGTTTTTCGTCGTCCGACGCACCCGAAATGACGACGACGTGGGAAGTGCCGGGATTTTGCCGCAAAGCCAGCTGCAGAGTGGACAGGTAATTCAACTTCCGCATGACGCCGGTTCTGCCCGGTTCCTGGTGGAGCCATCTGGAAGGGTTCTGAGGATCAGTCACAAAGAACAGGACCGCCGCATCAGGGAACAGCTTGGCTCGAATCTGTTCCCCAAAAGCTACGGTTTCTTCGTCGATAGCAATTACCAGGTCGAAAGTCTGTCCGCGGTATTTTTGCAGCAGATAGGAAGCCGTCGCTTGTTTGAGAGATGGGTTCGCAAAAGATGAAGAAGACTCGAGATACTCAAAGCTAAAGTGAACCGGCCTGTCGGAGCCCTCAAGAATGCGGGTTTCGGCCTGCTCGATTAGGCTGGCAACGTCGGGCAAGTCCGGATCGGAGGCGGAAAGGAAAAGCACGTCGGTTTGCTGTCGCGGGAGGCGCTGAGCGGGAGCCTTCTGCGCGGCCGCGTTCGATAGAGCTACGCCGAGACAAAGGACGTGAAACAGCGCCGACCGGAACACACCGGCGCCGGCGCCGTGCCATGGCTGATTTCGCGTTATAAAGGTATCAAAATACACTTTCTTTTCGATCAAGATCACGAACCGAGGGAATCCCGCATCGTGGAACAGGCCCGCAGATTGACTTTCGCCCTTCCATCACTTACGCCACGGCCTCGTTGGCATGGCATCGTGATCTTCTGCACAGCAGTCGACTGACACCTTCTACGGTATGCCGCTGCCTGTTTTGTCCCTACTGTCAGTAATGACAGTTCGTACAGTAACCGCACGCGATTAGCATCTCGTCTTCGGCTGCGCAGTATAACGGACGCGATGACAATGATGGCGTTTGGGGCTGGCGGTGGTGAGTGATGTTTACTTCTCAAAAACCTGAGACAGCAAGCGTCCGTCTTGACTACGCGAAGCCTGTGGACTTTTGCGAGGCGTTTGAACGAGATATGAAGCCTTTCTACCTGCTTGCATTCTTGATGACCGCAAATCACAAAGAAGCTGAGCGGTGTTTTGCTGCGACGGTCGAGGAAAGTTGCGAGGAGAACAGCGTATTCACAGCGTGGATGAATTCCTGGATTAAGCGCTATCTGATTAAAAGAGCAGTTCGCATCGTCCTTTCTCGTCCGGCCCGAAGCGACGATGAGCGGAATCTTTGGTGTCAAGGGCCAGCGGAAACACGGATAAGCGATGTGGTTAACGCAGTGACTAAACTGGAGGCACTGGAACGCTTTGTCTTTGTAATGTCCATACTGGAGGGTTATTCCGCGCGGGAGTGTTCACTGCTGCTGGATTGCACAACCGAGAGCGTCGCACAATTGCGAGTCAGAGCGTCCTGCAGGCTTGCAATATCGGACCCGTTCTTCACCCGGGATCTGGCGGGGTTGTCAGATCGCGTGAAGTCGGCGTGAGCCGCGGCAGGAATTCTTCGGTTGCTCGGCAACCGCTTGTTCAGCTGTCCGTGGATAACGTCCGGAATTGTATGTTTTGGCTGTGAGAACGGCACTTCTCACGCTTACCTTAAGTCGAACGAATCGAGGAACGACTGGATGCCGGAGCGATCCTGGCCCTGAATCGCCCAGCCAGAAACCCAGTAAACGCGATTCTGGCCGTTAACGAGATTCTCGCTCTTGACGAAGATGAGTTTCATGTCGATGACGGCAGAGTATGAGACAAAGTTGGTGTCTCTATTGTTGATGATGAAAGTCGCTGTTGCCAGAAGAGCCGGATAGCCATGAAAGGCGGTGTATGAACTGGCGCCGGTCTGGGTCATAAAACCGCTCTTGAGGACCTCCGCGAGCTTCGCTTCCATGAATTCTTTGGTGACCTTCCGTGGCATCACGACATTCTTGGTTACCTTCACCTGAGCTACCCATGCGCCGCCCGGAGCGCTTGCCACAAAGCTGGCCATGTCTGATGCAGTCTGTGTGCGGACAACGTTGGCGGGAAAGGACGCGGCGAAGCCGAAGCCGGTGGAGACATACTTGTCGGCAGCGGACGCAAAGGTGGTGAGCAGTATCAGTATCACCAAGAGCAGCAGCGAGGTTGTCGTTTTCATTGTCACCTCTATTTACTATTTAATGCGCGAACTGGCATGCGAAAAGAAAGCGGGAAGTGCAGCATGTACTCAACGAGCACAGCCTAGAGGACGAAACTGAGGTCGAAAACTGTCAAAACGGACGTAGTTCCACGTAGATGTTTTGCAGCGACGACCAGATACGGACTTTGCCCCAACCATCCTCCTTGACCTACTGTGCGCGCAGGGCCTCGGAGAGCTTCATCAGGTTTTGCGGTTGGACACGGATCACGCCTCCGCGCGGGCTCTCAACGTCGGCTATGAGAAAAAAGGACAGAGACACAGCCAGGGGCAAGACCACGAACAGAAAGCTGGTTCGATGCGCGCCAGAGCCGATCAAGAGGTTGCAGCCAACCGAGATCGCGGCCAACAAGACCCAGGCCTCAAATGGAATACGGTTCCACCAAGCGGCCTGAGTGTACCCCTGCGAGTTCAACACGTCGTTCATGCCCGAAATGGTCAAGGCTGTCATGGGTGTCGGCTGAATTTCGGCACGAGCCTGGACGGCGGACCACATCTCGTTCTGCAGTTGGGCGGTATCGGCATTGATCCGCTGAAGCCGCTGCGCATCGCGGGTGGTATAGAACAGCACACGCTGATCGAGATAGTTCCTCAGCAGATCATGTAGTCTCGACGCATCTGCGGCAGGCAGCAGACCGGCGCGAACGTATTCCGTACCGATCGCGTTAGCCTCTGCCTCTTCGTAGTTTTTGCGCTGTTCATAGCGCTCGATGGCCATCGAAAAGGTGAATCCGATCAGGAGGCCCAGCAGTGTCAAAGCAGCGCCCTGGACAACGGCGAAGTCCTGCCGCTCGTCTGTTTCCAGCGGTCCCAGCCTTCTGCGAGAGAGGGCGCCGACAAATGCCGAGAACCAAAGCCCGATGAACGAGAAAACAAAAACGAGAAGTGGATGGTCGAAGATATTATGCATAGGGTAGAGCCGTCGACAGCAGGGCCGTCAATTCAACGGCTTGAAGACTCGCTCCTGGCAATGGCGAATGGAACCTCTCATTCCTCAACTGGAGTCCAACCATCACCAGGATCGAACTCGCTCATGGCGGTTGCTACTTCGGTTGTGTTCGTCCCCAAATCCTTTTGCAACAGCACGCCATCCTGGTTGATGATGAAGGTCATCACCCCTGAGTTGCGGTATTCAGCCGGATAGGCGACGAAGGCGAATCCACCGGACATCTTGCCATCGACCACGTAGTCCTTAGCGCCGCCTGGCGCGTGACTGCCTTGCCGGGTCAGCATATGGAAATAGTAGCCATGGAAAGGCACGTGCGAGTCCGGCTTCACAGTATACCCTTCGTTGGTTGCGAATGCCGCCATCGGCCCGAGCGGGCTCTTGGGCTGGCCTTCTGGCGACTCCCAGTACAAACCGTTCTGCTTGCCAGCGTCACTGATGAACTTCAGAGCGTACTGCTTCGTGCTTCCATCAGTGTGCGGCATTGAGAAATACTCGGCCTCAGCTTCGGCCAGCGCCCCACAAACATCGATGACCGCGAGCTCATTCCTGCCAACACGACGCGCCAGAATCTCGTTCTTCCCCGCAGCCACATCGAAGAACCACTGACCCGCACCATTCTTCTTGAGCGGGATGGGGAAGACAAAATTATCTGCTCCGATGAGCAGGACTTGGGCGTCGTCAGGCATCTTGCGCCAGCGGTGCATCACTCCATAGGACGCCACAAATTTGTCAACCGTGGACTTGTCCTGCACGGGATCGCCAGAGAAGATTATCTGTTTCGAATCCGGGCCGAAAATTGCGAGCACCGCGTTTAGATCCCCTGACTTCGCGGCTTGCAGAAGCCCATTGCCCGCGTCGTCGGGCGAAGCAAACACTGCGACCGAAGGTTTCTCGGACTTGTTGCAGGCGGCAAGGGAGACGATTAGCGCCAGAAGTAGAAACCGAACCGAAATAGCAATTCCGCAGGTTGCTCGCGACATACTTATCCTCCAAAACTTTCTACTGTAGGACACTTCATCAGCACTCCAGACGTGACCCCGCCTGTAGCTGCATCGTTGGGTTTACCTGCGACGGGTTTACCTGCGACCGCCCCAGCCACCACCACCGCCCATGCTTGACGAACCACGAGCACTCTCTGACCTGGATCCCCAGCCCCCGCTTCCGCTGCTGAAGGCCGATGACCCGCTACTCTTCTCCTGCCCTCCCCAGCCTGATGCGCTGGATTTCGAACTTCCATTCGTGTTCGACCATCCGCTCCCGGTGTTCTTGTAGGTGTTGCCATTCGCGGTCGCATACTTGTTGCCGTTCGCGGTCTGACCAACCGCGGCGCTGTTGCCATACTTGCCCGACGCGCCATACGCGGAGGCCCCATTTGTGGTATGCACCTGACCTGTCGTTCCCTGAGAGGTCGTTTGATGCTGGCCGTACGCAGTGGTACCGTTTTTCGAGACCGTCGAGGCTCCATAGCTGCCATAGGCATTGGAACCTTGCACGGTCGAGGCAGAAGCCCCGGTTCTTGGGTTGTATGCTTGACCGGCACTTACACGGCCGTAGCCGTTCGAGACTGTGCCGCCACGCGCGTAAGTTCCAGTGGACGGGTTATAGCCATTGCTGGCATGCGCGCTGCCGTAGCGTCCATAGGCGCTCGCACTGGAGCCATAGTAGCCGCCGTGCCAGGCGCTGTTTCCGTAGTAAGCCCCGCCGTGATAAACCACCGTAGTGCTGCCGTGCCAGCCGCAGTTCCAACTGCTATACCCCCAACTGCAACATCCACCGCTCATCATCGCCCCCACCGCGATACCAACTCCAAACGCAAGTACGGCGGTAGCCGCCACGGGCGGAGCGACGTATGCGGGAACGACATAGGGATAGCCGTAAACCACTGCAGGGTTATATACGGGCACGTACACCACCTGTGGATTCGCGGATTGAACGACGATGACTTGCGGCGACTGTTGCGAGACCACGATCTGGGAGCCTGATTTCAGGTTGCCGGCAGCTAGCGCTTTCGCTCGCAGCACTTGGACTGCCGCCATAACGTCCGGCGCCTGGGTGTGATACGCCTCTCCTAGTGACGAAGTCCAACTAAGGTTCGTCGCCATGTTGGCGAGCACGGAGGGAAATTGTGTGAGCGCCTTCACACTGGGATCCCAGGCTTGCGCATTAACCGCCTCCATCAGATTCGCGCCGCTGAGAAGGCTATTCTGCTGAAGCCAACTGGCAGCGGCCGCCACCTGGTCGGGAAAGGTCGCGGCTCCAAGAATCTGGGCTACGAGGGAGTCCGGGTACAGCGCGACAGGAGCGACCAATGCTTGCAGCTCATCTGGGGTCAGCGGCACACCTTGCCCCGAATATCCGGCTGGCGCCGATTGCTGAGCTGCGGCTTCAAACGGTGTTGTCGCGATGACCAGCAGGAAGGACAGCGCTATTGACAAAATCTGTTTGGCAAAGGACCCGATCATTTTCTTCTCTCCTCGTTCTTCTCGCTTGGCAGGGAAACAGCCCTCATTTGCTGCCGGTTATGATGAGCTCGGTTTCGACCGAAGCGCACATTCCGTAAGTGGCTCCTGAAACACATGCTCCGGTGGAATACTTGTAGCAGCCCTTCGTTTTCGCCACCGCCGTAATGGGACGGTCGGAACCGCCAACGATTGCGCCCTGGGCAAAGGGAGAATCCGGACCAAAGTCCACAACGAACCCCGTGTTCTTGGATGGGCTTTTCCAGATCATCTTGGTCCCGGCCTTTACACAGAACGGCATGTTCGCTTTCGCGTTTGGAATACCCGGAGTCACCGAAGCGTCAGAAGCAGTGCGTTTGATCTCCACCGCGCAGGGAGTGGAACTGGATCCACACGCGTTGTCGGCCGTACATGCATTCGCTGGATTAGGCTCTGAGCAAAGATACGTCTCACGGCCGCGCTGCTGTTCCTGAGGCACGACGAATGAGGACAGCAGAAGCAACATTGTCGGCACCGCAACGTAGCGGCTTGTCAAAATGCATCGCGTTTTCATAGGATGCCTCCCACCTAGTTCGTCTCCCGTCTAGTTCACACCGGGCGTTCCTGGCCAATCGATGAGGTCAACCAGCTTCCATGCGTTCTGATTCAGATCCCATTGCAATTCGCCTTGTTGGTTGAGGATGAGCTGGGCCGCAGGATACAAGACGCCAGTGCTCTTGCTCTTGTCCTGATCGTTGATTTCGAGTATGCCAGCGGTGAGGTTGAAGGATTGAGACTGAGTGTCGAAGAACGCTTCGCCGAATCTGATCTGGCGATTAGTTACAAAGACAATCTTTCGTCCCGTCGGCGTCGGAATCATCTTGATATAGGAGCAGTCATTGCCGAGCGTGCCAGTGATTTCAACGTGGCCTACCGCCTTCATTCTTTGCAGGGCGTTGACCAGCCCCTGGTTTTGGCCTTTCTCGAACGCCTGGACCAGAATCTGTCTGTCCGCTGGAGTCGAGAAATCATAAATATTCAACGTCACGCCGATATTCGCGCCCAGTTGGGTGCCCGTGCCGAACGCCGTGGCTTCGATTGTTTCCGACCTCGGGCCGCGGGAGAAAGCGAGACTGCTTGCGAATATCAGCAGACCAACCAGCATCAGGCTGCCGATGACAACCTTGCTACTTCTTAGAGTTTCGATATTCTGCATTTCATTGTCCTTTCCTGAGGAGCGAACAAACCTGCATTGAACGATCGCGAGTTGACGGGTCGGTCGCGTTGTGGCCGCTCGGACAAACAACCGCCAAGCCGCCTTATCACAACAAACCCGTGGTTCCCTGCAGGCTGACGGCCCGTCTCCGGGTCCACTGGTTCCACAAGTCGCCTCGTGGCGGCGGAAGACAATTGCTTCAACGCCATGCTCGGCGAGAGATTTGATTCTGGCAACTGTCAGTTTTGACACTGGGACCAAGGAGACGGCAAGCGGCGCAATCCGCAGAAACCGATCGCATCCAAAGTTGTCGTGGAGCGTTCACCTGGCTCGCGTTGGGATTGCCGGCGCTTGGCCGCTCCAGTTATTAAAATGTCCATCCCAGGCTGGATGTGGAACCGTAGTCAGACTTGGGGAGATTCTGCGGTGGGCGGCTGTCGAAATTCAAATAGTAACCGAACCTCCAGTACAGATCTTTCGCCACCTTCAATTTCACGGAGGCATTGAGGTCGAAACGGACGCGTCCCAGGTCGGTCAGGCTGGGATAGAGGCGAGCGTCAGCGAGAATGTTGGTCGTTTTGAATCGGTAAAAGTTAATCTGAGTTCCCAAGATCGCTTCTGCGCTTTCTCCTGTGCGGCCAGTAGTCGCCGCCGACGAATAGCGTTCCCGGTTCCAATCCACCCCGGCAAATGTGCCGATAAAAGTGTTATTCGTGTAACTGAACATATGCCCCAGTGCCCCGCCAAGGGTCATGCGCAGGTCGAGTTGCTGCTCATTGCTCTGCAGGAAATCCGCAAGTCCCCCGTAAAAATTCCGCGGCGAGAACAATTGTCTGACGACGTTTAGTCCCAAGGAATTGCGAAGATCAGAGACATTGCCTCCGCCGCTGAAACTGGATTCGTAATTCGCTGTAGCCAGCCACTTCGTCCGTTCGAAGCGTTCGTTAGTCTGAAAGTTATATTGCGTACGGTTTTGCTGTTTGGTGTAATTAAGGCCGGCGTCCAGTCCGCCGTGCAGATTCTGCCAGAAAGTGGTGTCGGTCGGGTGAATCTCAACTACATCGTCTCTCGTGATAACCTGGTTAGTGGAGGGTCCCGTCACCTGCACCTGCAATTGTTCCTCTCCTTCCGCAGACTTTCCCTGGACCGCGCTTTGAAGGGTGCCCGTGTAGCGATGTCCTGTCTTATCCGCGACGACAAAATTCTGCGCGCTCTCGACACTGGCAATCTTGGACCAGTCCAGCTGGATCGTGCCATCCGCATACTCGAGCTTGACGTACAGGTAGCCCTTGTCGAGCTTGATGATCTCGCAGGTAATGCGGTCGCCATTCGCGAACTGGAGGACGTCTTTCCTCGCTCGTGCCGAGCACACTGCACTTAGAGTCAGGAAGAGCAACACGAGCACGACGCCGCAACGCGAACACCGCTGATGATTGTGGACCCTCATGTCTTGCATTTTTCCGCCTCTCGCACGCAGTTGGCCCGAACGCGACCCATCGTGGTCATAATAGAATCTGATTGGCTGGTCGTTGGCATCGCGACCCCTGTGACGTTTGTCGTAGCAGGCCGGCGAACCCTGCAACGCGCCAACCTGTGATGCCACGATCACCGCCGAACGAGGAACTCGAGCAATCGGGGTGAATCTCTTCTTAGAGACACACTAAATTCCATTTTCGCACTCTGCTAGACAAGTTACGTGACACGGTTCGGGCGCACACCTGTCAGAACTGGCAGGTCGCAGGACATTAAAGGGGCGTTAGGCTCAATGACGGAAAACAGAAGCCATGGGACAACATCAGCGAAGTGCAGCTGTCTCGCCGTATCTGAAATACGCTCGAGTCGTTCCTTCCCTGCTCTTGTTGGATTCGCCCAAGAAGTCGCGTCGAACCGGGCGGCGCCCCGCAGTCGTTCTGTCGCGAACGCGGAAGCGATGGCTGAAGCTAGTTCTCTCCCTGCTTTTCGCCCCCCTCTGTACGCGCGCGCAAACAGTTCAGTTCCTGCCGGAAGTCGATGGCTACCTCACGCTCAGCCATATCTTTCGGGTTTACTACCAGACCAAAGACGACAGGGACGGCGGTGACTCAACCCAGTTTACGACTGGACCGAGCCTTGAGTTGTACCTCAAGCCTCTCCTCAAGCTTAAGAAAATCACCACCTTCGATTTAAACGATTCAAAACCCAGAGCTTTGGTGCTCGAAGCTGGATATCGATACATAGTCGCTCCCGATAAGCCCACCGACAATCGATTCACGACCGCTGCCACGTCACACGTTCCGCTGAAGGGAGGATTTCTGGTCACTGACAGAAACCGTGCCGACCTGGACTGGAAGCCGAAGTTCGAATGGCGCTATCGCAATAGACTGCAGCTGGAAAGAACATTCGCGATTTATTCCTACCATCTGATCCCCTATGTCGCCTTTGAACCTTATTACGAGAGCCAGTACGACAAATGGAGCACTACGACTGAGTATGCCGGTTGCCTGCTTCCTGTAGGAAAGCATGTGGAGTTCGATCCCTACTACGAGCATGAGAATGACACCGGCAGCAAGAAGGGGAACAAGCAAGAAAACTACATCGGTCTTGCGGTTTACTTTTACTTTTCAGTGGAAAAGAAAGCAGCCCCGAAGCAATGATCGCGAAGGTCCAAGTAGCAAGTCTGCGATGTTGGCATTGCCTTTATTCTGGCTGCCGCGGCTCTAGATCGAGATACTTGATGAGCACGACCTCATTGCCTTTTTCGTTGTAGACGAGCTGATCTACGAGTTTCTGCGCCAGCAGAACGCCGAAGCCGCCCGGGCGCATGCCGGCTTTCTCACGATAGTCGACGTGGCGCAACAGATCACCCTCAGGATTGGCTATAGCTGCGTGGGGAGTCTCGTCCAGAGTAAAACCTTCACCCGGGTCGCTGATGCGGCATTTCACCATGTGACGAGCGCGGATATAAGAAATCTCTACTTGCTTGTTGGGGTCGAGAAGTCCACCGTGTTCGATGGCGTTTACCAGCATCTCACGGAAAGCCGCACCAACCTCGCTTCTTTCCGCGTCAGGCAGTTCCGCGATTTCGTCAAAGAATTGGAGCACTCGATCGGCTGTCTTAAAGTCGCAGCGGGCGCGTATACGAATCCATTCCGGCGTTGCTGAAACCACATCGATCCCGTCATCCCAGCAGGGCTCTTCGATCGCGTGCTGGAGCATGATGACTAGAGCATCCCAGGAGAACGGCCGGGAGAAATAACTGAAAGCATGCTCGCGCATCGAGGTGATCACGTCCGACGGAGTGCTTTCGTCCGCCAAAATAATAAAGCGAGTATGGGGACGTATGCGTCGGATCTTGCGAAGCAGTTCGATATCTTCCCTCCCCGTGGTCTTTTCGCTGGTCAGGATTAAGTCGAAACCTTTTTTTTGCGCCAGGACGAGCGCCGTCGCATTGTCCGTTACGTGCTGGATCGCCCATACGTTCGGTGTGAGGGAGTCCCGCACCCGTGCCTCAAGCTGCGAATCTCCTCCCACCAAGAGTGCGGTGCGAACTGGGATGGGCCGCATTTCGATGATAGAGGCGGCATTCATCTCAGACCCCCCTTCATTCCGGCGATACGATCGCCGCGCAACCGTAAACGACAAATTCGTACGTTCCGTGGTAAAGTCGGAGCCACTGTCAGATATCGGCTGTCCAGTTGACCTCTCAACCGGTAGTTTGACCAAGAGTAAACGCTACGTCGTGAGTGGCAATACTGGCAGAAGTGACAGTTCGTCCATAAAAGCGTGGCGGTGTATAAACCACGGACCTGGACCGACATTCCAGTTCAACCACCGATGGAGGAAAGAAAATGAAAAGAGTTTGGCTGGGAATCGGTTTGCTTACTTTCGTGACTTCGCTGCTGGCTTTTGGGCAAAAGAAGGAACAGGATCGAGTCGCAAACGCTGGAAAGGTAATGCAAGAAATCACCAATATTCCCGACAATATTCCGCAAGACGTACTCGACAAAGCTGATTGTGTCGTCGTTTTACCCTCGGTGCTCAAGTTTGCCATAGGAATTGGCGGGAGTTACGGACGGGGCGTGATGACCTGCCGCGGCGGCAAGGATTTCAGAGGCCCATGGGGTCCTCCGAGCATGATGGCGCTCGAGGGTGGTAGCTTTGGTTTGCAGCTGGGTGGCCAGGCGACCGACTTCGTACTTCTCCTGATGAGCCCGCGGTCGGCGGAGAACATCCTCGTCAGCAAGGTCAAACTGGGGGGTGATGCTTCTGCTGCAGCCGGTCCGGTTGGGCGGACCGCTTCCGCCGAAACCGACGTAACGATGCGGGCCGAGATCCTCTCATATTCTCGGGCGCGGGGCCTGTTTGCTGGAATCTCTCTCGCCGGCTCGACCCTTCGTGCCGACAATGACGCAAACACGAGTCTGTACGGAAAAGCGGTGAGCGCGCAAGACATCGTATTCAAGCGCGCGGTGGCAGCGCCTCCGTCTGCAAAGCTGTTGCTGGCTACGCTGGACAAGAAGAGTCCTGTAAACAAATCGAAAAACAACGAATAGCGGACCCTTCTGATCACCATTGTAGCCTCACCCAAACAATACGGCGCCGGGTATTTCGGCAGGGTGAGAACTAGATTGCACCGTAGGAAGTTCCACTGCATATCTGTGAGGTGGTATGACAATGACCATGAATCGTTCCCGCATTCTGATTGCCGACGACCACAATCTGGTAGCGGAGTTGTGCAAGCGACTCCTCGAAACCGAATTTAGTGTGATCGGAGTGGTCAGCGACGGTCGTGCCGTGGTGCGTGCTGCCGGCGAATTGAAGCCAGACGTGGTCGTGCTCGATATCGCCATGCCCATTCTGAATGGCTTGGACGCGGGGCGGCAGCTGAAGGAAATGTTGCCCGCCATCAAGTTGGTCTATCTGACCATGAATCCCGACGTAGAAGTCGCGGCGGAAGCTTTCCGTCGTGGTGCTTCGGGGTACCTTCTGAAGACCTGTGCCGCGGCTGACATCGTGGTTGCCGTACGGACCGTGTTGCGGGGCAAATCGTATATATCAAAGGCCCTGTCGCGAGATGCCATCGAATTCTTGCGGCGGCAGGATAAAGAACTGAGGGAGGAAGGCGAACTCCTGACCAAGAGACAGCTGGAAGTGCTGCAGTTGCTGGCCGAAGGCAAGATGATGAAGGAAGTTGGGGAGACTCTGCACATGACGACCAGGACGGTCGCCTATCACAAGTACCGCATGATGGAGGTGCTGGGTGCCAAAAGCAACGCCGAACTGATCAAGTACGCCGTCAGAAACCACGTAGTCGCCGCTTAGAGACTTCCCTCTAGCCACCAGATCGAGGGCAGCATAAGCTGAGCGACAGCCCGTCCCACGCGTCAGGTCGTTAATTAGTTCTGATGAGCCCATCACTGGCATTGTTGACAGTATTCTCCATCGCGGTCAACTCGTAGACTTACTTGTGCAAAACTTATCTGGCACCCTAACGCCATTTCGGGACCACAGGAGGATCAAAAGTGAAGCACCAACGGACGAAGTGGTTGGCAGTCGTAGTTACCCTGGGCGCCATCATGATGATTGGCGCCTGCAAGAAGAAAGTAGCAGCGCCGCCGCCACCACCACCACCGCCACCCGCTCCGACGGCTTCTATTTCCGTTAACCCGAGCACCATTCCGCAAGGGCAATCGGCGTCTCTGAGCTGGGAAACCACCAACGCCACCGACGTTTCCATCGATAGCATTGGGGTGGTTCCGCCGAGTGGCTCCCGATCGGTGTCTCCATCGGATTCCACCAACTATCACTTGGTAGCCAAAGGAGCAGGCGGAACACAAGATGCCACGATTCGCCTTACGGTCACGCCGCCGCCACCCCCGCCACCTCCGCCGCCAGCTGGGCCGACGGATGAGGAACTGTTCGCGCAGAACATCAAGGACATTTACTTCGACTACGACAAGTCCGACATTCGCGCCGACCAGAACGCTTCCCTGCAAGGCGATATGCTCTTCCTCAACCAGCATCCCAACATCAACTTTACGATCGAGGGACACTGCGACGAGCGGGGATCCATCGAATACAACATGGCTTTGGGCGACCGGCGCGCAACATCCGTGAAGGACGCACTGGCGCTGGCCGCAATCAGCCCAGGCCGTATCAACCTGATCAGCTACGGTAAGGAAAGACCCTTCTGCACCGAAAGCAACGAAGCTTGCTGGCAGCAGAACCGCCGCGGCCATTTTGTCTATCGGAAGTGATGTCAGCCGGGTTCTCGAGCAACGGCGGCCGTTGCCTTAGACTGTTTCCGGTGATGGCCGCCGAAGGCAGTGGGTATGCCCAAGCCCGCTCTCCGTGAGTCAGTTGTGGAAACCCTCAGGATAGTTTTCTGCCCAAAAACCGTTTGTGCGATGGCCGCCGACGCTGCCAAACTTGAGCAGCGTGGTTTGCGCAAGTGCGGTGCCGGTGATCGCAGCATTTACGATGAAGCGCATGTTTCCCGAGGCCATTGCCGAAGGACGAGCTGGCGGTCACGCTCTCTGGTGACAACATTCGGATGATCTAGACCTCGCCAACACATACGCTCATGCGGGCAAGAAAACAGAAATGCAAGACTGCCTGCGGAGAGCAGCCAAGATGAGAACCCTCGATGGCCCAGAGTCATGACCATTCCACCGCGTAAAGTACGGACTGGCTTATGAAGCACACTCGTATCCACTCGCCCAGCTTCCAAATCCATCCGTGACGTGGCCCGCTCAAAGAAATGACCGTCCGCCTCGATTTTAATCAACCGTCAGGAGTGACAGGCTTCAATCGAGGCCGGACTTGTGAAACGACCGCGTCGTTTGAGCGACCCCGAACCCTGCGCAACACGAGACGCCAAGCAGGTGCGAATCGGCAAGTTCAGGGTCTACGTCAAACGAGTACGCTACATTCCTCCAGCGACTCCACGATTCACCAATACCTTGACGTCCACTCGACGGTTGTCTGCCCGTCCCTCGCTTGTCTCGTTGGTTGCTGCAGGATCCACTATGCCCATCGCCCCCGGCGCCACGATGTGCCGCAGAGGAACATTGCAGGTCTGCAGCAGGAACGCGACGACCGCCTGGGCTCGGTCCATGCTCAACTGCTGGTTCATGGCGGCATTGCCCGATGAATCGGCAAAGCCCTTTACCTGGACGATGTAGCCCTTTGTGCCAAGCGCGGTTCCCGCCAGCAGTTTCAAAGCGTCTTTATCACTATCCGAAATTGTGTAGCTTCCGGTAGCGAAGTAGACGGTCGCCTTGGCCGTCGTGTCGTATTCCGAGAGTTCGTTGAAGCGCTTGGCGGTACTTTGAATTTCCACCTGATTTGCCGCAATATCCTCCTGGTTGGTACTGATCTGCTGTTGGTTGGACGCGATTTGCACCTGGTTGGCTGCGGTGGCTTGCTTGTTGGCTTCGACACCCTGTTGGTTGGCGGCAATGTTGGACATGTTCGTCTGTTGCTGCTGCTGGGTCGGGTTCAAGCCAGCCTGAATCGTCTCGGCCAAGAGTAAATCGCTCTGATTGAGAGTGATGGTGTTGGCAACCACGTGGGTATCGGTGCCGGCGCCTTCTACTTGAATCTTCAACCCTGGGATCAAAGCAGTGATTGACTGCTCCGCGTGACGCAAGCCTAAGCCTTTCGGGCTCTGAACCTTCGTGTCATCCGTCAAGTCCACCACGACGTTTGTTGACCCCTTGATAGTCTTCATCGTCAGACTGTCCCCGTTTCGCGCGGTAATCAGTCCGGTGAGCTTGACTTTCTTGCCGTTCGACGCGCCATACGCCAATCCGGCACAGACAATGCAAAGCAATGCGGTGCAGATTACAATCCCTCTACGATTTTGCTTCATAATGTTGTCCTTTCGGTAGTTGTGATCCTTAAACTTGCGCGAACTGGTTTCGCTCGGCGAGCAAAGCGGTAAGTCACGAGCAAATACTAGGAAACCTTCTCGGAGGTGCATACTGGCAAAACTGACAGCTAGGTCATGGCACCGGCAGGACGCTGTAGAGCGCTTGAGTAAACTGCCAGGTCGGCACCTGAAATGGGGCGGGGGAGCCGCGTTCGGTGCGACCTCGATTGTTACCCTGAGCCCGATAGTGCCATGGAGCTAGCTTTCTAGGCCATTGACAATTCTCTTTCAGGAAGAGGATGGTCAGTGAAGCAGGTTCTGCGGCGCTTTTGCCACCGAAACCCCGCGAGTTACCGAAGCGAGGAACTACGGGTCTTATGCCACCAATTCGCGTGCTTGTGGTCGAGGATTTCGTGCCTTTTCAGGATTTCATCTGCTCTACGCTGATGAAAAAAACCAGCTTGCAGGTCATCGGCCGAGTGTCCGACGGACAGGAGGCGGTTGAGAGAACGGAGAAACTGAAACCGGATTTGATTCTCCTTGATATCGGTCTCCCCACACTCAATGGCATCGGGGCCGCTCGACGGATTCGCAAAGTTGCTCCGGAAGCCAAAATAATCTTCGTGACCCAGGAATCTTCTCCTGAGGTGGCGCAAGACGCTCTCAGCTCTGGGGCGCGAGGCTACGTTTTGAAAACAAGAGCTGGGACGGATCTGTTAGCCGCCTTGGACGCAGTTCTTGAGGGGCGGCGGTTTGTCAGTGACGGGTTGCAGATATCGCTAGCTACGCCTTAAGCGGCAACCATGTGGTTCCTGACGGCGTACTTTACCAATTCGGCGTTGCTCTTGGCGCCAAGCACTTCCATCATGCGGTACTTGTGATAGGCCACCGTCCGGGTCGTCATGTGTAGAATATCGCCCACTTCCTTCATCACCTTGCCTTCGGCCAACAACTGCAGCACTTCCCGC
>DATDGS010000076.1:0-8960 GCA_036521955.1 Terriglobales bacterium
TGCTCCGCCGCGGCCGCGGTTATCGAGACATGAACTATCTGCTGCTGAAGGCGCAGCGCTTGGCAGCCACCAAGACCGAATTCGTCGCTTTCCAGAAAGCCGCGTAGAATGCACACTCTTACAGTTTGTTGTGCAGAACCCTAAAAGCTAAGCGAACCTCAACGGCTAAGTGATCCAGCCGACAATAGGATCGCAGCCCCAGCGTGGTACGACGATCCGCGCTCGAATCCCCATCCTGAACCAAGCCAAGGCGGAGTACGCGAGGCTGCAGTAACTGGGAAAACCTCCCGCGGCGCTTCCTTTTTACGCTAGTTGCTGAACGCATTTTCCGCGCGAATTTGCCGGACTGGCACCTCTGCATCTTTAAGAGCAGAATCGAGAGCAAAGTCGAGAGCAGAGTTAAGAACATCGTGAGAGACGTGCCGCACTCTGCTGCCGTAATGACCTGGATTAGGATATCCCCATGGCCATCCGCCGCATCGCCGAGCCCATCCTCGACGCCGAAGAGCGCTTCGAAGGCTTCGGAAACCTGATGCCGTTCAAGGTGCAGAACATTCTTCTCGTCTCCAGTCTCTACGATTCCTTCATTCTCCGTGAAGATGGCCGGCTCAACGAGTTGCTGATCGACGAATCGCTCGAACTCAACCTCCGCCAGATCCCAGGGATTACGCATGTCTCGAGCTGCGCGGAAGCGGTTGAGCTGGTCAGCTCTCACCCGCAATTCAATCTCATCGTCACCAATCTTGCAGTCGGCGACATCGACGCGGCGCAGTTGGCGCGCGCGGTGAAGCAGGCCGGGCTGGATGTTCCCGTCGTGGTGCTGGCCTATGACTATCGCGAGATCAAGAATTTCGTGGCGCGGAATCCGGTCACCGAGATCGAACGCATTTTTCTTTGGCAGGGCAATGCCCGCATCCTGATCGCGATCGTCAAGTACATCGAGGATAAGCGCAACGTGTCGCACGACACGCGGGCCATCGGCGTGCCGGTGCTGCTGGTGGTGGAGGACAACATCCGCTATTACTCGTCGTTCCTGCCCGTGATCTATACCGAGCTGATCAAGCAATCGCGGCGGGTGATCCAGGAAGGCATCAACGTGGCGCACAAACTGGTGCGCATGCAGGCGCGGCCAAGAATTCTGCTGAGCTCGAACTTCGAGGACGCGGCCAGCCTGGTGCAGGAATATCGCAATTATCTGTTCGGCGTTGTATCGGACGTGGAATTCCCCTGGGAGGGCAAGCTGAGTCCGGAAGCGGGCTTTGAACTGGCGCGCATGGTGAAGAGCCTGGTGCCGGACGTGCCCGTAGTTCTGCAAACCAGCCGCACCGAGTTCCGCCCCCGGGCCCATGCCGAGGGCTATTCCTTTCTGCGCAAACGTTCACCCACGTTGCTGAAGGACTTGGGCGAAATCCTGATCGGACAATTCGGGTTTGGCGACTTCGTGTTCCGTCTGCCGGATGCGACTGAAGTAGGACGCGCGAAAGACCTGAACGAACTGGAAGAACAGCTGCAATCGGTCCCCGAGGAAAGTATCGTCTTTCACTCGCAGAGCAATCATTTCTCCCATTGGCTGATGGCACGCACCGAGTTTGCGTTGGCGGCCAAGCTTCGCCCCCGAAAAGTTTCGGATTTTTCCAGCCCCGAACATCTGCGCCGCGATCTGATCGAATCCATCAACCAATACCGCCTCGAACAAAACGAAGTCCTCATCGGCGATTTCAAAGCAGATACGTTCAAGCATTCGGAATCAAATTTTCTGCGGATCGGCTCCGGATCACTTGGAGGGAAAGCTCGCGGCCTCGCCTTTGTGCGTCACCTTCTGCGCAAGAGCCGTATCACCCGCCGCTTTCCCGGCGTTCGCATCTCGGTACCTCCCGCAGTGGTCCTGGCGACGGGTGCGTTCGATCAATTCGTGGCCGAGAACGACCTCCTGGACTTTGCTTTGCATTGCGAAGATGACGCTGAAATTCAGCGGACGTTCCTGGCCACACCGCTATCCAAATCCCTCAACGAGGACCTGAGATCGTTTCTGACCGAGGTGACCCATCCGCTGGCGGTGCGCTCGTCCAGTTTGCTCGAGGATTCGCAATACCAGCCTTTCACCGGCGTGTATGAGACCTTCATGCTGGGCAACCAGCAAGCAAACCTGAAAGAGCGGCTGACGGCCCTGAGCGAGGCCATCCGGCGCGTCTATGCCTCCACCTTCAGCCGCCATGCCAAGGCCTACGTGCGGGCCACGCCCTATCGCCTGGAAGAGGAAAAAATGGCGGTGATTCTGCAGCAGGTTGTGGGCACGCAACACGGCGACCGCTTTTATCCGGATTTCTCCGGCGTCGTGCGCTCGCACAATTTTTACCCCGTCCCTCCGATGACCTTCGAAGACGGCGTCGCGGCCGTCGCTCTGGGCCTGGGCCGCGCCGTGGTGGATGGCGGGAAATGTCTGACTTTCTGCCCGCGCTATCCCCGGAACCTGGTACAGTTTTCTTCGGTGGAAGACATATTGGCCAACTCGCAGTCGGAATTCTGGGCCTTGGAGCTGGATGGCGCTTCCGACGGCCGTCCGGGGCATTGGCACGAGAGACGGTTCAGCCTCGCCGCCGCTGAGAGCGACGGCACACTGCAGGCGGTGGCGTCGACTTACTCCAAGGACAACCACGCCGTCTACGATGGGGTAAGCCGGCCGGGTGCGCGCATCGTGACTTTTGCTCCTATGCTGAAACACGGCACCTTCCCGATGGCTGACATTCTTGATGCCCTGGTTCGGGCAGGTGAGGATGCGCTGGGCCATCCCGTGGAGATCGAATTTGCCGTACGTCTGCGGCAGCGGACTGACCAGGTGGATGGCCAAGCGTCCGGCCAAGCGGCTGAGTTTGGTTTCTTGCAGATTCGGCCATTGACGCTGGCGCGCTACAGCGAAGACTTGGTTCTGGACGACGTGCAACCGGAGCAGTTGATCTGCCAAAGCAACAAGGTTTTGGGCAACGGTCGCATTGAGGGTCTGCACGATGTCATCGTGGTCGATTCACAGCGCTTCGAGCGTGGCCACAGCCAGGAGGTGGCCGAGGCGGTCGCTCACTTCAATTACCGGCTCAGTGCGGAGCACCGTCCCTATCTGTTGATCGGGGTTGGACGCTGGGGATCGAACGAACCATGGCTGGGCATTCCGGTCGAATGGGATGAAATCTCCGGCGCCCGCGCAATTGTCGAGGCTGGATTTCGCGATTTTCGCGTCACCCCATCGCAGGGCAGCCATTTCTTCCAGAATCTTACCGCCTTTCAGGTTGGTTACTTCACTGTGAATCCAGACGCTGGCGAAGGCTCAGTCGATTGGCAGTGGCTGATGGAACAACCCGCCAAGGAAGAGCAAGGCTGTGTCCGCCACTTGCAGTTTGCCGGACCGATCCGCGTCGTGATGAACAGCCGCACCAGTCAAGGCGTAATCTTCAAGCCCGAAGCGCAGCAGAACCCAATCGCGAGCTGAGGGGCGACTTTCACAGCGAGTAGTAACCCCTGATGTGATTCTTGTCACCTACCTCCGGGACGCCTGTCACTGCCAGCTCCAACCCGCCTCGACTCTAGTGAGGCGGAGGGAGCGCGCGCAGATCGGCCCGACTGACTCCGGCGATCCTTCCCAGGGAGCGTCAATGGCGAATAATGGCTTAGTGAAGTGCCCACTGTGCGGTGTTACGTGCATCGACAAACCTGACTGCTGGCGGCGTTAACCGATCAAAAGATCCGCCAACAAATTGAAAATTACGTTGCGGAATTATTGCGGCCTCCATCAGCCGAACTCCGGGCCAACGCCACCGGCCAGTTGCAGCGCCCGAACTTCAACAAAGACGTCCACAACTGGAACCTGACTCTGCCTATATGGCAGCAGAGCCCAAAGGAACAAAGCAGCTCGAAAGATCTCCCGTAGAGACGCGGCTTGCCGTGTCTCCTCCCGTCCGAACCCGCATTTCTCCTGAGCAATGTAAATTAGATGCCATGGTTACGACCCGCTGCAGGGCCCTGCTATTTGACTTGGACGGCGTGCTCATTGATTCCACCCCGGCGGTTGCGCGAGTGTGGCATCGGTGGGCGGTTGAACATGGATTTGATCCGGAGACGGTAGTCCACCTGGCGCATGGCCGCCCGAGCCGAATTACGATCCGCGAACTTCTGCCCAACTCCGATATTAACCGGGAAGACCGCGAAGTCGAACGCCGGGAAATGGAGGACCTTGAGGGCGTGGTCCTGCTGCCGGGTGCCGGGCAACTTCTGAAAAGCCTGCCTCCGGAACGCTGGACCATTGCGACCTCTTGTACGCGCGCGCTGGCCGAGGTGCGCCTGCGGGCCGCGGGCCTGCCCATTCCCAAAGCGATGATCACAGCGAGCGACGTTAAGATCGGCAAGCCGGATCCCGAGCCTTACCTGGAGGCGGCGGCAGGGCTCGGGTTTGCCGCCTCCGATTGCATCGTAGTAGAAGATGCGCCCGCTGGAGTTTGCGCGGGAAAGGCTGCTGGCGCCAGAGTGATTGCATTTCTCACGAGCATGATCCGCCGCAGCCTTGAAGACGCCGGCGCCGATTGGATCGTCAGGGATTGCGTTGACATCGCAGCATCCAATGACGGCGACGGTTTACGGTTGAGCCTCGCGCAACCGTCGTCTCTGGAGAACAAAGTCCTGACGCCTTAGATCTGACGCTCTCCATCATTTGCGGTATGTCCATTCGCTCAACTAGAACCCTCGGTTGTCGTTTCCTTGGAAGTAGCCCGCGAGAGTAGGATTGATGCGAGTCGGGCGACTCCGACCCTTCTCATCAAGACATAGAGTCGCCAGACAGGCGGGGCCTTGTGATCATTGGTGTACCGAAAGAAAGTTATCCGGGCGAACGTCGGGTTGCGCTCGTGCCGTCAGTTATCCCGACGCTGACCAAAGCGGGTTTCGAAGTTCACATACAGTCCGGCGCTGGAATCGCGGCCGGCGATCCCGATTCCCAGTATGCCGACAAGGGCGCGAAAATCGTCGCCGACCGTGCCGCGGTGTTTGCTGCCGCTGACATTGTCGTGCAGATCCTTTGCTACGGTTCCAACGACTTGACGGGGAAACAGGATGTGCCGTTTTTTCGCCGCGATCAGATTCTCATCGGATTTCTGCGTCCGTTTGGTTCGTCCGATATCGTGCAGGAGATCGCCGACGCCGGCGTCACCGCGTTTTCCGTGGAATTGATGCCCCGTTCCACGCGCGCCCAAAGCATGGACGCGCTTTCTTCTATGGGAACAGTCTGCGGATACAAGGCGGTGCTGGTAGCAGCCGACTCGCATCCGCGCTTCTTCCCCATGCTCACGACCGCGGCGGGAACCATAACCCCGGCCCACGTGTTCGTGATCGGCTGCGGCGTCGCCGGACTGCAGGCGATTGCGACCGCCCGTCGCCTGGGTGCGGTGATTTCCGCTTACGATTTAAGGCCCGCGGCGAAAGAGCAGGTGCAGAGTCTTGGCGGACGTTTTGTTGAGCTTCCCATCGAAGCCAAAGACGCGCAGGACGCTCGTGGATATGCCCGTGCGCAGGATGAAGACTTTTACCGCCGTCAGCGTGAGTTGCTCGGAAAAGCAGTGCAGGAAAGCGATGTGGTAATCACCGCGGCGGTAATTCCCGGGGAAAAGTCGCCTGTTCTGGTGACCGAGGACATGGTGAAGGGAATGGCGCCAGGTTCGGTGATCCTCGATCTAGCCTCGGAGCGTGGCGGCAACTGCGAAATCACGGAAACCGGCAAGACCGTGGTCAAGCATGGCGTCACCATTATCGGAGCGATCAACCTGGCCACCGGCGTGCCTTATCACGCGAGCATGATGTATGCCCGCAACATCACTGCCTTCTTGACTCATCTGATAAAAGATCAAAAGTTGAACCTGAACCTCGAAGATGAAATTGTGCGCGAGACTCTGCTCACCCACGGCGGCGAGATTGTACAAGCCCGGGTCCGTGAGTTTTTCAAGTTGCCTGCGCTGGCACCGGTTGCGGGTTGATAGTTCATACGGTGGAGGGACGTCTCGACGGTTGAGTCTGGGGGTGGCTGGGCGGGCCGCCCGGCGCTACAGGTACTGATCTCCAGGTACTAATACGGAGGAACGATGAACAGCAGTTCGAACCTGATCAACGCACTCTTCATTTTTGTGCTCGCCGGCTTCATCGGATTTGAAGTGATCCGGCGAGTCTCGCCCCTGCTGCACACTCCGTTGATGTCGCTGACCAACGCCCTGGACGCGATCGCGGTGGTGGGCGCGATCGTGCTGGTCGGTGAGCACAAGAGCACGCTCGCCACCGTCTTCGGATTCATCGCCGTGGTCGCCGCCACCAGTAACATCGTCGGCGGCTTCCTGATCACGGACCGCATGTTGAAGATGTTTAAATCCAGCCGTCCCGTGGACAAATCGGTGGCTAAATAATGACCGGTGAATTCGCGGGTGGCCAAGTCGTCATCGAGCTTCTCTATCTCGTCGCGAGCGTGCTCTTCATCCTTTCTCTGAAGTGGATGAGCTCGCCAACCACGGCCCGTCACGGCATCTGGGCGGGCGAAATCGGTATGGTGCTGGCGATCGGGGGCACGCTGCTCAACCACGGCATGAGCTACCACCTGATCGCCATCGCGCTGGTGCTCGGCACCTTCATCGGCGTTCCACTCGGAGAAGTGGCGATGACGGCGGTTCCGCAGCGAACCGCGCTCAGTCACGCCTTTGGCGCGCTCTGCGTGACCCTGGTCGGCTCGGCCGAGTTTTATCTGCGCACACCCGATATCTCGCGCTTCATGATGGCGGTGCTGTCCCTCGAAGTCATTCTCGGAGGGTTGACCGTCACCGGCAGCTTGATGGCTGCCGGCAAGCTGCAGGAAATCCTGCCGCAGCGCCCGCTGACTTACAAAGGTCAGAACCTCGTCAACTTTCTGTTGCTCGCCGCCGCCCTGGTAATCGCTGTAACTCTAGTCCTGCATCCGGAGTCCAAGACGTTGTTTCCGTTCATGGTGCTGATCGCGCTGGCGTTTGGCGTGCTGTTGATCATCCCCATCGGGGGCGCGGACATGCCCACCGTCATCTCGTTGTTAAACGGCTATGCCGGTTTGTCGGCGGCGGCCATGGGCTTTGTCCTCAATAGCAAGCTGCTGATCATCGCCGGCGCGCTCGATGGATCGTCGGGCCTCATCCTCTCCATCATCATGTCGAAGGCCATGAACCGTTCCTTCACCAATGTTTTGTTCGGAGCCTTTGGTCAGGTACAAGCTTCGGCGGCTGCGGGAGAAGAAGCCCGGCCGGTTCGCAGCGCGACTCCGGAAGAAGCCGCGGCGATTTTATCGGCCGCGAACCGCGTCATCGTGGTTCCGGGATATGGCATGGCCGTAGCCCAGGCGCAGCACAAAGTGCGCGAACTTTACGATGCTCTGACCAAGCGCGGCGTAGACGTGCGCTTCGCCATTCACCCCGTTGCCGGACGCATGCCGGGCCACATGAATGTGCTGCTGGCCGAAGCCGATATTCCCTATGATCGCCTGATTGAGATGGATGAGATCAACGGCGATTTTCCTCAGACCGATGTCGCGCTGGTGATTGGCGCCAACGACGTCACCAACCCTGCTGCCCGCTCCGACGCTTCCAGTCCCATCTACGGGATGCCCATCCTCGACGTCGACAAGGCCCATACTGTGATGGTCATCAAACGCAGCATGAACCCTGGCTTTGCGGGTATTGATAACCCGCTCTACTATCTCGATAACACCCTGATGCTGTTTGGAGACGCCAAGGCATTTGTCGGCAGTATCGTGCGCGAGCTCGGCGGAGGACACGGCTAGCAATCAGAACGCAAGTGCGGTTCGTATCAGGGAATGCCCTCAGGCATGCCGTAAGCGGCGTTAGGAGCGCGCCTTCAGGCGCCGAGGCCGGGGATCGGAGCGCCGAGCGCTTCATCAATAAGTCGTGTAGGTAATTCGGTATCGCGGAAACGATACCCTCATACGAATCGTCCTCGCACCCCAGGCTGCCCGGCAGAAACATAGCGGACCGCAGCCTATGCGAAACGAACTTCGCGCAGCCTGCGGCCCGCCTGTTGTTTAAGCTGCTTTTTTCATCTGTCTGATTTTGGCCCAACGTGCTTTTTGAGCCAGAGAGATTCTCCGGCGCCCTGCCGCGGAGAGAACGCGCTTGCCGCGTCGCGGCGCACCGGCGTGCACGGTTGCGCCCGAGCCTCGAGTAAGCTTTTCGAGAACCGAAATAGCTTCCCCAAGTTTCTGGACTTGGTTCTGAGCGTCCCGGCGTTCCTCGCGGAGCCGGTCGATTGCCTTAGCAATGTTTGTCATCAAATACCCCCTCGGGTAACTACCGTCGGACATTGTATTACTAACTCAGCGCCTCTGTCAGAATTTATTGCTGGCCAAGAGCAGATTACACGTAGCTCGGCGACACGAAGATGACGAAAAAAGGGCGATGGTGCGAGAAAGGTGACCCGGAGATACCGCCGATGCTGTCATCACGGTGTTCATCACCAGCAATCCCAAAAGGTCGCCGGCTTGGAACATCGGAACGGAGAACCCATGCTCGGCGGCGTCGATCCGTCTAAAAATCAGTTATTCTTAGAGAACGAAAAACAGTACAACGGCCGCAATCCAAACGTCATCGGAGGTAGTCGTGAAGCCAATCCATCCTTGTATTGCGGCTGCAGCGTTGGCCGCTGCCAAATTTTGGTGTCTTCCAGGTCGCCGATCCTTTGCCTGCTCCCGTAAACAAACCGGCAGTGGACCGCGATTGGGCCGTCAATTTGTCGGGCCGCGTTCTCAGAGATACGTTTCTGGCCAAATTTTCTTTCAATCCCGGCGCTGCGCCCGATTGCACCAATGACTACGTTGTGTTCGGACTGGCCAACACCGGGACTGCCAGCACTGCCGGCGTCAACCCCAATTTTGTCGGCTTCAACAATCTCTATTCGACGCA
>DATDGS010000077.1:0-140284 GCA_036521955.1 Terriglobales bacterium
TTGTCGGCTTCAACAATCTCTATTCGACGCAACCTACCGCCGGCGGTTTCTGCGACACCGACGGACCGTCAGTGCTGTTTGCCTATAACATCACCACTGTCACTACGGGCAGGGTGGTAACCTCCCCAGTTCTTTCCGAGAACGGAAAGCAGATCGCCTTCGTTAAAAGCATTTCCGGACCGCCTTGCAAAAAGCACTCATTATCATCATTGCCGCTCAAGAAGATGGACCGGGGATCGGTCGAATTCGCATGCGTCACATTGTGGACGCCTCGGCCCAAAGCCTGGTGTCTTTTGTGCAGGATTCCGTCGAGCCCGGTAGCGTCATCCACACCGACGGCTAGCCGGGATACCTACCCTTGGAGAGCAAAGGCTACGAGCACGAGGTCACGTTGCTCCCAAGAAGGAAGAAAACTCCATCGGAGCTGATTCCAAGGGTTCACCGTGTGAGCTCCTTGCTCCAACGGTGGCTGATTGGAACCCACCAGGGAGCGGTCAGCCATAAGCACCTCGACTACCATCTGGATGAGTTCACGTTGCGCTTCAATCGCTGGCGATCCAAGAGTCGAGGCAAGCTTTTCTTTCGCCTAGCGCTATAAACTGTGGCCGTCGATCCTGTGACTTACTACCGGATCGGTCACCCGACCTTAGTGAAGACCAGGGTCAAAACCCACAATCTGTAGGGGCTACCTGGGTGAAGGGGATACCCATCTGCAATGAATTGCGCCCGCGATGAAACAGTCGGGAGCGAAATGCAGCTAACTCCTTGAAGATAAAGAAGAGAATTTTCGTTGAAACTGGAACGTGAATTGCCCGCATCACCTAGCATGCAGTCCCTCTGGCCGAGGACGAAAATGAAGAGCAGGATTGCGCTCGCGGCAGCCGTGGTATTGGCCGGCCTCAGCGGCGTAATCGCCTGGTGTTCAGTAACGTCCCCGGCAACGTCTCCGTCGACCATCGTTCCGCGTCGTATCCCGCTCACGCAGCTGGAGAGGAGCCTGAGTCGCGTGCCCGCGCACATCTCCGAGTTCGCTCCCGTGTCGGAGCCGCTGGCCCTGCCGAAATGTGGAAGGGTCCGTCCACCCGAAGCCTTGCTCACGCCCGACCCGATGCTGCAGGTGCAAGATGACGATCTGCATGTGCGCGTCAGCTTCATTGTTGGATCCGACGGACACGTGCGCAGCGCTTTCGTTCTGGATAGCGGCGGTCCCGTGGAAGACCAGATGGTGTTGAGCGCAGTCCGCTTCTGGCGCTATCGCCCCGCACTCTGCAACGGCGTTCCCACCGATTCCGAGGCGTTGGTAAGATTCAGCATCCGCTAGCGCACGAATTCTCCTACAATGTCAGCGATGAGGTTGCCGTGACCGCAGATCATCCGAATCCTCCCGCTCCAAAGCTCGACCGAGAGACGGACCAGCTCGTCGAGGGTAAGGAGATCGAAGAGTTCTTTCGACGGCTCCCCGGCAGTTTTCGCTGGCCGAAGCCGAATGCCGAAGCAATCGCGGCAGCCGTGGAAGCCATCCGACGTATGGCGGGCGGCAGCGCGGCTGCGCACGATTTGGCGGCGGCCGGTGACGAGGGCGAGCCGGGGTTCGTCTGCTCAGCTTGCGGAGGCTCGCTGCCGGCGGGCGCTCGTTTTTGTGCCTCGTGCGGAAGCCGTCAGAAGCCTGCGTCCGGCGATACTGCGGTTCAGCCGCAATCTCACGGAGGCGCGCAACACCACTTTCACCACCACTATCATCATATCGTCCCCAATGCTGCAGTCTCCGGCCATGCCCAGGCGTCCGGCGCGCCCTCTGCCGAGTCCGAGCCTGCTGGTCCTCGCGGCCGTGCTCCCGGTTCTGCGGGCACTGGATCTTCGGGAAAATCGACCGGCGGCCGCGCCGAAGTTGGCGCTCGCCAGGTCGTCCAGGACTGGGCGCAGGCCTGCAACACCAGGCAGATCGACGACCTGCTCGAACTCTACGCTGCCGATGCTACTCTCATCCGCTCCAGCGTTCCGCCGGTTCGAAGCCTGCCTGCGATCAGGGAATTTCTTCTCTCGCTGCTTGAAGCAGGATTGGGCGACGTAGAGATGGAATCGCTGCGCGTCGAAGTGATGGGTGAGATTGCTCTCGATCTCGGACGTTGCAAAATGCTGGTGCCCATAGCCATGGGGAAGCGCCGCGAAGAACGTGGCAAATATCTGGTTGTCCTCGTGCGCCAGCCTGCCGGCACATGGAAGATCCTTGCCGATTGCTGGTCCGCCGATCTGGCGGTCAGCGCCCCGCCGCCCGAAACCGCTGCCCGCAAGGGAAGCGAACCAAGCCCACCTCTGCGCAAGCCCCGCTGAAAAGGGACGTTCCTGACGATGACGATAAAGCTCCACGGCATTGAGGCCTGCGTGTTCGACGCCTACGGTACTCTGTTCGACGTCAACAGTGCCGCTCGCACTGTCCAGGACTCGTTGGGAGAGAAGTGGCAGCCGCTCGCCGAGTTGTGGCGCGCCAAACAATTGCAATACACTTGGTTGCGTGGCTTGGCCGGGCGACACGCGGATTTTTGGCAGGTGACCGGCGATGCCCTCGACTTCGCTCTGGCGACGCTGCAAATCGAAGACGCGACCCTACGCGTCCGGCTGATGAAACTCTACCTGGTACTGAGCGCCTACCCGGAAGTCGGCGGCACCCTGAAGCGCCTGAAGGCGGCCGGCATGAAGCTTGCCATACTGTCCAACGGCACCCCCGCCATGCTCGCTGCGGCGGCGGCCAACGCGGGTATCGCCGATCGGTTCGATGCCATGCTGTCGGTGGAGGAAGTGAAGGTCTACAAGCCGCACCCTTCCGTCTACGAGCTGGTCTGTGACCGGCTCAATGTGGTTGCGGCCCGCGTCTGCTTTCTGTCTTCCAACGGCTGGGATGCGTACTCCGCCAAGGCGTTTGGTTTCCGCGTCCTGTGGTGTAACCGGTTTGGCCAAGCGCCCGAGCGAATGCCCGAGACGCCCGACGCGCAGATCGCCACGCTTGCCGAGTTGCCGGATATCGTTCTGGATTAAAAGTTGAGTGAACTTGCGAGTCGCGGCTCTAGTGGCTGTACACCGTGGTTCCGGGATTGTAGTTCTTCCAGTCGAACCAGTAGTCCTTTAGGAAATTTATCTTCTCCAGACACTGCCCCACCGCCGGCCCGCTGGTCGCGCAACCCGCAAAATTCCACGTGTTGCCCAAGGAATCGAGCAGCCGCCACCCCGAATTTTGTCCACTACTCTGCCCATCATCGTGCGCATCACTATTTTCATCACTCCGCGTGTCGCGATAGAGCTCAATGTCCTGTCCATTCCACTGCGAGCGGAACACGCGCACCGAATCACCGTCCGGCCCGGTCACCAAAACCACCGGAACGCCGGCGATCGTATCCTCGATCGGGCTCGCGCCGCGCACCTTTGCCAAAGGAAAAGCCCGAGACTGCCCGCCCACTGCGACTCCCAGAATCACGTCTCGATCTTTCAGCCCTTGCCCCGGAAAAGTCAGTGGTACCGCATACTTCGCAACCTCTTCTTCCCACTTCTTGTCGTAGTCCTTATCACCGTGTCCGTTAACCGGCGCCAGTACCAATCCATGTGGTTCTTCGGACTTCCACCAACCGAATGTGAGTTCGTCATTAGGCATCAATTCCAGCGTGCTGCCCGCCAGTTCGCCCGCGATCGCACGTCCTGTGACTTGCTGCCACCACGAGCCCGTCTCGCGATCGCGCATCAGAAAATTCTGGTTATTGATCCCCGCCAGATAGAAGTGCAGCTCGCGTCCCCGCGCCATTCTCTTCCACACCAGACCGGTGTGACAGAGCGTTCAATAGGTGACGACGATCGGTATCTCGGCCACCGTGTCGTTCAGAATGTGATGGTAGGCCATCTGTACGATCGGATAAGCGCGCGCTACCTGCCCTATTCGGACCGCCATCACCATTTCCTTGTCGCTGAGGTGGGCATCGCCAGCCGAGACGAACCCCGCGGCCGTAATCGGGTTGAACATCCATTCAAAATAGTTCTGCCGGACCATCACTGCCGACGCCGCGCTTAGCACCAGCGCCGTCACGATGCCTGTCCGCAACCATCTCGATGAGCTCCGCCACAGACGCGCGCCCAACGCCATCACGCCTGCCAGAGCGGCCACCGTCAGGGTGGGGGCAATCCGCTTCACCGCGATGGCCAGCCCCAGCGCCCTCTCCGACTGGTGACGGAACGGTCGGATGACAAACGCCGGAACCAGAAAAAGACCCAACGAAAACGCGGCCAGCAGCCCCAGCAGCAATAGCCCACGATTCTCAGATTTATTCATTGCCCGAATCATCACCCGAAGATTCACCCCTCTCTATTGCCGCAAGCGAATCTCAACTCGAAGAAAATCAGGATTGAGGATAACACCGGCAGACCAAACAAAAACCCCGATCCTCGCGGATCGGGGTTAAGTGAATCGGTTGAGTAAAGTTGTTGACCGGGCGGTTAGTCGGTGCGTGTCGTGAGCATCTCCCGGAATCCCAGGCTGTTCACGTCGCGGAACATCGGCGTTCCGGGCGGCAGACCTTGCGGGCTGGAGAAGTCCAAGTCGAAAATATAATTTCGCGTTGGAGGGTTATATACGACGGTACAGCACTTGTATACGCCCGTGTTATAGGTTGAGTAGTATAAGCTCACGATCGAGCCCATGTAGTTCAGCGTTCCGTTCCAGTTTTCCAGATAGCGCAGGAAGTTGTGCACACCGCCGTCGGTGCCGAAATCCTGGGCTGCTCCCCAGGTCGGCTGCGGGAAGTTGATATTCTTTCCGCCTGCAACCGCAAGCCGGTACCAGGCAGTGCTCGCCTGCCGGTTGGTCCCCACGTTGGTGACAGTATTGTCGCCGCCGGTAGCACTAAACTCTGGAACGCTGGCAGGATTGGTGGCGCCCATACCAAAGCTTGGCAGGTCGACCCAATCGTTCGAGAGGAACGTGACAGCGTCGGCGATCACCGCGGAGGACGAGTGACCGGCCTCGTCTACGAGCGGGTTGTTCCAGGCCGTGTCGGTCGAGTTGGTGTTGTAATCGCCCCAGACATAAACCGGATTCTCCGATGCCACCGTGAAGCCGCCCGGGTCCGCTATCGTTCCACCCGGGACTGCCGGTACGTTGCCTAGCGACGCATCTACCAGTCTCAAAACGTGGCGTGCCCCGCTCACCCAGTTCTTGCGTGCGGTGTGGCTGCAACTCGCAATCCGGGCGTTGGCCGCGGTGCCGAAGGGATCGGGAACCGCGGTGCTCTGGATTTGTGTGTTCAGGTTCGTGGTGGCGCTGCCCTGTGTGCCCCAGAAACCCAACCCGAGGTTTGCCGTGCCGAAGGTGTCTAGTGCGTTATCCTCATTGACGTCTTCGGGAGAGAGGCTTCTGCCGGCTGGAATCGGCTCCAGTACTCCGTCGGGTGTGCCTGCGGCGCTGGATGCGTTGACCACGTCCTCCAGTCCCGAATCCCCGCTCTTGGCGTTCGCCGGAGTCGGCGTGGTCGCGTTCGGATTTAACAGCATTCCGCGACGATCGGAGAAAAACAGCACGTATCCGTTCTGACTGCTGTAATTCACACTGGTACCGCTCGTGCCGGTCGCTCCGGTCAGCCATCTTTGCAGGTTGCCCACATCGATTTCGACGGCATTCATCACGCCCATGGTCGTGCAGCTGTTGTCGTTGGCCGCCCTGGCGTTGTCGCGGACCTCGCCTTCGCGGGTATCGTAGAAGTTGATGGGATACCAGTTGAACTGGGTGACGCTCTGTGGCCCTGTCGGCGATGCCGGGGTAAGGGCGAACTGCCAGTACGGATTCGTCGTCGCGTTATCCACCAGAAGTGGCGGGGTGGCGTCCCATTCCGTGCACGTTATGTTAGGGCTGGTGCCAGATGTCGCGAGACACTGGGGGGCCAAACCGGTGGCAAGCTGGTTATATGCGGGGAGGCCTGAGGTTACCGTGCCGCGATCCGCCGGTTCTTGCAGCAGCAGAATCGCGTTCGGATTGATCGGGTTTGGCGTCGGAGTAAAGTCAGGTGAAGTGGCAGGAGTGCCCCCGCCGGACTGCGTAGGTGCGTTGGGGCCGCGGGCAAATCCCAGGGCCAGCCATTCGTTGGTTACCGGATGCCAGTTGCCCGAATTATCCTTGTATTCCACTCGCAGGTAGCCGTCAATCAGGTTCCAGGTTTGGGTCTGGGCCGTCACGGCGCCTGAGTTGTTCGCGACGGCCGCTCCGTTCACCGTGTAATACGGAGATACCGGCGGGTTCGTGCAGCCTGCAGGATAGCCGTCCGCTATAGACTTGAGGGTTCCGTTCGGTGTTGCAGGAGGGCAAAGGACGAGCGCCGGCACGGTGCCGCCGGTGTTGTTGTAGGTGATTGGGGCGCTTTGTGCTCCTGTAGTCCCCGTCGGCTGGAGCCCCTGTTGTGTGGGGCTTCCGTTCGTTGCGTTGCCCAACCACGGCAGCGGTGCGTAGGGCCAATCTGCGCCGTCGATGCCGTTGGCGGCAGTAGTGGCGGAAGCAAGCACAACGCCGGCAGATGGAATCGCGTTCGACGCGGCTGCGAAGTACAGGTTATAGGTGGAGCCGGACGCTGGCGCCGTGAACGCATTTGGGCCCGTCGTGGCGTAGCCGCCCACACCCAGCGTAATTCCATAAGGATTAGCGGCGCTCCCTCCAACGATCCCCGCCTGCGTCGTCGTGATATTCGCCAACCGGACGTTATTCACATCCGAATATCCGGTGCCATTCAGAAATTCCGTCGGATCGTCGCTCAACTCCACATGAATCGACGCCAGGTTCCATTCGCGCGATTGGGCCAGAGCGGATGTCGGGCTCTCGCCCACCGGTGGCCGACGAATAATCTGGAAAGGAAACGTCGTACCGCTTACGAACGGCATCTTAAGGTCTTTGGCGCCCGTCCCCACATAGCCGGCAACCTTACTTCCATAGTTTCCGTTAGTGACCTGAAGGGCGACCGTATTTGTGGACCAATTCGTCCAGCCGTTGGCGCCGGAACCGTTATAGGTCCCGCCGTTCTGCGCTGTGCTACTTCCAGCAGCGGTCACGCTGCCGTTCCCGTAGTTGGTGCTAGGCCCATCCATAAGCACGCAATTCGTGGTGGTTGTGCTGCAACCGTTGGTGGCGTTCGGCATATATACGTTGCCGTTATAGCCGGTGTTTGCGTTCCACCCGTTGGCCAACTGGGTACGAACCACGTTGCCGTATGCCGATACCTTGTTGTGAAAAGTCAGGTTGCTGCCGGGGCCAACGAACGGATACAAGTCCCCGTTCGTGTGTATCGGGCCGACCATGTCAAAATTGGGACCACTGAAGAAAGAGAGGTCGCTTTCGGAGAACACGCCGAACTGGAACACAGGAATCAGCGCCACCTGCGCTTGCCGCGTCATGCTTACTTCCTGCCCGCCCAAGGTTGAGGATGCCGTGGCCAGCATGTTCACGGGGATGATCTGCGCCCACAAACCCGCGTTCGGTCCGCTGCCGCTGATCTGTCCCCAGGTCGCGGTCAGGGTTGACGGGCAAGTCGTGCTCGTCGTCGACCCGGGCATCACCGAATAATTAACAAAGGTGAATCCCGCCAACACCGGCGGCGTGTTGCCCACGTTGCAGATTTGCGTGGGAGTGGGGGCCTGCGAGTTCTGGAACACCAGGGCCAGGTTCGAATACATCGTCTCGATGCCGCCCTCGGCCGCGTGAAAGGCCACGTCGTTCCGCAGATCGGTGCCGCCCACCTTGCCTTCGGTGTTGACCATCATCATCAACCCGATCGCGATTCCCGACAGCAGCAACAACATCAGCAAGGATGCGATCAACGTGAATCCTTTGGTGTGCAGTCGCGCGCTCTTCATACCGTAACTCCCCATGGTTTCACTCCCCATTTGCTTTGCTCCCCATCGCCTTGCCCCATATCTATCTCTTGCTCCCATTCAGGATTTGCGCCGCTAATTGGGATAGTTATTGGTGTACGTCAGATTCCGTGCCGCTACCGAGGTCTGCAAATCCAATCGCTGATAACTGGCCTGGCTGTTCGAAAAGCCCACCTGCGAGCTATCGATCGCCATATTCAGAATGTTGATCTTGGTGATGTTGACGGGGGTAAGTCCAGCCGAAGCACCGGCCGTGTTGCAGCCATCGGTGGCGGCGCCGGGGTTGCTGCAGTTCACCGCCGGCAAATCGGAGGTGCTGTTGAAAAGGTCATAGCTGAACTTCATATAAACGACGTTCTCTGCCACCGGCATGGGAGTGTGTCCGCTGATCTGCCGCATGAGTCGCGCCGGGCTTACGCTACTATCGAGGTAATACGTAATTACCTGAACGCGCATTGGACTGGTTCCGGTAGCGTTCTTCGGCTCAGTGTTGAAATAATTGGTGCCGGTTGTCTGGTTCATGTGCAGCACATCGCCATTGGCGAAGGGAACGGCGTAAGTTGTCCCCACCGCGTTCGTGCCCGTCGCGATGGTGCCCGCCGTGACTTCGCCGATCACGGTGGCACCGTTCAAGGTCATCATCACCAGATCCCCAGGCACCAGCCCCACCACCGGATCGTTCACGGCTTGCGCCGTGGTCACGCCTGTCGGCAAACAGCCCGCCGACGGAAAAGCCGGGGGCAAGCCGGCGGTAAGTGGCGTGGTGGCTGGCCCGAAGGTGATTACCCCCACCGCCGTGGCCGTCGCGGTGTAGCAGTTCAAATAGAAGCTGTTGTCCGTATACACCACGGTGACCGCATCGGTGGGTCCCTGCGCGGTAACGAGCGTCGGCCCGACGTTGTATCCGGGAAGCAAACCGTAAAGATATGGCGTGCCGCTATTCACCGGGTACTTCACCGACGTGCCGTTGATGTAGCACGTCGCAGTCTGATCGCAGCCATACACCGGAGTGGTTCCGGACGGGAGCGCGATGGACACACCGTTGCCCAGTCCCGCCCCGGCCAGACTCAGGTCCTTCGTCAATATGTTGGACGCGGCGCGAAAATCCTGCTGCATCTCCGCCCGCTGCGTTACCGTCCAGGTTGCGGACACACCTTGGATATAGATCTGCACCGCCGCGCCCAGCACCGCCGTTCCCAGGGCGATGGCGATCATCATTTCCATCAGACTGAATCCACCCTCGCGTTTTGTCGAGCGATCGCTCATAACTCCCCTTTAATCACGAGAACTGCGAAATGAACGAATTGAGAATGTACGTTTTCCCGGTTTTCACCTGGGGAGTGTTGTACTGCACGGTGATCGTCACGCTTCGCAGAGTGGGGACCACGTTGCCCGACGAGTCAAGGACCGGCCCGATCAGAATTGTGCGCTGGTAGCCGGTCAATGGAATCAAAATATCGTCCGCCGTTTGATAGATCCCATCTGGCCCCGGGTCCTGTAGAGTTTGCTCGCCCGCAGCCGCATCATCGGCCGTCCCATAGATTCCATCCGCTCCCGCGTTATAGATCGGCTGCGCGCCATTGATGAAGATGCCACCGTTGGATACATTCTGGAGCATGGCCCAGGTGATCTGTGACGTGTTGCGTGCGGTTATGATGCTTTCGTAGGACTCGTTCGCCAGTTGCTTGGCAATCATGTCCGACTGCGATGTCTGCGTCGCCGCCATGGCGAGCCCGAAGACACCCAACATGCTCACCATTCCGACGGTCAGCACGGCGATCGAGATCATAACCTCAAGCAGCGAAACTCCGCTCTCCGCGCGCTCCCGCAGCCGCGAATTCCCGCCGCGCCTGATCATTGACGTACCCATTTATAGCCTCCCGACGTGGAATAAAGCCGCCATCCGTGAATGCGGCCCGTTCCGCCCCACACGTCCACCGCCCGTGAACTCAATAGGTTCCCGCTTTGCGAGATGTAGACCACCCCGTTATCCCAGTTATTGCCACCGGCACAACTCAACGCCACCTGCGCCGAGCCATCCGGGCAGAAGTAAATTACCGTTACCGTGGTTCCTCCGGAGTTCCCGTTCGAGGTATAGCCAAAGTCAATTGAGTTCGTCCCCGTGCCGAAGCTGTCCGGGGCCGGAGTGGCGCCAACCGTTGGTTGCTGCGCGAGAAACGTCACATCCGTGGGCAATTGATAGGTCACCGCATTCTGATCGCCCGTAAATGCCGCCACCCCTGAGGCGAGCGCCGGGGCCACCGTAATCGTGTTGGGCGTGACAGTGTTCGAAAACGTCACCGAGTACGATGTCCGCTGCGATACCGCGGTGTCGCGCGCCTGCCGCAACGCCGACAGAGTCGTGTTATAAGCATTGGTCACATGCTGTTGCTTCAGCGCCGGCACCAGGCCGAAAACCGAAACCACGGCCACGATGATGGAAATCGCCACCACCGCCATCATTTCGATCAAGCTGAAGCCGCTTCCCCGATGCCTGCGATGTCTGCGATGCCGCGCATTTGTTTCCAGGATTCTCATAAGCATTTGCCGTACCTGCGGCTCCCCGCTTTTTAAAACACAACCGTCACAACAAATTCGCGCCAACTACTGAAGATGGTTAAGTCTCTCCCGCGACCTTTGCGAATCGCAGTGCCGACACCTGTGTAAGTAACTCGATGTTAGGAACTGTTCCGCAGTACGTCAAAGTACCGGGGTACAGCGGCCCTCCGTACATTGTCTTTTCGTAAGGTAATTCGAGGAGAGTTACGATCGTGCCGCACGCTGCTCGTTGTGAAAGCTCACTCCCTTTCACCAAGCTGCATACTCGAAATCAAATCTTGCTACCGAAGGCTTGCGCCCACGGAAAATGTCACGAACTCAATCTCAGCTTATCCGCCGCCAGCCAAAATCGAAAGATGACGAAAGGGAAGGAAGGATGTTACGGAAGGGTATAAATTGGTATAAATATTGAGGAATCAGACCGCCAACATGACACCGGTAACTTGTCATTGCCACCCACCTTCTCTTACTATGAGGTTACTATGGATCTTCGCGCCCTCGTGGTGTGTTCGCACCAGGATTCCGCTGGGCTGCTCACGCTCATTCTGTCCGAGCTGGGGTTGGCAGCCGAGCATACGCCTTCAATCTCCCGCGGGTTGGAAATGCTCGATGGGCAGCACTTCGATGTTGTAGTCCTCGACTATCGCGCCGATCAGAGTTCTGAGGAATTCCTGGCGCGCTTGCGTCAATCGCCCAAGAATCGCGCCAGCATGCTGATTGTGATTGTCGATAGCGAGTTCAATGCCCGTCCCGTTTTTGGACTTGGCGCCAACTTTGTTCTCTATCGCCCGCTCTCTTCCGAGCGCACGCGCATCAGCCTGCGCGCCGCCCGCGGTCTCATGCGTCGCGAACGCCGCCGTGCTCCCCGCACGCCCATCAGTTCGACCGCCAACGTTGCTTGTCCCGGATCGCCTGAATTAAACGCCCTCATGACCGACCTTAGCGACGGCGGAACTTTACTGCAAACCGTCAACCGAATTCCGCCCGCATGCAAGGTTTATTTCGAGTTTGCCCTTCCCGGTCAGCAGCAAACGGTCCGTTTGTCGGGTGAGGTTGCCTGGCAGGACGCCAGCGGCCGCACCGGCATTCGTTTCCTCGACGTGCCCCAGTCTTCGCGCCGCCTCATTCAGACTTGGCTGCAGCAGAGTAATGCCCATGCGGTAACCGGACAGCCCGCCCAATTGCCGGCGAGCAAGTCCTCTGCGACGCTATCGTCCGCGACTCGGTCTCGTGCCCAGTCCGACCCGGGCGCCGATCCCAGAGATGCCACCCTCATCTCCAACGCCGGCAATCGCCGCGGCGAGCACCGCCTCAACTGTAAAATAGGGGCGGAAGTCTACCGCGTCGGCACCAGCGTCCCCAATCACTGCACTCTGTCCGATATCAGCGAGGGCGGTTGTTACGTCGAAATGCCATCGCCACTCTCGGGGGAGCCCGGGGTGGAGATTCTGGTCCGCACCGCCGACACGAAATTCAGAATCAGGGGTCAAGTGCTGGCCACGCATCCCGGCTTCGGCATGGGCGTCCGTTTCATGTTCCGTGATTCCAACGAGCGCGAAGAAATTTTGCGCCTGCTCGCCGTTCTCTCCGCCGGTCCAACGCTGGATAAACAAATTCGCTAAGTCAAGGGTGATGGCTACGCCTGCCGCCACTTTGACTCCGCCTCGACCGCGCGCTCTTTCTCTTCCACCGCCCGTCGGAAATATTCCAGCGAGAGCTTCAGCCCGCTCTCCAAGTCCACTTGCGGCTCCCATCCGAGCAGCCGTTTCGCTTTCGAAATATCCGGGCGCCGTTGCTTCGGATCATCCTGCGGCAACCCTTCGAACTTGATCTCGCTCGTCGACCGCGTCGCCGCAATCACATTCCGCGCGCACTCCAGAATGGTGAACTCCGTCGGATTCCCAATATTCACCGGCTCATGATCCGACTCCGAGAGTCGCGCCAACCGCAGAATCCCATCCACCTCATCGCTCACGTAGCAGAAGCTACGCGTCTGGCTGCCGTCGCCATACACGGTAAGATTTTCTCCGCGCAGCGCCTGCCACATAAAATTTGGAATCACCCGCCCGTCGTTGATTTGCATGCGCGGCCCGTAGGTGTTGAAGATGCGAACGATCCGCGTATCCACCTGGTGATAGCGGTGATAGGCTATGGTCACTGCCTCCGAAAACCGTTTTGCCTCGTCATAGACCGACCGCGGCCCGATGGGATTCACATTCCCCCAATACGTCTCGGTCTGTGGATGTTCCGCCGGATCTCCGTAGCACTCCGACGTCGATGCCATCATGAATTTCGCGCGACAGCGCCGCGACGACTCCAGCGCTTCGAACGTCCCATACGATCCCACGCGCAGCGTTTCGATCCCGTGTTCAGCATAGTCCACCGGGCTCGCCGGGCTCGCGAAGTGAAATACATAGTCGAGTGCGCCCCACTCGCCGGGCTGGCAAACATCTTTCTCGACAAACTCAAATCGCGAGTCGTTCCGTAGATGTTCAATGTTCGCCAGTCGCCCAGTCAGCAGGTTATCTGCCGCGACGATCGAATAGCCCTCGCCCAGCAGTCCATCGCACAAATGCGAACCCAAAAAACCTGCTCCTCCGGTCACCAGCGCCCGTCGCGTCTTCATCAGTTCAGGCACGCTCCCTTTTCTGCGGAATGATTCTCGCCGGCACTTCCTCCGTCAAGGCCGCCGGGCGCCCCACACTGTAATAAGAGAATCCGTGTTCCACCATCACCGCCGGATCATACAGATTCCGCCCATCGAGCACGATCGGATACTTCACCAGCGTCCGCAGACGCTCCAGATCGAGCGCCGCAAAATCTTCCCACTCCGTCAGGATCAGCAGCGCATCCGCGCCGGTTGCTGCCTCATATGCATCCGAGGCGAACTCGACCCCCGACTTTAGCACTTCTTTCGCTCGCTCCATCGCCGCGGGATCATAGGCGCAAATGTGGCAGCCCTCGCGCAGCAGTTCCTGCACCAGCAGCATGGCCGGCGATTCCCGAATATCGTCGGTCCCGCCCTTGAACGCCAGCCCCAGCACGCCCAGTCGCTTACCGCGAAAAGTCCAGAGCACGCTCCGCACCTTGCGCAAAAACCGGTGTCGCTGCTCTTCATTGATGCGAACCACTTCTTCCAGCAACCGGAAGTCGTATCCGCTTTCCTTTGCCACCGCACGGAACGCCATCAGATCTTTCGGAAAGCACGACCCTCCATACCCGATGCCCGGATTCATGAATCGCGACCCGATCCGCGAATCCGTCCCGATCCCGTCGCACACCTGTTGTACGTCTGCTCCCACCGATTCGCAGATCGAAGCCACCGCATTCACAAAAGAAATCTTCATCGCCAGAAATGCGTTGGAAGCGTGCTTGATCAGTTCTGCGCTCTTCGTGGTGGTGATGATCAAGCGCGGCGGCGCTTTGCCTAAGGCCGCTTCTGGACGAGGAATCGCATCCCCCCGCCCCCAATACCATCCGCTGGTGAGCGGCCCGTAGAGCTGGCGCATCACCTCCGCCGCCCGTTCGCTTTCCACACCCACCACGATGCGGTCGGGATAGAGAAAATCTGTCACGCCGGTCCCTTCCCGCAGAAACTCCGGATTCGAAGCCACATCGAACAGCGACGGATTGGCGCCGTTCCTCGTGATGATGGTGCGGATCCACTGGCTCGTGTACACCGGAACCGTGCTCTTCTCCACCACCACCTTGTATTTGTCCACGCCGCCGGAAATTTCCCGCGCCACGGTCTCCACATACGACAGATCGGCGTCCCCACTTTCGGTTGGCGGTGTCCCGACCGCGATGAACACTACCTCGCTCTCCCGCGTGGCCGCCTGCAAGTCGCCCGAAAGCTTGATGCGTTCGTCCCGATGCCGCGCCAGCAACTCGGGCAGAAACCGTTCGTGGATGGGCACCTCGCCGTCCCTCAGTGCCGCGATTTTCTTTTCGTCGTTATCGACCAGGACAACCTCGTGTCCCAGATCCGCAAAACACGCTCCCGTCACCAACCCCACGTACCCGGAACCGACCACTGCGATGCGCATAGCGAGCTTTCCCTCCTTGAATTTTCATGTGCACCGCCGGCTCGTCGGTGTGCACTTTCTTACTGTAGCAGTCTTTCCAGGCGCACAGCCTCTTCATCGTCATCGCCGCGCCTATCCCGCCCGGGAATGGGAAATCGAATCTCACAGAAAAGGAGTGATCGCCGTCACCGCCCCGATCCTCCTTTCAGAGCTGGGTCGGAGTCGGAGCGTAAAATCCGTGGTCGGCAGCCTGGCGGCTGTCGTCGCTGTCAAGCCGCGATGTCAAGCCGCGGGCTCGTTCCCCTTGCCAAGAATAGGCTGCAAATGTGCAAACCTTTGCGCCTTCCCAAGAAGTGGGATTGCGATTCCACCACCATGAGGTGTGTAAAACCTATCTGGTTCTTAGACCCATAATCGTCCAGGCCCAGGACGCCGACAAGAACGGCATCTCCGGTGTCGCCGTCAATTTCACCGCCAACAACGGTGCCGTTCCCACCCGTCTTCCGTGGTGACCGGCTCCAACGCGGCCAGTACGACGCTGCAATTGCCCACCACCGTCTGCACTGTCACCGTGACCGCCGGCTCCACCGGCTTCAAGAATGTCGACTTTCCCGAGTACTCCGTTGCCGGAACGGCTGCCAACATTGCTATTCCCAGCGGCAAGAATCAGACCGCTCGCAAGGGCACCCGATTGTCGGTGGCGCTCACCCGCGCTGGTGACTGATCAATACGGCAGTGCCGGTTCCAACAACCGCGTTGGCTTTAGCGACGGAGGTGCCGGTCGGCGGCACTTTCTGCAACGGTCCTCCTGTCGTGACCGCCGCCAATGCAACGGCAAGTCAGTTCTATACAAATCGCCAACGGTTAAATCTCCTCGCCCCAATTGACTTCCCCTTCATTTCGCGGGAAACTCGCTCTGAGCCTGCGTTCCCCCGCATCACCGCAGGCTGCCGGAACAAACTATGTTCCCGCAACCTATGTCGAGGTCCGAGCTCGGCCCAGACGATTCGCATCTTGACTTGACCCGCGTTCTCGAGGAGCACGTCCTCGCCGGTTTTCCGTCCGACCTCGCTCTCGATTTGGTTCTCAATGAACTTGTAGTCCGTGCCGCCGAAGCCACTCTCGCCAGTTCCGCCGCTCTGGCTCTCGCTCGTGGCAATGAAATGGTTTGCCGCGCCGCCACCGGACACCTCGCCCCGGATCTCGGTATACCCCTCAACACTCGCGACGGTCTATCCGGCGCCTGTTTTCAAACCCATCAGCCACAGCTTTCGGTCGACACCGAGTTCGATCCACGCGTCGACCCCGCTATCTCCCGCCTCGGAATCCGCTCCATCCTAATCGTCCCTGTCTTCGACAGTAGCGACAAAACAAAAGCTCAGTTCGCCGGAGCGCTTGAAGTCTTTTCTCCTTCGCCCGCCGCCTTCTCCGACAACCACCAGAAACTGCTGGAAGGTTTCGCGGAGGAGTGTGCCCGGGTTCGCCAAGCTGCGAGCGAACTCAGTCGGCGCAAGCCCGCCGCCGTGCCAGTTCCGTCCAACGCCTCGTCCGACTTTGGTCCGACCGAGTTCGCGCCGTCCGATTTCGTTGCGGCCGGACCTCTGCCTGCCAGCCGCTCTCCTTACGAAGCCTGGACCCTCGTCCTCGGATCGCTGGCCATTCTCGCGACCATTGGCGTCAGCTTTCTGGTGGGTTCCCGCATCGGATGGTTTCTCCCACCTCGCGCCGCGTCCGGCAGCCAAACCTCGCAGCCCGTGCCCTCCAATTCGGCCCCGGCCGATACCATAGAATCCGCCGCGACGAAATCCGCTGCCACAAAATCAACCGCGGGACCGTCAACGAAGTCCAACACTGCTGCCCAGACGGCCGACGAGTTAGTCGTCTACGAAAAAGGCAAAGTCATCTTCCGCATGAAGCCCGCGCCCATCAGGCCCGACTCGGCGAAACACCACCAGGCCATGCACGTTGACATGAAGCAAGACAGCGATGCCGTCGTGGAAGCGTCGTCCTTAACGAAGGTCGCTCCATCCTCAAGCGTCTGGCTAGCGCCCGAGAAAGCCGAGACCCGCCTCCTGAGCCGCACCGAGCCCCAATATCCCTCCGAAGCCCTGGCCGCCCACCGTTCTGGCAACGTAGTCCTCGAAGTCCAGGTAGCCGAAGACGGCTCCGTCTCCAACATCCGCACCTTAAGCGGAGACCCCCGGCTAGCCGCCGCCGCCACCGAAGCCGTCCGCACCTGGCGCTACCAACCCTACCGCCAACACGACCACCCCGCTCAGTTTCAAACGGATGTGACCCTGAGCTTCAATCTTCCTAATTGAAATTTCTTTTCGAAGCCGGAAAAGTTCGCGCGGAAGTTTTCTTGCTGTCCAAATTGCCTTAATTTATTGCGCTTCTCCCGCAACAGGACTAGGATGTCGTCCACCCTGCGGATAGGTCCAGATGCCGCGCCGTTTCTGGGGTCTCGAGGCGCCGGGATTTTAGTCCCGTCACTCAGGTTTTTGTGAAGTTCATCCCAAGGAGAATAAATGACCAGGAAGAAAGAAGTGTGCCCAGCGACGGGTATCCGTCGGCGGCAGATGATCTGGCGGTGCGCTGTTGTAACGACCCTAATCGCATCCGCAGCGGTGCCGGCCCTCGCCGCCAGCGGAATGTTAATCTCCGACAACACTCCCGACTAGGTATCCACTGCAAAGAACCTCGGCACCGAGAACCCGTCGAACCTCATCGAGGTCAGCATTTGGCTCAACCCTCACAATCGCGTTGACCTTGATGCCCTGGCGGAACGGCTCTACGACCCCACATCTCCGAACTACCGTCACTTCTGAATCGGGCGCAAATTGCGTCGCGGTTTGCACCGACCGCGGACCAGGCGAAAACGGTCTAGGAGTTCTTCGCAGCCCACAAGTTGGTCCGGATAACTTCTTCGTCCGGGCACGGGGAACCATGGGCGACGTTGAGACGAACGTAACCGACGTGGGAACTCCGAACGCGAAGAAGTTTGCTGATTCCTTCAAGCCAAAGAAGTAAGACGAGCACCGGCTCAAACTACCCCCCCGCACTCGAAAGATGCGGGGGCTTTTCGTGCAGTCTCCGGTTGGGCGCGCAGCCGTCCACCGGCTCGTCACAACCCTACGAAAATGCCAACTCCTTAGCCCGCTGCACCGCCTTGACCACCGCCTTGATCAAAGTCACGCGCAGCTTGCCCTCTTCCAGTTCCATGATGCCATCGATCGTGCATCCCGCCGGAGTAGTCACCGCATCCTTCAGCAGTGCCGGATGATCGCCAGTCTCAAGCACGACCCGAGCCGCGCCCATGGTCGTTTGTGCGGCGAGAAGCGTAGCCACATCGCGCGGCAATCCCACCTTCACTCCCGCCTCCGCCAGCGATTCCAGAATGATGTAGATATACGCCGGCCCGCTCGCCGACAATCCCGTGACTGCGTCCATATGTTTTTCGTCCACGTTCACCGTGCGCCCCACCGCATCGAAGAACTTTGTCGCCATTTCCAGATGCTGTTTGGTCGCGAACTTCCCCTTGCACAGCGCCGTCATTCCAGCGCCCAGCACGCAAGGAGTGTTCGGCATCGCTCGCACCACCGGAACTTCTTTCTCCAGCGCCCGTTCAATCATCTCCGTAGGAACCGAAGCCGCCACCGAAATCACCAACTGCTTCGCGTTCAAGTGCGCGCGGATCTCCCGCGCCACGTCGGCCACCACCTGCGGCTTCACGCAAAGAAAAATAATGTCGGCGTCTTTCACCGCCTCTGAGTTGTCAGTGACCGCGTGTATCTTCAACTTCTCCTTTAGCATCCGCGCCCGCTCCGGATGCGCCACCGTCGCCCAAGTCTGCCCGGGCGAGAGCAATCCATCGCGCAAGAAAGACTGCAGCAGAATCGATCCCATCTTCCCCGCGCCCAACACCGCCACTTTCTTTTTAGAACTCAAACTCTGCGCCATGTAAATCTCCCCAAGTTCTCTGTAGAGACGCGGTTCTCCACGTCTTGCCGCGTGTGAGACGAGGCAAGCCTGGTCTCTACGGAAGACTACACTAGCCGCTAAAATCGAGGCAGCCACCCGCTATTCCGTAATCTCCGCCGGCACCATCTTCAGGATCTCCCGCCCAATCGGCAAGGAAGCCGTCGCCGCCGGAGAAGGCACATTCAGCACATGCAAAAACCGCTGCCGCCCCACAAACCGGAAATCATCCACCAGCGTGCCATCCGCCCCCACTGCCTGTGCCCGCACTCCCGACTCGCCCGGCGTCATATCCTCCATCCGCACATCAGGCACCAGACGCTCGCATGACCGCACAAACTCCCGCTTGCGCAGCGACCGCCGAAACTCTCCCAGCCCGTTTTTCCAGTGCTGGCGCGCCATCGCCTGAAACCCCGCATCCAGCAACACTTCCATGGTTTCGCCCAAATCGAAATCTCTCCACCGATATCCCTCGCGTCGAAACGCCAACACCGCATTCGGACCCGCGTCCACATTCCCATGAATCCGCCGAGTGAAGTGCACTCCCAAAAATGGATACCGCGGATCTGGCACCGGATAAATCAGCCCGCGCACCAACGACTGCCGTGCCGCTGCCAGATCGTAATATTCCCCGCGAAACGGAACCAGCATCATTTCCGGATCATCTCCCGCCATCCGCGCCACCCGATCGCTAAACAGCCCCGCGCAATTCACCACATACCGCGCCGAAAAATCTCCCGCTCGCGTCCGTACCACCACCGCATTTCCCGTCGCACCCGAATTTCCGGAAGAAGCCCGTCCGAAGCCGACCACCCCCGCGTTGGTCTTTATTTCCGTCCCGCGTCCTGCCGCGATCTCCGCATACTTGGCTGTCACCAGTGCATAATCCGTGATGCCGGTTGACGGCACGTGCAGCGCCCGTACTCCGCCCACATGCGGCTCGATCTCGAGCATCGCCGCACGATCCAAGATCCGCAAACCTTCGAGCCCATTGGCCACGCCCCGCGCCAGCAGCGCATCGAGCCGCGCCGCTTCCTCCGAGTCCGTAGCCACAATCAATTTTCCGCACACCCGGTGCGGAATCCCATGCCGCGAGCAGAACTCCACCATCTCCCGCGCCCCCGCCACACACAAACGCGCCTTCAGCGATCCCTCTTTGTAATAAACGCCACTGTGGATCACTCCGCTATTGTGTCCCGTCTGGTGACGAGCCACGCCCGCCTCTTTCTCCAGAACCACCACCCGCAACCGGGGGAATTTCTCCGTCGCCTGCATGGCAAACGAAAGCCCAACAATCCCCCCGCCAATCACCGCAATGTCATTCGTCATAAGCTCGCGTAGGGACAGCCGCCTTCGGCTGTAAACGCCGTGCAAAGCACGGCCCCTCACCGAAGAATGATCCTACCTCACAACCGCGTTTTCCAAACCGTGATGCAGAAACAAGAAGAATGTGACGCGACGACAGGTGACGCAAGAAAAAAAAGGCGCAGACATAAGTCCGCGCCCTCAAAAAAAACTGAAACGAAGAGAACGCAAACCACGGCAGGCGTTCCAGGCCAAGCGCACAAATAGAGTCTCAACCATTACGAGAAGAATTCCATGTCCTCGAAAGTCCCCCCGTCCTTGGCAGCCAATCCTCTGAAAGGCCAAAAGCTAATAGCCAGGACAGGAACGGACTGGAACCTGGGACCTGACACCTGCCCTCCAACATCCGCTATAATATCCAAGCATGTCCGTGATCAAAAACCTCGGAGCCATCGCCCAGGGAATGACCATCACCCTCAAGGAGATGTTTCAGCCCACCATCGTCGAGAACTATCCCGACGGTCCTGGCCCCCTGAAAGGCGCAAAGTTCCAGGAGCGCTTTCGCGGCATGCACGTGCTGCAACGCGACGAAAACGGCCTGGAAAAATGTGTAGCGTGTTTCCTCTGCGCCGCCGCTTGCCCCGCCAATTGCATCTACATCGAAGCTGCGGAAAACACGGCTGAAACCAGAGTGTCAGGCGCCGAACGCTACGCGCATGTCTATAACATCGACTACAATCGATGTATATTTTGCGGCTATTGTGTGGAGGCGTGTCCGACCGATGCGATCACCCACGGCCATGGATTCGAGCTGGCGAGTTTCAATGCCAGCAATCTGATTTACCGGAAAGAACAGATGCTGGCACCGGCTCCAGCGCATATGGGAGCCAATCAGGTGTTTGCGCAATCGGAAACGGACGCAGGCGTGACGGGGAGTTAAAGAAGTTCGAGATTCTTCACCAAACGCCGGTCCCCTGCGGGACCGGCGTTGCTATATGGGAAGCGGTCGTCAGTCGCTGGTCGTTGGTCGTTCGCGCCTTTACGAACGACCCGCGATTTGATGGACAAGATGGGCGTCCGATTTTTCCTGAGACGAATTGCCAACGACCAACGACCGATGACAGATTTTCTCCAACTCGTAAAGCAACGCGTAGTCGTTTACGACGGCGCCATGGGGACGAACATCCAGAAGCGCAACCCCACCTTGGACGACTACTGGGGCAAGGAGAACTGCAGCGAAGTCCTGGTCCTGAGCCGTCCCGACATTATCCGCGACATTCACGCCGACTTTTTCCAAGCAGGCTGCGACATAGTGGAAACAAATACCTTCGGCGGCACCGGCCTCGTTCTAGGCGAGTTCGATCTGCGCGACAAAGTGCGCGAGATCAACCTGAAGGCCGCCCAACTAGCGAGAGAAGTAGCACAACAATTTGCGACGAAAGACAAACCAAGGTTCGTGGCCGGATCAATGGGTCCAACCACGAAACTGCCCTCGCTAGGCCACATCGGTTGGGACGCGATGGAAGCGTCCTATGAAGAGCAGGCATTGGCTCTGATCGAAGGCGGAGTCGATGTACTTCTGATCGAAACCTGTCAGGATCTGTTGCAGGCAAAGATCGCGACGGTAGCCGTGCTCGAGGCCATGCGAAAAGCCGGCAAAGGCCTGCCCGTGCAGGTGCAAGTCACGCTGCAGGAATCCGGAACCATGCTGCTCGGCACCGAAATCGGCGCCGCGCTTACCGCGCTCGAGCCCTACGACATCCACATCATAGGTCTGAACTGTGCGACCGGCCCAGCCGAGATGAATGAGGCGGTCCGCTATCTGGGCCTGAACTCCACCAAACACATTTCAATTCTGCCGAACGCCGGATTGCCGCAGAACGTAGGCGGACACGCAGTGTACAAGCTCGCTCCGAAAGACTTGGCCGACTTCCATAAGCACTTCGTAAAAGACTACGGTGTGAGAATCGTAGGCGGATGTTGCGGCACAACCCCAGAACATCTGAAAGCCGTAGTCGACGCGGTCTCCGGCGTAGAGCCCGCCGAGCGCGATGTAAAGCCCGTAGGCGCGGCCTCCAGCGCCTACACATCGGTCCCGCTCGATCTTGAGCCCAAGCCCCTTATCGTAGCGGAAGAGATGAACACCACTACGCGGGTGGATCATTTCCGCAAGCTGGTGCAAGCCAAAAAGTACGACGACATTCTGACGCTCGCGAAAAAGCTGGCCAACGAAGGCTCGCACATGCTCGACCTGTGCTGCGCCATCGTAGGCGAAGACGAGAAGGGATACATCTCCGCCGTCCTGGAAAAAATTGCAACCCGAGTGCCCGCGCCGATCTTGATCGACAGCACCGAAGCCGACGTAGTCGAAGAGGCGCTGAAGCGTATCCCCGGCAAAGCCATCATTAATTCGATCAACCTTGAAGACGGCGAGAAGCGCACTTCGAAAGTATTGCCGATGGCGAAGCGCTACGGCGCAGGCGTCATTGCGCTGACCATAGACGAAGAAGGCATGGCGCTGACCGCCGACAAGAAAGTAGCGATCGCACATCGCATCTTCGATCTGGCGACACAAAACTACGGCATCCGTCCAGTCGACTTGCTCTTCGACACCCTGACCCTCCCAATTTCGACGGGCCAGGAAGAATACCGTTCGGCCGGCATGGAGACACTCAAGGCGGTGAAGCGGGTTCACGACGAACTGCCCGAAGTGAAGACGGTGTTAGGCGTGAGTAACATCAGTTTTGGTTTAGACGCTTATCCAAGGCGCGTTCTGAACTCGGTCTTTTTGCACGAAGCGGTAGAAAATGGACTCGACGTAGCCATCGTCAACTACACGAAAATTTATCCGCTCTACAAAATTCCGTCGGAAGAAGTAGAACTCGCCCGCAAGCTGATCTATCAGGATCGCTCAAACGGCGACCCGCTGCAGGTCTACATGCAGCATTTCACCGGCATGAAAGGCAAGGCGCAGGCGCAAACCACCGCGCATGTCGAAACGCTCTCGATCGAAGACAAGCTGAAGTACGCCATCATCAACGGCGAGAAATCAGTTGGCGAAGGCAAAACCAAGCGCAGCCTCGAAGAGTTGCTGGATGAAGCGTTAGTCCCCTACACACCTCTAGACCTGATTAACACGGTGCTTCTCGACGGCATGAAGACCGTAGGTGACCTATTCGGGGCCCGCAAGATGCAGTTGCCCTCGGTGCTGGACTCCGCGGGAGTCATGAAGGCGGCCGTCGCCTATCTAGAGCCAAAGATGGAGAAAAAGACCGGCTCGCAGCAGAAGGGCACGATCGTGCTCGCCACGGTGAAAGGCGATGTGCATGACATAGGAAAGAATCTGGTCGACATCATCTTATCCAACAACGGCTACAAGGTAGTGAATCTGGGAATCAAGCAGGCCGGCGACGTGATCATCCGTTCGGCGCAGGAGCACAGCGCCGATGCCATCGGCCTGAGCGGCTTGCTGGTGAAGTCGACGCTGGAGATGAAGTACGTGATCCAGGAACTGGAACGCCAGAAGCTCGAGTATCCCGTGATCTGCGGAGGAGCGGCCTTAACCCGCAAGTATGTGGAAGACGATCTGCGCCGCGAGTACTCGAATGCGGTCTTCTATGGGGAAGATGCCTTCGCAGGCCTGCACGTAATGGAAGATCTGGCGTCTGAAGACGGCAAGCGCGAGGCGCGTCTGCAAGACGGCCGAACCGTAAAAGAGTACGCCAAAGCCGCCGCTGTAGATGAGGAGATCGGCCCGGTGTTTTCCGAGCGCAGCGCGGTCGTGACGGATGCACCGGATATTCCCGAGCCTCCGTTCCGGGGCGTGCGCGTGGTGAAGGACTACGACCTGCGCGAGATTTTCAATTACATCAACGACACCGCGCTCTTCAAGAATCAATGGCAGCTGAAGACGGCGTCGCAGGAAGATTACGCGCGCCTGGTGGAGGAGAAGTACCGTCCGATTAAGAAGAAGCTGGAAGAAGATGTGATAGCCGCAGGCTGGTTTGAACCGAAAGTAGTCTACGGATATTTTCCAGCCCAGGGCGAAGGCAACGACATAGTAGTCTACGACCCAAGCTCATGGGGGGACGGACGCATTCGTCCATCCCAGCCGAGCGAAGCTCAGCAGCAACCAGCAGAGCGTGGGCGGACGAATGCGTCTGCCCCCACGCAACCCAAGGAACTCCTCCGCTTCACCTTCCCACGCCAGCAGGAAGGCCGCCGCCTGTGCATCTCCGACTTTTTCGCCGCTCCCGCCTCGGGCAAGATGGATGTGCTCGGCCTCTCGCTCGTAACAATAGGCCCGAAAGCATCGGTAGAAACGCAGCGTCTGTTCGAAGGCGGAGAATATACGCGCTATCTCTACCTCCACGGCCTAAGCGTGGAGACGGCCGAAGCGCTGGCGGAATTCCATCATAAGAAGATGCGCGAGGAGTTAGGCATAGGCGCCGAAGACTCGCCGCACATTCGCGATCTCTTCCATCAGAAGTATCGCGGCTCGCGCTATTCTTTCGGCTATCCCGCCTGTCCGCACCTGGAGGACCAGACCAAGCTCTTCGCCCTGCTAAAGCCGGAAGAGAACGTAGGCGTGCGGCTGACTTCAGGCTTCCTGCTGGAACCGGAGCAGAGCACGTCGGCGATCGTGGTGCATCATCCGGGCGCGAAGTATTTTGTCGTCTGAGCAGGCTGTTGAAAAAATGGATATGGCGCCTGATTTTGAGTGGCGCAGCGGCTCACCGGGGTTATACATGCTTTTCGGTGGCGCAGCGGTTTACTGCTGCGGCTCGCGCACCCACTCCCAACGGCTTCAGCCGCTGGGGACTGCGGCGCACAAGGAGCTAGAGTCTCGTATGCATTACCTTTTGTTCTACGAGGTTGGTGAGGACTACGTTTCCAGGCGCGCGGAGTTTCGGAATGCCCACTTGGAAAAGGCCTGGAGGGCAAGCGAACGCGGCGAACTGGTGTTGGGCGGTGCCCTGTCGAATCCGGTCGATGGAGCCGTCTTGCTGTTCAAGGGCGATTCGCCAGAGGTCGCTGAGAAGTTTGCCCGGGCTGATCCGTATGTGACCAGCGGGGCCGTGAAGCAGTGGCATGTGCGGGAGTGGAAGACAGTTGCGGGAGAAGACTCCGCGACCCCTATCCGGCCGAATGCAGTGGCCGACGCCGACGCTTCATCTCCAGATAAAAATAAGGATAAAGACAAGCCCATGGTCTTACGCATGTGGCGCGGGCGCGCGACCGTCGAGAAATCTGGAGAATACGTTGATCACGTAACAAAAAAGGTCTTCCCGGCGCTCCATGCGATCGAAGGGCATCGCGGAGCATACCTGCTCCAACGCGCGGTTGACGACGCGATTGAATTCGTCGTGCTCACGCTGTGGGAGTCGATGCAAGCAGTCCGTAGATTCGCCGGAGTGAAGCCGGAGAAGGCCGTGGTGGGACCCGAAGCGCGTGCGGTCCTGACGGCCTTCGATGAGTCTGTAACCCACTTCGAGGTCGTTCATCGCCCGGACTCTGGCGGAGGTGTGCCCGTCAGCTAAGACCGCCCTCGAAGCTGGCTTCGGACAACTCCGGTTGCAAGCGGGAACGCGAGTGCACTCGAACGATGGAAAATCCGCCCATGCGTTTATCACTGTACTGGAAGTGGGAACATGAGGCTGTGATCCACGGCACGAGAAACTAAAGTTTGCTGGGTCGTGGTTGTATTGCACACGGCCGCGAACGAGCCTGCCAGGCTTGCCGAAACCCCGAGCGAACCGGCCCCCAGCAAGCCTTGGCGCGATGGGAAAGCCGAAGGGAGTGTCCGCCCACGAATCTGTCGTTACACTAAAGTAACTCATTTCCGTTTTGACAACAGCTTTGTGGTCGGTGAAGATTACCAGTATCCGTGCGTCTCTGGAAAGCATAACCAACAACTTTGAGAGAGGAAAAACTTTGAGAGGAAAAACTATGAAAAAAGCGATTGCATTTGCTGTTATCACTGCGTGTTTGTCATTTGTTGCCGGGATCGCGGTTGCCGATAGGGTGCATGACTGGCACGACCTGGACGCGGTCCACAGCCACGTACAGGAAGCGATTCATGAGTTGGACCACGCCCGCGCCGCCAACCACTACGATATGCAAGGTCATGGTGCGAGGGCGGAAGAGCATCTGCACGCCGCGGAGCGCGAACTGCACGACGCGATCGAGACGATCCGCGCAGAGCGCTAGAGCGATCCGCTGTCGGTTATCAGAAATCGGCTATCAGCCGTCAGGTAGGGCTTTTACTGACGGCTGGTGGCTGTTTTTCGGTCTCGAGGAAATCTCGTCAAGCTCCGGTTTCGAGTTCAGATCAGGCTTCTAGGCGAGACGGGCATCTGCGCCAGCAGAGCGCTCGACTGGGTACCGCCGCCTAGGGCGAACTGTTGTAGCTCCTGTTCCAGGCTAAGACTGCTGACGCCGGCGAGGTTGCTGGACGTGAGGTTCTGACCCACCTGGCTGAGATCCTGGAGCAGAGAATTCTGGAGGCTCGGCTCCCGGGTTCCGCCGCCACCGCCGAAATGGTCGAGATGATGGAAGTGGTCGACCGGAAGCTTGTACTGATTCTTGAGATCCTGTTGAGCGGTGGAGAAATCCTTTTGTGCGGCGGGAAGGTTGCCAGACTGCAGGTCGCTGCCGAGCTGGTTAAAGGCCTGTGCGGAGGGGTTCGAGGTAGAGGTGGGGGAAGTGGTTGCGGACTGCGAATGGGCTTGCTGCAAGGTGTCGAAGTCGGACTGCGTGGCCGAGAGATTGCCGGACTGGAGATCCTGGCTGAGCTTTTGCATGTCCTGTTGGGACGGAGTGTTGACGGAGCTGAGTTGGTTCTGAAGGAAGCTGCTGCTTAAAATCCCGGAAGTGGACATTGAGACCTCGATGTAAAAGTTTACTAAGCTTCGGCGAGGAATTCGCTGGTGCAGGATTAATCTGGTGAAAGATCAATCTCGCGAAAGACTAATGCTGCTATCGGCGAATTTCCCGGTGAACCGGGTGGTGTAGAAGCACGCGCGACTCCATTCGCGCGGTCGATAGTGCGGAGGAATAGTGCGGAGGAAATGCTGCGGCGTTTTGTTTCAGTTGCGGGCAAAGGCGTTCATCGAGGCGGCGCGGCGCAAGGCGAGCAGGCAAAATGTGCAGGTTCTGGCGGAGGCAAGAGTTGCCGGAGGCACGGCGGTGGGGCGGCCGTGCCGACGCATGCCTTGTGCCCTTCGACTTCGCCCAGTTCGTGAGACGCCCCTGTCCACGCTAGAAAATCTTGAAACCAAGTCCAGAAACAGTACACTTGTCGGCATGGCGCGAAACTTCAAAGATTTGACGGGACGCGAGATTCTGGCGCTTGCGGTTTCCCTGGAAGAAGAAGATGGCCGCGTGTATGCGGATTTCGCCGACGGCCTGCGCGAGACCTATCCGGCGACGGCCAAGCTCTTCGATGACATGGGCGCCGAGGAATCGGAGCACCGGGCGTCGCTGATCGCAACCTATCGGGAGCGTTTCGGGGAGCACATTCCGCTGATCCGTCGGCAGGACGTGAAGGGTTTTGTGCACCGGAGGCCGTTCTGGCTGACGCGTCCTTTGAAGATTGCCGAGGTGCGGAAGCAGGCCGAGATCATGGAGTTGGAGACGCGCCAGTTCTATCAGAAAGCGATTGGACAAGTGACGGATGCGGGAATTCGGAAGCTGCTGGGGGATCTGGAGGAGGTCGAACGCAAGCACCAGGTGGCGGCAGAAGCGATGTCGGAGAGTATCACTCCGACCGTCCAAAAGACGGAGGACGAAGCGCAGCGGCGCCTGTTCGTTCTGCAGATCGTGCAGCCCGGACTGGCGGGACTGATGGATGGATCGGTGTCGACACTGGCTCCCGTGTTCGCGGCGGCGTTTGCCACGAGGAAAAGCGAGGATGCATTTCTGGTGGGACTGGCGGCATCGATTGGGGCGGGAATCTCGATGGCATTTGCCGAAGCCCTGTCGGATGATGGATCGTTGACGGGGCGCGGACGTCCAGTGCTGCGCGGTGCGGTGACCGGATTAATGACGGCGGCGGGCGGGATTGGACATACGCTTCCGTTCTTGCTTAAGGATTTTCATGAGGCGTTTATCGCGGCGGTGATTGTGGTGGCGATGGAACTCGGTACGATCGCCTGGATTCGCAATCGGTATATGGATACTCCACTGCTGTCGGCAGCGTTTCAGGTGGTGGTTGGCGGAGTGCTGGTATTTGCGGTCGGGATATGGATTGGGAGTTCGTGAGGGAATTTGTAGTTGCATAATTTGTGATTTGGTAATTTGAAAAACCAAAGCTAATAGAAAAACTCTGCGTCCCCGCGGCCCTACCCGTGATCTATTCCCCATGGAAGCAACGGTTCGTCCTCCGGCATGGAAGACCGTGCTGGCTTTCTCCATCATTTATTTCGTCTGGGGCTCGACCTTCCTGGCGATCCGCGTAGGTGTGCGTGAGGTTCCTCCACTTCTTCTCGCCAGCATGCGTTTCTTCATCGCCGGAGTCGTGCTCTTCGGATGGTTGCGCCTGCAGGGTACGCCCTCGCCATCACGCCGCGAGTGGGTTTCCGCTTCGCTTCTCGCGGTATGCATCTTTTTGCTCGATTACGGCCTGTTGTTCTGGGCCGAACAACGCGTGCCTTCCGGAATTGCCGCGGTGATGCTGGCGACCATCCCGGTCTTCATGGCGCTTTCGGAGATCCTTGTTCTGCGCACCCAGCGCCTTACCGTCCGGCTTGCGCTGTCTCTTTCGGTCGGGATCGGAGGCGTGTCGGTTCTGGTCAGCCGTTCGTTAAGTCAGAGTTTCAGCGAAGTTCCCATCGATCGTGGCGGCGCGATTGCTCTGGTGGTGGCGGCGATGAGTTGGTCGATTGCGTCGGCTCTTACCCGCAAGCTGGCGCTGCCCGCGTCGAAAGCCATGAGCTCGGGAGCGCAGATGCTGGCCGGAGGAATCATGCTCGCGCTGGCGGCAGCAATTTTCGGCGAGTTCCGCAGATTTCATATTCAAGCGGTTTCTCGCGGCGCCTGGTTCGCACTCGCCTACTTGATCGTGGCTGGCTCCATCATAGGTTTCACTGCCTACGTCTGGCTCATCCATCATGAATCGCCAACGAAGGTAGGCACTTACGCCTATGTCAACCCGGTCGTGGCGGTGACGGTTGGATATTTCCTTGGAGGCGAGACCGTCGGTCCGAGAACCTTGCTGGGAACGGTGCTGGTGCTCGCCAGCGTAATTGTGATCACCACCACGCCCGCGAAAAGCCCGCGAAAAAAGGCCGCTGCTCCACCCCTGGTGAAAGCACTTCAAGAACCCGTGGAGCCGTAGTCCATCGCCATCTCGACCTCTCGATCTTTGATCTCGATCTCCTAGTTCTGGATGTCGATGTTCGATTCACTTTTCTTTAACCTTCCATTCACCTTCCATTTAACCCGCGCGGCGGGCATAAGGCGAATACTGATGTCGGTAGTAATTCAAGGAGGCTAAAAGTGTCCGATCGACGTTTTCTCCCCCTCGGGCTGGTTGCTTTGGCGTTGACGATCCTGTTTTCGTTCGCGGCTACCGCGCAAACAACCGTAAAATTCAACACGTTTTACTGATCAGCATTGACGGGATGCATGCCCTCGACTTCCGTAATGCTTCCCGCATTTTTCTGCCTGCATGTGGTCGATGGCGACTGCCGTCATTTTCTTGGGGTCAGGATGCGCTCGATTTGCCCGAGATGGTTGATATCGTGTCCCGCGACCAATCGGACCATGTGCTCAATGGATTCCTGGCCGCGTTCGGCGTGGTGGCCGTAGTGCTTCCACTGATCGGGAGAAAGCGACTTGAGGAGCGCGAGATTTGCCTCGCGCACCACGCGGTGCAGTTCGATGGATTTGCGCGGATCGCGTTTTTCGTAGTGTCCGGCAATGACCCAGGCGTCCTGATCATAGGCTTGAACCGGTGTTCCGGGGGCTCCGAGAATGGAGCGCATGCGCCACCCGACTGCGATTTCGACGTCCGCGAGGTGGGCGAGAATTTCGGCGGCCGACCACTTGTCGGGTGCCGGGCGCTTGCGCAGTTTGGCGGTGGGGACGTCCTTGATCAGGCGAGCCATCTTTTTGTTAGTCGCGGATTGGACTTTGATCGGGTCTTCTCCTTGGGCGTTGGCCAGGATGCGTTGTGCATATTGTTGAGCGGTTTCGGACATTGCGAATTTCCCTCCACTTTGTGCAGCCTCAGGTTTTCCTCTTTATCATTAATATAACCAAGCGTCCCCCCTCTGTATCCCCGTGTCCCCTGTGGTTAGGATCTACGCCGCGAACTCAACTGCACACAGCGCGATGGCAGGGAGCCGGATACGTGGATGACCAATGGTCAAAAGGCGGAAATCCTCGGATCGAAGAAACCAGGTAAACCCCTGTAAAAAACGATTGAATAATGGTTTCGCAGTACTGTATCTTATGTTGACTGATAGTCAAAATCTGAATGGGAGTTGGGCCATGGAAGGAATTACCAGTAGTCTGTCGAAACCGACGCAGATGAGGCGGGACGGCAAGCCGCGTCCACGTTCGGAAGCGAAACGGGCGCGGATTGTGGAGGTGGCAATCAGGCATTTTGCGGAGCGTGGGTATAGTGGATCTCGAGTGGAAGACATTGCCGAGCAGTTAGGCATCGCGAAGGGATCGGTTTTCCAGCACTTCAAGAGCAAGGACGGATTGTTCTTCGAGGCCTATAAGAAGGCCGTGCAGTCGTTTCCCAAGTATATGCAGGCTCCGGCGGCGGCGCAGGAGCGGGGATTTTTTGAAGTACTGCGGTACTGGTTGGGACGCACGGAGAATATGGTGCGGGATAACTGGGCATCGTACCGAATTTATCTGATAGGTAATTACGGGGCGGATCTGGCGCTACGGAGGGAGATCAACCGGTTTCTGGTGGCGGAAGATCCTTATGGATGGCGCGAGTTTGTGGCCTTCGGAGTCAAGCGCGGAGAGCTGCGGCCGGATCTGGATGTGGACATGATCGGATCGATCCTGGAATGGACCATCGACCGCTTTCAGGATGCGCTCTTGACGGAGGAGTTGGATCCGGGTCTATTCCGGAAGACGGGACCGGTTCCAGAAGAGAAAGAAGCGCGCATTGAGCAGTTTGTGGAACTGTTGCGGCGAGCGGTTGGTTCGGAGAGAGCACAAGCAACGGGAAAAAAGGCATGAGGAATGGGATGACGGTGGAGCAGATTGTCGCGAGTTATGACGAGGCGGCGCCGTTGCCGGAAGCGTCGACGATTCCGGCGCTGTGGTATGTGGACGCGCGGATTGCGGAACTGGAACGTCAGACGGTTTTCTCGCGGACGTGGCAGGTGATGGGGCGAGTGGACCAGGTGGCAAAGCCGGGACAGTTTGTGACGGCAACGGTCGCGGGAGAACCGCTGGTGGCGGTGCGCGGGAATGATAGCGTGTTGCGCGCGTTTTACAACGTATGCCAGCATCATGCGGCGGCGGTGGTGACGGAGCTGTGCGGGCAGGCGTCGATTTTGCATTGTCCTTATCACGGATGGAATTACGGGTTGGACGGCGCGCTCAAAGGAATGCCGGAGTTCGATGGAGTGAAGAACTTCGAACGCGAGGACCATGGGCTGGTTCCGGTAAAAGTGGAGACGTGGGAGCAGTTTGTGTTTGTGAATCTGGATGCGCAAGCGGCGCCGCTAGCTGAGTTTCTTGGTAGGTTGGTGAAGCGCGTGGCTCCGCTCGGGCTGAGTGAACTGCATTACTTCACGAGCAAGTCTTACGATATCCACTGTAACTGGAAAGTGTTTGTCGATAACTATCTGGATGGCGGATATCACGTTCCACATCTGCACAAGGGACTTAATTCAGTTCTGGATTACAAGCAGTACACGATCGAGAACGAGGATCGGTATTGTCTGCAGTCGAGTCCGATGGTGAGTTCGGACGAGGACGCAGCCACCGGCACGACACGGAAGGGCGATCGAGCCTGGTATTTCTGGCTGCATCCGAATTTCATGTTCAACTGCTACGAGGGATATCTGGATACGAATCTGGTGATTCCGATTGATGTGGATCATTGCCGTGTGACTTTTGATTTCTATTTCAATGACGTGAGCGAGACAGCGCGCGCTTACAACGAGTCAAGTGTCGCGGTGGGGAATCGCGTGCAGGATGAGGATTTGGGGATTTGCGAGGCCGTGCAGAGAGGACTGAAGTCGCGGGCTTATGGCGCAGGGCGGCTCTCGGTGCGTCGGGAAGCCGGAGAACAGTTGTTCCATCAGTTGCTGGCGGCGGACTTGAAGAGTGGTCTGGGGCGATGGGCGGCCGCTGGCTAGAAGGCGATGCCCTGATCCCTGCCGCACTCCACCGCGGGTGGCCTAGGGATGCTAGGGATGAAAGTTGAGTTCTATGAGTTCCTTGGTTTCCTGCGGCGCCGGAGCCCACTTCCATTTTTCTATAGCATCGACCGCAGCTTTTACCAGTACAGGACTGCCGCCAACCACCTGAGTGGACTTCGCTTTTCCGTTGGGCGCAACCGTGGCTTCGACCCTGACGGTCCCGATGATTTGCATTTTTCGCGCCAGCTCGGGATACTCCGGGACCACTCTGCTTGCTATCTTCCGCTCCGACTGTTCTTGGGCAAGAGAAACGGACGGCGAAAAGACGATGGTTCCTAAGACAAGTATTCCGGAGACAATCGTTCCTAAGACAATCCCTCCGGAAAGGCGCGCCCGGGGCGCGGTTGCAATGGGGGGTCGCATCGATAACTCCTTCACGTAGTCAGCGTAAACGTTATCCAGAATGCCGGAAAGGTCACCGAAGTAACAGCACGAATTCGCTTTTAGCCTCGTGGCTGCTAGGGGATTTTACTGGTGATCTCTCGGAATCGTTTCCTGCCACGTCTTCTGCCTGATCGGCTGGCCGTCCTTGAATAGTTGGCGGGTGTATTTGTAGTAGAAGTTTTGGGCGTCGCTGGTTAAGGTCAGATGGCCTTGCCAGATTAGCGTTTGTTGCTTGAGGGCCATGGCGATTTCGGCTTCGGCCTGGACGGAACTGGTCTCGGGATGGTTATCGTCGGCCAGGTAGGTTATGCCTTCGAAGTCGGTTTCCTTCCCCCAGGGATAGGTTTCTTCGGATTTTCCGGTCCATGTCACTTTTATTTTTCCATTGAGTTCGTCGCGCTCGGTTTTCCAATCACCAGGCCAGGGAAAGCCTGCGGACTGCACATCGCTGCGTTGTTCGGACGGTGCGGGAGGCGCGAATTGGGGTGCGGCGTACATCGAGGGTGGGACGAGCGGCAGGGTCAGGCGCGATCCCCGATCCCCGCCGAGTTGAAGAGTGGTGGTCATCGAATAAGGGGTCGGCCAGACCATGGGCCACAACGCGTTCGAGACTGCCAGGCGAATGCAATGTCCCTTGGGGAAGGTCCAGGTGGCAAGATGCATTTCGATATCGAGCGGGTAGCTCTGGTTGGGCACTAAGTCTGTAGGTTCGGAAGCTGAATCGCGCTGGGCACCGTTGAATCCCGCTCCGGTGACTTGGGTGACGGTGCCGTCGGGAGCTACATCGGAGAGTCGCGCGAACCAGTCGGCTTGCGGGGCGGACGAACTTGCCTGGAGCAGCGCGTGGGGACGCCCGAGCATGGTGAGGTCCGTCTTAAGCGGAGCCGAATCGTAGACGAGGCTGAAGGCGTCGACCGGGCGCGGGTCGGTTAACAACTCTCCCCACCAGAATCCGGCTTCCACGCCAACGGATGGAAGGTAGCGGAGTTGGTGGACGGCGGGCTTGGCGGGGTCGGAGGAAAGGACGTGGGCGTCGTCGAGATAGAGCATTGTGTTGGCTACATTTCTTGGAGGCCAGCCAATTTCGCCGCGCCATTTTCCGGGCACGATCTTGAGGTGAGGATCGGGGGCGTGCCAGTCCTGCATATAAATGGAGAGAGGCGGTTCTTCCATGATTCCGGTGTTGCGGCTCTTGAGCCAGTAATCCCACCAGCGGAGCGCCTGGTCCCGCCATTCGATTTGAGGGCCGGGCTCGGCGTCATTGGGGAAGGTGTGATTCCAGGGGCCGACGATGGCTTTCAACGGCGCCTTGACTTGCTCGAACATGCGCGGGATGGAATCGCGGTATCCGTCGAGCAGTCCTCCGATTAAGAAGCACGGAATTTTGATTTTGCTCAGCGGGCGGACGGGCGCGTGCCAGAACTCGCCATCACGCTGATGCTTCAGATAGAGCAGGGACCATGGCGCCGATTCGAAACGCGGCTTCTCGTCGAGCGAGTAGTCGGGAGCCCCGGGCATGGAGGGCGCAAGATCCATGTTGAGCTCGAACTCGTCGAAGTGCATCATGCCGTCGATGTAATGGATGTCGTCGTGGAAAAGCTGTTCGGTGGCATCGACGGCGAGGATGGCCTTTAGCGCGGGCGGATGTCGCATGGCCATCTGCATGGAGTTGAATCCGCCCCACGAAATGCCGAACATTCCTACCTTGCCAGTCGACCAGGGCTGAGTGGCTAACCAAGCGATGACTTGCTCGCCGTCGAGTTGCTCCTGCTCGGAATATTCCCGGTCGGTGGGTGCGCCTTCGCTCGATCCAAAGCCGCGGATGTCGACACGGACGCTGACGTATCCATGGGCGGCGAACCAGGAGTGGATGGGATAGTCGCGGTCGGCGGTGGCGTCGTCTTTGCGGTAAGGGAGATATTCGAGGAGAGCGGGGAATTTTTCGCCGGGCTTCGCGTTGTCCGGCATGTAGAGAGTGGCGGAGAGGCGGATGCTGTCAGGCATGGGAATCGATTGCTGGACCATGCGGACGGTGTACGGAGCGGTCGGCGTCTTAGGAGCGGGCAGCGCGCCAAGGCTCGGGGGAATTGCGAGCATGGAGAAGATGGCCAGGGCCACAGCGAGTCGCGTAGGGACAGCAACTGCCGTCTCGCATCCCCACACGGGCAGATAAGAACGTAGAAACATCAGCGCCGCAAATCATAACAGGAGAGAGTGCGACGGTACCGTGGGCGTAAGAGTCGCGGTCCTCCGGTGGTGGGCTACTTTGAATTTTCTTTGGGCGTAGCACGTAGCCTGCTGGGATCCTTTTCGTCCGATGAAAATCGCTCCAGCCACCGTGGGATACCACGGTACGAAGTGGTGGTTGTCTTGTGACGATGCCCAAATACATGAATGACCGAGTAAACGGCCACGACGATCAGGAATAATTCCGCCGTCGCGTACCAAGCGGCATCCAGCCATGGATAGCGGTCGTATAGCCCAATGGAAAGCCGCAAATAGAGTCCAGAAAATAGGAACCCATTTTCGCGTGGCGGCAAAGTCTCAGCTATATCTTACGACGCTCCTTCCGCCCTCCGCTGCTCGTAAGACTCCCGGACGGCGCCACGTTTGCCAGGAGTCTCAAAGTCAAAACAGCCCACTACCGCCCGAGCTATCTGCCTTGACAGGGTCCGGCTATCTTCTTATCGTTGCTAACCGTTATTGTTCTAGCCATCTATGAATATCGTTAAAGCCACGAAAAAGTACGAAGACTGGCTCAGGCAGCACATCCAAATCGTCGAGCCCGATCTGCGCTACAAGCACGAGCAGATGGCGGCGGATGTCTTCCCATTCTTTCGGGCAACATTCTATCGCTGGGTGCAGGTGTGGCCCGAGGTCTGCGCGGACCTGGATCGGGCGCCTCATATTTTGTCTGTGGGCGATCTGCACGTCGAGAACTTTGGCACCTGGCGCGACACCGACGGGCGGCTGGTGTGGGGAGTGAATGACTTCGATGAAGCGTTTCTCTATCCCTACACGATGGACCTGGTGCGGCTGGCGACCAGCGCTTTGTTGGCGGCCAGGACAGAGAGTCTAACCATGAAGCCGAAAGATGCGGCGGCGGCGATCCTGAAGGGATACGAGCGCGCCATGGACGACGGCGGGTGTCCGTTTGTGTTGGAGGAGCGCCATGCGTGGTTGCGCGCCATCGCGGAGAGCAAGCTGCGCGATCCGGTGGTGTTCTGGAAGAAAATGGACGCGAATGAGACGGCAAGAGGTGAGATACCGGAGAGCGCGCGCGAGGCGCTTGAGCACATGCTGCCGGCGCCGGGCATGAGCTACCGGCTGGTACGTCGAAGGGCCGGCCTCGGAAGCCTGGGGCGGACTCGGCTGGTGGCGATCGCGGATTGGAACGGCGGGCGAGTGGCGCGGGAAGCGAAAGCCTTGCTGCCCTCGGCGTTGCAATGCGTGAATCCTAAGCAAACGCCGGCAGAGATTTTCTACGGGGCGATTCTGCGGCGGGCCATGCGCTGTCCCGATCCCTATGTGCAGATGCGGGGGCACTGGATTGTGCGTCGGCTGTCGCCGCATTGCTCGCGCATCGAATTGGACGCGCTGGCGACCAACCGCGGCGAGTGCCGTCTGCTGGAGGCGATGGGGCAAGAGACGGCGAATATACATGTGGGAACGGGAGAAAAGCGGAAGGCGATCCTGAAGGACCTGCGCGGACGGAAAGAGAACTGGCTGCTGGGGGCGGCGCAGGCGATGGCCGACGCCATGGAGAAAGATTGGCGAGTGTGGAGGGAGCGCCGGCAGAGCTAGACCCTGCCGGTGCCTTATTGGAGCGAAAGTCCGTGTGAGGACTCGGGTGGTGGGTTGAAGAGCTGGCACTCCAGTGCGTGACGTTTATTTTCAGCTCCGATGATGATAAGGGCGTCAAGAATGCATTCGAGCGCCGCCGGGGAACCTGACCAGAGGCGGGAAAAAGACTTGCGATGAACCGCCAATTCGCCGACCAGGCGTCCCGCCGAGTCGGGGCCAAGATCGACGTCCGCCAGAGTCCGGTCGCTGCCTATGAGCAGCGGTGGACAGTGTGTTGAAGGAAGACGAAGGCTGGCCTGGGTCAGCCAGTGGGCGGTGAGGGTTTTGAGATGCTGACGACAGCACACACTCTTCATATCCTTCGGAGTGGAGAGCGAAGAATGCCAGGAAAGGATTTTGAGACGGTCGAGTCAATGGTTCTCGATGACGAGGAACCATCCCGTGTGGCGGAAGGTTTCGATGCCGCAAACCGCGCCAGGGGTGGGTCTTGAGAGCAGATAATCCGTCAGGGGCCCCTTTTGACCATCAGCTGGCACTGCCAGTGGCGCGGGAGAGGAAGCGTGGACGCGCGGAGTCGCTGAGGGGACCGGTCAGCATCCCGAGGTTGCTGTCGAAACGAAGCGTGAAGTGAGCGGCGCAGGCGGCGCAAAGCCAGAAATGCTCACGTCGGTGGAGCTTCCGCCGGGTGCCGTCGTAAACCGGGTCGAGGTCACAGGAAAAGGTTTCCGCCAGGAATAGCTGCCTTCGCAAAGGGAAACGAAGGGTGCCAGGCAAGCGGGATTTGCACATGCATGGAGCATCGGCTGTTCCCGTCTTCTCTTCTGTCGGAATTGTTCGGCCAGAGGGATTGAAAGCACACAGCATGCAAGGTGCCGAAGTGTTGGCGAGTAGATCAGAGATTGCTGGCCCGTAGTTACAACAACAAGTTGGACGGTGGAAAGGTGGTCTGGATCACGGTGGATCGATGGTGCTGACGGGGCGAAGTCGCGGCCGACGAATGGCCGTCAGCGATTCGGAGGTCGCTAGCTCCTAGTGCACGATCCAGGCGGAGGCGGCGAGGAGAACGCCGGCAGCGGCCATCAATAGCCCAAGGTGCCAGAAGATGCGACGGCCCGACAGCAGCGTGATCGAGGTGATCACCAGCGCGACCTCCAGGAAAACTTCGCCCAGATCGAAGCGGTCGGCTTTGCGGTGCGTGACCGCGAATTCCTGTTCGAGTTCGTGGCCCTTGGCCTCGAGCTCCTTCTTCTCGTCTTTATAGCGTTCGGCTTCGGCGTGCGTCTTCTCCTGCAGCTTGGCGGCAGCTTCAGGATCCTTGGAGGCGACCACACCGGTCAGATCGGAAAATAACTCATCGACGTGGAGGCGGATATTCTTGGCCTGGTAAAAGGCCCACTGGTCGGTGACCTTGTTCTGCAGAATGATTTCTTCGGTATGCGTGCGGTGGCCCAACAGGGACGCGGTTGCCACCAGGACCGCCAGCACCGCCATGGTGAGCGTGACGGGCGCAAGATCGGGATGTTCGCGGGCGTGTTCAGCGTGCTCATGCAATTCGGTAAGTTCCTCGCTCATATCGTAAGTCTCCTATCTAAACTTGCCGGTGGAGAGTTGGGTGCCCCGCCCGGCTGCGACGCTGCTGCAGGGGTGAAACACCCGTCGCTCCGCCAATAAAAACTCGTCACGCTGTGACGAACGCTCGCGACGAGCTATGAGGATAAACCAAGTCGCCTATTCTCCCATGACTTTTATGAGCACTCGTTTGTCGCGCTGGCCGTCGAATTCGGCGTAGAAAATCTGCTGCCAGGGACCGAAGTCGAGTTTCCCGTTGGTGACCGCGACGATGACCTCGTGGTGAATGATCAGCGATTTGAGATGAGCGTCTCCGTTGTCTTCGCCGGTCTGGTGATGTTGGTAGTCCTGACGAAATGGGGCCAGCGTCTCAAGCCACCGGTCGATGTCTTTGATGAGTCCGCTCTCGTTGTCGTTGACGTAGACCCCAGCGGTGATGTGCATGGCGGAGACCAGAATCATCCCGTCTTTAATTCCGGACTTCTTGAGGGCGCTCTCAACCTGCGGCGTCAGGTGAATGTAGGCACGCTTGGTTTTCGTGTGCAGGGTCAGGTATTCGGTGTGGAATTTCATGTTACACATCTACCACCGGGAGGGGTTGGCGTGGAGGAAAAGTTTCCGATCCCAAATCGTCGCGTTCCGTGGTACGTACAAAGCGTTCCCTTTGTACCGGCAATAGTATACGTATAACTATATACATATATTAAAATGTCGGGTTTGCAAGTCATTGATAATGCGCGGGAGTGTGGTTAAAGAGATACAAGCGAGTACTTATTACGCTGTAATTATAACAAAACCTATTCTTGGCGGGCGACGCCCCGGTTGAGTTTCGGTGGAAGCCACTTCTCGCGCTTTTCGAGAAGTGGCCCGCTGAGTTGTACTCGGCTCACTACTGTGGCGCGTCTAGCAAGCACAACAAAAGACATCATTTGATGCTATAATCAGTGCCATGAGGACAACCGTTGCGCTGGATGACGATCTCGTACGCACCGCCCAGGAGTTCACCGGGGTGGCGGAGAAAACGGCGCTGATTCGTGAAGCGCTCAAAGCCCTTATCGAACGGGAGAGCGCCCGCCGATTGGCGTCCCTGGAGGGCACAATGGCAAAATTGAAGAATATTCCTCGCCGCAGGCCGGGGCGGAATTGATTCTCGCGGATACCTCGATTTGGATCGATCACTTTCGTTCCGGAAACAAAGAAATGCGGAATCATCTGAACGAAGGCCAAATCGTGATCCATCCCTCCATCATTGCGGAACTTGCCCTCGGATCGCTGGAACCTCGTGCTAAGACGCTTGCGATGCTGGACCTTTTGCCCCAAGTGCGAGTGGCGCAACTGAGCGAAGTGCGGCGAATGGTTGAGGCTCGTCGTTTGTACAGCCTCGGCATCGGTCTGACCGACGCCCACCTGATAGCCTCCGTCTTTATCAATTCGTCCACGCTTCTGTGGACGAGAGATAAGCGCCTCCGCAAGGCTGCAGAAGGTCTCGGCATTCACGCCAATCTGGCTTAGTTTCTTCTGAACTCACGAGGATGCCCCGTCAAGGCTTCGCTTGGGCGGGTCCGTTTCATCACAAACTGAGAAGGCGGTCATCAGAGACTGGGAGGGCGACCCAGGCCTATGTTGTCACCATGCCTTGGGGTTTAAAGCGTTTCCAGGAAACCGGCCAGTTACACTTCCTCACTTTCAGCTGTTACAAGAGAGGACCAAGCTTCGCGAACGCTCCGTCCAGGACTACGTTCGAGACTTCTCTCGAACGGGAGAGACAACGCCTCGGACTTTGCCTCTACGGCTATGTCGTGATGCCCGAGCACATCCACATGTTGGTCAACGAACCGGAGCAGGGCCCGCTGTCGCGAGTCCTGCAATCGCTGAAGCAGGCGGTCGCCGGGACATTGGCCGTACGAGCCGCAGACCCGTTCTGGCAGGCTCGATACTACGACTTTCAACGTATGGCGCGAGCGCAAGTTTGTTGAGAAGCTCCGCTACATTCGCCAGAATCCGGTGACGCGCGGGTTAGGTGCGCGTCCCGAAGATTGGGCCTGGAGCAGCTTCCGTCATTATGCAAAGGATGAGGTCGGTCGAGTAGAAATCGAGTCGCAGTGGAGCACGCGGCGGAGAGAGCGGGCGAGTGTCTTTCCGACCGTACCGAACCATCCTGCCGCCTAGCGGGCCCGCAAAAGCAGAGCTTGGACGGGGCACCCGCGTGGGTTCAAATGATTGCGACGGCTGGGCCACCACCCGCCTACCGCATCGACTCTTCAATTTCCGAGATCCAGTCAGGACGCTTCAACACTTCGCGAGGTTTCGGTCCATCGGCAGCGCCGACAATACCGTCCCGTTCCATGAGGTCGATGAGATGTGCGGCGCGGCCGTAGCCGATGCGCAAGCGGCGCTGCAAAAGGGAAGTCGAGGCTTTGCCGAACTCGATGACGAGTCGCACCGCATCGTTGAAAAGCGGATCGTTGTCGTCGGGGGAAATTTCTCCGGAATCGTCGGCGCCTTCGGCGGCTGTCTCGCGATCTTCTTTGGGAGTCTCTAAGAATTTCTCCTGATACTGCGCCTGGCCTTGCGCTTTCCAGAATTCGACTACGGCTTCGATTTCTTTTTCGGTTACGTACGGCGCATGCAGGCGATGGACACGCGCCGAGCCGGAGGGCAGGTAGAGCATGTCGCCTCGTCCTAAAAGTGATTCGGCGCCGTTAGCGTCGAGAATGGTGCGCGAGTCTACTTTGGTCGCTACTCGGAACGACACTCGGGCGGGAAAGTTTGCTTTGATCAGCCCGGTGATTACATCTACCGATGGGCGCTGCGTGGCTAGCACTAAGTGGATGCCTACGGCTCGGGCCATCTGGGCTAGCCTAGTTATCGCTTCTTCTACGTTATTGCCGTCTAGCATCATCAGGTCGGCTAACTCGTCGATGATGATTACTATCTTGGGAATCGGACCTTCATCGGCGGTCGCCTGCTCGCCGAACAGGCTGGGCGTGTCGTCGAAGAGGCGGTTGTAGCTGTCGACGTTGCGGACGCCTTTGGCGGCTAACAGTTTCAGGCGGCGCTCCATTTCTCGGACGGCGTTACGCAACGCGTTGGCGGCTAGTTTCGGCTCGGTGATGATGGGCGTGTAAAGATGCGGGACGCCCTCGTAATTTCCTAGTTCGAGGCGCTTCGGGTCGACTAGCACTAGGCGCACTTCATCGGGGGTCGATTTGTACAGAATCGACATGATCATGGCGTTGATGGCCACGCTCTTGCCCGTGCCGGTCGAGCCGGCGATTAGCAGGTGAGGCATGCCGGCGAGATCGGCGGCGGCGATGCGTCCGTTGATGTCTTTGCCCATGCCGATGGTGAGCTTGGATTTGGAGCCGAGGAACTCCGGCGATTCGATGTTCTCGCGCAGCCAGATGATTTCGCGCTCACGGTTCGGCACCTGAATGCCTACGGTGCTCTTGCCGGGCATGCGTTCGACCAGGATGCTTTCGGCGCGCAGGGCTAGGCAGAGATCGTCGGTGAGTCCGATGATGCGACTGTACTTGATGCCGGCTTCGGGCTTGAATTCGAAGGTGGTCACGACCGGGCCGGGATTGATCTGCGTGACTTGGCCGAAGACTTCGAATTCCGCGTACTTCGCGGTCAGAACCTGGGCGACGATTTTGAGTTCTTCTTGGTTGACGGATTGCTGCTCGTCGGGACGGTGCAGCAGGCTTGACGGCGGAAGCTTGTAACTGCCGGCAATTTTGGGGAGAGTCGTCCTCGGCCGGCGCTCACTGTCGGCGCGGTCGGTAACCTCGACTTCGTCGGAGGCAGACGCAGAGGGTTGCGAGTTCTGAGCAGCGGCGGCGGAGCCGGGCGCGTCCTCGGCCATCATGCGCTCGATGCCGGTGCGCGGCGCTGGGGCTGGGGACTGCACGCCGGGGATTTCCCGACTGATTTTTTGCTCAGGGCTTTCCCGATGCACGTCGGGACGTGGGGGCGCGAGACGCGCGGGCACGAGTTGTGCGGTGACGGTTGGTTTTTCGGCGCGCCGCTTTTCGAGTTCCTTTTGCTGACGCTTGCGGGCGCGCTCGTCCTGCCAGTCTTTCAAGCGATCTCTGAGTGCCATGATAAAGGCGAAACGGGTTGGCGCCCAGACTTCAATCGCCGAGAACGAGAAGGCAGTGGTGAGGTAGAGCGCGACTGCCAGCACCGTGGTGCAGACAATGTATGCGCCGGCGACGTTCAGATAACGGATTAATACGTCACCCACAATACGGCCAACCAGACCTTCGATCGGGATAGCGCCCGACGGCGGCCACCGGAAATGCCCGGGCAGGATGGCGAGCAGCGCGGGCACGAACATGAGCAGCCAGATGCCGCCGAGCGTCTTTGCGACCGGAGTCCGCACAGCTCTTGAGCGGAACCAGCGCGCGCCGACCATGGCCATGAAGATGGGCAGCAGAAATGATCCAACCCCCAAAAATTGCAGGACGAGGTCGGAAAGATAGGCGCCGCAGATACCGATCCAGTTGCGGGCGGTATGCGATCCGGTGAGGATGGAGGCGCTGTTGAGCGAGGGATCGAGGGGCGAATAAGACGCCAGCGCAAGGAGAAGCAGGAGTGCGGAGACGCACAACAGGAATCCGACCAGCTCGTTCAGACGCCGATTCCTGGTGGGCATAAAAATCTTTGCAAAAAAAGTCATGTGGCAGCGACGGCACTCCTTGGGTAGAAGTTTATCCAATGTGCCGCAACAAGGCCAGAACCTGATAATTATTACAAGAAGCAGCACTTCGTACAATGCGGGAAACGGGGCGGGGTGGCGAGTTGGGTACTGGCGGCGGGAGGTTGCGGATCCTCAACCAACCAGCAACCACCAGACATTGGAATTACCGCCGTAACTTTGGATGTCCTTGCTCATTCACTACCATTTCTGATATCGGCATGAACCTCGACTCACTTCTGGTTTGCTCGGACGACCGGGCCCTGCGCGTTCTTCGCAATGTGCTAGGCGAATTGGAGATCCATGTCGAGCACTGCGCCGACCACGTGAGCGCCGCGAAAAAGCTGGCGCAGCAAAGCTTTGAAGCGGTCATTATTGACTGTGACGATGAGCACAGCTTCCAGTTGCTAACCAGAGTCCGTTCCGGGCAACAAAACCGCAAAGCGGTGGCAATAGCGATTATCGACGCGAGCACCAATCTGCAGACTGCCTTCAAGCTCGGTGCAAACTTTGTTGTCTACAAACCGATCTCGACTGAAAAGGCAAAGTCGAGTTTTCGAGCTGCCCGAGCTCTCATGAAACGAGAGCGGCGACGGTCGGTGAGGCTGGAAGTGAATATTCCCGCCTATTTCCGATTTCAGAATGGAGATGGCGAGCAAGCCCCTATCTCCGGGCTGAGCGAAGGCGGAATCTCGGTGCGATTTGCGAGCTCGCCCGGCAAGAAAAGCGGGCTGATTGCCTTCTCCTTTGCGTTGCCCGACACCACGACCGTGATTGAAGCCACCGGGATGATCGCCTGGCAGGATTCGCGCCGTCGTGCCGGCCTTCAGTTCGCGACGCTATCCGATGCCGCGCACCAGGACCTGAAAGAATGGTTGCGTTTGCAAAGCGGAGAGAACCACGATCCGCCCATCCGCTGCTCTCTGATAGGGCTCAGTTTTGGCGGATGCTTCTTGCGAACCCAGTCCCCCTTCCCCGCCCAAACGCGGGTCGAGTTGCTGCTCCGAGCCGCGGATTGTTCGGTCAAGACGGAAGGCAAAGTTCGGGTGATGGATCCCGAACACGGCATGGGGATCGAGTTCCCGAACCGAACGTTGCAGCACCGGCGACGATTAGAACAGTTGATCCAGCAAATGACCGCCAGCCCAGACGCTATTGCCGAGGTGCTGGTGGAGCCGGAAGGACTGGATTGGGAAGATGGCGCCGGCGATCCGTCGGAAGGAACCACAGCTTCGCCGGAGGAAGAGGTAGAACACGATCCTCTCCTGGAATTATTCCGTACTTGGCCCACCCTTACCAAGCAACAGTTTCTTGTTGAACTCGAAAAGCACCAGGTGGCGGGTGTTCCCGGAAACTCGTCCGAACTCAGCTTGCCCGAGCCCACGGTTCATCAACGCCGGGAACCAAGAATAACCGTGGCGCGGTCGGTAGAGGTGCGGAGCCAGGATCAGACATCTTTTCCGCAAAATACTTCCTTGATCGATGTCAGTCATCACGGCGCGCGTGTCGGCGGCGTTAGATTGCGTCTGAAGGTCGGCGAAGTGGTTCAACTGCTCTCAGACGGCGTTGAGGCACGGTTTCAAGTCATTTGGGTGGGAGAACCGGGCACTCCGCAGGACGGACAAATTGGCTTGCAAAGGATGACGGTGGACGACGTTGTGTCCGAGGGGTGAAGCGCGCCGCTGCCTTTTGCCGCCGACCACGGCTATCTTCTGTCGTCTATCGTCAGGGGCTTGCTGGATGGTTAACTCACAGCATTCCTGCTGCCCAAGCGAGCACCACGATTCCAAGCACAATGCGATACATTGCGAACGGCGCGAAACCGCGTTTCCGGACATAGCCCATGAACCAGGCGACGGCTCCGTAGGCGACGATCAAGGAGACGACGAAGCCGATGGCGAGGATGATCCACTCGTGAGATGTGATTTGCGCGACGCCGATGGGATTTTCATCTTTGCCGCCGTGGATCGATTTGAAGAGGGTGTAGAGCGTGGCTACGGTCATGGTTGGTATAGACAAGAAGAAGGAGAACTCAAGCGCGGCGGCGCGCGACATCCCCGCCAGTTGTCCGGCGGCAATGGTTGACATGGAGCGCGAAGTTCCGGGGAAAACAGCGGAGAGAATCTGGCAAGCGCCGATCCAGATGGCTTGGCCGCTGTGGACGTCGTCCATCTTCCAGGTGTGAATGGGAGAACCGGCGGCGTCGGCGCCAGCCTTTTCCCAAGGGGCTTTCATGGCGTCGACGATCCACATCACAATGCCGCCGATCAGCAGGGCAGCACCCATCACGTAGAGACTCTCAAGGTTCTTGCCGATCACCTTGGTCAGCAGAAAAGACGGGATCGCGGTCACCACGAATGCGATCATGACCAGGCTCAACGGATGGGTCAGGTAGTTGCAGTCTTTCTGCTCGCCTTCGGGAAAGGTCGAGAGAAGCTTGGCGATGTGGCGACGGAAATAAATTGGCAGAACCAGGATCGCGCCTAGCTGGATGACGATCGAATACATCTTCCAATAGCCGCTCGACAGTGGAACGTGCAGTAGCAGCTCCGAGATGCGGAGATGGGCGGTGGAGCTGACGGGCAGGAACTCGGTGAGGCCTTCGACAATGCCTAGAAGCACGGACAAAAGGTAGTCGTTCAAGTGGTCTCTCCAGGGTTACGTTGTTCTCTCGAAATTTAATGTAGAGACATGGCTTGCCGCGTCTCCGTTTGCAGCGCCCGTGGCGGGAGACGCGGCAAGCCCCGTCTCTACGGGCACCTATTGCTCTAGTTTCGCAACTTCCGCGTATCTCCGGAAGAAACTATCTGGCTTCCACTCGGGGCGATGGTCGCTGTTGGCGATGTTAATGAGCAGGGCTCTGACGATCTCCTCGTATTTCGCGGCGGCGGCTAGGTCCACCGGTTGGTCCACGTCGTCCGAGGGCGCGTGATAACGCTGGGTCAGCCAGTCTTTGAAAATCTTTACCTCGGGTGTTCCGGGCTCGGGAGCGACGCTCATGAGCACGGAGGGTACGCCGTGGCGGATGAAGTTGTATTGATCGCTGCGCACGAAAAGATTGCGCAGCGGCTCGGGATCCGGCTGAACTTGTACGCCGAACGACTGCGCGATCTCGCGTACGCGATCTCCCAGGTCGGAGTCGTTGAGGCCGAGCACGGTGAGCAGCTTCAGGGGCACGATCGGCAGAAACATGTCGACGTTAACGTCGGCGACGATGGACTTGGGCGGGACCGTGGGATGAGCGGCGAAATACTTCGAGCCGAGCAAACCTTTTTCTTCTCCGGTGAGCAAGACCAAGAGAATCGAACGGCGCAATTTGGCCGGATTCTTCTTGAAGCTTGCGGCCATATCCAGTGTCAGGGCACTGCCGGAGCCGTTGTCCATGGCTCCGTTGTAAATGCGGTCGCCGTTGATGGGTTCTCCGATGCCGATGTGATCGAGGTGGGCCGAGAGCACGACATATTCATCTTTCAGAGCGGGATCGCTGCCGGGGAGTTTGGCGACGAGGTTAGCCGACTCGATCCTGGTGACATCAACTCGGGTTTTGGCGGCGAGCGAGACGGCGAGCGGAAAGTGAGGCAGCGGTTTGCGATCTTTACCGAGAGCAGCGATTTCTTCGAAGGTGTGGCCGGAGCCCGCAAAGAATTTCTCAGCGCTGGCGGGATTAACGGTCACGGCGAGCTTGGCGCCTTCGGTTTCGTTGAACTCCGGATAGTCGAGATCCATGCTGGGATGGGCTCGGTTGAGCGCCATGCGCGACCAGGGGATGTCCATTGATGCGGGGTTGATCAAAGAAACGATGCCGATGGCACCCGCGGCGCGCAACACTTTCCATCGCTCAGCCGCGGTCTGGTAATGCGACGCAAGTGCGCCCGGAATCTCGGAGGGCGAACCAGCGAGGATTACGATGATCTTGCCGCGGACGTCGACGCCGGCGAAGTCGTCATAATTTTTCTCGGGGACTTTGAGGCCATAGCCGGCAAAGACCAGCGGCGCTTCGACCTCGGGCGCGGGCATGACGCGCGTGCCGATGATGGCATCTTCACCGAGCGTGAGCGATTCGCGCTTGCCGTCTCGGATGAGGGTGAGGCTGCAATCTTTTTCTACGATCTGGCGGGAGACAAATTTGACGGGCTGGTAGAAGCCGTCCACGCCGGCGGGTTCCGCACCGGCGTTCTTGAGTTGCTCGACGGCGTATTTTTGCGCTTCGCGTTCCCCACGGCTGCCGGTGTCGCGGCCTTCGAGTTTGTCGTTGGCGAGGAATTTGATGTGATTCCACCAGGTCTGGCCGTCGAAATTAGGAGCGGTTTGGGCGGTAGCGGAAATCGCCAACAGCAGCGCGAGCGGTAAAGTCAATGGCTTGATTTTCATGGCGTCCTTTATGGGCGAAGATTTCTAGGATAGCAGGAAGCGGCGTGGAGGGAGATCATCGCAGAGTACGCAGAGTACGAATATCGATAGCGAGCCCAGGGATGCTGCGAGCCCAGGGATGCTGCGAGCCCAGGGAGTTGCCGAGCTGGCGCTCGGCTTGGACGGGCGAGGGCGCCCGTCCCCACACGAACGAGGTGTCTGACGCCGAGCGCGCCGATATCCTACTGCAGTGCGTTACCGTAGGTCGGTACTCCTTGCTGCACCATGAAGAGCAGGCTTTGGCCGCGGGACGACCAGTCGCTCTGCGAGTACTGGGAGATTAACTGCTGGGTGAGCGAGATGGCCAGGTTCTTGGACTGTTCGGACTTCTTCGGTTGTTCTTCCGTCTTATAGATTTCGATCAGGGCGGCGCGGCGAGAAGCGGCCCTGTACAGCGCCTCGGGAGCGGCGGGAGATTGCGGATGTTCTTTGACGTATTTTTCGTAGATGTCAGCTTCCTTGTCGGGGCATTTGGATGATCCCTGCCAATCTCCGCAGAGTTTGTTGTCGATCAGGTGGAAAGCGGCGAGCTGCGCCCACTTGGAGTCAGGAAACTTTTTCATCACCAGCTTCATGTAGTCCTCGTTGATCCCTTCGCGTAGGTAGGACTCCTTCTCGCGTGCGGAGGGGCGGGAGCGCATGTCTGATTTCTCGATCTGCCAATTAATGTCGGCGGCACGGTAGAGGGCTTCGCCGGCCAGGGGAGCGGCCGGAAAGATATCGTAGACGCGGCGATAGAGGCGTAAAGCGTCCTGGGCGGCGCCGCGGCGACCGTGGGCGCGGCTGGCTTCGTCTTCGGAATCGACGGCGGCTCCGAAGAGGATGCGGTCGCCGTTGGGAGTGGACGGCCAGACGATGCCGTTATCGAGAATCCAGCCGCTGATCGTCTTGCCTTCGTCCTCTTCCTCTGAAACGAAGGCGGGGTCGCGAGCCAGCGTCGAGCCGAGCATAGCTTCGACATGCAGCCAATCGCGGCTCTTGTCGAGGAGGATCAGTTCCCGTCCTCGTTCGACCTGGGCGAGCTTGCTGGAAGTAGTGTCGGGAGAGATGTAGATGACGGCCTCGCGGATCAGCGTGCCGCGATCGGCGGCCAGCAGCAGAGAATTTCCCAGCACGATCAGGGCGATCAAATGCAGAAGCGTGGTAATCGGTTTCACGGTCGGGTTTGTCCCCGGATTCGAGGGTAGCACGTAGGTTAAGATGCGTGGAATGGGCGGTACGTGAGCGCGTGAGCAGTCGACTTCTCACCTGTTTCGATTGCTGTTGACAAGTATGTAATCGGTGCTGTAAACGGGTGAGTCTTGAGCGCCCAACGCCTACCCCAAGATGGCTATGCCGCGAAAAAGCAACTCGAAGCGGGTCCAGGCTCACCCATGATGTCCCGCGGTGCCGCGCAGCCGATTGCGATTCGCGATCTCAAGAGCATCGACGACCTCAGCCAGTTGAAAGCGGTTGAGAAAGAAGTCTGGGGGATGACCGACGACGACACCTTGCCCCTGACGCTTGCCATTGCCCTCAAGGCGTCGGGCAATATTTTCGTCGGGGCGTTTGATACGAGGAAGGATAAGGACAAGGATAACGACAAAGACAAGCTGGTCGGGTTCGCCTTCGGATTTCTCGGCCGCGAGCACGGACAGACAGCCATTCACTCGCACATGCTGGCGGTGCTCGAAGGTTATCGCCACCTCGATCTGGGCTCGCGACTGAAGCAGGCACAGCGTGAGCGGGCCATGGCGATGGGCGTTCATGAGATGACGTGGACTTTTGATCCGCTGCAGAGCCGGAACGCCCACTTCAATTTTTCCAAACTAGGCGTGGTTTCCGAGACTTATAAGGTGGATTTCTATGGGCCGGAAACTTCCAGCGTGCTGCATCGCAACGGAACCGACCGGCTGTGGGTGCGGTGGATGCTGAATTCGCGCCGGGTACGGGATCGGCTGGCGGGTAAGAATAACCGAGTGGAAACGCTCGATGCCATGCGGTTGCTGGCTCCGCTGGTACGCTTTGATCCCAGTGGGAAGCCGGAACGGGCCGACCTGGCTGAGTCACTGGCAAGGCAACGCGTGAGCATTGAAATCCCGGGCGATATTCTGGCGGTCGAGCAAACGGACATGGGATTGGCCCGGGAGTGGCGGGATGCGACGCGGTGGGCGTTCCGCGAGTCGGTGAAGGCGGGGTTCTTTGTGAGTGAGTTCTGCCGTTCGGTTCGTGGACAGCAGGGACCGGGAGCGTATTTGCTGCAGCGGGGGGCGGTGAACGAGCTGATTCCAGAAGTGTAGGGACTAGCAATTAGCAGTTAGCACTTAGCCTTTAGCTAGCTGCTAAGCTAAGGCCGATCGGTTTGGCTAATTGCTAAGTGCTAATGGCTGATGTTGATTGGCGCTGTTCGCGCATTTGCTCCAGGAAGGCTTCAACCGGCGCCTGAAACTGGTTCCGGAACAGATCGACGAGTGCATCTTCGCTTCCGGGGCCTTCCATTGCAGAGGCCTGGAATGTAGCCAAGCCGTCGTCCAACGGCATTTCCAGTCCGTCGGGTTCGACCTGAAGCTCGGGAGACTTATCTCCGTTTTCGCGCAGAGTCGTGATCATGCGGAGAACCTGATCGCGTTGCTCGGTTGTGGTTTGCAAAAACTCGACTCCCATCCCGAATTCCGGATGCGCGACTAGTACGACGCCTCCAGCGCGGACTTCGAGATCGGAAGTCTTGATCTTGAGGATGACGCGCGTGCCCCTCGGGAAGGGTGAACTTGCCGTGAGATAGCAGCCGCCGAGGCTGAGGTCGGTGAGATGGCAGCTGACGGGTGGATCGTCTTGCTCGGGCTCAGGGAGGTGGCTGTTCAACCACTGGCGAAGAAGGTTGCGCTGCTCGTCGGTGGCGTCCTTGAAGCGGACACCCGCCTGACGGCCGTGGCCTTCCCAAGCCAACTCGCCAGCGATTTCGACCTTCTGCTTCATGCCCGGCAATTCCAGCGAGAAGCGAAGAGAGCTTTCTTTGGCGACGCGGCCGGAAAACTGAAGCGCCATGCCCCCTTCGCAGAGGTCGATGGTTTTGGCGGTGTACTGGCCCTTCCCGGAACACTCGACCGGAATTTCCACGGGGACGCGCATCTTGACCCGCCGTTCGCGTTTCATCAAGGCTCGGACCGCGCGAAAACTGGCCTTGGCACGCTCCACCGCGAAGGGTTTGTGCAAGACGAAATGGGCTCCCATTTGGAAACCGCCCTTGAGTCCGACGGAGGACTCCACCAGCACAATCGTGAGCGCTCGCTTGTTGACGGGAGCGGCTTTGGCTCCCAGCAGAACGCTGCCAGCGTCTGGATTCGCAGCATCTACGATGATGGCTTCAAAACGTTGGCGGGTGATCCGACGGACGGCCTCGTCCGTGGCGGAGCAGTGCTCCACGCTAATTTCCAGGTCGCTTAGGACCCGGCGCAGGATGCGCACCGTCTTTTCGTCAGAACTTAGTAGTAGGGATTTTAAGTTCATACTTCCGATCACGACTGGGGTTCGTGGCCGCGTCCTGGCCCGGTTGCCGAGGCGGAACACTCCCCTTCGCACTCTAAGTGGATGAGATTCCATGGTCAACGCCATGGCCCAGTCTTCTGGTTACTCAGGTCATCTGTTGCTACGGGACCCTCTCCCAATTGGTGCGCTACGAGTCGTATCGGCTGGGAGATGGGCGCTCTTCAGGGTGGGGCGTCAAGAACCTGAGGGATCTGGGACCTGTTTCCGGCGGGGCCAATCGCAAGTTGCTGTGCATAAAGGGGATACGTAACAGGTACTGGATGAGTCATCTTTTCTATTGACTTCCATATAAAAACCTATTATTATCAATAGCTTCCAAAAGGGGCCGAGGGGCTTTGAAACTGCGGTGGCCGGTTTTCCTTCCGGCGGGTGAATCCCCTGAGCGCTTCTTGGAATCAAAATGGTTAGAGACTTAAGATAAGGAGTCCTTATCCCACTAACAAGAGGGTATATTTTTCATGGCTAAGCGACGCGGAAACCCCAACTGGGGCAAGCCTGAGCCTATCGGGCCGGTTATCCCCACAGTCACGGAGTTTGAGCAGGTTGTGCACGAGTACAAGCTCTCTCCCGACCAATATTTGCGGTCTACCCGGTTGCGTGAATGGGCGCGCCGGAACAAGAACTCCAAGTACATTCCCGAGCCTTTGCTGGAAGCTTGGGGCTTCGAAATCGAATCCACCCTGTAATCGCAGGGAACCAGATTTACCCGAAGAGCTTTACGGGGAGGGTCGCCGCGGGCGACCCTTTCCTTTTTGCACTGTTCATTTTCGCTACACATATTCATATAGAAGGGGAGTCCGAGTCCGGGTATGCTGGCGTTCATGAGGTTTAGCGGCTCCGAATTCGCCGGTTCCGGACTCGCTGGTTCTGAACTTGTGGGTCTGATTGTGGCCGTAAGCTTCGCCGCCGGGTTCAACGTCTATGCCACGGTGGCCACGCTTGGACTTCTGGCCCATACCGGCTTGCTCGACTTACCTTCCGGGCTGCATCTGATTTCCAGTTGGTGGGTGATTGCGGCCTCGGGCGCGCTTTTCGCCGTGGAGTTTTTCGCCGACAAGATCCCGGCTTTCGATTTGTTCTGGACTGCCCTGCATACGTTTGTGCGAGTTCCCGCGGCAGCCTTGATTGCATACGGCGCCACCTCCCAGCTTTCGCCGGAAAAGCAGCTTTTGGCGGCTCTGGCGGGCGGGGCGATTGCCTTAGCGGCGCACGCCGGCAAGACCGCGGCGCGCGTCGCCGTGACGCCGTCTCCGGAGCCGATGTCGAATTTCGCGCTAAGCGCCGGAGAAGACACGCTCGCTGTGTTTCTGACCTGGATTGCCACCCAACATCCGGTAGCGGCGGCACTGATTGTGGCTGCCTTTCTGGCGGTGATCGTGGTGGCGATGCGCTGGATCGTTCGGGCCATGACGCGGGCCCTGAAGAACCTGTTTACCGATGAGGAGAACGAACTGGCGCCGTCGAAGCGGCGCGATTTGAACGCTGCGTGTCGAAGCGGCGCGATTTGAACGCTGCGTGATGAAGTAGTGATCACTATGACTCCTGATTCACCATTTACCGATGTTCCCACTGCGATCGAAGAAATCCGCGCGGGACGAATGATCGTCGTGGTTGACGACGAAGACCGCGAAAATGAAGGCGATCTCACCCTCGCCGCAGAGAAGGTCACTCCCGAAGCCATTAACTTCATGGCCAAGCACGGACGCGGCCTGGTCTGCCTGGCCATGACCGAAGAAAGGCTCGAGCACTTGCGCATTGGTCCCATGACCAGCGAGAACACATCGCAATACGGAACCGCTTTTTGCGAGGCGATTGACGCGCGCGGTGGCGTGACCACGGGAATCTCGGCGCACGATCGCGCCCACACCATCAAAGTGGCAATCGATCCCAAGACGCGGCCGTCCGACCTGGCGCGACCGGGCCACATGTTCCCGTTGCGAGCGCGCAAGGGCGGAGTGTTGGTACGCGCCGGGCAGACCGAAGCTTCAGTGGATCTGGCTCGACTGGCTGGCATGGTCCCTGCGGGAATCATCTGCGAGATCATGAAAGACGACGGGACCATGGCGCGCGTGCCCGACCTGATCGGCTTCTGCCGCACTCATGAGATGAAAATGCTCACCGTGGCGGAGTTGATCCGTTACCGGATGCGGCATGAGCGTTACGTGCATCGAGTAGGCGAGGCGATGGTCGAGACCAAGCACGGGGAATTTCGCCTGATCGCTTACGAGAGCGAAGTGGGCGGTGGCGAATCCCATATGGCGCTCATCCGTGGCGATATCAGCGATTCGTCCGAACCGGTTCTGGTCCGCATGCACGCGCACTGCCTGCTGGGGGACGTTTTTGGCGCGATCGGCTGCGATTGCCATCAGACCCTCGAAGCTTCGCTAGGAGTTATTGCCGAGGAAGGACGAGGCGCATTGATCTACCTGCACCAGACGTCCAAAGGATTCACCGCGGAAAAAATCGGGGAACAGTCGTTTCTCACGTTTCATCGCGAACGGCGGTTGCCGTCGCTTCCCGAAAGCGAGCGAAAAATTCACCGCGAGATCGGACTGGGAGCGCAAATCCTTTTCGATCTGAATTTGAAGCGCATACGACTCTTGACTAATCACCCGCGGAGGGTGGCTGCGCTGGAAGGTTTCGATATTGAGATTGTCGAGCAAGTTCCGGTGAAGTTTTCGATTCCGAAAACGTAGATGGTCGTGTGGTGCAATCACGGTAGCACCGAGCGGTGCTCGGCTTGGACAGCCGAGGGCGGCTGTCCCTACGCAAGGTCGGAGAGGGCGCAGCAACTAGAACGGCTTCCGCGGCGTGATCTCTTCATCTCTAATAAAAAATTGCGCCGAGCATACAGAAGAGCCGCAAATTGTAGGCAGGAGCCCGGCCATCTGCTTGCGGGTAATCAATCCCAATGTTCCACACGAAGGGCAGGAGAGCACAGCCCAATAGGGATCCTCTCTTTCTCCCACTTCGCCCGCGTTCTCCAGCACGAATACGGTGCCGGGTTCCATCTGCTCGGGAATCCATTCGTTGATAATGCTCAATCCACCGATCATCATGCCCCCCCCGCTTTCCGTTTATGCTTCGTTACGCCCTCTGGGTTACGCTTTTCGAGCTCGGCGTAAAGACCCGCCGCGCTCCGAAACTGCAGTCTTCTTGCGAGACTGAATCTCTCCCCGCACGCGACGGACTTCGTCGCTCAGGCATACATCGAACATGGGTTGCCGGGCGTTTTTTAACAGATCCACAACCTGTCGCGCCGAGGTTCGCAGATAAAGATGAGTGCCGTCGGCAAGAAGGTGATACTCGGCAGAAGAACTAACCGTAGCCGCCAGGCTGGTGCCGAATTCCAGCTGCAGGAAGCCAATCACCCTGCGCACGCGTTGGAGCGAGAAGCCCCGCCGGCGAAGCTGGCAGATGACCGTCACGGTGACGAGTTCGTCCCAACTATAGATACGCCTGTGTCCCTTGCGGCCGGGCGCAACAATGCCCCGCTCGTCCCACCATTGCAGCTGGCGGGCGGTGATTCCGGTCAGCGCGATTACCTCGTTGGATGTGAACTGCTGTTGCGTCATGAGCACGTTCTGTTTCAAACAAGAAGACGGAGAAATGTTTGAAACATTCTAGGAGCGGAGCGCATAAATCCACCAACCTTTCGTGCTTCTTCGTGTTGACTATGCGGGTACGCCGCCGGACGCTCGCGGGTTCCGCTCCCAGGTTCGACTTCAAAGTCGAGGACAGGAGCTTTGGCGGCAGCGTGGCAGGTCGAAGGAAATCTTCACCATACAGGGGGCACAGAGGTACACAGGGGAATTCAAGCCGGAAGGACCGGAAGGCTGTAGGATTGTGCGTTCCCGCTTCAGGCAGTAACATTAACGACAGATCAATTCTTTTCTCGGGGCCATTCGATTCATGATCCAGTTCACGATCAAGAGACTGCATTTGCGCGTCGCCATGCTTGAGTTGTTCGTCCTGCTATCGGTCACACCAATTTTTTCTCAGCAAAACGACCGGAATCGCAAGTTGGATGCCGCGCAGAAAGACGCGCCTGCCGCGACTGCGACGTCGGCGAAAGACGACAAAGACGAAAAGAACGAAGGCGACCCGCTGTTCAAGGGCATGAAGTACCGTTCGATCGGCCCTTTTCGCGGCGGCCGCTCGCTCACGGCAGCGGGGATACCCGGCGACCCGACTACCTATTACTTCGGCGCGACCGGTGGCGGCGTTTGGAAGTCCACGGATGGCGCGAATACCTGGTCCCCGGTTTTTGACAAGGATGGAGCTCCTTCGATCGGCAGTATTGCTGTCGCGGTGTCCGATCCGAACGTCGTTTATGTGGGCACCGGCGAAGCTTGCATTCGCGGAAACATCGCACAGGGTGACGGCGTCTGGAAGTCGGTGGACGCGGGGAAATCCTGGAAGAGCATTGGCCTGAAGGATTCGCGTGCGATTGGCAGGGTGATCGTGAATCCGCGTGATCCCGCAATCGTTTTTGTGGCGGCGCTCGGCCACCCGTATGGTCCGAACACGGAACGAGGCGTCTTCCGCACCACCGATGGCGGCAAGAGCTGGGACAAGGTCCTCTACAAGGATGAAAATACCGGAGCGATCGATGTGGCGTTCGATCCGCAGAATCCCAACATCCTATTTGCCTCGCTCTGGGAGGCTCGACGGACTCCGTGGACGCTTTCAAGCGGCGGGCGAGGCAGCGGCGTCTATCGCTCAACCGATGGCGGCACGACCTGGAAGCAACTGCAGGAGCACGGCCTTCCGAAGGGGCCATACGGGCGCATCGGGCTGGCAGTGGGGGCGAACTCCGAGCGCGTGTACGCAATCATCGAGGCTAAGGAAGCCGGCGGGCTCTATCGCTCCGATGACGGCGGCGACACCTGGGATCTCGTAAATGGCAGCCACTCGCTGTTTCAGCGGGCGTGGTACTACATGCACGTGATCGCTGATCCGCAGGATGCGAATACCGTCTACGTGGCGGATGTGGAGTTCTTCAAGTCCACCGACGGCGGGCGCAACTTCAATAAGGTGAAAGTTCCGCACGGCGATAACCACGGCCTTTGGATCGATCCGAAAAATACGAAACGCATGATCGCCTCGAACGACGGTGGCGTCACGGTCAGCCTCGACGGCGGCAAGTCGTGGACCCGCCAGGACAACCAGCCGACCGCGCAGTTCTATCACGTCATCACCGACACGCGGACTCCTTACTACGTGTACGGTTCGCAGCAGGATAGTTCTACCTTGGCGATTGCCAGCCGCAGCGACGACGGCGCGATTGGCCGCGACAATTGGTACGAGGTCGGGGGCGGGGAAGCCGGATACATTGCGCCCAATCCAGCCGACCCGAACATCGTTTATGCTGGCGACTATCAGGGCAACATCACGCGCTTCGACCGGCGCACCAACCAGGTCAAGAGCATTGCCGTGTGGCCCGAGCTCAGCGATGCCCGCGGCGCGGCTCCGCTCGCACACCGTTTTCAGTGGACGGCGCCAATCGTGATATCTCCGCTCGACCCGAACACGATTTACTACGGAGGCGAGCGCGTTTTCAAAACCACCGACGGCGGAACGCACTGGGAAGCGATCAGCGGCGATCTGACGCGCAATGACAAATCGAAACAGCAGCCCTCCGGCGGCCCGGTGACAATTGACGATACCGGCACGGAGTATTACGACACCGTGTTTTCGATCGCTCCCTCGCCGCTTGCGAAAGGCCTGATCTGGGTGGGCACGGACGACGGCCTAGTCCAGGTGACACGCGATGAGGGCAAGACTTGGACCAACGTGACTCCCAAGGACCTTGCGGAGTGGAGCCGAATCAGTTTGATTGAAGCTTCGCCCCATGATGCCCGCTCCGCATACGTCGCGGTTGACCGCCATCAGAATGACGATCTCGCGCCCTACATCTACAAGACGACCGATTACGGAGCGACCTGGAGCCGGGTCACGACTGGAATTCCGGATGGAGTGTTTGTGCGCGCCGTTCGCGAAGACCCAAAGAAGAAAGGTTTGCTCTATGCGGGAACAGAGCGCGGCGTCTTTGTTTCTTTCGATGACGGGGCGCACTGGCGCTCGCTGCAGATCAACTTGCCGATCACGCCAGTCCACGACCTGCTCATCAAGAACGACGATCTGGTGTTGGCGACGCACGGGCGCTCGTTCTGGATTCTTGACGATGTTTCACCCCTCCGCCAGTTTGCCGATTCAGTCGCTAACGAAGACGTGCATCTCTACCACCCCGCGACCGCATATCGTGTGCACTCCGGCGAGGCTCCGGCGCGATTGTCGTTTGCCGGGAAGAATCCGCCAAACGGCGCGGTGATTTATTTTTATTTGAAGCAGGCTCCAAAGCCTGAAATGAAGCAGGAAGTGAAAATTGAAATTCTGGACGCGGCGGGCAAGGTAATCCGCACGTACTCCAGCAGCAAAACGGAGCCGCTCGAGGAACCGCTCGACCCGGACGACAAGAAACCGGAGAAGCAGATCAAGCCGGAAGACGGTCTGAATCGTTTCGTGTGGGATCTGCATTACGACGAGGCGAACCGCGTCCCCGGCTATTTTCTGTGGGAGTACAACGACGGTGCGCACGGGCCACTGGCGGTGCCCGGAAACTACCAGGTGCGTTTGACCGCTCATGGCAAAAGTCTGACGGCTCCGTTCGAAGTGAAAATTGATCCGCGAGTTACTACTTCGCAGAGTGATATGGAGAAACAGTTCAAGCTGCAGATGGACGTGCGCGAGCAATTGAATCGCGTCTATTACGCGGTCAACCAGATACAGGACGTGCGTGAGCAGTTGGATGGTCTGAAGAAGCGTCTGGTGCCGAGCGATTCCACAAAGGCGTTGTTCGATGGCGCGACTTCGCTTGACGCCAAGCTGATTGCAGTTCGCGATCCGTTGATCAATTTCCAGATCAGCGCCAGCGAGGATTCCCTCGCCTACGCGCCGGGGATCGACGCGAAGCTGGCGTTTCTTTCCATGGGAGTGGCAGGGTTCGCCGACTCTGCGCCAACCGAAGCCCAGTACCAGGAATTCGACAAGCTGAAGGAGCAGACCGATGAATTGCTGGCGCGATGGGAGCAGGTGCGGAATGCGGATATCACGAGTTTCCAGAAGCTGGCCGCGGAACAAAACGTCCACTCGATTTACGTGCCCGATGTGAGAAGCGAACGGGTGCAGGGCGGCGGCGAAGAGTAGACCTCAGGGGCTAAAGCCCCGAGTCTTTGTTCGAAGCAAACCAGCTCGACACGTCTTAGATGAACATCTCGTCCTGCGGGACGCCCGCGCCGTTTTTTGGCTGGCGCCTTTTCTGGCCGAGGAAGACTTCGACTCCGGTGCTGATCGCGGACATCAATCCGTTGACCTGGCGCAGCGGAGAAATGACGGTCTTGTGCACGACTTCACTGGTCTCTTCGACCCGGTCCATGGTGCGATTCAGCAGTTCATCGGCGCGGATGACTTGCAGCCGGGTGCGGTCGAGGACGTCGGAGAGGGTAGCGTCGATGCGGGCGAGCTGATTGCGCACCAGGTTACTGGACTCGGCGGCGTTGACGCTGATGACCTCGAGCCTCGGGCGCAATTCCACCAGCAAATTCTGCATCGTTTCCACGGTGGGCAGAACTTTGTTCGTCAGCTCGGTGGCGAGCGATTCCATCTTTGCCGAACTCTTGCGGACCGAGAAATAAAGGCCCACCAGAATTCCGGTCTGGATCAAGACCGCAATCGAAGTCACCCCAATAAAGATTCTTAGGAGGTTGTCATCCATGATTTCTCCTGCCGCTAGATATTCTTGGGCGGTTCCCCGACCCCAGCCGCGGTCGTTTCGTTATATGCCTGGCGCCCGGCTTCGTAAGCGGAGCGGAATTGCTCTTTCTGCTGGTTGAGCACGTCGCGTCCGCGATCCATCCAGTCACTCGCCTGTTCGCGCGCACGACGAGCGTGTTGACGGGCTCGCTCGGTGCTTTCCTGCGCCTTGGAGCGAATTACGTCCCGCGTTTCATCGCCGGAGCGCGGCGCGTACAACACACCAACTACAGCACCAACACCCAGGCCCGCCAGGAACCACAAGAAGCTGTTGCCTTCACGATCCGCCATGACTGCCTCCTCAAACTTTCTATACATCGGATGGTAGCACCCTGAATAGTGAAAGACAATTCGCGGCACTCTGGATGAATCCATCAAATTCTTCCAGCCGCGCCAAAGAAACTCTTGTGCCCAACCCGCCAAAGGCGGACAATGAGCGCGACTGTGAGGCGGTTTTCAGGAGGCACTGTTTGTCTGACCGCAAGTATCGTCAACGCGGATACCAGGATTCCGGTGGCGGAGCAAAGAAAGAGTTCGAGCAGAAGCCAACTGCCCCGAAGAAAGAGAATACGTTCGGGCCAAGGCCGATCAACATGCCGGGCACGCGGAGCGTTTCGCGCTGTGCGGAATGCGGCGCGCTGCTGCAGAATCTTTCGGATCCGGTTGGGCAATGCCCGAAGTGCGGCTTCGACCTGCACGCCTGCAAACAATGCGAACATTTTGACCCATCCAGCCGATTCGAATGCAATCAGCCGATTCCCGCCAGAATCTCTCCCAAGGACAAGCGCAACGACTGCTCCCTGTATTCCATACGCGTGATGATCGAAAAAGAAACTTCCAGCAAGGGCAGTCAGCGCCCCAACGACGCGCGGCAAGCGTTTGAGAATCTATTCAAGAAGTGACGAGGGCAAGAAAGCAGCGAAAGCCTGACTCGGGTCCGCGGCCGGGGCGAGGACATGTTCCGCCTGCTCGTTCGCACACCCGAAAGCTCCTTTTCTCCGACTCCCGTAATCCGTATAATTGAATCGTTTTAATGGCCATTCTTTTGGGAGTATCTGGAGGTGTTTGCGTGAAAATTCCGGCCGCCGTTGTTGCCGTGGTCACGGTCCTCACTTTCTTCTCTGCCGCTCAAACCATCACCGTTGACGTCTCACACTCCGCCAACCACTTCATCCCCAGTGAAACTCTAGGCGCAGGCGTCGACCGCATTCCGGTCGAAGCCATCGACAAAGATCTGCTTCCGGCCTCGTTGAAGGTAACGCAGTCCTCGGGTTGGCAGCCGGTGTCTTTCCGTCAAAACACGGAACTGGCTGTCGAAGCTTGGCATTGGAACCCGAAGGGAACCTGGAGCGACAAAAGCGATCCCGCAGGTAAGGGGTACTTCACAGGGTCCGCCACTCCCACCGAGAACCTGCGCTACTCCTACGGATACGCGCTTCCGCGCCGCGGGTTCACGCGCAACGACGGCACCGACAACAGCGGCTTCTCACGCCTCACCGATGGCGACCTGAATACTTTCTGGAAGAGCAATCCTTATCTCACGCAGCATTTCACCGGGGAAAGTGATGCGCTCCATCCGCAGTGGGTCGTGCTCGATCTGGCGCAGACGCAGCCCATCGATAGTATTCGCATCGCGTGGGGAGAGCCCTACGCGACACATTACCTCGTCCAGTATTGGACGGGTGACGAACCCATCCGATTTCCCACTCGCGGTGTGTGGCAAACTTTTTCGCAAGGTACGGTCGCGGCCGGCAAGGGCCATCCCGACACCATTCGCCTGGTCCCGGCTCCGGTCAGTGTCCGTTTCGTTCGCATACTGATGACCGAGTCTTCCAACACCTGTGATGCTGACGGTCCCTCCGATCCGCGCAATTGCGTCGGCTACTCCATCCGCGAACTCTACCTGGGAACCACGACCGACGAGGGAGAGTTTCACGACTCCCTGCGTCACACGCCCGATCAGGAGCAGACCACTACTTATGTCTCTTCCGTCGATCCGTGGCATCGGGCTTCCGATCTCGGCCCGACTCGATCGGCCCAGGTGGGCTTCGATCTCTTCTTCACCAGCGGCGTGACTCGCGGACTGCCCGCCATGATTCCGGTCGCGTTGCTCTACGACACTCCCGAGAACGCGGTTGCCGAAATCGCTTACATCGAGAACCGCCACTATCCGATTTCCTACGTCGAGATGGGCGAAGAGGCCGACGGGCAATTCATGCTCCCAGAGGATTATGCCGCGCTCTATCTGCAGTGGGCGACGGCGCTGCATCGCCTCGATCCGAAGCTCAAACTCGGCGGGCCTTCCTTCACCGGGGAAAACAAGGACATAGAGGTCTGGCCCGATCCCAGTGGCCGCGTCTCCTGGACGGGGCGTTTCGTAGACTATTTGAAGCAACACGGACGCATGCAGGATCTCGCCTTCTTTTCCTTTGAGCACTATCCTTACGATCCGTGCCGCATTCCCTGGAGCTCTCTTTACGACGAGCCGGAACTCATGCGCCACATCATTCAGGTGTGGCACGAAGATGGCGTTCCCGCCGACGTGCCGATGTTGGTTACCGAAGGGAACCTCTCGTCGGCCGCCAGCGAAACTTATCAGGATATTTTCTCCGGCCTCTGGCTGGCCGATTATGTGGGATCGTTGCTCGACGCGGGCGCCAAGGCCGTTTATTACTTCCATTATCTGCCCCTGCCGATGGAGCCCGGCTGCAACAGTTCTCCGGGAACGTTTGGCATGTTCACGGTGGATGCGAACTACAAAATTCAGCAACCACTGGCACAGTTTTTTGTGGCGCAACTCATTAACCTGGAGTGGGCCCAGCCCGGCGACGGAGAGCATCGGGTCTATTCGGCCAAGTCCGATATCGACGACGGCGCTGGCCGCGAGCTTGTCACTGCCTACGCGCTGAAGCGTCCGGATGGCGAATGGTCGCTGCTTGTGGTGAATCGCGATCAACAGAACGCTCACCGCGTTCGCATTGCGTTTCGTAGAGACGCTGCGGCGCCTGCGAGTTTTGCCGGTCCAGTCGAGGTGGCAACCTTTGGCAGTGACCAATATAAGTGGAACCCGCCGCTGACTCGTTTTATGGCACACGCCGAAGAAGCTGCGAAGCCCACGATCGTTGCCTATACGAACGGCAAGGCTGATCCCGACGGACCGATTTTGCGTTCGAAACAGGAGGGCAACAAAGACGCGATTTACGATCTCCCGGCGGCGTCGGTGGTGGTGCTGCGGGGGAAGGTTCCTCTGCCCTGAGTTGGTTTCGGTGGCCGGCGAAGGCTGGCGACCCGAGTGGCCTCGCCAAGCCTAAGCTGCGGCGACCGTCCAATTAAGACAAAACAAGAAAGACAAGACAAGACAAGAAAAACAGAACCAGGCAGAAGGTGCAGAGATTTGCACTTCTCCGAGGAAAAGTCTCGCGGCACCGATTTTTTCTGTACGGCGGAGTGGATGTTCGTATGTCCTCGGAGTATTCCACGGACTCTGCATTCCGTTTTGTGGTCCCACTTGTGCTCAGATTGCAAAGGAGAAAATCATGGCCCAAAGATCGCTCAGAAAACTGTCCGTCATTCTGCTGATCACGCTCTTCGCTATGGGAGCCTCATCAGCACTAGCCCAGCGAGCGGGAAATGTGCCCGCCGGCATTCGAATTTCCCAGGACCTCGGGCGTTCGGCTCCATCGACCGAGATCAATATCACGGTCCGCCTCAACCTTAATGACAAGGCCGCATTCGACAGAGCTGTTGATGCGCTCTACGATCAGGGGTCGCCGAGTTTTCACAAGTGGATGACCAGCGCCGATCTGAAGAACTACGCGTCGACGGAAGAGCAGCGGCAGGCAGTCCGCCAGGAGCTCCAGAACCACGGACTCACGATTCTCTCCACGTGTCCGATCGGCTTCAGTGTCCGCGCCCGCGGCACCATCGCCAATGTTGAGAGCGCTTTCAACACTGAAATCCACCAGTTCCAATACAACGGCCGAGTCTACCGCGCCAACGTCAAGGATGCCCGGCTCAGCGGTGAGGCGGGGAACTATGTTTCCACTGTCGCCGGACTGGAAAGCCATCAGGTGCGTCCGCTCATTGCGCGCGCTGTTAACATGCACACCGGGAAGCCTTTTGCTCCATTGCCGCTTAACAAAATCACCAGCGCTTCCAGTTTCCCAACCGGATTTATTACCACCTAGTGTCTCTTCGCGCCGCAGACAGTCACGTTGGAGTACGGCGGCGTTCTGCCGGAAGCCGTCTATAGCGCCACCGTATATGAAGAGAACGGGATACCCTGCGCCTATCAGCCACAGCAGTTGCAGACGGCTTACGGCCTCAACGCGGTTTACGAACAGGGGCTCGACGGCACGGGCCAGACAATCGTTCTGGTCGAGGGCTACGGATATCCCACCATTGAGAAGGATGCCAATGCCTACTTCAAGTTGACGGGCCTGCCGCTGCTCAACAAGAACAACTTCAGCATCATTTACCCCGAGGGCAAACCTTCCGATCCGAACGTAGGGATACTCACCGGCTGGGAAGTTGAGATCGCTATGGACGTACAATCGGCGCACACCATCGCTCCAGGAGCTAAGATCCTGGTCGTTGCCACCAACGGACAGGACAGCGAAGACTTTCAGTACTCGATTGATTACGTGGCCAACAATGGTCTCGGCAACTCCGTCTCCAATAGCTATGAAGAAGACACAGACATTGTCTCAGGGGCGCTCGAACAAGAGTCATGGGACGATGCGCTTGAGATCGCGACCGCCCAAGGCGTCTCCGCCAATTTCTCCACTGGCGACGGTGGCGACGGAGGGCTGGGAACTCCGCTGGGCGCGCCCGGTGTGCCTTCGGTTGCTCCGCATGCCACCGCGGTTGGCGGTACTTCGATTCTGAACGACGTCAGCCATCCTGGATCGACTATCACCACCGCCTGGGGCGACACGCTTGCCTTCCTGGCATACACTGGCTATGTGTTTGACCCGCCGGGAGCGTACGGCTTCATCGGCGGCGGTGGCGGCGGTCAGAGCATCTTCTGGCCCAAGCCATCCTGGCAGGCGTCACTCCCCGACAAAGGCCGGCAGACGCCCGATGTTTCCGCGCTGGCTGACCCGAACACCGGCGTGACCATTGTGGTGACGGAGGGCGGGGTTCAGGAGTTGCAATGCTGCTGGGGCGGCACTAGCTTGTCCAGCCCCATCTTCACTGCTATCTGGGCTATCGCGAACGAGGCGCCCGGCGCTCCTCTCGGTAAGGCGGCGCCCGCTGTCGCTGCTCTGCCCTACGGCGGCATTCAAGACGTGCTTCCCAAAACCGACAGCTCAACGAACAATGTGTCGGGGACGATTACGGACTCGAATGGCACTACCGCGTACTCGGCTTCAGCGATTTTCACGGGATTGCTCTACGGCAACAAGAACTTCACCAGTGCATTCTTGCCTGTGGACGGCGAGCTTCTGGACTGGGGGTTCGGGCTGGACACTTCCTTCACGGTCACGCACGGCTGGGACAACGCAACCGGGTATGGTACGCCTAACGGCCTCACCTTCATCGATGCGGTAGTCGCCAACAGCGCGCCGTCCGCTTCGAAGTAAGGCGCAAGATAGTTCGTCCTATCGGCGCCCGCCCCGTCCAAGCGAAAACTTGCACGGGGCGCCGAGGGCGTACTGTTGCCGTTGTTCTGTCGTGACCGACGTAACCCCGCACCGCGGGTTCTTCTGCTATACTGTTGTTAACGCTTTTGCTACGGTTTGCTCGTCACGCGGGGATCCTGTTGGATCCGATACACTTCCGCATTTCCTGCCCGCCGTTTGGTTCCAGCGCCAATTTCATTGCGAGCGGCATGCGAACTCGGACTGTGTCTGGGAAATTGAAAGTAAGCCCCTCCAGAAAGAAAACAATCGAATGACAACATTTACGGAACTGCCCTTGTCTGCTGCCTTGCAGCAGAAGTTGGCGGCAGCTCAATTCATTACCCTCACACCCATCCAGGCACGCGCCATTACTCCTGCTCTTGAAGGCAAGGACGTGATTGGCACGGCCCAAACCGGCACCGGCAAGACACTCGCGTTCCTGATTCCGATTATCGAGATGCTACGCGCCGAATCGCTGAAACCTGAATCCGCCAAGAGCGTAAGAGCTCTGGTCCTTTTGCCTACGCGCGAATTGGCCATGCAGGTTCACGAGCAGTACGAACAACTTCGCGACAAGAACATGCCGAAGGCGGCGCTGGTGATCGGTGGCGTGGCGGAGAAGGCGCAGATAAACAGCCTCCGATCGGGCTGCGAGTTTGTCGTCGCGACTCCAGGACGGTTGCAGGATTTTATTACGCGCAAGTTCGCGGATCTGCGTCACGTGAAAATACTGGTGCTCGACGAAGCCGACCGCATGCTGGATATGGGTTTTCTTCCGGCGATTCGGCGCATCCTGCAAATTCTACCGCAGCGGCGGCAGACGCTCTGTTTCTCCGCCACCATGGAGCAGTCGGTGGCCTCGCTGGTGAATGACTATATGCGCGAGCCGGTGCGAGTTGCGCTGGGCTCAGTGCTGAAGCCGGCGGAGAGCGTGTCACTTGAAGCTTATGAAGTGCGACCTTCCGAGAAACTCGATGTGCTCCGGCAGTTGCTTTATGAAGAAAAGGGACAGACCTTGATCTTCACGCGCACCAAGCGCGGCGCGCAACGGCTGGCCAAGGAACTTGAGCGCGACGGCTTCTCGGCCGCCATGATTCACGGCGATCGCACCCAGTCGCAGCGTAACGCCGCGTTGAGCGGGTTCCAGGAAGGGCGCCATCAGGTGCTGGTTGCCACCGATATTGCATCGCGTGGCCTGCACTGCGATGACGTGGCGCACGTGATCAACTACGACCTGCCGAAGATGGCGGAAGACTTCATTCACCGCGTCGGGCGAACGGGACGAGCCGGCTCTCAAGGCCGAGCCTCAACCCTGGTCACTGGGGTGGAGGTTCTGGATCTTCGCAACATCGAGCGCACCTTGAAGCTGCGCATCGAACGCAAGCAGGTAAATGGGGCGGCTAGCGATCGTCCGAAGCGGTTTGTGGAAAATACCCTGGCGTCACGGACGCTGACGGCTTTGCCGGGTGAGGTATTCGTGTAGTTTTCTTGTTTAACTCTGGCTGGTGGAGCGCCGGGCGTCCCGCCCGGCCGCCGAACCGCTGGACGAGCGAGGGGCCCGTCACTCCATTAGCTTGGCGATTAGTGATCGGCTTGCTTGCCCTGCGGTGTGAGTAGTGCGATCGGATCCGTTTCGTTGTCGTCGCTGCCTATGCCGAATAGTGCCGCCTGCTCCGCGGCGTGCTCGCGCATCTGACGCAATTCTTCAGCTTCGTCCACCACAACGGCGCCTTCCGGTTGATCCTGCCTGCGCTGGGTCTTGCGCTCGTTCTTGTCCCGCTGTCTCTGTTGGCGCGCTTGTTCCTTCTGACGTTTGGTAAAAGTTGATCGGCCTCGTGGCATATGAATCTCCCCGTATTTCTAGTTTTTATAATGGCTGGCTACACGCAGAGCCTGTAGGCTTGGCCCAGCTTGTGTCTCTGCAATAACCGGAGGATTTTTACATCCGTCGTTTATTTTGAGTCTTGACTACATTATAACCTCGATTCGAGTTCCCCGTTCTCAGTTCTCCGTGAAACGGGGATGGCCTCGGGTTTTCTGAGAACCGAGAACTGAGGCCGGTTTGCCACCTTCGTCAACACCGTGTTACCATCGAAATCGTTACGAAAACGAGAAGAGACAGGAGTGCATCAGGTTAGTGCTAGCCAGAGAGCAAAAACAGTCCGTCGTTGACACGTATCGTACGCACGCTACCGATACCGGAAGTCCCGAAGTTCAAATCGCGCTGTTGAGCGAACGCATTGGTCAATTGACGGAACACTTCAAGACGCACCAGAAAGACCACGGCTCGCGCCGCGGACTTCTCATGATGGTGAGCCGGCGTCGTAGCCTGCTCGACTACTTGAAGAAGTACGACTCGGAACGGTACAAAACCGTTATTTCCAAGCTCGGCATCCGCAAGTAGCGGCGCGACTGGCTCCGTGTGGAGCCGGTTCCAGACTGGTTTTCCAGACTTGGGTTTCCAGATCACGAGAGCCTTAGCAAAGTGCGTTCCCAACCGCCGCCTGGCATCCGCCTGCTCACGCGAACTCCGTGCCCGCGCTTGCCCTTCTGCCCACAAAGGATGATCTATGAAGCCTGAAGTCAGCAAAGTAACCGTCGAAATCGCCGGCGGGAAACAACTCTCTATTGAAACTGGAAAACTTGCCAAGCAGGCCGGGGGCGCTGCGGTTGTTCGTTTCGGTGAAAACGTAGTTCTCGCCGCCGCGACCGCCAACCCCGAACCCCGCACCGGTATCGATTTTTTTCCGCTCACCGTCGACTATCGCGAGTACACCTACGCCGGTGGACGCTTCCCCGGCGGCTTTATCAAGCGCGAAGGGCGCATGAGCGAGCGCGAAGTGCTCACCTGCCGCCAGATTGACCGGCCGATCCGTCCGATGTTTGCCGAGGGCTTCCAGTGCGAGACCCAGGTCATCGCGTTTGTCCTCTCCGCCGATACGGAAAACGATCCCGATGTTTGCGGCATCAATGCCGCTTCCGCTGCCCTGACCCTCTCAGACATCCCATTTCTCGGGCCCATCGGCGCCGTGCGCGTTGGCCTGATCGACGGCCACTTCATCGCGAATCCCACGTACTCCGAAATGCGCGACGGCCTGCTCAACATCATGGTGGTCGGCACCGCCGATGCGATTGTCATGATCGAGTCGGGCGCCAAAGAAGTAAAGGAAGAGACGGTAGTGGACGCGATCGAATTCGCGCACACCGAGATCAAGAAGATTTGTGCCGCCATCAACGAACTGCGCGGCGAAGTCGGCAAGCCGAAGCGCCAGGTAACACCGCCGGAATTCGACGAGGTGTATTTCAAAGGCTTGGAAGCGCAGATTGGCCGGAGACTGGCCGACGCGCTTGACACCGCGAAACATCCGAAAGCCGAGAGCTACGAACTGGTTCGCGTACTGGAGAAGGAACTACTGGCCCTCGTTCCCGAAGACGACGATGCCGGCAACGCGAAGGTCAAGAAGTACTACGAGCTCCTGCGCGAGCGCATTTTCCGCAACCAGGTGATCGACCACAAGCGCCGTCCCGACGCGCGCGCTTTTGACCAGATCCGCGAAATCTGGATCGAAGCCGGTGTTCTGCCGCGTGCACACGGCAGCGCAGTCTTCACTCGCGGCGAAACCCAGGCGTTGGTTACCACCACGCTGGGCACCAGCGATGACATGCAACGTCTTGAAGGCTTTGAAGGTGAAGCCAAAAAGCGCTTCATGCTGCACTACAACTTTCCGCCGTTCTCGGTTGGAGAAGTCGGATTCATGCGTGGCGCCGGCCGCCGCGAGATCGGCCATGGCGCACTCGCCGAGCGCGCCGTTTCAGCCGTGCTTCCGACTGAAGACAACTGGCCTTACGCCATGCGTGTTGTCTCCGACATTCTGGAGTCGAACGGATCGTCCTCGATGGCCACGATTTGCGGCGCCTCGCTCTCGCTGATGGATGCGGGTGTGCCCCTGAAGGCTCCGGTCGCCGGCGTGGCGATGGGGTTGGTGAAGGAAGGCGACAACTATGCCATCCTGACCGACATCGCAGGCGCGGAAGATCATTACGGCGACATGGATTTCAAAGTTGCCGGCACGAAAGACGGCATCACCGCGTTGCAGATGGATATCAAAGTCGCGGGCATCACTTCGCAGATCATGCGCGAGGCGCTGGCACAGGCTCAGCGTGGGCGGTTGTTCATTCTCGGAAAGATGGACGAGGTTATCACCGAAGGTCGTGTGAAGGTTTCGACGTACGCGCCGCGTATCTATACCCTGCAGATTCCGGTGGACAAGATTCGCGACGTGATTGGGCCCGGTGGCAAAATGATTCGCAGCATCATCGAGCAGACAGGCGTGAAGATAGATGTGGAAGATTCGGGCAAGGTCAATGTAGCTTCGAACGATGAAGTTTCGGCGAACAAGGCTTTGCAGATTATCCGCGATCTGACGGCCTCGGCCGAGGTCGGCAAGACCTATCTCGGGAAGGTCAGCCGTTTAGCGGATTTCGGCGCGTTCGTCGAGATTCTGCCGGGCTTGGACGGACTGCTGCACATCAGCGAAGTCGCCGAACACAGAATCAAGGATGTTCGCGACGAACTGAAAGAAGGCGACCAGGTGCTGGTGAAAGTTCTGGCCGTCGAAGGCAACCGGATCAAGCTGTCACGGAAGGCGATTCTGAAAGAGCAGCGCGCCAAAATGGGCGGGGCTCCGCCTCCTCCAGAGGGAGATGAGGTAGCGGGCTTGGCACCACCGTCGGCGTCGCACAGCGTTCCACAGGGCGCGCCGCCCACGGCGGTAATCGAAGGCGGCGCGGATTTCGATGCGGATGATGAGCCGAACTTCAACCGTGTGGATGGAGTCGTTGCGTCGGTAGAGGCGGTTGCGGCGCGTCCAGAAGGTGCGCGAGACGGACGTCCCGGCGGCGGCGGTGGCGATCGTGATCGTAATCGTCGACGGCGCGGACGCGGAGGTCGCCCAGGCGGCGGTCCGGGAGGTCACGGTGGTGGCCACTCTGGTGCCGGACGCGGAAGAAGGTAGAACAGTTCCCGGTAGATGTAAGGGCCGCAGCGATGCGGCCCTTTTTGATTGGGAGTTGCTTCGCCGGTGTGTTTCTACGCAAAAAGGGCACGCGGACAGGAGTGTCCGCGCCACACGAAACTGTTAGAACGATAAGCGTTTGAAGATGCCTTCCGGAATATGCCCGACCGCGGTCATGACGTAGCGCCAGATTTTCGGAGTGTAAAGAACGTCCGGTGAGCGGCGTTCAAGAGCGCGCACGATATCGCGGGCGACTCGCTCCGGATTCGCAAAACGCGCCGAGTTCGGCAAATGATCGGTCAGGGGAGTCTGCACCGGTCCGGGTTTGATGGTGATGACGCGCACGCCGGCAGGATGAAGGCGGCTGCGCAGTCCCTGAAGAAATAAGGAAAGCGCGCCTTTGGCGGACCCGTAGACGTAGTTGGAGCGGCGCCCTCGATCTCCGGCGACGGAGGTGATGGCGGCCAGGCATCCGGTGCGTCGCTGCTCAAGGTCGGCGGCGAACAAAGTGAGCAGCGCGGAGGCGCTGACAAAGTTGACGTTCAGTTCGTCGAGGAGTATGTCGACAGAAGCTTCCGAGTCCTTCTGGTCCTGCATGGTGCCGTAGGCGAGCAGGACGGTGTCGAAGTCAGGGGATGAACGGCGCACAAAATCGAAGATTCCGGCATGGTGGGGCACAGAAGCCAAGTTCGCCGCGCAGGTTAATACCTGTTTCGCTCCGCGGGTCAGCAGGTCCGACTGCAACGCCGTCAGGCGTTCGGGAGAGCGGGCTACCAGGAGCAACTCGCATTCCTGCTGCGCGAGTTGACGCTGGACTTCAAGCGCAATGCCAGAGGTGGCGCCGAGGACCACGATCTTCTGCATGGGCTTGATTCGCGGCGTCGAGGAGCTGGTGGTTACCGTCATTGCGGCTCCGTGACACGTCGCCAGAAAGATGACGACATCTTGCGATCAATGAAGGGGACGAAACTGCGCCACTGTGGAAACGAAGCTTCGAACAACGCCGGGCTCATGCGCGCGTCTTTGGCGGGGTAAAGAGCGCCGCCGCTCTCGAGGACGATCCGGTCAAGGGATCGCAGCAGTTGGAGCGTGCGCTCGCCGCGCATGGCAAAGTCCAGAGCCATCGTCAGTCCGGGTCGGGGAAACGAGAGCATGCCCGCCGGGGGCGCCGAGCCGAACTGCTTCAGGACGCCGAGGAAGGATCCCATGCCGGAGTGGGCAACACGATCGAGTAGCTCCCCGAAAGCCTCCAGGTTACTTTCCGGGATAACACACTGGTATTGCAGGAATCCCTTGTTGCCATAGAGCAGGTTCCATTGGCGTATGGAGTCGAGTGGATAGAAAAACGAATCGCAGGGAACGACCGACGTGCCTCTTCTCGCGTGAGTGCGATAATAAGCGGTGTTGAACGTCTTGATGGTGTAGCGGTTCAGCACCCAACCGGGCAAGGCGAAGGGCAACTTCGGGCCGCCTTGCGAGCGGATTCTCTTTCCGGATTCGGCCGAGTGATTGCCGCGGAAGAAGATACCGCGTGCGTTCCTCCCGCCGAAACAGTCGAGCCAGGCAACCGTGTATTCAAAACGGCCGTCGCTTTCGCGGCTCAGGTCTAGAAAGGATTTGAGCGACTGAAAGGGGACCGACTCGGCGTCAATCAACGGACCACGCACACGTTTGAGTTTGACGTCTGCCCACGCGATTAGGCCGGTCAATCCGAGGCCGCCGATGGTGGCGCGTAGCATATCGGAATTTACTTCGGAATTGCAGATTACCAGACCGTCGTTCGAGCGATGCAGGCCGATTTGGGAGACGTGAGCGCCGAAGGTTCCCGCACAATGATGGTTCTTGCCGTGGACGTCGTTGGCAATCGCTCCGCCAACGGTGACAAAGCGGGTGCCGGGCGTGACCGGAAGGAACCATCCTCTAGGCAGAAATACATCGAGAATATCGGAGAGGCTGACTCCACCTTCGCAGCTGAGCATGCCAGTCGATTCGTCGAACCCGAGGATGCGGTTGAGGCGGCGGCAGTCGACCAGTTCGCGGCCGGCGTTGAGACAAGAGTCGCCGTAGCTGCGGCCAAGGCCATACGGAAGCAGGGAGCCGGGCGCGACCGCCTCGAGAATTTCCGGTACTTGATCGTTCCATGCAGGCTTATGGACGTGTTGATGCGCGGTCTCCGGGTAACGACCCCACGATAAAATTCGTTTCGTGGGCTGCGGGGCTTCGGGTTTCTTGCGCAATGCTGCGGCTGATTGACCGGACATAGTAAGTGTGCCGAAACAGCGTTCACCGACTTCGAAGGCCAATTGGCCCAGAATCTCTTACTCCTACCGGTTCATGTGTATCATGCTCGCCGCGATGACAGCCGCCGAGGCCAGGGCCACCCCGTAACTAACTGGGTCACGGATGGCGAGTGTGACTGGGTCTTCCTTTAATTCTCCGCGATGCGCCCGCAGCCAGGTTCGGCTGAGCCAATAGAGAACGATGGGGCAAAGCAGAAAGAGACACTCCGGCGACGAGTAGAGCAGAAGCACGTCTTGACTGTGAACATAGAGACTGAAAATGACAACAGCAGAAAAACTGCTGCCGACCCCGAGCGCGAGCAGAAGTTCGCGGTCGCCGGTATGGTACCCGCGTCCGGAATTACCAGCCCTAACCAAGTCGCTGGCGTGTAGTAACTCAGAGTAACGTTTCGCCATCGCAAGACTAAGAAAGAAAAACATCGAAAATGCGATGAGCCACTGTGACAGTGGCGTCGCGGAAAGCAGAGCCCCGGCGAGGATGCGGAAGCTATAGAAACTGGAAAGAACGAAAACGTCAAGCAGCGCAATCTTCTTGAGATAGAGCGAGTACAGCATAGTAAGTGCGGCGTATCCCAGCAGGGCCAGACCGAACGGCACGTCAAGGAAGAAACCGAATCCGAGTGCCACGGATAGCAAGAGGAACGAGGCGAATAAACCTTCGAGGATTGAGATCTCACCGGTGGCAAATGGGCGCATTTTCTTCCACGGATGCTCGCGATCGGAAGGGAGATCGAGGAGGTCGTTGAGAATATAGAGGCCGGACGCGCAGCATCCGAAGAGCGCGAAGCCGACGAGAGTGCGGACAATGGGTTCGAGCGCCAGATTGTGGGATAGTGCAAGAGGCAGGAAGAGCAAAAGATTTTTTGCCCAGTGATGTCCGCGGAGCGCGTTCATCCAGATGCGAGCTGACACGCGCAGCGATGCTCGCGGTTCGAGGATCGTGGTTTTAAGCGTGGTTACCGTGGCAGCTTGCTGCGCACGGGCTTCAGTCCCGACCACGTAAGCTGCGCGCGCGACACGCCAAACTTCTACATCGGCGTCGTCGTCGCCCACATATTCGAAGCCGGTCTGACCGAAATGGTGGACCAGAAACGCGGCTTTGTTTGCTCCCTTGAGGTTCACTTGGCCGTCGCTGGCGTGGACCTCGCCGAAGAAGCCGAGATAGTTGGAAATTGTTTCGGCAAGATCGCGGTCGGCCGCAGTCACAAGCGCGATGCGGCGGCCCATGGCTTTTTCCTGACGGAGAAGATCAAGAACTGGCTGCCGATAGGGAAGCCGGCCAGGGTCGAGTTTGATCCTGGCGGCGAGTTTTTGCTTCAGTGAAGCGCGTCCCGCAAGCAACCAGAAGGGGAGCAGCAGCAGCGCGACGGGCTGGGCTCTGAGGAGGACGAGTACGCACTCCCAAAGCACGTTGCCGCGGATCAAAGTGCCGTCGAGATCGACGCACAGAACCGGGGATAACGCCTTGGCCGGTTTGGCTCCCGAGACAGACCCCATGCGATGATCGTCGCATGAATAGGACGGTGAAATAGGGCAAGAAGTGGGACACCTAGGTAACCTGAGTAACATGCGCCGAGAGGAATGCGACATTACTATGGGCTGAGCGAGGCGGAGTGGCGACTCTGGACGCGAAACCCATCAACGAGACACCTGGAGATACGGAACCCAGCGCAAGGGAATTACTGGCCCAGTATCTGCGACGGCCGGGCGTTCTGCTGCCCTTCCTCGGACTCGTCACTTTTGTGCTTTATAGCGGCTCGCTATCGTTCGAGTTCGTATGGGATGACTGGCCCCAAATTGTGAACAGTCCGATCATACGGACGTGGAGCAATCTGCCGCGGGCGTTTACCAGCGATTTGTGGTACCACGTGGCGCGCCACCAGGTCTATTACCGGCCACTGTTTGTGGCGTGGTCGATGCTGAATTACAGGCTGTTTGGGCTGCGGCCCTGGGGTTGGCATCTGGGAGCGGTTGTGCTCCATGTGGGAGCGGTGGCGGCGGTTTTCTGGCTGGCGCGGAAGCTGAGATTGGAGCACTGGACGGCGGCGCTGGCGGCACTGATATTCGCGCTGCATCCGATTCACATCGAGCCCGTCACATGGGTTTCCGCGGCTTCGGACACGATGGTGACGATATTTGCCGCGCTGGCTTTTGTGGCATTTCTCGATGGGCGTGATGCGGAGCGCAATCCTGGAGAGAAAAAGAAGAAGGACAGAGCGGCATGGTGGGTTGCCTCCCTGGCGCTGCTGGCGTGCGCGCTGCTGACGAAGGAAATGGCGGTAGTGTTTTCAGCGCTGGTGGGAATCTATGCGTGGCTGAACCCGGCGGAAAAGAAGTCATCGCCGCTGCGGCGAATTCTTGAGGCGGTGCTCGAGGCGGCCCCGTACGCAGTGGTGACGCTAGCGTACGCGCTGTTGCGCAGGCACGCGCTGCTGCAATCAACCGGGCAGTTGAACCCCACTCACGGAATGATGGACGTAGCACGGACATTGCCGCTGGTGATGTTCATTTATTTGCGGCAGTTGCTGGTGCCGCTCGGCATTACGGGACTGTATTACACCCCGTATGTGACGGACGCAGGCGCAGTTCTTAGCCGGATCGTGGCGCCGGCAATAGTGTTAGGGGCGGCGTTGATTGGGTTGTGGTATTGGAATCGGCGCGAAGGGAATTCTATCGTCGCGTTTGCGGGATGGTGGCTGGTGGCGGGACTCGCGCCCGCGTTGTATTTGCGAAACTTCAGCAACGGCGATTTTGTGCGCGACCGTTATATGTATTTGCCGTCGATCGGATTCGCGATTCTCGCGGCTGTGGGGCTGCGCCGACTGCCGTCCATCAAGGATTGGAGCGCGCCGGCTGTGCAAAGCTGTGCCGTGCTCTTGTTGTGCGGTGGTTATGCGTGTGCTTCGATTGCGCAGCAGGTGTACTGGGGAAACGAACTGATGGTGCTGTTACGCGGGCAATCGTTGTATCCGGAAAATCCGTACACGATGGTGGGGTTGGCGAAAGAGTACAGCAAGGGAGGCGCGCACGATCGCGCGATTCAGTTGGCGGAGGCGGTGGTCAGGGACCATCCCGACTATGGTTACGGGCCGCTGACGCTGGCGGAAGTGTACATCCACGCCGGTCGATTCGAGGAAGGCCGCGTTTGGCTCGACCGGGTGAATCCGGATTACGCGAAGTCTGAGGTGGGGATGGCGGGAGTCGCCGGACTGTATGGCCAAATGGGCGACTATGAGCGGGCCTTTGCGCTGTGCTCGGAGATCCTGCAGAAGGAACCAAATCTTTATTCGGCGCTCTACAACTGCGGCAATATTCACCTGATCGACGGCCAGTATGAGGACGCGGAACAATTGCTGTCGCGCGCCGTGCAGTTAGTGCCGGAGCAAGCCGCGCCAAAACACTTTCTGGGGCGCGCGCTGCTTCAGGGTGGAAAAAACGCGAAGGCACAGCCTTACCTGCTGCAAGCCGCGGTCATGGATCCGAAGGTTTGGGATTATCACTATTGGCTGGCCGTGTCGTTTGAGGCCAGCGGGAATATATCCGCCGCGCGGGCGGAATATCAGCGGGCGTTGGAACTGAACCAGGACAGCAAGGAAGCGAAATTACGGCTGACGGCGCTGGAGGCGAAGTGAAACAGGAAATCGAGAAGATTCCCGCGAGGCCGGCGACTTTGATCAGTCCGCCGTTGAGCGTCGAGATAAGGGTTCAGGAACAGAGTACGGATACGGATGAGGCGGCCAGTGAGAAAGAAATGACGGTATTGACCGCCGCGCCAGGGTGGCTGGTCCGTTGGACGGTCCTGGCTGTGCTTCTCGCCGTGACAGGAATTTATACCGGGTTCCATATTAGCCGGGGCTGGGCGCCGTCCGACGACGGGACTTTAAGCCAGAGCGCGCTGCGGGTGATGCAGGGGCAACTTCCGCATCGCGATTTTACGGAGGTCTATACTGGGGGGTTGAGCTTCATTCATGCGCTGGCGTTTCGAGCGTTCGGTGTGAATCTGATGGCGTTGCGCATTTGTGTGTTTCTGTTTTTTCTGGCGTGGGTTCCTGCTGTCTACTATATTGCGCTGCGGTTTACTTCGACGATGGCAGCGGGAGCGATCACTCTGCTGGCGGTGGCATGGAGTTATCCGAATTATCCAGCGGCCATGCCCTCCTGGTACAACCTGTTCTTCGCGACGTTTGGAGCGGCGGCGCTGCTCCGCTACCTTGAGGCACGGACGCGGCGATGGCTGTTTGTGGCCGGAGTATGCGGAGGCGTGTCGATCCTTATCAAGGTGATTGGAGCGTACTACGTTGCCGGCGCGCTGCTGTTTCTGGCCTTTCTGGAACAGAGCGAAAGTCACAATGAAGGTCAAAGCAAGAGTGAAAGTGGCGAAGGGGAGAGCTCGAAGCGCAGCTGGCCGTACCGCGTGTTCAGCGTGGGTGCGCTGTTGCTGTTCCTGGCAACACTGGTCGACGTGCTGCACGCGCGGTTGGGCATGGCGGAGTTGTACCACTTCTTATTGCCATCCGCGGCGCTGGTGGGGTTGATCCTGCGGGGAGAAAGAAATGTCGGAGCGGGAACGGCACAACGATTTAAAACCATGTTTCGGGTGGTCATGCCGTTTCTCTGCGGGCTGGTAACACCGTTGATCGCTTTTCTGGTGCCGTACGCGCGGTCGGGAGCGATCAGCCAGTTCTTTTCGGGCGTGACGTCAAGCGCAATCTCACGCTCGGTCGAACTGGGACTGCTCCGCCCCGCGTCGGTCGAGAAAAGCATCTTCGCGCTGGCATTAGCGGGCGTGGTCGCGGCTGCGATGTACAGTCGCGAATTTCAAGGCAAGGTGGTGAGCGCTGCTGTTGCCCTGGGGCTGACGGTGATGCTCGTGAAGGCTGAGACGTCAAGCGACATCGTTTTGGGAGTGTGGTATTCTGCCGCGACACTGACTCCGCTGGTGGTCTTGCTGGGCGCCGCGGTCGTGCTAGCGGCAGGGCAGCGGACCGGTTCAACAAAACTCCAACAGCAACGGATCATGGTCCTGATCTCCGTGGCGGCTTTGTGCAGCTTGGTGCAGTATCCGTGGGCCGCGTCGATTTATCTCTCCTATTCGTTGCCGCTGACGTTGCTGGCCGCGGCGGCGGTTGTGGCGACCGCCAGGAAGCAACCGGGTACGTATGTATTGGCCGCAGTGGCGGGATTTTATCTGCTTTTTGGCACGATTATGCTGGTTCCAGATTACGTTTATGAATTCACCCACAAAGTGGGACGGATGGATGAACTACATCTGGAGCGAGCGGGGGGATTACGAATCAATTACGCCGGGAATTTTGAGGGCTTGATTCATTTTCTGCAGCAGCACTCGCCAAACGGATTGCTGTATGCGGGGAATGATTGCCCAGAGCTGTATTTCCTCTCCGGGCTGAAGGGTGTAACGCACGACGATGGGGGCGGAACGCCAGAGGAAGTGTTGAAGGCACTGCAATCCGACGATCTAAAAGTGGTAGTGATCAATGAAGCGCCGCTCTTTCCCTCTTCCAGGATGAACCCCGAGATACGTGACGAGGTCATGCGGAAGTTTCCGTATAGCATCCAGTTCCCGCACAGCATGCAGACGGGAATGTTCCACGTGTTTTGGAGGGAGTAGCCCTCCAGTCGAGTGCCGGGTACTTCCTGATCAGGAAATTCAGCTACGAATGTGCGGGGGCTGCGGCTCGGTTGGGGAAGATGTTGCCCACGCGTCGGATTTCGGCGCCCACCAGCTTCAGCTTTTCTTCGATGTTCTCATAGCCGCGGTCCAGGTGATAAACGCGGTCAATGATGGTCTCGCCGTCGGCGACCAGGGCAGCGAGCACCAGCGAGGCGGACGCGCGGAGGTCCGACGCGAGAACGGCGGCGGCGCTGAGCGGAGTTCCTCCACGGACGATGGCGCGGCGGCCTTCGATCTTGATGTTCGCGCCCATGCGGACCAGTTCCTGCGCGTGCATGAAGCGGTTTTCGAAAATGTTTTCGGTGATGATCGACGTGCCCGCGGCCTGTGTGGTGAGGGCCATATATTGTGCCTGCATATCGGTGGGGAAGCCGGGATATTCTTCTGTGTTCAGGTCGGCCGCCTGGAGCGGCTGATCGCCCATGACCCGGACAGAGTCGGCTTTGACCGCAGTCTTCACGCCAGTCTCCGCCAGCTTCTGCAATATGGCAGTGAGGTGCGCGGGGTCGCATCCGGTGACGTTGACGTCGCCGCCGGTGAGAGCTCCTGCGATGATGAAGGTTCCGGCTTCGATGCGGTCGGGGATGATGCGGTGCCTGGCTCCGTGGAGTTTGGTGACGCCCTTCACTCGGATCGTAGACGTGCTGGCGCCGTGAATCTTGGCGCCCATGGCGTTGAGCAGCACGGCGAGATCAGCGACTTCAGGTTCGCGGGCGCAGTTCTGCATGACGGTCTCGCCATCGGCAAGCGTGGCGGCCATGAGCAGGTCTTCGGTGCCGGTAACGGTAATTTTGTCGAAAACAATTTCAGCGCCTTGGAGTCGTCCGCCTTTGAGAGGGTCAGTCGTGGCTTCTACGTAGCCGTGCTCCTGCGTGATCTTGGCGCCCAGGCGTTCAAGCCCTTTGATGTGTAGATCGATGGGGCGGGCGCCAATCGCGCATCCGCCGGGCAGCGAGACGTGGGCGCGTCCACAGCGGGCCAGGAGCGGTCCCAGAACGAGCGTGGAAGCCCGCATGGTTTTGACCAGTTCATAGGACGCTTTGGGAGCGTTGAGCGTGCGAGCGCAAATCGTTGTCCGATGCTGGGCGCGTCCGTAGCCCAGTTCGACTTCGGCGCCCATGGTGGCGAGAAGCTTGCGCGTAGTCTCGATGTCGCGCACCTGCGGAATGTTTTCGAGAATCACCGGTTCGTCGGTGAGCAGGGCCGCCGCCATGCAGGGCAAAGCGGCATTTTTCGCGCCACTGATTCGTACCGTCCCCAGCAGGGGATTGCCGCCGCGGATTACGAGCTTATCCATGTCGTGATGAGTTCCTGAGAATACCCCGCGATGAAACTTTGCGGACGGGGCACTGCGAATATTCTAGCGGGGAATGCGCACGCACGGGACGTCGAATTGCGCGCGGGAGTTCCGTTTGTAACTTCCGGATCAGGGCGATGAGCGCATCCGCCTCTCATTTTGGCTTGGCGGCTGCGATGGCTTTGCGCACCCGGCCGGAAGACTCCTCCAGTGCAGCGACCGCGCGGGCACGGCTCACACCGGCCTTGGCCATCACCATGGCGATGGGGACGAAGCCTCCGGCGGCGGTGAGGAGCTTGCGCGCTGCCCGCTGGTCGAGTCCGGCGGCTTTCTCCACGATGCCGACTCCCCGTTCGATTAACTTCACGTTCCTCGGGCGGACGTTGACCATCAGATTGCCGTACACGTAGCCGAGACGGGTCAGCGCTCCGGTGGAGAGCATGTTCAGAATCATCTTCTGCGCGGTGCCGGCTTTCATACGCGTCGAACCCGCGACCACTTCCGCGCCCACATCCGCAACAATGGCCAGGTGCACCGCTTTGCCGAGCGCGGTCCCCGGGTTGCAGACGACGGCAACCGTCATTGCGCCTCGAGCGCGCGCATGTTCGACGGCGGCGATGGTGAACGGAGTACGCCCGCTGGCCGCGATGCCGACGACAACATCTTTGGAGGTCGGCTTCTTCTTCGCGATGGCTTGGCGTCCTAGATCGCGGGAGTCTTCGTCGGCTTCCACAGCTGCAGCCAGCGCTTTTGGGCCGCCGGCGAGGACGAATTGAATCAGGCGCGGGTCCACGTCAAAGGTAGGCGGACATTCGACGGCGTCGAGGGCGGCGATGCGTCCGCTGGTGCCAGTGCCTACGTAGATGAGGCGTCCACCTTGGGAGAGTGATGCGGCGATCAGGTCGATTGCCTGCACGATTTGCGGGAGCGCACTTTTCACGGCGCCTGCGACCTTGGCATCTTCAGCGTTGATGATGCGGGCGATTTCGAGCGCGGACTTGCGGTCGAGATCGGCGGAAGCGGAATTTGTTTTCTCGGTGCCGAGCCGACGGAGTTCTACGCTGCTGCTGCTCTTACGGTTCGAAGCCTTGCGATTCGCGCTTTTACGATTCAAAGCTGTGCGTTTCAAGCGCTCTTCCCCAGGGATTCAATTACCGCGTCGTGAAAGGCCGGACGCAGCTGCTTGATTGCCTGGTTCTGGCAGTCAGGCCACGTGCGGTTGGTCAGCAAAGTTATCGAAAGTTGGCGGTCCGGGTCGATCCACAGGGAGGTGCCGGTATAACCGAGGTGCCCGAAGGAACGGGATGAAAAGTATTTGCCGGATTGCGAGGGCGCCGATGGCGTGTCCCAGCCAAGCGCGCGTGAGGTGCCTTCGGGCACAGATTCCCGACGCGAAAAAAGCTCCACAGTCGAAGAACGGAGGATGGGATGTCCGCCGTTGAGCATGGCGTGGGCGAATGCGGCTAGATCTTCGGCGGTGGAGAAGAGGCCGGCGTGTCCCGCAATGCCGCCGAGCACGCTGGCGTTCTCGTCCTGCACCTCGCCTTGAATGATCCGGTGGCGGAATCTGCGGTCGTCAGCGGTTGGCGGGATGGAGTCTTTCAAGGCCTGTGCGGGATTGAAGGTGGTGTGCGTCATTCCCAGCGGTCCAAAGACTTCGCGCTGACAGAACGCGTCGAGTGATTCATCGGCCAGGCGTTCGAGCGCGACGCCGAGAATGATGAAGCCTATGTCGCTGTATGCGGCGCGGACACCGGGGGGGGCGGTGAGCGGCGTGATGAGCGCGGCTTGCAGCAGGGCTTCGCGACTCTTGGTGTGCAGGAAAAGCTTTTCGTACGCCGGCAGGCCAGAGCTGTGGGCGAGCAGCATCCGCACGGTGACTTCGCGGCGGCGCGGGGCATTATCTGCAAACTCGCCAGAATCATGTGCGATGAATTCGGGGTCAATCGCAGTGACCGGAGCCTCGAGATCGAGCAAGCCTCGCTCGTAAAGAATCATGGCCATGGCAGTCGTGCCGACGACCTTGGTGAGCGAAGCGAGATCGAAGATGCTTGAGGTGGTCAATTCTGGCGAAGCCGAATCGTAGGTGAAGCGGCCGAGAGCTTTGTGCGCCACCAGTTCTCCGCGGAGGGAGACTGCGAGCGAGCAGGCAGGGAAAGCGCGGTCGGCAATCGCCTTCTGCAGGATGGTGAAAGCGTCGTGAAAGCGATCGTCCTGCGCAACGAAATTGCGCACCAGGAAGGAAAAGCCGGCGGGCGGATTTTGAATCGCGGTCAAAATGAAAGCCTACTGGGGTTATAGCAAACTGAAGGGACTAGGCAAAGTGGTCAGCTTTGTCACGCGCTAGCTGGGGCACGCTCACAGCGAATCCCCGCAATGATAATCGCTTTGAGACGATCAGCGGTTACCCCGGCGTCTTGAGCCTTTTCTCCAGGCTCATGTAGAGTCACAGCAGACATGAAACACGCGACTACGAAACTGCTGCTCTGCGCTCTCCTGCTTGCGTCCGCCGCGTTCTCCCAGACTCCGCTCGACTCACGCCTAGCCGTTCTCGACCCCATCATCAACGACGCGATCGCCCAACAACAGATTCCGGGTGCTGTCGTTGTCATCGGCCATGACGGACAAGTGGTTTATCGGAAGGCATACGGCGACCGGGCGATTGAACCTCGGCGCGAGGCGATGACGCTCAACACGGTGTTTGATTGCGCGTCGCTGACAAAGGTCATGGCAACGACCGTGGCCGTGATGCAGCTGTGGGAGCAGGGAAAGTTTCGGATGAGCGATCCGGTCGCAAAGTATCTCCCCGAGTTTGGGCAGAACGGGAAACAGGATATTACAATCCGGCAATTGCTGGTGCACTATTCGGGCCTGGCACCGGATATTGATTTGACGAAACCGTGGGAAGGCAAGGAAACGGCGTATCGGATCGCGTTCGAGGAGACTCCGGAGCGGGCTCCGGGATCGGCGTTCGTATATAGCGACACCAACTTCATAGTGCTGGGAGCGCTGGTGGAGCGGCTATCGGGTGAGTCGCTCGATGCGTATGCGGCTAAGCATGTTTTTGGACCGCTGGGGATGAAGGAGACGCGGTTCCTGCCTCCGTCGTCATGGTCGCCCCGCATGGCTCCAACCGAAGAGGATGAAAACCATCATCTGCTGCGTGGAGTGGTGCACGATCCTCGGGCTCGCCGGATGGGTGGCGTGGCCGGACATGCGGGAGTTTTTTCAACCGCGGATGACCTGGCGATTTTTGCGCAGGCTTTGCTCGATGGCGGGCGGGGCGTGCTGACTCCGGCGACGATTGCCAAGATGACTGCACCGCAGCAGCCGGCAAACGCAACGGTACTGCGGGGATTTGGGTGGGACATCGATTCTCCTCTTTCTACCAATCGCGGCGAACTGTTGCCGGTGGGAAGTTACGGCCATACCGGATTCACTGGGACTTCGCTGTGGATTGATCCGGCGACGAAGACTTATATCGTGCTGCTGACGAACGCGGTGCATATGAATGCGGTGCCGGCCAAGGAGAAGGGAAGCGCGGCATCGCTTCGCACCAAGGTGGCGACGGCGGTCGCGGCCGCGCTGGCGCTCGATCCGGCGGAAGCGGAAAAAATGCGGGTGGCAGCCATCACCGGCTACAACGAAATGCAGAGCACGGCTCGCCGGTTGGCGGTGCGGAATGGAACCGTGAAAACGGGAATCGATGTGCTCGAGGAGACCAAGTTTGCGGCGCTGCATCCGGCCAGGGGCGGAGCTCCGCGAAGCATTGGGTTGTTGACGAATCAGACCGGCGTGGACTCGGAAGGACGCCGGACGATTGATGTCTTGGCGAGCATTCCCGGAATTTCGCTGGATGCGATTTTCAGTCCCGAACACGGCGTGACGGGGACGCTCGACACGACCGACGTCAAGAATACAAAGGATGCGGCAACGGGAGTCGCTGTTTACAGCGTGTACGGGGCGAGCGACGCGGCGCGGCGCCCGCCGCTCGATGTGCTGAAGCGGCTGGACGCGGTAGTGATCGATCTGGCGGATGCGGGCGTACGCTTTTATACCTACGCGGCTACGGTGGGATATTTTCTGGAAGCAGCTGCAAAGGCAGGAGTAGAAGTGGTCATTCTGGATCGGCCGAATCCGATTACGGGGTCGTTGGTGCAGGGACCGGTTTCCGATGAGGGGCAGGAGAAGTTTACGAATTACTTTCCCGAGCCGGTTCGGCACGGGATGACTGTAGGCGAGCTGGCGAAAATGTTTAATGCCGAGCGGCACATCGGTGCGCCGCTCGACGTAGTGGCGATGGAGGGTTGGCAGCCAGGGGACTGGTTCGACTCGACTGGCGTTGAGTGGGTCAATACTTCGCCCAATTTACGGAGTCTGACGGAGGCAACGCTTTATCCAGGGGTGGGGATGATTGAAGGGACAAATGTCTCGGTCGGACGCGGGACGGACACTCCGTTCGAAGTGGTGGGCGCGCCCTGGATCAAGAGCAGGGAATTGGCGGCTTACTTAAACGCGCGCGGCATTCAGAGTGTGCGCTTCGTGCCCATCACTTTCACTCCGTCAGCCAGTAACTTTGCCGGGGAACGGTGTGATGGCGTGAACCTGATTGTTCTGGACCGGAACACGCTGGACTCTCCAGAGTTGGGGATCGAGTTGGCGTCGGCTTTGCACACGCTGTATCCGAACGACTTCAAACTGGAACGGATGGCGGATTTGCTAGTGAATCAGGTGGTGTTCGAAGCAATCAAAGCGGGAGAGGATCCGAGACGGATTGTGGAGGAGTGGCAGGAGCAGTTGGCTGGGTTTGTGCGCCTCCGGGAAAGGTATTTGATCTATAAATAGCGGGCGCATAACCTTGAACACCAGCACCGATTGCATGGTGCGACAAGTTCAGGATTGCGCGCTATACCTCGCGCTCAGCCCATGGTTTGGCGTGTACTCCTCGGCTACAATTACTTGTAGTTGGCAGGTGTGGCCTTGACCGAGAATCTACTTCTCATTCCGAGTGCGTTTTACCGGTGCTCCGGCCCGAATTGCGGGGTGCTGAAGGGCGCGAGCGACCGCTGGTGGGTGATGTGGAGTTCCTTTGGCGATTACCAGGCGCCGGTGATGCATCTGGCGCCGTGGGACGAGAAACTGGCAGTGCAGGAAGGCGCGCTGCATGTTTGCGGCGAGTTGTGCGCGCAGAAACTACAGTCGCAGTTCATGGGCAACGTGATCGAGAACCGGACGCGCAGAAATAGTGGATAGGGCTTGTGGAGTGAAGAAAATCATCGTCCCGTGATTCGGAAGTGACGTTCTGAGTAACCGGGCGGGCTGTCGACGCATCTGAGAATGCAAGTGTGTGCTATTGATCCTGAGAAGGCAGGGTTCCGATGAAGATCCGTGCTGCTACTTTTTGCTTCCTTCTGGCGGGGTTCGCGGCGGCACAGCGAACTGTGGCGCCGGATCCGGCCGCGCCTGCAGGGGAGTCTGCTAAGACTACACTGACGATTCCGGTGGGAACGATGATTCCGCTATCGCTGAAGCAGGCGATTTCCACGAAGAGGGCTAAAGACGGAGACCCCGTATACGCGGAAACTGCCTTTCCGTTTGTGGTCAACGAGCGGGTCGTGATTCCGGCGGGGGCTTACATCCAGGGCAAGGTCGAGCGCGTGCAGCGTGGCGGGCACGTAAAGGGACGCGCTGAGTTACTGGTCCACTTTACCTCGATGGTTTATCCCAATGGCTATACGGTGATGCTAGGGGGTTCGGTGGAGAACACGCCCGGGGCGAAGAAGACATCGATGAAACATTCGGAAGGGACGATCCGCCAGGATAGTGACGCCGGTAAAAAAGTTGAGACGGCTGCGGGTGCGGCGACCACGGGAGCGGTGATCGGTGCCGTAACTAATGGCGCGAAGGGCGCCGGGATCGGGGCGGGAATTGGAGGAGTCGCTGGGCTGGCGGTAGGAATGCTTTCGCGTGGCGCCGACGTGAGGCTGGAGGCGGGAACGTCGATCGAAATGGAGATTCAGCGGGAAGTGACGGTGGATGCGAGCCGAGTCTCTTCACGGCACGAGGTTATTGTGCAGAACTACTAATGTTCGCAATCGCGAACCAACGAATCCGCAAGGGAACCTTCCGTGTTGTTTCTCTTCTATCATTGACCGGTCGCGGACAAGAGTTTCCGCGCCACACTACCTACTTCAATTCAAACATAGCATTCACGTGCGCGGTGACGGTCACGGTCCGGGGCGAAAACTCTTCGGTCGGGGTGGGGCCTTTGGCTGCCATTGCCATGGGCAGGGCGCGCCGGGGCGTGACCATGCGGAGGTTCTCGAAGGTGTCGACGGAAGCATAGGAGAGTTCGCCGAGCACGCGTCCGCTGGCAGTGGCAAGGGTCTGCGCGGAGGCGCGGGCGCGCCGGTAGGCATCGGCGACCGCTTTGCTCTTGGCTTCGTCGCTCGAGTCCAGCGTGTAGCTCAGGGACTGGCCTTCACTGGCGGTCGCGTCGGCGAGTTGCTGAGTGACGGGGCCGATTTTAGAAAAATCCTTGAGCTTCAAGCTGACGCTGGTCCCGACCTGGTAACTGATAACTTTGTGCTTCGGTTTTGTCCAGTCGTACTGGGGATTCACCGAGAAGAAGCCGATTTCCGCGGACTTGGGATCGATGCCGTTGGAGCGCAGCACCTGGCGCGTAGCCTCGGCCTGTTGGGCGGCCTGATCGTAGGCGTCTTTGGCGGTGTCGGCTTGGGCTGAGATATTGAACTGAATGAGAGCGGTATCCGGCGCGGTTTCAAATTTGCCTTCGGCGCTGACGAAAATGGTGTTGGGCAGGGCATTGAGAGTGGGGCTCTGCGCCGTCGAGAGAGCGCTGAGAACGAGAACCGCGCAAAGCGCAACGAGAGTAGTTTTCATCCCCATATGAACCTCTGACATTAGAACGCGACGAGCTTCCCGAGTTGCAGTCGAAAAAAGTGGAAACGGGGAAGGGTGCACAAGAAAATATAACCCGATTTGCCCGCCAGATGCGAAACAGGTACATTCTGGCGGGCGCGGGCTATTTCTCCAGAACAGCAGAACACAACCGTGGTGGGGCCGTTTGGATTGACTTCACTGTTTCCATTGGATGGGGTAATCGGAACAAAACGATGCCTGGCTGTTTTGGCGGAAAATGCTGGTCAGGGCTGAACGTTTAGCACCGCAATCTCAGCCGGCATGTCGATGGCTATACCCTCGGGAAAGACGAGTTAGATCCATTCGATTTAGGCCCATTGATTTCTTCCCGCAAACCTTCAAAGATATTGTCAGGCATTTCGAGGAAAACCTTGACAATCCGGGGATCGAACTGGCGGCCGGACCAGAGTTCGATTTCCTTGCGGGCGGCGCCAAATGATTGTGCCGGGCGGTAAGGGCGGTCCATGGTCATAGCGTCGAGGGTGTCTGCGATGGAGAACATGCGCGCCCCAAGGGGAATCTCTTCGCCCCTCAGGCCACGCGGGTAGCCCGTTCCGTCGTATTTTTCCTGGTGGGAGTAAACGATTTCGGCAGCCTCCACCAGAAAAGGGATCCGCGAGATGATCTTGTAGCCGCGGTAGCAGTGCTCCTTCATCTCAGCCATTTCTTCGTTTGTGAGTTTGGCGGGCTTACGCAGGATGGCGTCGGGAATAGCCAACTTGCCGATATCGTGCAGGAAAGCGCCGCGGGCGATCACCTTGATCTCCTCTTTCGACAGACCCATTTTGCGCGCAATCGCGATGGTGTAAGCGGTCACGCGTTTGGAGTGGTACTCGGTTTCGGCATCTTTGGCGTCGAGCGCATCGCCCAAGGCCTCGAGCATCATGTCATAGGATTCCTCCAACTCGGAAAGCGCCCCTTTCCATTGCTGCGTGCGGGCTGCCACCAGCGACTCGAGGTTGGTGCGATAGGCATCGTTTTCGCGTTTGAGGCGGCGATTCTCCAGCGCACGCCGGACCACGTGCAGCAACTGGTCTCGCTCGAAAGGCTTAAGCACGTAGTCATATGCACCATTGCGCAGGGCCTGAAGAGCGACCTGAATGTCGTGCACCGCAGTGACCATGACGATCGGCATGTCAGGATAGCGTTCCTTGGCACTTTCCAGAAGCGCAATTCCATCCATTTCGGCCATCATCAGGTCCGAGAGGACGAGATCGAATTCGTCACCCGATTCTAGAATCGAGAGGGCTTCGACGCCACTAGCGGCCTGGCGAGTCTGAAAATGGGCTCCGCCAAGCATGGAGGAAACAATCTCCCGGATTGTTTCCTCGTCGTCCACCACGAGGATGCGGTCATTAGCCATGGTCCAAGTGTAATGTATCGCTCATTCTAGGCAACGACTTCACATTCCGAAAGTAACCATCGGGAGACGGAAATCCGGTACCGATTTGCCCGCAGCGTGATATTTAAAACATAGGTGTTCGTGCGCTTATTGTTGTGCGCTTATCTATGAATCCTGCGGGGATATTCGGGAATTCGGTGGGCGTGCTGACCGTCCCATGGTTGACGGCGCGGGAAACGGCCGCTCTGATCGTGGTTGTGGTCAGCCTGCTTTTCTTCCGGGTTTTTCGGGAACGATGTCTGCTGGTCTGGGGAGCGGGCTGGGTTGCCTATGGGGCGTTTCTATGGGTAGCCGGCGCGGGCGAGTGGCACGACGCGTCGAAGTCGTTCGCGCAGGCCGACTTTGTGTTCGCCATGGGGTTATTTGGCGCGGCAGCGCTGATGTCGGCGCAGGCGCGGCGAGCGCTGACGGCACTGGTGGCGGTGTCGTGGGTCCTGCTGGTCTGCGCCGCGATGCGGCCGTTGTATTTTCCGGATTTTAAAAACCTCGAACTGGGGTTGGATATATCATGCCGGCTGGTTGCGGTTGGGGCAGTCGTCGAGTTGCTGCGCTACCGTTTTGGGCGCACCGGCGTGGGACCTTTTCTGTTTGGGGCCGGGCTGCTGACATTGAATCTGAACTGGCCTCGGTTCACCAGTCATATTCCGAATGAGGGCTACCTGTTGGCTGAGGTGCTGTTCGGCGCCAGCCTTCTGCTGGTGGTGCTGGACGATTCGCGGCTGCGCACGCGCCGGCTGGCGGTGCTGAACGAATTGACGGTCACAATTGCGCGCGGCCAGAATCACGCTCCGATGATGCAGACAGCGCTGGAGAAACTGAAAGCCGTGGTGGGGGCCAAGGCAGCGTGGTTCCAGTTGATGGAAGGCGAGCGTCTGGCGCACACGCAGCACGCCGGCCTGTCACCGGATATTCTGCGAGCCCTGGGCCAGACAGGGACGGGGCAAGCCGTGAAGGATGAGACGCGGTCCGGCGCCCTCCAGGAAAATCGGGCGTTGGTGGCAAAACTTTCGGATCTGCCAGAGCCGGAGCCGGAACTACTGCGCAAGCGTGGCATTCATCATGTGATACTGCTGCCGGTGCTGGGCAAGAAGGCCGTGATCGGGATGCTGTCGTTCGGTTGTTCCGGCAGCCAACACCATACTCGGGAAGAATTGGAGTTTCTGGAAACGGCGGCGCAGAAGCTGGGTATTGCGGTAGAGAATCTTCGGTTGCTGGAGCAAGTGCTGCGTTCGCAGCGGCAGTGGATGAATACGTTTGATTCCATCCAGGACCTGATTCTGGCGCACGATGCTGACTTCCGCATCCTCAAGACAAATCAAGCCCTGCTGCAGCGGCTGGAACAGGCGCCGGCGGATGTATTGGGCAATCTGTGTGAAGAAGTTCTGCCGCAAAAGCGCCCTTGGAGTGGATGTCCCTATTGCGAACGCGGCGCCGGGCTGACCGAAGGAGTGGACCCGTGCTTCGGCGGCCAGTCGGTGGTCTCGACCTCATCGTATGCCGAGCAGGGAGGCCAGCAAAAGGGCACCATCCATGTGGTGCACGATACGACCGCGCGCCAGGTGGCGGAAGAAAAGTACCGCATGCTGTTTGAGCAGGCGCAGGAGGGCGTTTTCGTAGCCACGCCGGCCGGCGAGTTGCTGGACTGCAACGACGCGTTTGTCACCATGCTCGGTTACGGCAGCCGGGACGAGTTGATGGCGCTCGATATGGGCAGCGTTCTGCACTCGGTGGCGGAGGAGCGAGAGGCCTTTCGCAAGGAAATCGAGGCGCACAACTACGTGCGCAACTTTGAAATTACGGTTCGGCGCAAGGATGGCACGCTGCTGGTGGTGGCGCAGAGCTGCTTTGCGACCCGCGATTCGAGCGGAAACATTGAGCGATATCAGGGCTTCGTTCTCGACATCACGGAGAAGAAACGCTCAGAAGACGAGATGCGGAGACGCAATCGCGAGCTGAACGCGCTCAACGCGATGGCCGTCATCGCGACCCAGTCGTTCGATTTGGATGAAATTCTGAACCTGACCCTGCGCCAGGTGATCTCGCTGTTTGGGGCGGAGACCGGCTCGGTCTATCTGGCAGCGGAACCCGAAGGGACCTTCCGTCGGCGGGCAGGTTGGGGTCCGCGCAGCGAGGCGCGCGTGCGCATGGCCGAAGTCTTCTTTCCCGAAGGTCTGGGCGAACTGGTGACGCGCTCGCGAGCCGAAGTGGTGACGCAGGATTTCATGCCTCACCTGCCCCCGGCGGTGGTGGAGTTTGTGTGTGCGGACCGCTTGCCTTACTGGATCTGGGTGGTGCTTTGGAGTAAGGACCGGCCCATCGGCATCATGGGCATAGCCAGCAAGGAAGACCGGCACTATTCGAGTAACGATGAGAATTTACTGGTTGCCATCAGCCGGCAGCTAGCAACCACAATAGAAAAAGTCCAGCTCTACGAAGAGACCTGCCGCGCCTACGAAGACTTGCGCCGTACGCAGGAGCAACTGCTGCAGAGCGAGAAGATGTCGGCGGTCGGCCAATTGATTTCCGGCGTGGCGCATGAATTGAACAATCCGTTGACGGCGATCCTCGGTTACGCGCAGCTGCTGGAAGGTGCGGGTCTCGATCACCAGTCGGCGGACTATGTGCGTAAGCTGTTCAAACAGGCTCAGCGCACCCACCGCGTGGTCCAGAATCTGCTTTCTTTTGCACGTCAGCGCAAGCCGCAGAAACAGGAAGTGGATTTGCGCAAGGTTCTGGAAGAATCGCTCACGCTGCGTGAATATGATTTGAAGGTCAACAACGTTTCGCTGGAACGCGATATTCCCGAGGACGTGCCTTCGGTGGTGGTCGATCCGCATCAGTTGGAGCAGGTCTTCTTGAACATCATCAACAACGCCCTCGACGCCATGGTTGAGGCCAGCGCCAGCGGTGTGTTGAAAGTGCGCGTGTTCAAGAAAGACGTTTACGTGTGTGTGGAGTTTGATGACAGTGGTCCCGGAATCAAGGACCCCAGTCGAATTTTCGATCCTTTCTACACGACGAAGTCAGTCGGCAAAGGAACTGGTCTGGGGCTGAGCATCTGCTACGGTATCGTCAAGGAACATGGCGGCGAGATCGTGGCGCGCAACCGCGAAGGGGGCGGAGCAACAATTGAAGTTCGCTTGCTGGCGAGTGAGAAACCGGCGTTGGCGGAGACGGTGTCGGCCCCGCGGAGAGAGCCGGTGCTGAAAGGCCGCGTGCTCCTAGTCGAAGACGAAGAAGCGGTGCTGGAATTCGAACGAGACGTCCTGGTCGGTGCGGGAGCCGAGGTTACCACGTCCATGAGTGTGGATGACACGCAGCAGCAGCTCCTTAGCGGATCTTTCGACGTGATCGTGATGAATGGTCGTATGCCGGGCGGGTGCAGCGCCAGGGAAATGTATGAGTGGATCGCGAAGAACCGGCCTGGTTTGGAGAAAGGGCTGCTGCTGACGTTTTCCAGCGTAACCGACCCGGAGACGCGAAGCTTCCTGCAAGAGCAAGGCGTGCCGTCGCTGGCCAAGCCGTTTGAGGTAGCGGACCTGATCTCGCAGGTGCGTGGGCTGATCCAGAGGGAAGGGAAGCCCGCCATGACAACAAAGCAGGACGAAAAAACATCCGCAGCGATCGCGGGAAAATAACCGCAGTCGAATCCGCTTCTGGCTAATTGTTCCTGCTAGAGTTGTCCCTTCAAGTCTCGCGTCATTTCCGTAATCAATTTTTCGTTGCGCCGGTACCAACGCCAGTGACCCTCTCGTTTGGCCTCCACCACGCCGGCCTTTTCCAGGATTCGCATGTGATGCGAAATGGTAGGCTGCGCCAGCTTTACGCGCTGCTTAATATCGAAAGCACAGAGTCCGGTCTCCTTGTCGAGTGAGCATCCACCTTTTTCTTTGAGAGCGCGCAGAATACGACGGCGCGTGGGGTCGGCAATGGCGTGCAGAAAGCGATCAAGATCGGGCGTGGCGTGAGCCATGATCAGGAAGAGTAACAGAAACTGAGGCGCTAACCGCGAGCTGTCGGCAAACGGTCTGTTCGAAGCACGCTGCTCATTTTTTCACAATCGGATTGTAGCCGTCGCCGATAAGGCGGGCGCGCATGGCCTCGGCGTCCTTCAGTTCGGCGTAAGGCCCGACCTGAACGCGATAGAACTTGTCGGCGGGAGTATTGCTGACGGTGAAGGCCGGATACTGCTTCTTTTTCAGAGCCTCGACCAGCGCATCGGCGTCCTCCTGCCGGGTCACGGCGGCGACCTGTACGTAGTAGCCGGGGCCCACGGGAGGCGCGTCCAAGGCTGCGCTTACTGGCGCGTCCGCAGTCGGAGCCGCCGCGGTCGAGCCGGCAGGTTGGGTTTTTGAATTTTGAGTCGCGGAATCCTGAGGCGTAAGTGCACCCTCAGCTTTCTGCTCTCCTACGGCCTTGTAAAAACTGAAATCGCTAGACGGAGACTGCGTCGCGGGCTGAGAACCTTGGTTTCTTGCGGCCGGCGGCCGGACTATGGTCGCCGGAGTCGCACCCGGAGCGTTCAGCAGGCTGGCCGTGCCTGCCATGGAGGTTTTTCTGCCGAGAGAAAAGCCGATGGCGAAGAAGAAAGCGCAGATCAGCACAAAAGTAAAAAAAATTGCCAGCATGCGGCCAGTGCCAAGTGTGATCTCTGTATCCTGCGGTGCCATGGGCATGGGAGATACTCTTGACCTTTACCTTCCTGCCGGCGCGGGCGGCGTGGGCACGCTGGCGAGCCATTTCTGCATGCCGGAAAAGAAATCGACCGGTACCGGGAACACGACGGTCGTGTTCTTCTCAACCCCGATCTCGGTGAGTGTCTGCAGATACCGCAACTGGATGCTGGCCGGTTCGGTGGACAACAGGTGCGCGGCATCCACCAGGCGCTGCGCTGCGGAAAATTCGCCTTCGGCATGAATAATCTTCGAGCGCTTTTCGCGTTCCGCCTCGGCCTGCTTGGCCATGGCCCGCAACATCGACTCGGGCATATCCACCTGCTTGACTTCCACGTTCGCGACCTTCACGCCCCAGGGCGCTGTGTGTTGATCGAGGATGCTTTGCAACCGCAGATTAATCTTGTCGCGGTGAGCCAGCAATTCATCCAGTTCTTGCTCACCGAGCACCGAGCGCAACGTGGTCTGGGCAAACTGCGAGGTCTGATATGCGTAATTGGAGACTTCCACCACGGCCTTGTTCGGATCGATCACGCGCAGAAAAATAACCGCGTTGACTTTCAACGTGACGTTGTCACGGGTGATGACGTCCTGGGGCGGAACCTCAATCGCTTCCTGCCGAAGCGAAATCCGCACCATCCGGTCGATCGGAGTGAACACCAGAATTACGCCCGGGCCCTTGGCATGCCCCAGCAGGCGCCCAAGACGAAAGATGACGCCGCGCTCATATTCGGCCAGGATCTTGATCGAACTCAGCAGATAGATGACGACGATTACGATGCCAATGGTGATCACCGGGAATCCGAGATCCATAAAATGCCTCCAGGAAAATCGCCTATTCAGAGTATGAGCGGATTGTAGCGCAAGTGAGCAACAATCGGCGGCAGCGACGTGCCCGCATGGTTGTTAAGGAAGATTCGGAGACAGCGCACTTCTCGCCATTTTCGAGACGTGTGGGATACGCTGGAGTCAATGATGGCGTTGTTTCTTGTTACACTGCGCGGGTGAGATGCCTGCGCTGACCGAAACCGTCACCCCTAAGCGCGCCCGCATCGAATCGGTCGACGTCGTTCGCGGGGTGATTATGATCATCATGGCGCTCGATCACACGCGCGACTTTTTCGGCAAAACCGGCTTCAGTCCCACCGATCCCACTCAGACCACCATTCCGTTATTTTTCACTCGCTGGATCACGCATTTTTGCGCGCCCGTTTTCTTTCTGTTCACCGGCACCGGCGCCTATCTCTCGCTGCGCAAAAAGTCTAAGCCCGAGTTGTCGCCGTTTCTCTTCACTCGGGGCCTCTGGCTGATCTTCCTGGAACTGGGGCTGTTCCGCTGCCTCGGGTTCCAATTTAATTTTGACTATCACCTGACGCTGCTTAATGTTCTATGGGCGCTCGGATGGGCGATGATTGTCCTCTCGGCAGTGGTTCACCTGCCCGCACTGCTGGTCGCTGCCTTTGGCCTGGTGACGATCGCGGGCCACAATTTGCTCGACTCCATCGAGTCCTCCAACCTGGCTTGGATCATCCTGCACTCTCCCAATTTCATTCTGAAGAGTCCGCAGCACTCCGTCTTCGTTGCCTATGCGCTGATTCCCTGGGTTGGAGTCACCGCTGCTGGATACGGCCTCGGACAAATTTACAGTTGGCCCTCGGAGCGTCGCAGAGCTTTTCTAGTGCGCGCGGGACTGGGAATTACGGCGGCCTTCGTGATTGTTCGCGGCATCAATATTTACGGCGATCCAGTCCCCTGGACCACGCAGAAATGTGCCGCCTTTACCGTCCTCTCATTTCTGAACACCAACAAATATCCGCCGTCGCTGTCGTTCCTGTTGATGACGCTTGGTCCGGCGCTGCTTTTTCTTTGGGCCGTCGATGGCGGAACGCCCCGGGCCCTGCGGCCTGCGCTGGTCCTCGGCAAAGTCCCGATGTTTTATTACTTGCTGCACATCCCGCTCATTCATCTGCTTGCCCTCGTCGTTTGTTACGCGCGCTACGGACAGGTGCACTGGATGTTCGAGTCGCCGAGCGTCGATAAGTTTCCCATCACTCCGCCACCCGGATGGGGATACTCTTTGCCGATTGTCTATCTGATCTGGGTCTTCGTTGTCGTCGCGCTCTATCCGCTTTGCCGATGGTTTGCGGCCTTGAAACAGCGGCGTGGGGATGCCTGGCTTAGCTATTTCTGAAGGCGATTTTCATAGTTCCTATTAGGTTACTAGACGGGTTGTTTGAAAGTTTTTTAATGTCGACCTTTTAGAATGGTAGAGAGAAATTAGCGGCTAATGCGAAAACCAGCGCTGCAAGAATCGACAGGCAGGACAATCCACGCCGAAGGGATTTCAGGAACACAACGTCCTCCAGCAGAAGTCAAGAGATTGAGTGGGGGGACTATGGGGCAAACCGGGGGACAGTCCTGACTCGCAGTGCAAGTAGTGTCCACCCGTAGCCCTGCGCCGGTCAAGGATTTTAAAAATCTGCTACTGGTGCCATTTGCGTGAAACGGCACCGCTACCAAAATAAGCCATGCCTCCCATGTCAAACAGCCCATGTGCAATCATCGGTACGATCAGGTTCTTTGAGTAGGCAAAGAAAAGACCGGGGTACAAGCCTTGAAATATTGACCAGTAGCTAACCACCCGAATGTCTTTCTTGCCGAAATGAGCAACCATGAACAACAGCGAAGCGACGATGAGGCCCAACCACTGTTGGATAAACCCGCGGAAAAGGATCTCCGCGCCGCACGCCGCCGTTATTCCTCCCAGCAGTGTTTGTGCTGGACTTGGGTTTGCGTATTCCTTCGCCAGGGAAGCCGTTAGCTGTTCCGCAAAGGCGCTCCCTTTGAAGACTCGGTAACCATACTGAACCAGCAGAGTCCACACCCCGAGCCAAGCGGCGCCTGCGACTCCGAGAACGACATCGAACGGACTGGGCCTCAGATGCTGTGGCAGGTTTAACGCGAACATCGCCCATAGTCCAACGCTGGCAAGGGTGATCGTAACCGTGATTTCGAGCCAGAGATGTCGCTTGATGTAGAAGAGCGTGGCCCCGCCCTCCTGTCACCGGCGCTGAGATCGCAGAGCGTCAGTGTCTCTACTAGCCAGACCTCTCACCACGCGTCCTCACCCTTTTCATTTTTATGCGGGCAGCCAGGGCGATCACGGCTACCGAGGGATCGGTCTCTTCTGGTCGGGCTGTCGGCATCGGGGTGGACGGGCGGGACGCCCGTCGCCCCACTGGATCCGTCGGCGGTGTTACGGGGACAACCTAGTTTTTACGCTACAACTGGTCTCGTTGCCGTGATGGGATCGACTCGCAGAGTTAGGCCATCGACTTGGCGAATTACTATTTGTTCTCCGGAGGGGATGGGGATTGTGGAGACTGCGTCCCAGAGCTCGCCGTGCACGAAGACTTTGCCAGCGGGGGCTAGCTCGGTTTGCGCGATTCCTACTTCGCCGATCAGTCCTTGTTCGCCGGTGACAATTTTGTTGCGGCGGGCGCGCACTGCGATGCTCATTAGGAAGGCGGTGATGAATCCTAGCGGGACGCTGACGGCGAGCGCGGTCAGCAGGCGCACGCGCATTTCGGGAATCGGCGCGTCGACCAGGAGCAAGCCGCCCAGGGTTAGTAAGACAATCCCGCCGGTTGTGAGCACGCCATGACTGGCGAATTTGGCTTCGGCGGCGAATAGAAGGAAGGCGGCGAGAATCATCGCTAGCGCGGCGTAGCGGATCGGCATCAGGTGCATGGCAAAGGCAGCCAGCACGATGAAGACCACGCCAATTGTGCCGGGGACAACCGCTCCGGGATGATTGAATTCGACGTACAGACATAAGGCGCCAATCGCCAGAATGATGAGCGTGATGTTGGGATCCATGATGTAGGAAAGGATCCGCTCCTTCAGTGTCTCATGGTAGTCGCGCAGCGGTTGGCCGGTGAGATTGAGGGTCGCAGTTTCGTCGTTGAAGCGTTTGAAGCTCTTGCCGTTCATCTGGCGAAACAGATCCTGCTCGCTCGAGGCAACGTAGTCGATCAGTTTCTTGTCGAGCGCTTCCTGTTCGGTGAAGGACTTCGATTCGCGCACCGCGCTCTCGGCGAGTTCGACATTGCGGCCCCGCTTGGCGGTGACGGAGCGCATGAGGGCAGCTGCGTCATTTTCAATCTTCTTCATCATGGTGTCGTCCGGTTTGCCGTATAGGGTGACCGGATGCGCGGCACCAGCGTTGGTTCCCGGAGCCATGGCTGCGACGTCCGCCGCTTCAAGGATGAAGATTCCGGCGGAGCCAGCACGGCTGCCCGCGGGAGTGACATAGACAATCACTGGCACAGGCGAGGCCACGATCTTGTCAATGATGTCGCGGGTTGAATCGACCAGCCCTCCAGGAGTATTGATCTCGATGAGGAGGGCTTGGTCGTGCTTGGCGGCGGCCACGTCGATGGCGCGGCCAATGAATTCGGCGGTGACGGGCTGGATGGCGTCGTTGATTGTGATCTTCAGGACGTCGGCGACGGAGAAAGTTGTGAAGAGGAAGAGAACTGCGATCCAGGAGGCCGCATGGCGAATCCACAGTTGCTGCGGCCGGCGGTCGTTGCCGAGCTTCGCTCGATTTGGACGGCCGAGGGCGCCCGTCCCCACACGAACGCTTCTGAGAGTTGACTTCATGGGTGTGACAGTGGCTGCGCTTTCTCCGCTAGCTTGGCTGTTAGGGTGCGCTTCAGGTCCTGGGCCGCGGGATTGCCGGGGTCCAGTTGCAGGACACGATTGATGTTCTGTTCGGCCGCTTCCATTCTATTTTCTCTCAGATCGAGTCGCGCAAGAACCAGGTAAGCCTCAGTGGACTCGCGGATGCGGAGAGAGGTTTCGGCCAGGGCGCGGGCTTCGACGGCATCGCCGCGAGCTTCGTAGTCTTCCGCCAGAGCGGTGAAGGGAGCGGCGCTCGAGGGATCAATCGCGGCAGCATGGTGAAACTCCGCTTCGGCTTCGGTGGTGAACCCGTGGGCGAGCAGTTCCTTGCCAAGTTCGACGTGAAAGCGGGCGTGGGCTCGGGGATCGGATCGGGCAAACTGCTGCTCGACCCAGCCCTTCATTTGCGTGGTCAGCTGGCGAAAGGCGTCTTCCTCGTAGTTGGTTTTGATACGCACGGATGCGGTCTTGGACACCGCGCTGCTGGGAACAATGCCGCCCGTGGGAGGCATCAGGGAGTCGAGTATCAGTCTCGCCTCGGCGTCGCTCGGGCGATGATCGAGCGCGGTGTGCAGCTCGCGTGCCGCGGCGGCACGATCACCGGCCAGGGTAAGAGTTACTCCCAGGTTGAAGTGATAGTCAGCGTCGCTTGGATCGTTCTCGATCGCGCGCTCGAAATAGTGAGCGGCCGTCTTTGGGTTTTGGCCACGGCGGGCGGCGACCACGCCGAGGTTGTTATAGACCTCGGCCAGAGGCAGGCGGGCGGCGACAAACTCAAATGCGCGTTCGGATTTGGAGAAGTCTCCATGAGCATAGGCGGCCAGGCCGAGATAGAAGTGTGCCTCACGAGCGACTGCGCCCGACATTACCGCGCCCGAGGTGGCAGAAGACTGCTGGACCTGGCTCAGGGCAATGATGGCCGGTTCATAACTGCGCTGGGCGTAGTAGGTTTTGCCCAGTTCGAGCCAGGCTTGCGGGTAAGCGGGATTTAGGCGAACGGCTTCGCGATAGTGCTGTACCTTGTCTTCGGCCGAAGTAGCCAGCATGCCGCGAATGTAATTCTCCAGAGCGTCCAAACGGACGGGCGTAACGCTGGCGATGTAGTTGGCCTTGGGCAGGGAGAAATCGGTGCGGATCTGGCGAAGCAAATCCCAAGCCAGCGCGGATTGCAGTCTGCCGAGATCGGCCAGTGGAGCGGACTCGGAGGCGGCGGGCAAGAGTTTTTCAGCCCGCATGTCGAGCAGTTGGGCGGTTGCGGTCAGGCGCTGGCCATCATACTTATAAGAGCCGAGCACGGCGTAATCGACATCCATCTGCTCGGCAAGACGGTAGAGGGCGGCGCGCGTCGGGTGAACGCCGTCCGGAATACCCTGGCGATCGTAGGCGCGGAGTCGCTCGTCCCGGCTGGTCACGTAGAGAACCGGAGAATTCAGTTGCGCGTGGAAGGCTTCGGGAAAAGATTCTCCGAGCCATTCCAGGCCAGGCGTTGGCGAATCATTCTCGAAAGGAATCACGACCATGGTCTGGCCGACCACGACGGTGTCAGAAGAGGCGGAGGCGGTGCCGTCCTGGGCGCTAAGCGGCGAGCACAGAAGCAGGGAAGCCAGAAAGGCGATCTCAGCGACGCGTTTCACGACAAGTTGATTATAGCGGCAGGCGCGGCGACCGCGTGATAACAGCCGGCGCCGATTCAAGATTGCCGGTGGAGAGCGGGGCGCCGTCGCTTGGCTGGACTGGCGAAACGCCCGTCGCTCCATCGTCCTCTTCAGGCCTGGACTGGGACTCGGTCCAGCCTGGGAGCTCGTCGCTGCCGGTGATCAGACGGGCGCCGCGCTCGTAGGTGAGATACGACCATGCCCACTGGATCATCACGAGCAGACGATTGCGGAATCCGATCAAGAAAAGAATGTGGATGAAGAGCCACGCCAGCCAGGCGAAATAGCCTGACAATTCGAACTTGCCGAACTGTGCTACGGCGGCAGCGCGGCCGATGGTGGCCAGGCTACCTTTGTCGTGATAATGGAAGTTGCGGCGCGGTTGATATTGAAGGTCGCGGGCGATGGTTTCGGCAACCCAGTCGCCTTGCTGGATGGCGACGGCTGCGACTCCGGGGAGCAGCTTGCCGTTTTCGTCTTTTAGCGCGGCGAGGTCGCCGATAACGAAGGCTTCTGGATGTCCGGGAACGCTGAGATCGGGTTGAACGAGCACGCGGCCGGCGCGGTCGACGGGAACGCCCAACTTTCGGCCGAGCGGCGAAGCAGCTACACCCGCTGCCCATAAGACCACGGGCGCTAGAATCTTTTCGTCGCCGATCCAAACCGCTCCGGGCTCAACGCGGGTTACCATGTGGGACGCGCGGACCTCGACCCCAAGGCGTCGCAACTGGCCTTCGGCTTTGCCAGAAAGTTCTTCGGAATAGGCCGGCAGAACGCGGGGTCCGCCTTCGATGAGCAGGATGCGGGTTTGCCGCGGGTCGATATTGCGAAACTCGTGGTTCATGGCGTGGCGCGCGATTTCAGCCAGGGTGCCAGCGAGTTCGACGCCGGTGGGACCGGCTCCGATCACCACAAACTGGAGGGGAGATCCGCTTTGGGTGGCGTGGTTCTTTTCGAGCGCCTCCCGCTCATTTTCCGGCCGCTCAGCGTTCCGCCGCTCGGCTAGTTCGAAGGCCAGCAGGACGCGGCGGCGGATTTCCAGCGCGTCTTCAATCGTCTTCAGACCGGGGGCGAAAGGCTCCCATTCATCGTGACCAAAGTAGGCATGGGTTGCGCCGGAGGCGATGATGAGAAAGTCGTAATCGAGCGCTTGCTGTTTCGTGATGACCTTTTTTTGTTCCAGGCTGAAATCGACAACTTCTTCAAGCAGCACCTCAATGTTGGAGTTACGTTTGAGTATCGAACGGATGGGTGCAGCTATTTCGCCGGGCGACAGGCCAGCGGTGGCAACCTGGTAGAGCAGCGGTTGGAAGGTGTGGTGGTTTCTCCGGTCAACGACCGTAACTTGAACCGGGAGCCGGGCGATCCGGCGGGCGGCGGTCAGGCCCCCGAATCCGGCCCCCACGATCACTACTTTCGGCCTCGGCTTGCTTTTCATTGGCATTGGGTTCGCGCGCTGCTTCGCGCTCTAATATAGAGATTCACAGATTGGCCTGCCGGATGCGATGGTTAACAACAGCAATCGGATAAAATCCCAGCAGGTCGAATGAGGCGGGACATGGACGAGGATCGTTTCTGGCCCGGCGCAAATCCGGACGAAGATGTACCGAAGGTTGACGTGCCTGACCTCAAGGCTGTGCGAGGTCTTTATAAGGCCGTGGAGGGCATGAATCCGGGGCAACAAGGCTGTGTCGGTATCGATATAGAAATAGTAAGGGCTGCCTGCAGCGCCGGGGCCGATGTTGGTGCTGTTTCGTATCGTTACTCAATGCTTCAGCTGTTGACGATGTTCCCCGGAGACCTGCTGGCGCCGTGGAGCGATAATGGGGAGTTCCACGATGCTGTGTTCAAGGTCGCGGCGAGAATACAGATGAAATGGATAGAAGTAGGAGTTCCCCAGCCGCGTTTACCGTTCGACTTGGAGGTGTTTCTTCAGGAGGTGCGGAAGGCGTCTCTCTAGTAATCCAACAAATCCACGGCGCTGCACTTCTCCTGTCGAAAGCCTTGCCGCCTCGGCGTAGCTCAGCCGCGCACCATTCCGCTGGCTTCTCTGACCGACCTCCGCATACACTGCTTCTTCATGCTTTGCTTTTTCATGCCTTGCTTCTTCACACTTGGATGACCCCGGCGCAGCCCAGTTCGTTCGCCCTGCGTTTTCTTGTGCCTCCCGTCCGCGACCTCATTTTCATTTTTCTTTTCTGGTCGCTGCTGGCGGGGCCTTTATCGAGTCGTCCGCTGGCGGACGCAGATATCGGGTGGCATATCCGAACTGGCCAGCAGATTCTGGCGACGCACTCGCTTCCTCATGCCGATCCGTTTTCTTCCACCATGCAGGGGCAGCCCTGGTTTGCCTGGGAGTGGCTGTACGACATACTGCTCGGGCTGCTGCATCAAAGTTGCGGATTGAACGGAGTGGTTTGGTTGTGCGCCTTGCTGGTGGCTGCGATTTTCACGTTGCTGCTTTCGCAACTGCTGCGGCGCGGGACTGGTCTGCTGCTGGCGATCGTGCTCATGCTGCTGGCGGAGACCGCTTCGATGATTCATCTGTATGCGCGCCCGCATATTGTAAGCTGGCTGTTTTCTCTGCTGTGGTTTGTTGCGCTGGAACGTTGGGAACGATGGGATCGGCGGGAACGTTTGGATCGGAGGGAAGGTCCGGAGCGCGGGCCCGCACCGCGCTGGATACGCTGGTTCTTCCCCGCGTCGATGTTGCTTTGGGTAAACCTGCATGGCGGATGGATCTCCGGACTAGCGCTGCTCGCAATCTACGCCCTCGCCGCATTGGTTGAGAGCTGGCGTGCGCGGAAGAATGATGCGTTTGCCGCGATTCGCGCTGGGCATCGGGCGCGCGCCATGGCTGTGGCTTTCGTGGTCTCAGCGCTGGCAACGCTGGTGAATCCGTACGGCTGGCGGCTGCATGCGCATATCTATCGATATCTTGGTGATCGCTACCTGATGAACCGGATCGATGAGTTCCGCTCGCCTGACTTTCACGGCTGGGCCGAGCGCTGTTTTGCGATCATCCTCATGGTGGTGCTGATCGCGTTTGCGAAAGGTCGCAAGAACCTGCGGCTCAGCCACCTGCTGGTCACGCTGCTGGCGGTGTATGCGGGATTCTATTCGGCGCGCAATATTCCAGTTTCGTCGATGCTGCTGGTGCTGATTGCCGGGCCGATGCTTTGGGAAAACTTTGCTTCATTGGGCGACAAGCCGGACGCCTGGCAATGGCTGCGCAAGGGCGCGACTCGAATTTCAGATTTCTCCGCTCGCATGGGCGCGCAGGAAATGCAGCTTCGCGGGCATCTGTGGCCGGTTGTCTCGGTGGTCTTGGCATTCGTGATTTGTCTTCAAGGTGGATGGCTCGGCTCGCGGCAACTGATTCAAGCGCAGTTCGATCCGAAGAAGGTGCCGGTTGCGGCGGTGACTTTCCTGCAGCAAGAGAACGTGGAAGAACCGCCGAGCGCGGAACCAGTTTTCTCGACCGATGCCTGGGGAGGCTATCTCATCTACCGCATGTATCCCGAGCGGAAGGTGGTTGTGGATGACCGTCACGATCTCTATGGTGCGGGCCGGATTCGCCAGTACCTGATCCTGACGCGGGCGGAGCCGGGATGGCAGAGCGCGCTCGAAACGTGGAAGATTCGGACGGCGCTCTTGCCCACCGATTCGACGCTTGCCAACCTGCTCCGCGAGGAGGCGCGAGATTGGAGAATCGCTTACGAAGACAAGGTTGCGGTGGTGTTTGAGAGGCGTTAAAGGTTCAGTTGAGGAGCTACGGATCCGCATTTTCGTGCTAGTCTCTCACCCATGGGGCGTTGCATCGTGCGCATTTCCATTGGATGCCTTGCTGCCATCTGCTGCCCCGTCGTTCCGGCGGAGCAACCACAGCTGGTTGGGGATGTGTCTGTAGGGCTCGCGCCCCGTCTGCGGCCCGGAAGCGAAATTTTGCCGCGAAACGTGGTGTCATCGCATATGGGAAGCGGACAACTCTCACCACTCGAGGAGTGTGCTCAAGCGAATCGGTACTCGCATCAGCCGCATCCTGGTCGATGGGTCGGGCGCAAAAACGCTGCTGGTGAAACCGAGATAACGATCTTTGAGATAGTTAACCGCGTCATTTTTACCGATTGTCTAGTCTTCCCCTGAATTCGTGCTCACTCTCTGCAACCTGGGCCCTTCGCCGTCATCAGATGTAGTTGGGTTTGGCGTTAACTGCCTCGAAAGTGCTACTTTTGAACGCGCGAAGAAACCCAAGCATTGACTTTTGGGAAACTGGGAACACATGCAGACCGCAAAAATGTGCCGGTATACCGAGATGTCCGGTGAGAGATGTCGGGAGATCCGCCGATGAAATCTCAGTGTTTGCCGTTCACACAGATTCCGCATAGCACACGTCTCTTCCTCGATTATCTTTCCTACATTCCTTCAGTTCGCGGAATGTATCCACGGTCGCCAATTTTTTCCGAGTGGGTAAAAGACGAATCGGGGCGCGTCGTTTACGATGACGTGCGGCGTGGCAAGGTCAGCGAGATTCTCCTGCGGCAGAATGTCGCGTGGGGCGCCTCTCCCTCGACTCTGGCCAATATTGAGCGCTTCCGGCGAGGAGCGCTGGCGGGGGTTACGGGACAGCAAGTCGGTCTGTTTGGCGGGCCGTTGTTTTCGATTTACAAGGCGCTGACGGCGGTCAAACTGGCGGTAGAGGCGACGGCGGCCGGAGTGGACTGCGTTCCGGTCTTTTGGCTGGCGACCGAAGATCATGATTTGGCCGAGGTCAACCATGTGGCACTGCTCTCTGAGCGCGGCCTTCCGGAAACACTTACGGTGGAAAGCCTGGGCTTCGAAAGTCATGTGGACGACGCGCCCGTGGGCGCCATCAAGTTCGGGCGCGAGCCGGTAGTCGAGCGCGCCGCCACGTTGTTGGGGGATTCGGAAGTTACGACGTGGTTGCGTCAGGCGTATCGTCCGGGAGAAAGTCTGGGCAGTGCGTTTGCCCTGCTGTTTGCGCGGCTGTTTGCGGATTGGGGAGTCATTCTGCTCGATCCGGCGGATAAGGACTTCCACGATCTCGCGAAACCGCTGTTCCGCGCGGCAGTCGAACGGGCCTCCGAACTCGATGAGGCGCTGCTGGCGCGGGGGAAGGCGATCGAGGCGGCGGGATATCACCAGCAAGTGAAAGTGACCTCGGCGACCACGCTGCTATTTGAAGTGAAGGACGGTGCGCGCACTGTGGTGCGACGCAAGAATAAGACTAATGGCGTCAACGGCGATGAGTTCGCAGTAGGTGAGGAGCGCATCTCGGCTCAAGAGCTGGTTGACCGGATCGAAGCGGCGCCGGAGAGGTTCAATCCGAACGTGCTTTTGCGTCCGGTGGTGCAGGATTTCCTGCTGCCGACGCTCGTTTATACGGGCGGAGCGGCCGAGGTTGCATACTTCGCGCAGGTCGCCGTGGTTTACGAGAAGCTGCTGGGACGAGTTACGCCGGTCCTGCCGCGTTTTTCGGCGACGTTGGTTGAAGCCAAGCCAGAGCGCATTCTGACGCGCTATCAACTGGGCTTGCCCGATTTGTTCCTCGGCCCGGAAAAGGTTCGAGAAGCCATCGCTGCTCGGTCGCTGCCATCAGACTTGCAGACCCGCTTCGAAGAGGCCTATGCGAGTGTTGAAAAGTCGATGACGGCGCTTCGTGAATCAATCGGCAGGCTGGACTCAACCCTTGTCGATACGGCCGAGAGTAGCCGGACCAGCATGGTGCATCAGGTCGATCGCTTGCGCGCGCGAGTGGCACGGGCGGAAGAGCAGCGGAATGAAGTCATCACACGGCACGCGGACGCTTTGACCAATGCGCTATTTCCGGACAAGGCGCTCCAGGAGCGCGAGGTTGCGGGCGTGAGTTTTGTGGCGCGGTATGGGCCGCAGTTGCTGGCAAGTCTCTATCAGACGATTCTTCCGGATTGCCACGATCACCAGGTGATTGACGTGCAGTGATGGACCGCGGATTCTTATCGGCTGCCGAGACGCGGCTAGCCGCGTCTCTACCAAGATTTATTTCGACTCTCCCAGAGCCAGGAACGTTCCCAGGCCAATCATGACTGCGCCGGTCAGCGTGCGCTGACGTTGGCGGAAGCGCGCGGACCCGCGAATGCGCTGGCCGAGCGGTCCGGCAAGCAGGGTCACGACGATATCGGCCGAAGTGTTGAGCGCTACCGAGAGTGTTCCCAACAGAACGAACTGCAGGAAAACGTGTCTGGTGCCCCGGTTCACGAATTGGGGAATGAAAGAAAGAAAAAACAGGGCTGTTTTTGGATTCAACATTTCTGTCATGACGCCTTGCCACAAAGGATTCCTTCCGTGCGGCAGGTCGGCGGAAGAAACGGCGTCGTCTTTTCTGGCATCGAGAATCATGCGAATCCCGAGAAAGCAAAGATAACCTGCGCCCAGATACTTCACCGTAGCAAATGCCATGGCAGACTTCGCCAGGACAATGGAGATGCCAGCGGCCGCCGCGAAGACATGCACCAGGCCGCCGAAGAACGTGCCGAGCGCGGAGAGCAGGCCTTCGCGGCGGCCGCCTCCGAGAGCGCGTGCGAGGACATAAAGCATTCCTGGTCCCGGAGCGATGGCCAGCAGAATCGCCGCACTCATAAAAATAAAGAAACGAGCGGAGTCGAATACGGTCTGATGGAACATGATTTGGGACTCCTTCGTGTCCTTAGAGGTTCGCTTCCTCCAACGCTATCTGCAACTCGACGAGGTCCTCCACCCGCGGCACTCCCTTGTTGCGATAGGCGCCCGGGACATCCATCAACAACGCCTGCGTGCCTGCGCCCGTGGCGCCGAGGTGGTCCACGGGATAGATGTCGCTGCATAAAGGCTCTCTTCGGGCGCGGCATTCATGCTCGTCAGGGCCTGGCGGTAGATCTCCGGGTGCGGCTTCCCGTATCCTACTAATCCGGAGTCGGTGATGGTGCGGAAGCAATCGGCGGTACCGCACCTGCTCAACACGTTTTCGATCTTGCCATCGGCATTGGAGATGACCGCGACCGGGTAGCGCTTGCCGATCTCGTGCAGTTGTTCAGCGGTGCCGGGGCGAATCGCGTCCCAGTTTGCAGAGTTGCCAATGCTGGCGACGAGTTGGTCGCGGATTGCAACGTCGTTAAGGCCGATCTCGGAGAGCAACTGGGAGTAGAACATCCACCAGAAGCCCTGGTCGGTGCTTCCGGTCCCCTTAGTCACACTAGCCATCATCCCGTCGAACCGATTCTTGGTGCGGCATTCCAGATCGCGCAGGTGTTCACCATCAGGAACGAAGCCCTGCTTGGCGAGAGGTACGTGGATGCGCTCGCGGTTGGGGAACAACAGCGTGTTGCCGACGTCGAAAAAAATGACTTTGATGTTGGAGTTCATAAGAAGTGATGATTGTAACGTCTAAGAATCGTGAGCTTGCGGAAAGAGTGGCCTTCCGACGTTCAGCCCCTGAAGGGGCGGCAGATATTCGAAACAGGTGCGGTATCGCTAAAGCGATACCCTGATACGAAGCAAGCGATACCTGATATGAAGCATTGACGAAGGCGCTGGCCGCGGACTGCAAAGCCGAGCTGCGCTCGGCTTGGACGGGCGAGGGCGCCCGTCCCCACACCAGCAGCCAATGAATTAAACTGAAAAATCGGCGATGTATTAAGTCGATCTATTAAAGAGTCATGGCTCAACTGCGAGTGGTCGTCTTGTGGCATCAGCACCAGCCGTTCTACAAGGACCTGGTGACGGAGCAGTATCGCCTGCCTTGGACACGTCTCCATGGCTTGAAAGATTACTACGGGATGGTGAAGCTGCTGGACGAGTTTCCGCAAGTGCATCAGACGTTCAATCTGGTGCCCTCGCTGCTCATGCAGATTCAGGATTATGTTTCGGGCGACGCTCAGGACCCGTTTCTGCAGGCGGCGACGAAACCCGCGAAAGACCTGACGGAGCAGGAGCGGCGGTTTGCCCTGCGATATTTATTTCAGGCGAATCCGGTGAATGTGATCGGACGCTATCCGCGGTATCGCGAGCTGTGGGAAAAATTTCAAGGGGCGGGATCGTCGCCCGAGCGCGCGGAAAAATATTTTCAGGCTCAGGATTTTACAGACCTGCAGGTGCTTTCCCAGATTGGATGGTTTGACGAGTTTTTTCTGGCGGAGAAGGACGTTGCGGAGGTGGTCCGCAAGGGCCGGAACTTTACGCTCGAAGACCAGCGATTTGTGGTTGCCCGGGAGCGGCAACTGCTCAGCCGGGTGTTGCCGGTGCATGCGGAGGCGGCGAAGAAAGGCCTGATTGAGATTTCGACTTCACCTTTTTATCATCCCATCCTGCCGCTGGTGTGTGACACACAGATGGGAGCGGTTTCTTCGCCGGGGCTGGCGTTGCCGCAGAACCGCTATCGTCATCCCGAGGATGCTCGCGAGCAATTGCAGCGCGGACTGGATCTTCACGAAAAAGTCTTTGGGGTACGGCCGCAAGGGGTTTGGCCGTCGGAGGGCAGCGTTTCCGAAGAGGCGTTGGCGATTGCGCACCAGCTGGGAGTGCAGTGGATGGCGACCGACGAAGGCGTGCTGGGACGAAGTCTGGGGATAAATTTTTCACGCGATGGTCACGGCTATCTGCATGCGGACGGGGCGCGGCAGTTGTACACGATTTATCGCTACGAGAACACCAACACCAATGTGGATACACGGATGAATCTCATCTTCCGCGACCACACGCTCTCGGATCTGATTGGGTTTGTATGTTCGGGAATGCCACCCCAAGAGGCTGCCACGAATCTTATCCACAAGATTAAGGAATCGGCGAAGCCGGTTCTTGCCAGCGGGCAGGATGCCGTGGTTCCCATCATTCTGGACGGCGAGAATGCCTGGGAATACTATCCGCAGTCGGGGCGAGAATTCCTGCGGAGGTTTTATGACGCTCTGCAAAAAGATCCGAGGATGGAAGCGGTGACGGTGACGGAGGCGATCACCCGCCACAAGAACGCCAGTCATCTGAAGTCGCTGGTGCCGGGGTCGTGGATCAACGCGAACTTCAATGTTTGGATTGGAGCGCCGGAGGACAACAAGGCTTGGGACTACCTGGATCACGCGCGCAATTTCTATACGCAGGCCGCTGCTGGCGCAACCGAGAAACAGCGCAAGCTGGCGTTTGAAGAGATCCTGATCGCCGAGGGCAGCGATTGGAACTGGTGGTACGGACCGGAGCACCACTCGGCGAACGACGGCGATTTTGACGAACTCTACCGCAAACATCTGTCGAATGTTTACCAGGCGTTGGGCGGGAAGCCGCCGGATTATCTGGCGCAGCCGATTGCCGGAGGAGTGGCTCGGCCTTCGTTCACGCCGCAGAGGGCGTATATACATCCCAGGGTCGCTGGCGACATGGTGCGCTACTTCGAATGGATGGGGGCAGCGTGTTACACGGCTGACCAGCGTTCGGGTGCCATGCACGGTAAGCAGTTTCTGATGGATGAAGTATTTGCCGGGATCGACGAGCACTATGTTTACGGCCGGCTGGATTTCGCCGGCAAAGTGCCGCAAGACGCATTCGAAGTGGTGGTGAATCTTGAATCGTGGGTCAACCATGCCGCCAAGCCCCGGCGCGAGTTGCGGTTGGATGCAGCGGTAGATGGAGGCCGCATGCAGTCGTGGAGAGTGATGCAGGGGAAGGATAGCGTAGTGGCGGATTCCATGGATGCGAAAGATGCGCGAGTGGCGCTCGTCCGGAATTGTGAGTTTCGCCTGCCCCTCACTTGGCTGCTCGCGGCCCCGCTGGAAATTGAAAAAGTGCGGGGGCCGAAAGGCTCGGATATGCTGACCACCCGGCTCCGCCTTCGCTTCAGTTTGTGGCAGAACCATTTGCCGGTCGACGCCTTGCCGGTGGAGGGATGGATGGACCTGGAGTTGCTAACGGAAGCGGATCTGCTGGCATTGGGCGGGTGATGCCTATGTGGAAGCGGAGCTATGCCCGGGCCCTTCGGCTTCGCTCAGGACGGGGCAGAGCCCCGTCACCACACCGTCTAGTTCTTCCTACTGGCCACTGCTGGCGATGGTGGTTGTCATCGTCATGGGACGGCTTAATTCCATCACCATTTCTGTGCCTGCGGGAAGCATCGCGGAACGGTGCTTGCTGAGCCAGTGCATGACGGTCAGGGTGGCGCCGATGGCTCCTCCGATCAGAAGGCCTTTGCCGCCACCCGCCAATCCGCCAACGATCATTCCACCCCCCGTACCCATGCCGATTTCGGTGAGATCTTTGCCGTCGTAGCCAGCGCCTTTGAACTGCCCTTCGGCGTTGACGTCGGTGCCGTGGCCCCGGTTGGTGTCAACCAGCGTAGCGTTGAGCATGAAACGGTCGCCATTCGGAAGGACCAGGTTTTCGGGGAAGATAGCGATGGTCGGCTTGCCGGCAATGCGACGTGGTTCGTTCGCTTTAGTCACGCGTCCTTCGACTGTCGTGCCGATGGGAATCACAGTTTTGCCGTCGATTACGACCGGCTCAGTGACTCTGGCCGAGAATGGATCCCCGGCTTTTGCGCTGAAGGTTGCGAGGGTGGTTTCGAGTTTCATCTTGACGGCGGTGCCGGTGGGCAGGGCGGTTTGCGCACAGGCGAAACTCGCGATCAGGATAAGCCCGGTCAGCAAAAGTGTTTTTTTCATGTTACTTCTTACCTCCTAAAATCAATTTCTTATCTCTTTCAAAGCTCCAAGAACCTCATCCAGCGGGGCGCGGTCGAGCTGGTTATCGCCGCGATAGATATAGCGGACCACGGCGCTGCGGTCGATCATTAAAGTAGCCGGGCGTGCAATGTTGATCGCGTCGGTGCCGAGCGCGTGATGGAGCCCGTACGCTTTGGTCACGGTGCGATCTTCATCGAGCAGAAAGACGCTGGCGATGGGACGCTTTTCCAGGAATCTTCCCGGCTTCCATACGCCATCTTGTTTTTCCGCGGCAATGAATGTCAACTGTGCTCCCGCTGCTTCAATCTCGGGCATTCTCGACTCGAACTGAGTCATGCGCTTCACGCAGTTCGGTCACCAGGTGCCGCGCAGAAACTCGAGAATCAGCGTGCCCACCGCCAGCATCCCACCGAGAGTGAATGTGCCCTCACGGTTGGCGGCTTCCAAGGAAAAGTCCGGGGCGCGTGATCCGATCTCCAGAGTGTCGGTGCGGCTCCGCATGTTGAGTTTTGACTTTAAGCGAGATGGAAATCAGGAACAATAACGGATGGGGTACGGGGGATGGCTGGGGGAGTGATGCGATCGGGTGGTCATAGGGCACAGACCGGGTCGTTCCGCGTCCGATATAATTCAGCTTCTCAGTTAGGAGATCGCAGCAAGACGCGGCGAGCCGCGTCTCTACAGCTGGGACGACTGTTTCTAAATTCTCAGACCCATAAAGGATGCACTCATGCCTGTTACCAGTATTGCTGATATTCGCGGACGCCAGGTGCTGGACTCGCGTGGCAATCCGACGGTTGAAGCGGAAGTTTTTCTTGATGGTGGCGTGAGCGCGCGGGCCATTGTGCCGAGTGGCGCCTCCACCGGTGAGCATGAGGCCGTCGAATTGCGTGACGGCGACAAGGAACACTACCTCGGCAAGGGCGTTCTGCAGGCAGCTGCCAACGTCAATGGCGAGATTGCGGAAGCCCTCACGGGAGTGGACGCAGCCGACCAGCGCACGCTCGACGCCAGGCTGATCGACCTTGACGGCACGCCCAACAAGGGGCGGTTGGGGGCGAACGCGATTCTGGCGGTGTCCATGGCGGCGGCGCGGGCTTCGGCTCGGGCATGCGAACTCCCGCTCTATCGCTATCTGGGCGGGGCCGCGGCGAATACGTTGCCGGTGCCGATGATGAACATTCTCAACGGCGGGGCGCATGCCGATAACAATGTCGACTTCCAGGAGTTCATGGTGATGCCGGTGGGAGCGCCGTCCTTTTCCGAGGCACTGCGCTGGGGCGTGGAAGTTTTCCATACGCTGAAGGGCGTCCTGAAAAAGCGCGGATACAACACGTCGGTGGGCGACGAGGGCGGGTTTGCTCCGTCGGTGAAATCGAACTTGGAGGCGATTGAAGTCGTGCTCGAGGCGATTCAGCAGGCGGGTTACAAGCCGGGTGCGGAGATTGCGATTGCGCTTGATCCGGCGGCCAGCGAGTTCTATCAGGACGGAAAATATGTTTTCAAGAAATCTGACAAGTCGGCGAAGAGTTCCGAGGACATGATTCGCTACTACGCGAAATGGGTGAAAGATTACCCGATCGTGTCGCTCGAAGACGGGCTCTCCGAAAACGACTGGGACGGATGGGCACTGCTGACTAAAGAGCTCGGCGACAAGATTCAGCTGGTGGGGGATGACATCTTTGTCACCAACATTGAGATTTTCGCCAAGGGAATCGAGAAGGGAATCGCCAACTCAATCCTGATCAAGCTGAATCAGATTGGCACGGTCAGCGAGACTCTGGACGCGATCGACCTCGGCCGCCGCAATGGATATAGGTCCGTCATCTCGCATCGATCCGGCGAAACGGAAGATACGTTTATTGCGGACCTCGCGGTGGCGACTGGAGTGGGGCAGATCAAGACGGGCTCGGCTTCGCGGACGGACAGAATTGCCAAGTACAATCAGTTGCTGCGGATCGAAGAGAAGTTGGGCGGGGCGGCGCGGTTCTTGGGGGTGAAGGCGCTGAACTATAAACGGGTTCGGGCCGAAAGTTAGGTAACTCTCGACTGTAGGTAAAGGCATGCTGCTTCGCTACAATTGCTATAGGAAGGTCGACGTTCACTAGGCGAAGAGCCTGTTCTCCGACAGGCTCGACCGCATCGCCTTGAGTGAAGAGGTCGTCATCACGGATAAAGGTGAACCAGTCGCGAAGCTCGTGCGGATTCCAGCGACAGCGAAAAAACGCAAGAAGTTCGGGTTCGGCTCCGCGAAAGGCGAGTTCACGGTTCCGGATGATTTCAACGATCCGTTGCCGAAAGAGATCGAGGATCTCTTCTGGTGACACAACGCGAAGCCGTCTCACAATAAACCGATGGGGACACCGCCTGATCCCTCAAGGCCGGCCCGTCGTTATAGACTCTGCGGGGCACGGCTGAATCCGTGCCCTTCCTGAAGGTAACTTCCAGCTAGAACCCCATCCTGTCATCTGCCGAAGGCCCGTAGGTCGATGGCACCGGCCTTTCGTTCAAGCGCAGATACACGCCCAATTGCGCGCGGTGATGCACCAGGTGATTGAGGAACATTTGGCGGTAGGCCAGAAAGCGCGTCCCGCTGAAGATGGGCTTGTCTGCGAAACTTAGCTTCCAGGGCTGAGTCCAGGCTTCATCCGGAGTCTTCTTGAGAGCGGCGCGAGCTTGGGCGGCGCCTTCATCGAATGTTTTGACCAATTGTGCCGCGGAGTCAAAGGGCACCTGCGGCATCTTGGTCTTTCCAAAATCAAGTTCAGGAGTCGTAAGGACAATGAGACCAAAGCCAGCTAACTGCGCCACGTGAGGCGCGAGCTTGTTCAGCGGCATCGATTTGGGATGCGGCGCGAAGTCTTTCTTGTCTTCCGGAACGCGTTCCAGCATGGTGCGCGTCTTTTTTATTTCTTCATCGAATTCGGTCAGGAGTAGTTCATTGATGGGCATGTCTTGTCCTCTGGACGTCAATTATAAAGCCACGTGAATTAATTCCGGGTAACGGGGGTCTCGGGCCCGTCAGTGGTGGAAGCGTACAGGGTATAATCTTTGCCAGACATATGCCGGAAACTGAGATCATCTTCTCCGTCCAAGAGTCGCCCGCGGGAGGCTATGAAGCCCGCGCGCTCGGCCATTCCATTTTCACCCCAGGCTGATACCATGGATGACTTGAAACTAAATGTGCGGGAGGCGGGTCGCTGTCACTTCGATGAGGGTAAGGCGCCGCCAGTAATTCGCCTTCACATGGTGAAGGACGAGGTCATTTCGGCTTGAGACTGCCTCGTGATCTTTCCGGTCACGAAGTCATCCGGCTGCTGCAGCGGTACGGCCACGAACGCACTCGACAAGTAGGCAGTCACATTCGATTGCAGTCGAGCAATCGCGGTTATCCGCACCATGTGACGGTTCCCGATCATCGCAGCCTGCGGCTGGGCACCCTCAGCGCAAGTCTTCTGATGTATCGAGTTGCCTGAGTGTTGAACGCTCTAAATTGGCACACGAGCTCTTCGGGTCTTGATTCCTACGAAATTTGTTTTTTCTGAAAGCTGACACCCGAGAGCCAACCGCCAACCGCCAAAAGCCAGGAGCTCATAGCGGATCTATGCCTCGTCCTAAACCTCTCGTACTCATCATTCTTGATGGCTGGGGATACCGAGCCGAAACCAAAGCCAACGCCATCGCGCGGGCGCGTAAGCCGACCTATGACCGGCTGTTGCGGGAGTATCCCAACACGCTGATTCACACCAGCGGGCCGTTTGTCGGACTGCCCGAAGGCCAGATGGGGAATAGCGAAGTTGGCCATCTGAATATGGGCGCCGGGCGCGTTGTGCACATGGACATCACGCGCATCGATCTGATGATTCTGAACGGAGAATTTTTCACCCATCCCGTGCTGGTCGACGCGATGAAGAATGCTCGGTTGGGTGGGCGCAAGCTCCATCTGTTTGGACTCGTCTCCGACGGTGGCGTGCATTCCCGGCAGGAGCACCTGTACGCGCTCCTGAAAATGGCCAAGCAGCAGGGAGTCGACCGCGTGTTTGTGCATGCCTTCATGGATGGTCGCGACACGCTACCCACCAACGGCTCCGGCTATGTCGAACAACTGCAGCAGAAGATGCGCGAGTACAACTCCGGCAAGATCGCCAGCGTCAGCGGCCGCTACTATGCCATGGATCGCGATCGCCGCTGGGAGCGCATCGCCAACGCCTACAGCGCGATGGTCGAGGGCAAAGCCGAGGGCGGCGCGTACGCTGACGCCGTACAGGGTATGAAAGCGTCTTACAATGGCGGCGTGACCGACGAGTTCGTGGTGCCGTTCGTCTGCACGGACAGTCGCGGTGAGAGTTCGACAAAGAACGGCCTGGCGACGATCGGCGATGACGATTCCTGCATCTGCTTCAACTTCCGCGCCGACCGCGTGCGCCAGATCACGCGCTCTCTGTGCCGCAACAGCGGGCTGAACGAAAAAGGCGGAAGCGATTTGCCGGGTGCTGCCGAACTCGACACAACCATTCCGCGCGATCGCGTGCCGAAGAACCTGAAGTACGTTTGCATGACGCGGTACGACAAGAACTTCAACCTGCCGGTGGTGATTCCACCGGAGTCGATGGCGAACATCCTGGCGAACGTGATGGGCGGACTGAACATGCGGAACCTGCGCGTGGCGGAGACGGAGAAATATGCGCACGTGACTTACTTTTTTAATGGCGGCGTGGAGCAACCTTTCCCGGGAGAAGATCGCGTACTGGTGCAGTCACCAAAGGTCGCGACTTACGATCTTAAGCCGGAGATGAGCGCTGCTGGCATTGCCGGGGCCGTCGTCAAAGCCACGAACGACGGCACGTTTGACGTGATGATCGTCAACTTTGCCAATGCCGATATGGTCGGGCACTCGGGGAAGCTAGAGCCCACCATCAAGGCGGTCGAGACCGTCGATGCCTGTCTGGGCGAGATTGAGAAGGCGGTGCGAGCGAAAGGCGGAGCCATGCTGATTACCGCCGACCACGGCAATGCTGAAATGATGATTGACCCCGAGACCGGCGGTCCGCATACGGCGCATACTACGAATCCGGTGCCGTTTATTCTGATGGCGGAAGATGCGAAGCAGTACACGTTGAAGCCGAATGGTTCGCTGCGGGACATTTCGCCGACCATGCTTGGCATGCTCGGCATTGCCGAACCGAAAGAAATGACTGGCTCGGACTTGCGGAAGCCGCTGAAAGCTTGAACCGCCGAGACGCGGAGGACGCCGAGAAGATTTTCTGTCGACCGATGACCCGACCACCCGACGACTCGACTCGCAAGCTTCTGATCTGCGTTCGCCATCCTTTTGACCAGTGGAACGCTCCGTTGTGGTTTTCGGACAGATTGCGGCGCGAGTTTCCGCAAATTGAAATCGTTCATCTTCCCGATTATGCGCGGGTCGATGCCGAAATCGTCGATGCCGAAATGGTTATCGCCTGGTCGATTCGCCCCGAGCAGATTGCGGCGGCGAAGAAGCTGCGATGGATTCACTCGCCGGCAGCAGCGGTTCATCAGCTCATGTTTCCGGAACTCGTCAACAGCGAGATTGCTCTCACGAACGCACGCGAAGTGCATGGGCCGGTGGTTGCCGAACACGTGATCGCGCTCATCTTCGCGTTGGCTAAGAAAATCCCGGGATCGGTGCGCCTGCAGGAGAAGCATGTTTGGGGGCAGCAAATTTTGTGGGACGAACTGCCGCGCGTGCGTGAGGTCGGTGGCGCAACTGTCGGTCTAATAGGCCTAGGCAGTATCGGACGCGCGGTCGCCGAGAGTGCGAAGGCTCTGGGCATGCGGGTGATCGCTGTGCGCGAGCATCCGGAGAAGGGAAGCGAGGGCGCGGACGCCGCCTTCGGGCCGGCTCAAATCGACGAAATCTTTCGGCAGGCTGATTACGTTGTGCTGGCAGCTCCGGTTACGGGTAGCACCAGGGCAATTGCGAACGTCGAACGCTTCGCGCTCATGAAGCCGGACGCCTGCCTGATCAACGTCGGTCGCGGGCAGCTCGTGGATGAACCCGCGCTCGCTGACGCGCTGCGCGAAAAGAAGATTGGCGGCGCGGCGCTCGATGTTTTTCCGAAAGAGCCGCTGGCTGCCGATTCGCCGCTGTGGGACGTGCCGAATCTGCTCATCACTCCGCACACTGCCGCGCTTACCGACAAGTTATGGGAGCGTCATTACGCGCTGTTTTCGGAAAATCTGCGCCGCTATCTGACGGGCCAATCCCTGTTGGCGGTGGTGGATAAGCGGAAAGGCTATTAAAAACAATGCTCCTACCGCGTGTCGATTCCAAACCCCAAGAATGCATTTACTTCCACCGGCTCATTTCCCCGAGATGCCGGACGAAATTTCCAGCTGTGCAGAGCCACCAAAATTCTTGAGGTAGTTTCGGCGGCGCCGGGCTCTAGTACCTTTATGTCCTTGAGATTTCCGGAGCGGTCAAGGATGCAGGCGAATACCACGTAGGTGGAGCGCAGTCCCTGGGGCAGGTCAACGCGTATGGGCTCAGGTTTGGTGAGGTCTCCGGAGTAGGCGTGCGCGGCGGATGAAGCGTCGGCGTATTGCATCACTGCCGTTCCGAGCGACGTATCGATGTAGATCGAATAGTTGTCACCCTTCAGTTGGCCATAGCGATTGAAAACGCCGCCGGAGTTTGAAGTGGCCTTTACGGTGTAGCTCGGGCTTCCGTGTGGGTTGGTGGAAGAACGGCCAGGGCCGTTCGATGGGGCATCGCCGCCGGGCGCTCCGAAGCTGGGCAGCGTGATGCTTGCCGTCGTGCCGCCTTGCACGGATACGCCGGGAATGGCAGGTGCGGATGTGGTGCCGGTTCCCGAGCCGCCGGGACCGGGATACGGCGAAATTCCAAGTTGGGCGTTGGGATCGGATCCGTGTCCGGCGCCTTCTCTACCTGCTCCTGAACCTTCTCCTTGCAATCCGCTGCCGGGACCATTGCCTTTGCCTATGCTCGATCCACCACCGCTGCCTCCGAGACCGCTTTTCGCCACGCCGCTGGGCGACATGGCGAGCGTGCCGCTGCTGGAGTTCGGCAGTCCAACGTTCTTTCCCGGTTGGTTGGAGACTACGACTCCGCTACCGGCCGCGTTCCCTCCGGCGTTACTCGGCGGAGTTACGGCGGAGCCGAGGTCGAGCGGACCGCCGGCACCCTTGCTTTTGGTGCCTCGTCCGCTGCCGGAGAGGGCTGTGCCTCCGCCTAGACCTGGTGGAGGCGGGACGACGTCGGCGGCGCCCAGCAGCCCGCTTGCGGATTGGCCAGAACGGCCGTTTCCCTGGGAACCGTTCTTCTGGGGTCCCTCGATGCTGGCTGGAGGCGGCACAACTTGCGGAGTCAACGTTGCGGCGCCTGATCTTGCTAGTGAGCTTCCTCCGGAGGCGATTGGTGGCGGAGGCACGGGCTTGGTTTGCATATCTCCTGTGGCTGCGCTTCCCCAGCTGTTGAGATCGCGGCTTACCTGCGACGGCGGCGGCACGACTACGGCGGGAGTTGGCAGCGACAGCTTGGGCGTGGACGACACCTCGCGCTGGGGCGCGGAAACAGGCGGCGCAACCACGTCTACGGTTTGCGCCATCGGGAGACGGGAACTGGCGAGGTCGCGCGGCGTGTCTCGCGGAGCGGGTGCGACGACGGTTTGCGCGAGCGGGTTTGCGGTCCGCATTTTATCTCGTGAGACATTCGGCGCGGGTTCGACGACGGTGGTGCTCAAGATGGGCGAAGTGCGCGCGCTGGCGTGAGAGACTTCGGGCGCGGGCGGGATGACGTTGGCGGTCATGCTGCTTGCGGTGCGGCTAACCGACGAATTCAATTCCGGCGATGGTGGGACGACGTTGGTGGTCAAGTTGCTTGCGGTGCGGCTCTTTGAATTTAGCGCCGAATTCAAATCGGGCGATGGTTGCACCACGCTCATCGCCGGCAGAGTTGGCGCGGTCAGAGTGGAACGCAGGCCTTCGGCGGGCGGCGGTCCGGGATTCGATTTGAACGCTAGAAGATTGGCTACCGCGGAATCGGAATGCGGCAGATTCACTTTGGGAGCGTCCACAACTCTTTCGCTGGGCTGGTCGCCGCGCGCTACACGGATGACCTGCGTGCGGTGGTGGGCTTGCTGGCCGCCGGCGCGGCCGGACTTGCCGGACTGCGCACCGCCGCGGTCCTGAGTTTGCGGCAGTTCATCGCCAGAGTAATAGATGACGTCCCAGTGGAGACGGGTTGGAGGAGGGGGGAGCTGAAGACTCTGAAAGCGTTCGGGGAGCACGATGATCGCGAGCAACAGCAGGCATTCGAGCAGCCAGCAGGCGAGCATGCCGCGATAGGGGAAGATGCCGATGGGCGCTTCTCCCGCCAAGGCTTTCGGAGCGCGGGTGAGCGCGGGACCGAAGGCGGACTTGAACTCTTCCCAGCGGGACGACCATTCCACCAGCAGGCGCGGCGGCTCGGGCCATTGATCGTTTGGCCGACGATCGAGAACTTCCGGAATGGCGGCGACTTCGGACATTGTCTTCGACTGCGTTATTTTCTGGGGGGATTCCTACTAGTGTAGTGTGCCAGAACGATGCTCTGATTATCGCGGTGACTTCGGTCTTTTTTGTACTTTCTATTTTCTCGGACGGCCGGGAACGGAGGTCGTGGCCGTTTCGAAATTCGGAATATCGAATGTCGAGGCTAGATGTTTACCAGTTAGTGCCCTCCCCACCCCCCCTACTTCCGGTCTATTGGAATCATTGATTTAGAGAAAAATTACTGCCAGGTCTGTGGGGAATAAGGACTTATAGGTAAAGTATTAAGGAATAAGTAGTTGGTTTGGATTCCGGCCAAATCCCGCAGGTTACCACTGGCGTCCGGCACGGGAAATCGATCACTTAGCGGGGTCTTTTCTGGCTGAGTTGTCGGATCGTTTTCAAAGTATTGAAAGAAATGGAGTTATTCGCGAGACCCGGATTAGCGGGCCGCAGAGGTGGGGCACCAAAACAATGACCGATTGCAAGTCGTCGTTTTCAAGGAGCAGGTGGGCTTAGACAAACGCTTGTTTGCTAGGTATCCATTTTAACAGAGGAGTCAAGGGCGTTTTGTTCCGAAATTCGTCTACGCGAGAGTTCTGACGGGCTTGCGGAAAAAGTGTCTTACGCGCAGCACTGGTCTTTCGGCCCTTCGGGCTTGTCGATCTCCCACTATCCCCAGAGCTTGCACCGTGGGCTGTATTCTTACGCAGCCTCGCGGCTGATAGCGCAGATCTTTGTTCCACGGCGCCGCAGCCTCACCTCAGCGGCTAAAGCTGGCACCGAATGCGAGCTGCTTATCGCAGCGGTAAACCGCTGCGCTCCCAAAGGCGAGAACAAACCCGAGCAAGTACAAAACCGAACTCCAAACGCCTCACCTCAGCCGCCAGGCAATTCCCTGAAAACTTGGTGCTCACCGCCCAGCCCCTAAAGGGGCCATCTCAATTCGAGGAACTTGCGGCATCGCTGAAGCGATGCCCTGACACGAAGCCTGAGTTTTTCCGCGGGTTGCTATTTCCGCGGGTTGCTGATGGTTGATGCGGCGTGTTCAGGCGGCTTCGGTGTGAACGGGACGTTGTTCGAAGGAAATATCCACCTGGTCGCCGAGCGCGGTCAGGGACTCGCTAATGGTGCCTGTCGGAAGCTCGAGCACGGAGGCGGCGTGGACGCGAACGGGGGCTATGCGCCAGGGTTTGAGTCCCTCCTCGATGTGGATGACAATCCGATCCCGGTCAAGGTACAGGGCGTCGATCGGAAAACGCATGGCAAAGGTGTGGATGCCGTGGGAGGGGTTGATCCACAGTCCGTGGCCACGGGAGAAGCGGGACGAGTCGGTGGCCATGAGACCGCGAAAGCGGGTCCAGTGGGTGCTCGCGATCATGAGATTGGTGGCGAGATAGGTGGTGCGGGTGCGGTTGAATGCGTATCCCTTGGTCATTTCGTCGTTGAATCATTTGGACATTGAATCATTGAATCAATACCTCAATGGTTCAATGACTCAATTTCTTACCTTTTTCCCCCAGCAACCGGCATGAATACATGCAACAACTGAATTACGGCGGGTCCGATGGTGACAAAAAGCAGGGAGGGCATCACAAACAGGACGAGGGGAATGATCATTTTGACGGTAGTTTTGGCGGCTTGTTCTTCGGCTCGCTGGCGGCGCTCAGTGCGCAGGGAATCGGAATGCACGCGCAAGGCCTGGGCAACGCTGGTTCCGAAGCGGTCGGTTTGAATCAGGGTTCCGACCAGGGAGCGAATGTCATCGACTCCGGCGCGCTCCGCTAGATTGCGGAGCGCTTCGACGCGCGGTTTTCCGGCGCGAATTTCGAGGTCGAAGAGATGGAATTCGGCGCTCAGTTCGGGATGCGCGTGGCTCAGGTCGGTGCCCACTCGGCTCATCGCCTGATCGAGGGCCAGTCCTGCCTCGACGCAGATCACGGTCAAATCGAGGGCGTCGGGCAGGCCGAGGCGGATGCGGAGCTGGCGCTCCTTCATCTTCTTTTTCAGCAAGAATCGGGGGAGAAAAAATCCGAACGCCATCATGCCGAGAAGGAGCGCGGGTGAATCGAATCTGGTGAACAGAAAAACAGAAAAGAAACCGAGCGCGGCGAACAGGACGCGCAGACCGTTATAGATGGTAACGTGCTGCGGGCTGCGATATCCCGCCTGAATCAGCCATGCCCGGGTTTGGGAAACTCCGGCGGGGGAGACGGGCAAGGCGCGGCTAAAGGGATCGAGAGCCTGCTCCATGCGTTCGCGCATGGCGGGCTTGGTCTGAGCTTTGGGGCGCTGCCAGCCGATTTCGCGGAGGCGGGATCCGAGCACTGACGACGGCGCGAGCGCGGCCGCTCCGAAGGCGAACACGATCACCACGAGGGTGAGGAAAACGAAAATGGAGAGTGCCAGCGCCATGTCAGTTTTGCTTCGGTCGCTTTTAATTCGGTCGCTCGTCGCTCGTCGTTGGCAGGACCTCCTAACGACGGACGACTGGCGACCGCTAACGACTCACGACTATCGACCGCTTCATCACACTTGGATCCTTATAATTCTGCGAATGAAAAAGTAGCCGATCGTCTGCAAAGTGATACCGCCGACGATCAAGGCGTGTCCTATGGGGTCGGTGAAAAGCGGGCGAATGAAGCCCCGGTTAAGGACCGTCATGACGACCACGATGGTGGGTGGCAAAGCCATGAGCAGGACCATGGTGAGGCGTCCCTGAGCGGTGTGGACGCGGACTTGGCGCAGGATTTTAAAGCGTTCACGGATGACGTAGGAGAGGTTGTCAAGGATCTCGGCAAGATTACCGCCGGTCTCGCGCTGCAACATCACTGCGGTCACGAAGAACTTGACGTCGACTAGGGGAATGCGGTCGGCCAGGTTCATCAGGGCGTCGCGTACGGGGAGGCCGAATTTCTGTTCTTCGTAGAGCTGGCGGAATTCTCCGGCGACCGGTTCGGAAACTTCATTGGCAATCATCTCCAGGGCCGTGGTAAAGGCGTGTCCGGCGCGAACGGCGCGGGCGAGCGTATCGATGGCCTCGGGAAACTTCTCCTCGAATTTCTGGAAGCGCTTGGTTCGCATGTGCGAAGCGTAAGCGTAGGGAACAAAAAAACCGAGCAGAGCGCCGACCCAGCCAAACATAATGTTGCCGCCGGCGAAGAAGGCGATGGCAGCGAGTACCAGGGCCGCCACAGCGCAAAGCATCAAGAAGTTTCCGGCACGAACATCCACGTTGCCCTGGGCCAGCATCTTTTGCAGCTCTGAGACTCGATCCGAGCGGCGCAGAAGGGTATCGAAAGCCGGTATGCGGCTGAGCACTTCGTCGCGAAGAAGCGCCAGGTCCGGCGCGGGTTGATCGGTTGGTTTCTGAACGGTGGTGAGGCGATCGCGAAGAACCCGGGCCTGAGCCTTGCGCTGATCAAACAAAGACATGGCGGCAAAGACCGCCAGGGTGACCACCACAAACACCAGCACGGCAATAAGGAGAGGCATCCGCTAGACCTCCATCCGGGACTCGAAGAGCGCGGGATCGAGGCGGCAGCCGGCAGTGGCGAGGCGCTCGGCGAAGTGGGGCGGCTGTCCAGTGGAACGGAAGACGCCGCGCACTTTACCACTCTCGTCAATGCCGCTGCGGTCAAAGACGAAAATGTCCTGGAGCGCGATCATCTCTCCATCCATTCCGGTGACCTCGGAAACGGTGATGATCTTGCGCGAACCGTCGGAGAGACGCGCGACCTGGACTACGGCGTGGACAGCGTTCGCGATCTGCTGGCGAATGGCGCGCTCGGGAATGTTCAGATTGGCCATGGAAACCATATTCTCGATGCGAGCCAGGGCGTCGCGGGGGGAGTTGGCGTGGACGGTGGTGAGCGAGCCCTCGTGACCGGTATTCATGGCCTGAAGCATGTCGAAGGCTTCCTCGCCGCGCACCTCGCCCACCACGATGCGATCCGGGCGCATGCGCAGGCTGTTGATGACCAGCTGGCGCATGCGAACCGAGCCTTTGCCCTCGATGTTGGGAGGGCGGGTTTCCAGACGCACGATGTGCTCCTGTTTGAGCTGCAATTCGGCGGCGTCTTCGATGGTTACGATGCGCTCGGAATTCGGGATGTAACCGGAAAGGACGTTGAGAACCGTGGTTTTGCCGGCGCCCGTTCCTCCGGAAATGATCACGTTCAGGCGGCCCTTGACGACGGCCGAGAGCAGCTCCAGCATGGGATCGGTCAGGGTCTTGTTGTCGAGCATGTTGCGCGCGGTTACCGGATCGCGGCCAAAGCGGCGGATGGAGAGGCAGGCTCCATCGAGCGCCAGAGGCGGAATGATGGCGTTGACCCGCGAGCCATCCTGCAAGCGCGCGTCTACCATGGGCGAAGACTCGTCGACGCGGCGACCGATGCGGGACACGATGCGGTCGATGATCTGCATCAAGTGCTGGTTGTCCTTGAATGACAAGCCGGTGATTTCGAGTTTGCCGGCGCGTTCGATGTATACGCGATCGAAGCGGTTGACGAGAATGTCGGAAATGGTGGGATCCTTGAGGAGCGGTTCGAGCGGGCCGAGGCCGAAGATTTCGTCGAGGATCTCGCGCGACAACTGCTCGCGCTCGGCGAAGCTGAGCGGGACCGCTTCGCTGTTGACCGAGCTGCGAATCAGGATGAGGACTTCTTCGCGCGCCGAATCTCCGGTGGTGCGACCGAGTTTCTCCAGGTCGAGGCGATCGAGGATCTTGCGGTGCAGGTCGGCTTTGACCTGCTGGTACTCGCTCCGTTCAAAGGCTTGCAGATTGGCCATAAGATCTCAGGTCCCAGGTGTTAGGTCTTAGGTTCTGGCTCGAAGGCTGAGAGCTAACCGCCGAGAGCTACTTTACACCGTTTTAAACAACGACCAGGCGGTGCGCTTTACATCCAAATCGTCTTTGGTCAAGTATTCGGCCAGATCGGAAATTGAGCGGGCAATTTCAGAGCTGCCCTGCTGCATCAAGGGAACGCCGCGATCAATCGCGCTCGAGACGGCGAAGTATTGATTGGGGATCCGCCAGAGTACGGGGGCGCCGATCGCGGCCTCGGTCTCGGCTTCATTGAAGCCGGCTACCTTGCGATAACGGTTCAACACCAAGGCGAAACGGTCCCTGGAGCCGGTTTCGCCGAGATACTGGGCCACTCTTCCGGCACTCCACAGGGACGCGACGTCGGCGTGGGCGATGAGCAGAACCTTCTCCGACAGGTTGCTGACCAGACGAGTAGCGCTGTCAAGCCGGGAGGAAGCGTCCACGACGATGTAGTGAAAGAGGCCAACCATGGTGTCAAAGAGGCGAGCAAAATCGGACGCCGAGGGCTCGATGGCAACGGGAGCCACGGCGCCCGCCAGCACCTGCAACCCGCGATCATGACGCGCCATGAAGCTTTCGAGCAGGGACGCATCGAGGCGGTGAAGATTGGTGAGGGCATCCGAGACGGTGAAGGCTGGCTTGAGATTGAGATGCAGGGCGCAGTGGCCCAGGGGCGCCAAGTCGACCAGCGCCGTGCTGTGGTGAACCGATTGCAAGGCCAGTGCGAGATTGACGGCGACGGTGGTGGCACCGCTGCCGCCTTTAGCGTTTACGATGGTGAACACCTTTCCCCGCGAATTTTCGCGTCCGGGCTTGCGTCGAGTTGTCGAAAGACGGACGAAGGCATCCAGGAGATCGGTGGTGGTGGTGGGGCGCTCAATGTATTCGCGTACACCCGCCCGCATGGCACTGACAATCAACTGCGGATGGGTCATGGGGCCGACAGCAAATACGGCAGAATCGGGAAATTCCTGGTGCAGCACCTCCAGGGCGCGGAGTGCGGCGGAGACGCCGTCGGCGGCGATATCCAGCAGAACCACGTCGGGCGCACAGGATTGAGTTTTGCGGATCACGGGATCGCTGGCGGCCAGAGGCAAGGTTGGGTTACTGCAGACGGTGCGGGCCACGCTGGTGCCATCCACCAGAACCTGAAGCACTGCCCGCTGGTCATGGTCCGTGGCGAACACGGCTACTGATAATTCAGGCATAATACCTCTAAAAACATTGAATCATTAAGAGCCTTGGCGCGACTTTCAATGACCCTCAATGTCTTAATGTCGCAATGATTCAATGTTTCAATTCGCTTTCTTGCCATCGAACTTGCTCTTGTCCAGATTCGGCACCGGCATCGCTGGACCCTTCGGTGCTACGACACTGGGCGAAACTCGATGCACGGTGCATAAAACCATCAATTCCGAGTTGCTCTTCTGGTTGCTCTTGCTCTTGAAGAAATTGCCCAGGATCGGGATATCGCCCAGAAATGGGATCTTGTTTCCAACATTGGTGACTCGGTTATCCAGGAGACCGGCGATGACGAAGCTCTGACCATCTTGCAATTCGAATTCAGTCTCCGCTTTGCGCGTGCTGATGGCGGGTATGGTTGTTCCGGAAACCGTCACGGCGTCCGCGAAGTCCAGTTCACTCACCTCGGGAGCGACGTGCAGGTGGATATTGCCGTTCGGCTGAATCACGGGAGTGAACTTCAAACGCACGCCAAACTCGCGAAACTGAATGGTGACGGTTGCGATTCCGCTAGCGTTTTGCTGCGCGACCGGAAAGGGAAATTCTCCTCCGGCCAGGAAACTGGCTTCCTTGCCATTGACCGCGATCAGGTTGGGCTCGGCCAGAATCTGCAAGAGATTTTGCGTCTTAAGCGCCTCAATCACCGCACCCAAATGGACCTGAGGGTTAAAGAAGAACATGTTAAGTGTGTTCGTCACCGTGGCCGTAGCGGAAGGTGGGCTGCCCGTTCCCTGATCGTTGATGCTCCCGATGCCGCTGATTCCGCCGAACTGGCCGGTAGTTATGGTGCCGATGGTGTTGCCAGCGCCGGTAGAAAACAGATTGATGCCTATCTGGGTCATGGCCGTGCGATCCACTTCCGCAAACTTCACTTCCAGCAGAACTTCTTCCGCCCCGACTGGGCCGAACGTCAACACATTGACGACATTTTTGGAATACGCGGAGGCCAGCGCACCGGCATGCTTGGCGACGTCCTCGGTGGTTACGTGGCCGGAGAGAACAATCGCAGAACGCGAAGGGGTCACGTTGATCTGCTCATTGGGGAACAGGCGATGCATTTCCTCCGTGGCCGCGGTGATATCGACATCCACACGAAGATCGAAACTGCGAGAGCGCTCCAGTTCATCCCAGATCAGCAGCGAAACCTCGCCCGGAGCGAGTCCGTTGACCAGCACTTGGGTGGGCGTGACGACCAGCGCATCCGCCACCGTGGGGTCGGTTACCGAGACGCGCTTCAGTCTTTCGGTAGTGTTAATCAAGAGCGATTTACCCACCATCACTCGCAGGGGGGCGGCACCCGGGGTAACGCTCTGGCCGGAGGTAGAGGTGGTGGTGGAGGGTTGCGCGTTGGGCGCATTATCCTGATTCGGAGAATTCTGATTCTGGGAAGAAGCGGTTGCCGGAGCGGACTGCGCATTGCCTTCGGGAGCCGCGATGCGCGCGAACACTGCGGTTGCGAATATGGTTGTCGCACCCAGAAGCAAAACCGCCGCGACGAGCATAAGAGCTTTCATGAAGTCGGACCTCTGTGAGGATGCACGGGCACATCCATCGAGGCGATGAGCAGACGCGAATGGTTGCGGTGTCGACGGCTCAAAATCACTGGTTTTCTTCAAACTTGGTCTCATCCCGTTTGCTGCCGCGAATCATCTCTACCTGATAAGTTCCGGGTGGAGGTGCCGGAAGTTTTGTCATTACCACCTTGCGCGCTTTGGGCTTAGATGCGGTCGCCACCGGGATCCCGCCCAGGTAGAGCGAACTTGTCCGGGTAGCGCCGATGCCTCCCGTTTTTGTGTCGAGCGGATTGCGCAACGACAGCTGAATCCGTCCTTCTTGCGAAACCAGCGCCAGCTTCTGCGCGTCGTCGGGAGAAACCAGGAGTGTAATCACCGGGGCGGTTTGCGCGTCCGCGTTGCGATCCAAGCTCTTGCCTACGGCGATGACTGCGACGTTTTCGAGGACGGTGGTGGTTTGACGGTCGTTACCCGTGCCTTGATCACCGGTGGCCAGCACGTCAACGCGCGTGCCCGGTTGCACGAAGCCGGCCACCGAAACCACATCGTTGACGCGCACCGAAACCGCGCGCATTCCGGTCGGGATCAGCGAGGGCAGACCGGCACCGGCGTTCATCGCCGCCAGCTTGGTGGGCAAAATAAAATCGCCCTTACTGATCGGCAAGATCGCGCCGCGGCCCACGATTTTCGATGTTCCGGAGAAGTATGCCGGAGGGGCTGCCGATTGCGGCATTTTGACCACGTGGACATCGTCGATTGCCAATTTGACCCCGACTTGAATATCGCGGGCGGCCACCGCGACCTCCACCGCCGGCTCATTGCTGGTTGAACCCGCAAAGGTCCGCAGCCGGTTATAGACGGTAAAGGCGACAAGCAGGCCAACTGCCAGCGCCAGACTTCCGATCATCAACAAACGGCTTCGGTTCATTCCTCTCCTGGCGGAACAACTCCGGACTCATTCGTTTCCACGGCCACTTAATTTCCGCGTGGCGGCCTACTGGAGTGCGCTCGCCACCTGCGAGAACACGTTGTTCGCGTTGCTGCCGATCAGTTGAACGGTGCCAATCACGATCACCAGGATTACGGCCAGCATCACCGCGTATTCTGCGACATCCTGACCTTCCTCATTGCGCCACAAGAGTTTAGCCAATTCCTTCATCCTAGACTCCTTCCGGCTTGCGCTTAGAAAGTTCCAACCGGGAAACAGTTCCACTATGCGCCCTAGTTTCGCAGATTCGGATGGCTCTGGGAAACATTTTTTCACTTTCTTGCCCGGCTGGCGCTTCTCTCGATAACGTCCAATTTTTTGGCGGCGTGGGGTGCGTCCGGAGCATGACAATCGCCTTAGAGTCGCTGAATTCAGCGTGCCAATTGGCGTCGAGAAGCAGGGCTTGAGCCAGTGCGCAGGAGGGAGGCACCAGCACCACCTCCACCTTCCAGCGGTCTAGAACGTCTCGCCAGCCGGTGCGGAGTTCCACCACGGTCTTAATCGACTGGCGGAGGAGGTCGTCGGCATAAAGGTCGGCGCGGCCGTCTACGAATACGCGATATTCGGGATACAGCTTCCAGATCGCATAGCCCCCCCAGTCATAGTAAACAAAGATGTTAGTCGAAGATTCTCCGGGGTGGGGCGCGGTAGTCCGCAGGAACGCAACCGCTTGTTGGGGAAACCGTTCGGCCTCGCGGACATCCTGGTTGCGGGCCAGACTCACCCACTTCACCAAGGCAAATACAGCGAAGAGAATGATCACCGCCCCGTTGAAAAACGGCCGGAACCGCGAGGCGTCAGGACGCCGATCGGAGACCGCCAAGGCTGAAGCCGGGAGAGCCGCGGCGATTACCGGTATCGCCAGCAAAACGAAAATCGGGATGTGGCGGACGGCGTCCAGCGCGGCGAAAGAAACTAGGATCAGGGGAATGATCACGCGCCCCCTGGGCCGCGATCGGGAACTTGCGAGTGCGGTCAGAAGCAGCAGCCATACCAACAAGAGTGGACGATACATCGACGCATGAAAGTCCGGGGACTGCCACTCGCCAATCAGGGACCGCATCCCGGACGAGCGTAAAGTATCGAACGGATAACGATAGAGTTGAGCGCCGCTGGGGTTGAGAGGCACGAGTGCCAGACAAGCTAGCAGAAGCAGCAGTATCCGCAGGAGGATGGGTCGCGTCTGCCGCCATGGTGCGTTGCCGAGGGCAGTCTCCATAATCAGGCCGGCACCATAGGCCAGCAGCAGCGCGGGGCCGAGCGCGAATCCGGCGTGCAGATTCAGCCAGAGGAGAAAGAGCGGCGGTATCCAAAGCAGAAGTTTGGGACGAACTTCGCCTGCTTCGATCAGCCATAGGAGCAGGCTGGCCAGGGTAAAGGTAAACACCTGCGGCCGGACGCCCCATGAGGGAGCGGCAGCCAGAGCACCAAGGGCGGTGGCGGCGGCTGCCCAGTGCGCCTTCGCTCCAGAAAGAAGACAGCGCGAATAAAGCAGCAAGAAACCCGCGGTCGCAATGATCGCGGAGTATACGATCAAGGCGGAAGGGCCAGCGTGGTTCCAGAGTTCGTAAAACAAGACCTCCGACAGCCATTCATGCGACACCCAAGCATGCCCGGCGCGAGTGAAGGAAAAAGGGTCGGAATGCGGAACGTGGCCGGTTTCGACGATCCATTGCCCGGTGCGCAGATGCCACCAGAGATCGGGATCGGTAGCGCTGCGGGCGGTCATGGCCAGCAGACCTAAGAGCAGGATGGCGGCAAAGCGCGGGGGCTTGCTGGCGAGAATGTTCATTGGAAGCGCGACCTGGCAATTATAGAATGAGGGCGTTGCGACAAGACTCGACATGACATGGCGCCAATGGGGCCGAACGGAAAAATTGGCGGGAATCCTTTTTCTTCCCGGGCTGCCGTCCACTCGCTTGCTGGCACTGCTCCTTGTAACTCTCGGTACGGTGGCGGCCCGTCCTGGGCAACCGGCAAGCCCCGGCAATATTAACGACTTCGTTGAGTACTGGACCGCGGCTCGTCAGGTACTGGCCGGCCTTGATCCCTACGCGGCTGGGCCGGTGCTCAGCCTTGAGCGGCAGGTTGGTTTTGTCCAATCGCGGGCGCTCATCATGCGTAATCCACCGTGGATTGTGCCTGTGATCGTCCCGCTCGGATTGCTCTCGTTCAACAAGGCACAACAATTGTGGTTCGGGCTTGGCTTGATTGCGATATTCCTAGCGGGGCGATGGTTGTGGGCACTCTACGGCTCAGAGACGGAATCAGTGTGGATCCCAGGGTTAAGCACGGGGTTGTTCTTGCCGGTCGCTGTGGCGCTTGCTATTGGGCAGATCAGCCCTCTCGTTCTGTTGGGCGTAGCGGGCTTTCTCCATTTTGAAAAGCGAAAGAAACTCGCCTTGGCCGGGGCCTTTTTATTCCTGGCAGCACTGAAGCCACATCTCGTTTTCCTGGTGTGGGCGGCCCTTCTATGTTGGTCGGTCCGTGCGCGCACGATCCGAACTATGGCGACATTGTGCTCAATAACAGCGCTGGCAGGCTTCGTCGCCGCGTTCCTCGATCACGCAATCTTCAGTCAGTATTTCAATCTTATGAATAGCGGGGTGATCGAGGAGGTAACTCCGACCGTAAGTGGCTTGGTGCGATTGGCGCTGAGCCGGTACTATCCCCTCCAGTTGTTGCCGGCTCTTCTCGCATTCGTATGGTTCTTTTTCCATTGGAGAAGGTCCGAAAGCCGATGGCAGTGGCCGGATGAGATGCCGATGCTGCTGCTGGTCTCGATGTTGACAATTTCGTACAGCTGGTTCTTCGATCAGGTCGTCCTTTTGCCATGCGTATTCCGGGTGGCTGCCTGGGCGATGATGGGCCGCCGGGGGAGGCTGATCGCCATTGCCGCGTTTTTCCTGGGTATCAACGCCGCCGCACTGGTGCTCATTCTCGAGCATCGCACGACGTTCTGGTACGCGTGGACTGTTCCAGCTTGGTTTCTGCTCTACATGTTTGCGAGCGCGAAGCGTCGGAACCGAACAGAGTTGAGAATAGAATAAGCCTTCAATTCGACCGCTGGGCATTGGCGCAGAACTGAGAAGGGAAAGATGGGCATCGGTGCCGGGCATGGTCCGCAGACCCAAGAAGAGGTCGCGGCGAACAGCAGGCGCTTGTCTGCAAGAAAGATCATGAATGTTGTACCCGGCAATTATGGAATCGGAGACTTCTGAAAGATTCCGCATGACGCCAGCCGGTCTGAGTCGAAGTAAGGAACGACTGGCGGGCACAGTTCTTCTCGCGCTGACGTTCCTTAGCTTCGTCGGCACGTCGCATCTTGTTTGGTACTTACGAAATGGATATCAGGATTTCACCGTGTTCTACAGGGGAGCCGAGATGGTCCGCGCGGGCCAGGCGGCGCAACTGCACGATTTACACCCTCCGTTTGAAGAACTGCTGTTTGTGCCTTTGACATACCTGAGTTATTTTCCGGCGTACCTGGTTTGGACCTTCTTGAATGTTGTCATGATGATATTGAGTTTGGTGATGCTCAGAAAGACATTCGCGGAAACGGAACGACTCAGTCCGCTGTTCCTGATTTTCAGTGTGGCCGCCTTCGCGCCGGCGGTCAGGGCATTGATTCAAGGGCAGGATTCGATTCTGCTTCTGCTGCTGGTGACTTTAAGCGTGTTCTTGCTGGCGAGGAGCCGCGTTGTTTTGGCGGGTGCGGCGCTCGGATGCGGGTTGTTCAAGTTCCATCTGGTGCTTCCACTGGCGCTGATCTTAGCGGTGCGACGGCGGCGATTGTGGTTGGGGCTTTGTCCGGTGGCGGCGGTGCTGCTGGCCATCTGGGCGATGATGACGGGATGGCAAGGGATCGCTGACTACGGGCAGGGCGTCGTTTATGTGGAGAATCGTGGCGCTGCCGGTATACAGGTCGCGGCAATGCCAAACTTCCGCGGGTTGATTGCCGAACTTGCGGGCAAGAGTGGCGGAAGCTTCGTCACCGTGGCGATAATTGTCTGTGCGGCAGCCGCGCTTGGGATCGTGTTGTGGAAAGTTGGGAGGCGAGCAACCGACACTCGCTTTGTGTTCGCAGTGGCAAGCGTGACGTGCATTCTGGTTGGCTACCATGCAGTGATCCATGACCTGACACTGCTGCTGCCGGTCGTGCTCATGCTATTCTCGGCAGCCGGCGCGGCGACGCGATCGGAGATGCGCGTGGATGCGGCCCTGTTCATCGTGGTGTACGCCATCCTCTTCATGGGCTCGTGGACCTGGCCATGGCTGAGTCCCTGGTGGTGGATTCCGATGGTGGTTTGGATCTGCTGGAAGTATGGATGCGGGGATGCGGCCGTGCCGGTGGCTTGAGTGGTATGACGCGGCGTCGGCGAGGTAACATCCAGATGCTTAGATTTCACGGCCAATATCACGATGCGACCTGGCATTTCCTATAAGCCGCTTTGGCTGGTTCTGGCCGCTGCAGTCTGTGCCGCCGGCGTCTGGCTGTATGCCGACCGTGTGCTGATTCCGCACCAAATTTCGGACGCTGCTGCGCAGGGTCGCCCGCGCGGAAATCTTTCCGACCTTTATCTCCACTGGGTGGGTGCGCGAGAACTCCTGCTAAACGGCCGCAATCCCTACAGTCCCGACGTGACGCGCGAAATTCAGCAGGGCTACTATGGTCGTCCCCTGGACCCGTCCCGCCCAGGAGATCCAACAGACCAGCGATTCGCCTATCCCGTCTACGTCACCTTGTTGCTTGCGCCCACCGTCCATCTTCCGTTCGAGATCGTGCGTAAAGGATTCCTTTGGTTCTCGTTCTGGCTCACCGTAGCCACCATCCCGCTGTGGCTGCGCGTGCTCCGCTGGTCCCCACCGCTCTGGACACAGGCGAGCCTGGTCGTCTTCACCCTCGGCAGCCTTCCCGTCATGCAAGGCCTCAAGCTCCAGCAAATGACGCTTGTGGTGGCTGCCTTGGTGGTCATCGGACTCGCGTTCCTAGCGTCGCACCAGCCCATTGCCGCCGGCGTGGCGCTGGCCTTGGCCACCATCAAGCCGCAACTCGTCTGGCTGTTGTTGTTCTGGTTGATGCTCTGGACTCTGGCCGACTGGCGTCGCCGCTACCGCTGGGCCGCGTCGTTCCTGTTCACCATGACCATCCTGTGCGCCGCCGCAGAATGGTATCTCCCCCATTGGATTCCCCAATTCATCCAGGCCATGCGCGAATACCCAACCTACACCGATGCCGTCTCGACTTTAGACAAACTCCTAGTTCCACCCTGGGCGTGGATAACGCGCGCACTCGCCGTGGCCGCGACGTTGCATGTCGGTTGGAAAAACCGCAAGTGTGCGCAAGACACCGTCGCCTTCACCCTGACGGTGGTTCTCATTTTAACCGTAACTATCATCGTCATTCCGAGCTACGCTCTATATAACGAGGTCATGCTGCTCCCCGCGCTGCTAATGCTGGTGCGTGACTACAAGCTGCACGCGACTACGAATAGCATGGGCCGCGTGCTCCTCGCCCTCGCCGCCGTTCTTCTGCTGTGGCAATGGGCCACGAGCACCGTGCTCGCGGGACTTTCTTTCATCCTGCCGGCCCCGACCGTCCAAGCCGCGTGGACGGTCCCTCTTTGGACTGTGCTGCACTTGCCCGTCGTCGTAGCGGCGTTGGTCCTTATAATGAGCTACCGAAAGACATTTCCCGCGGCAGCCGGGCCGGGCTCGTCGTAGAATGCTTTGGGGCCGTGTCGGGTCGCTGGCGGCTTTTTGCTGGCATCTTTTCCTGGCATGACGGCCGCAGGAGAGTTCAGGGTACATGTCGGCCTCGTCGCATTCGAGCATTTCCAGTATCTTTCCCATCGCGATCTTCGTATCGGGGAATGATCAGCAGACGCTGTCGCTGAATCACACTCCCTACACCGTGGGTCGCAAGGTGGATCGCGACCTGGTGATCGCGGACCCCCGCGTGTCTCGCGAGCATGCTTCGATCGTGTCAGAAAACGGCGAGTTTTTTGTCGTCGATCTGGGCAGCAAACACGGCACCTTCGTCAATGGCGAGAAGGTCGACCGCCACAAGCTGCAACGCAACGACCGACTGGAATTTGGCGCGCGCGATGTGGCTTACCTGATCTTCCATCCGCTGCCCACGACCTCGAACACGGCGCGCGAATTTCTCAGCCAGATCTCGGGCATCCAGATCGCTCCGGAGGCGAGCGATCTCGAGAAACTCACACTGTTCATGGAAGCGGCGCGCAAACTTAATACCATCGGCGTGCTTGATGAAATCCTGGTTACGCTGCTTGAGGCCACGCTCAAACTGACGCGCGCCGAACGCGGATATATCTTTCTTCGCGACATGGATGGGACCCTGACGCTCGCTGCCGGGCGCAACTCGAAGGGCGAGCCGCTGCTCGACGACAAGACCATTTCTCGATCGGTGCTGGACGGCGCGTTGACCTCGAACTCGGAATACCTGGTCACCGACACCAGTCAGATGCTCGATGTGAAAGAACGGAAAAGCATTGTCACCTTCGACCTGCGGACGGTGATCTGTATGCCATTGCGCAAGCCGCTGGTGCAAGCCACGCGGGCCGAGCAGCCGGCCGGTGGGGAAGTGATGGGGGCGCTCTACGTAGACTCGCGCTTCGCCTCGCGCGATATCACCAGCGTCAGCCACGATATTCTGCGGGCGATCGCGACGGAAGCGGCTCAGTTGGTGGAAAACGCGCGGCTGGTGCAGGCCGAAGAAGCCGGGCGCCGTTACCAGCAGGAACTGTCGATCGCAGCATCCATTCAACAGCGTCTGTTAGCGGTCACTCTGCCGGAAGTTCCTTTTGCGCGGGTGAACGGGCGCAACTTGTCTTGCAAAGAAATCGGAGGCGATTTCTTCGAAGCCGTGAACACGCCGCAGGGTCTGGCCGTGGTTCTCGCCGACGTCAGCGGCAAGGGAGTCTCGGCTGCGCTGCTGGCTTCCATTCTTCAGGGCATGGTCTATTCGCAGCTCATTTCGGGCATGCCGCTGGTGGAGGTCGTCGACGCGGTGAATCGCTTCTTTACCTACAAGCACATCGGCGAAAAATACGCGACCATGATCATTACGCGCCTGCGCAACGACGGCGATCTCGAATACGTCAACTGCGGGCACATTCCGCCGGTATGGATCTGCGGCAACGAAGTGCTCCGGCCGGCCCACGGCAACCTGCCCGTCGGCCTGCTGACCGAGGCGACCTACTCGAGCGACCGCTGCCAGATGAGGCCTGGGGACCGGTTGATCCTGGTGACCGATGGTGTCACCGAAGCTGAGAACGCCCGCGGAGATATGTTTGACAACGAGCGTCTCGAGAACGTGGCAGGGAAGAGTAAGTCTATGGAAGACGTCTTCGCCGCCGTCGCGGATTTCTGCGGAGGCACCCCGCTTAATGACGACTGCACGGTCGTCGAACTGTCGTACAACGGCTAGCTGGTGTGGCGACGGGGCTAGAGCGCTGCCCGGATACGAAGCTCGCGTTTTTCAGATGTACGACGCTCGGTTTTTCACGACGCTCAAAGTTTTCAATGTGAAGACGTGCTGGGCTGCGAGGACTGCTGAGCTCACAGGATGATGCTCGCGGCGGGGCCGAGCTGCTCCACCCTGTCAAGCCAACACCCCGACGTGACGGGGCTCGGTGCGCTCGGCTTGGACGGCCCGTTGCGGCTGTCACTAGGCAATCTTGGACGGGGCGAAGCCCCGTCACCGCACGAGCGAAGCATCGCGATCTAGGGCCGCGCATCCTTGTGAATCTCAACCGTAGACCAAGTCTTGTCGGCGGCGTGACACAGCTTCTCCAGCGCGCAATCGGCACACTTCGGACCGCGCGCCACGCACAACGTCCTCCCATGCCAGATCACTTCGTGAGAAAAGTCCGTCCACCGCTCGCGAGGAATGATATGCATCAAGTCCTCTTCGATCTTCTTTGGGTCTTCCTGCCCGGTCAGTTCCAGGCGGCGTGAAATTCGCGTCACGTGGGTATCGACTACGACTCCTTCATTCTTCTTGAACCAGGTTCCGAGCACGACGTTGGCTGTCTTGCGAGCCACTCCGGGGAGGGTCAGCAACTCCTCCATCGTTTGCGGAACGTTCCCGCCAAAGTCTGCTACCACCTTCCGCGCCGCGCCTACCACCGATTTCGATTTATTGCGGAAGAAGCCGGTCGAGTAGATGTCCGGCTGCAACTGTTCGGGCTCGAGCGCCGCGAAATCCTTGACGGTTGGATATTTTGCAAATAGACCGGGCGTGACCATGTTCACCCGCACGTCGGTAGACTGGGCGGAAAGAATCGTCGCCACCAGCAACTCCCACGCGCTGCGGTGAGTGAGAGCACAGGTTGCTTTGGGATAAAGCTGGTCGAGGCCGGCGATGATCTGACGGATGCGCTCGGGGGCCAAAGAGTCATGTCCAGAGGTGGATCTCTTTTTCCCGACCACAGCCTTCGGCGCCTCGCTGGTGCACAGTGACGCTCGGCCCACGACGGGGCGCGCTGCCGCGTTCTTTTTTCGAGCGGGCTTTGGCTTTGGTTTTGCCTGTGCCCTCTTCATCAACAATGGCGAACCCTGCGCCCGGCGGCCACCTTCCTGTCGTTGGCTGCGGCTGGGTTGACGCGGCGCGTTTCCGCGAGGCATCGGTTTCCTCCTGGACACTCCCGAACAATGGGTTCATGGTAACAAAGCCGGTGGCTTGCGGCAGCCCGCACGATCAAAAGTAACCTCGCTGCGATTGACGGGTTGGTGGCCTCATGAGTACTCTGAGAACTAAGCTCTGTTAACCAAGGAAAAACTTGTGGCCGTGAAGGGCATCAAACTCGGACAGGTCTGGCGTCATGATGCAACTGGCCAGGATCACCTGGTCACCAAGGTGTACAGCGAAGTATTCTCCCAATTTGCGGTGCTGCGCCCCGCCGAGGTCACGGCGCCGGACGCGCCTGTGGTGAAAGTGAAGGTCACCAAGTCGGGGGATGGCGTAACCTTGCCGGGCTTCAGCTTCACGCAGGACGGTGCGTTCTGAACGGCATCGGGTGAACTGACCATCGGGTCATCGGGTGATTGAAACCCGAAGGCTGGCTGACACGATCATGCATGCGATGGCCCGATCTACTGAGTGATGACTGAGAAAATCCTCTACTTACTTTTTGTCTTCATTAATTCCCTGGTGGCGGCAACCGGTTACGCCGGGATTGCGCTGCTCATGGCGATCGAGTCGTCTTGCATTCCGCTGCCTTCCGAACTGATCATGCCGTTTGCCGGCTACCTCGTCTACACCGGCGCGATGAAGCTGGTATGGGCGGCAACGGCTGGCGCCATCGGATGCAATCTGGGCTCGCTCGTGGCCTACGAGATCGGCCGCTACGGCGGACGCCCACTGGTCGTGCGTTACGGACGCTGCATTTTGATGGGTCACCGTGAACTTGACTGGGCCGACCGCTTTTTTTTGCGCTGGGGGGACATGGCCGTGTTCATTGCTCGCTTGTTGCCAGTGATTCGCACGTTCATCGCGTTGCCCGCGGGGATTGCCCGCATGCCGCGCGGCAAATTCCACATCTATACCTTTCTGGGATCGTGGCCCTGGTGCTTTATGCTTGCCTACTTCGGCATGAAACTCGGTGAGAACTGGCGTTCGCTCGGAAAGTACTTCCACAAATTCGATGCCGTGATCGGCGCGTTTCTGCTGGCCGGGATCGCATGGTTTCTCTGGTCGCACTGGCAGAACCGGCTGCGCGCCGACGCAAACTAACGTGGGCTCGCTTTCCCCTGTGAACCTCTGTGTCCACCGTGGTTAATAAGAGTTTTCTACCACAGGGAGCACAGAGGTTCAAAGGGGACACCTGAACCTCCGTCGCTCTTCCGCCGTCGGCCGCGCCAGTTGCGATGCGACCAGCTTCCACTCGCCATTGCACTTCCGCAGCACGTCGAGGTAGACCTAGCGAACAGCGGAACGCTTTCCGTTGATTTCGATTTCGTCGGATTCCGAGCCGTGCACGACTGCGGTGTCGTCGGATACACGAATCCTGCGGCCCGTCAGAACGATCGACGGACAACGAATTTTCTCCGTCCGAAAATTGTTCAGCCCATCCCGCTTCGTGAAGGCCTCTCCGGCCTCATGCAGCTCCAGAATCTGCTGTTCGTCTTTCTGCATCTTATCGTTCTGCTGCTCATTGTTCTCAATCGACATAGGAGACTCCTTGCTACCCGGCAGTCACTTTCTCCATCTTCCACAAATGGTAATCTCACGCTAGGCCGAGTTAAGGCCAAAGACTCGCATGGGATTTCTAGGTTACCTTCTATATCGTTTTGGCTTCATCGGCCTCCTCCTCCAGGGATTGGCGATCGTTCACTTCATCCGGCGCCGCCCGGATAACTACTGGATTTTCATCATCCTGTTTCTTGGGCCACTCGGAGCGATTATCTATCTTTTTGTCGAGGCTCTTCCTGACATTGGACTGCTGGGACAATCCTTCAAAGTGTTTCCGCGGCGCAAGCGCATTGGCGAACTTGAAGCTGCGATTCGCGACAATCCTTCAGCCGGAAACTATGAAGAGCTCGGCGACCTTTACATGGACGACGGCAATCTTCGGTCGGCGCGAGCGGCGTTCGATAAAGCCATTGCCGCCCGCGCCGATACTCCGGATCCCTTTTACAGGCGCGGCGTTTGCGCCATCCTATTGGGAGACGCAGCAGCCGCGCTGCCCGACCTGGAGAGGGTGGTCGCGAAGGAACCCGACTACGATTTCCAGAGAGCCGCCGGGTTACTCGCCTACGCGTACGCGCAGACCGGGCAAAAAGAAAAAGCCGAGGCGTTCTTTCGGCGGGTGACGGTCACGTCGACGTTGTCAGAGACTTACTTGAACTTCGCGGAGTTGCTGGCCTCCGACGGGCGTAATGCCGAAGCCCGGGAATGGGCGCAGAAGGTGCTCGACAAGAAACCTACCATGCCGGGCTACCTGCGGCGGCGGGAGCGGCCTTGGTTCCGGCGGGCGAGTGAGATGCTAAAGAGACTGCCAGCCTGAGGTGCACTGGCGGTTTTGGGGCTATAGTCTTGGTTGCAGCGGCGGTTTCGAATTGCTGTGGGATCGCATAGTTCCGGCACCTAGCAAGAGCCTGACGGCCAAACGTCCCGTAAAGCTCCGTACAACCTCTCGTAATACCAGTCGAACCCCCACTCTTTTTTCCCGATCATCCATCCTCCATAAGATTTCTCGTCGATTCTTATTTCACTTGGACACTCAAAAGAGAAATGCGCAGAGGCGAATCGGTGTCCATAAGAAGATCGGAGGCTGACCCCGCCAACCACGACATTCATTTCTAAGGTGGCTGCTTCGATTCTGTCCCGTTGAATCCCATGCTTTTCCAATTGGGTGCACAACCACTCATCGTAAACAGCCCAGGTGCGCAGCTTTGGGATCGGACCGCCATTATGGCTACACTGGCCGGTCAAAATTTCGGCCTTATACTTCCCTGAACCATAGTGTGCAAAGGAAGCGGTGTCGTAGCCGTCGGGCAGGTCCATCACGCGCTGACAGAAGAGGTTTGCGAAATCTTGGATAACTTTACGGCGCATGACTACAGTAGAACGAAGAAGCCTATCCGATATCGAATTCTAAGGCATGCGAGCGATGCATTGCCACAACCGGAGAGGGTTGCCGTGAAAATGTCGCCGTCACGCCAGCAATCCGCAGTTGACGTAGAAGTTCAGTTCCAACGTTCGGGGTAAAGCCGGTGCTAGCAGCTAAAGCCAATGGCTAACAGCCAGTAGCCAAAATGCTATCCTTCCACCGATGCGAATTTCCTGTCTTGAATGCACCCGCTGCGGGGAGCATCTCTCCAGCGATCGCCCGCAGAGTGTCTGTCCCAAAGACGGCGGCGTGCTTTTCGTCCGCTATGATCTTGCCAGCCTAAAAGGGAAGTTGCGTCGCGAAGATTTATCGGGGCGCGTGGCCAGCATGTGGCGTTATGCTGAAGTTCTCCCGAATGCTGATCCTGTTACGCTCGGCGAAGGATTCACGCCCATGCTTCCCAGCCTGTGTGGTGGCGGGGCTCTGCCCCGCCGGGACGAGGCGGAGCCCCGTCACCACACGAGTCGCGAATTCGCCAACGTTTTCATCAAGGACGAGGGCCTGAATCCAACCGGATCGTTTAAGGCTCGCGGCATGTCGGCCGCTGTGACTATGGCAAAACATTATGGACTGAAGAAGCTGGCCGCTCCTTCCGCCGGAAACGCCGGCGGCGCGCTGGCGGCTTACGCGGCGGCGGCGGGCATGGAAGCTCATATCTTCATGCCGAAAGATGTGCCCACGGCGAATCGCATGGAATGCGATTATTACGGCGCGCACGTCACGCTGGTGGACGGCCTGATCAGCGATTGTGGCCGCATGGTTGCCGAACTCAAGGAGAAAGAAGGCTGGGTCAAAGGAAAATGGTTCGATGTTTCGACTCTCAAAGAGCCGTTCCGCGTCGAAGGCAAAAAGACTATGGGCTACGAGGTTGCCGAACAACTCGACTGGAAGCTTCCGCAGGGCATCATCTATCCGACCGGCGGCGGCGTGGGCATGATCGGCATGTGGAAGGCTTTCGATGAGATGGAGGAACTGGAGTGGATCGGGTCGGAGCGTCCGAAGATGATTACCGTGCAAGCGGCGGGCTGCGCTCCGATTGTGAAAGCCTTCGAAGCTGGGAAAGCCACATCCGAAATGTGGCTCGACGCCGCAACTTTTGCCGCCGGCTTGCGCGTGCCTAAAGCGTATGGTGACTACCTGATTCTCGACATCCTGAAAAAAAGTCACGGCACCGCGGTCGCGGCGACCGACGAAGAAATCCTTGCGGCGATGCGGCATTGGGCCAGTGTGGAAGGCGTGTTCGCGGCGCCCGAGGGAGCCGCATCACTGGTTGCGTATCAGAAGCTGCGCGCCGGCGGATTCTTCAGCGCCGAAGACAAGGTCGTGCTCTTCAACACGGGTTCAGCCTACAAGTATCTCGACCTGATCGCAGCGCAAGAAAAGAAAGCACGGACGGAGGCGCTGACTGCGCGGAACATTGGCGGAATCATCGGGCCCTACTAGCGCGGCGGTCCGTACGTTTGCAAATCAGTTGAGGGTGTCGATTGATCCCGCAAACTTTCGGGACGCTACACGCGGGGGCTTTACCACAGGGAGCACAGAGGGGCACAGTGGAACGCGCCTTGATTTCCTCTGTGTTTCTCTGTGTCCTCTGTGGTGAAAGGCTTAGACATTAACCTCCATGGACTCTACTTCTCGGCGCGAAGAAATGGTCCAAGTGCAACTCTCCGGGCGCGGAATCCGGGACCGTCGCGTCCTCGAGGCCATGCGCGCCGTGCCGCGGCATGAGTTTGTTCCGGAGGCTTTACGGCAGGACGCCTACGACGATCATCCGCTGCCTATCGGTGCAGAGCAAACCATCTCGCAGCCTTACATTGTGGCTGCGATGCTCGCGCATCTCGCTCTTCAGGCCGGCGATCGCATCCTCGAAGTCGGCACCGGTTCCGGCTACGTGACGGCAGTGCTTTCGCTGCTTTCGGTCGAGGTGTATTCGGTGGAGCGTCACGCGCAACTGGCGACCTTGGCAGAGAGCACGCTGCATCGGTTGAACTATCGCAATGTGAGGATCAGAGTCGGCGATGGCAGCCAGGGGTGGACGGAGTTCGCCCCGTTCGATGCCATTCTTGTTTCTGCCGCAACCGCGGAGATGCCGCCTGCGTTGTTTGATCAGTTGCGAGAAGGCGGACGCATGATGGTGCCGATCGGGCCGTCCTCCAGCCAGGAGTTGCAACTGATCTCGAAAGTCAACGGACGGCCGGAAGTAAAGCTTCTTGAAGGTTGCCGGTTTGTGCCGCTGGTGGAGGGAGCGGGGGAGAGTGGCTAGTACTGTGACCGCGCGATGAGTCAAGCGATGGAGCGACGGGCGTCTCGTCCGGCTCTTTCTACGACCACCGGCTGCTTTACAATTATCTCGTGGCTTTTTTCCGAAATCTGAAGATCGCGCTGGAGATGATCAAGTGGGAGCACTCGGTCTTCGCGCTCCCGTTCGCGCTTTGCGGGGCCATGCTGGCCGCTGGAGGCTTGCCGGCTTGGCGGCAACTGGCTTGGATCGTGGTCGCCATGGTTTCGGCGCGGTCGGCGGCTATGGCCTTCAACCGCCTGGCTGACGCCTCGATTGACGCGGCCAATCCTCGCACTGCTACTCGCGCTCTGCCGGTCGGTTTGCTGACGCCTTCGTTTGTTAGTGCGTTCGTTCTGGTCTCATGTGGAGTTTTTGTGCTTGCCGCTTCCCAGTTGAACCGCTTGACGCTGGTGCTTTCGCCGGTGGCGCTCGGGGTGATCCTTCTATATTCCTATACGAAGCGATTTACGCGATGGTCGCATCTGTTTCTTGGGTTTGCTCTCGGGATTGCTCCGGCGGCGGCTTGGATCGCGGTGCGGGGTTCGCTCGATCCGCGGATTCTGCTGCTCACCGCGGCGGTGACGTTCTGGGTCGGCGGATTCGACGTGATCTACGCTTGTCAGGATCGTGACTATGACCGGAATCATGGCTTGCATTCTGTGCCGCGCGATCTCGGAATCAGGAATGCGCTCGTCATCGCCCGTTTGTTTCACCTCGTGATGCTTGGGCTGCTCGTCGCGCTGATCGTTACGTTCGGCTTGGGTAAGCTGGCGGTCGTCGGAGTGATCGCGGTGGCTGCGTTGTTGCTCTACGAACACACGCTGGTGCGGCACGACGATTTGAGCAAGTTGAACGCAGCGTTTTTCACTATGAACGGAGTGATTTCGGTGGTGTTCTTTTTGTTTGTGGC
>DATDGS010000078.1:0-67340 GCA_036521955.1 Terriglobales bacterium
AGACATTCCTACATAACCGGTGCAGCCGTTCCGTCCGACCACTTGCCAACTGGAATCACGAACTCAGTGATGGGCTCTGGGCCATCCCGAAACTGCGGATTCAGGGTGACCGGCGAGTCGGGCAGATCCGCACCCCAGGAGGATTTGTCTGTCAGTGGAAAGTAAAACATCAGATGAGGTACGTAGTGCCCAAGAGCATCATTAAGGTAGCTTGCTCGCGACATCATGTAACACATCGCGCCCGGCTCCGGTACCGGTAGCTCTTTATTGGCGAATCCAGCCTTGATGCTGTCGATCATCTGAGCTTTCGACAGCCCTGCTAATACCATCCCCGTCCGGTTGATCGTGAGAGGCAGAATGGATCGTGCGGCTGCCGGATTGAAGCATTGCGGCACTCGCACCTTGGGGTTCCAGAACTCCATAGAGTTGAATGGGGACATCCATGATCGTTCCACCATACAAACAAAACCGTTCTTTCCTTCCATGGCGGTCTCATAGCCCCGCCACCCGAGGACCAGGATCTTTGCGTCGCTGGATATAGCTTGCGGGGCAGCGCTTCGCGCCATGGCGATCTCGGCGTTGCGATCCAGCATCAGGTATTGCTCGATCGAAGCCATGCTCGGATACGCTGTCGAGCGACCCTCATTCCGATTGTGGCTGGGAAGTGTCAACTTCAGTCCCACAGCCGCGCAGACGATAGCTAAGGCTCCGGCCCAGACCCAGCGGCTCGTCATCACTCTGCTTTTCAATCTCGGCGAGTTGACCTTTGCCGCTGCGCGCTTCTGGAGGCGCTCCCCAATCGCCGCGTTGATCTCCGAGGGGATGCCTACTTCTGGTGACTCAACTTCCCAGGCCATTAGTACCTGGGAAACACCCCGGAAATCGGCAGCAAGGGTCTCGCACTCCGGGCACTGTTCCAGGTGCGATAAGGCCTCGGTGGCTTGGTCCGCAGGCAGCTCGCCGTCGAGATACGCCATGAGTTCTTCCGGTTCGATCGGATGTCTGTTCGTGCTCATTGCACGCCTCGTCTTCCTGGCTGCGGCTGCCCGGCGCTCGCTCTCAGGGCGGGATTGGTTTTTGCCTCCGACTCCAGATAACTCTTCAATGCGAGACGTGATCGAAAAAGCCTGGAACGGACCGTATTCACGGGAATTCGCAACAGCTCCGCAATGTCGGAGTAACTCAGCTGTTCGTATTCGCGCAGCATCAAAATTTCGCGGTCCGGTGCATCCAGCTTTTCCATGGCTTGCCGGACCCAGAGCACGCTCTCAGGAGTTCCGTCAGTCTTAGGCTCCGGAGCGGACTGTCCTAACGTGCTACTCGTCAAGAACTTGCGCCGTTCCGCAGCCAGCAGCTTCAACGCAATGCCATACAGATAGGTTCGAACCAAGGCTCGCGGCTCATAACGGGAGGCTGCGCGGATCACCGCGAGGAAAGTTTCCTGGGCGAGATCCTCCGCTCGCTCGGGATTGTTCAGCCGGCGCCCGAAGAAACCGTGCAGTGGCTTGCGATAGCGGGCAAACAGCTCCTCGAAGGCTGCGCGTGATCCGCTCTGGAATTCCAGCATCAAGGCTTCGTCGCTAGTCATAGTCGGTGCGCCAGCTCAATCCGTGCAATCCTTCTGCAGCGTTCTTCACGTCGTGCATGCTTCTTTAATGTCACAAGAAAGCGAAAAGTTCCCGCTCGGTTTGATTCCTCGTGCGTTTTTGTGGATCTCATCAACATGATCTCCACCGGTCGGGACTGGGCAAGGGAACTCAAACACCTTCCGCTTGCCCCCTGCCCAAGAGAAGGGTTGCCGACCACCCACGAACTGACTGTGTCGTAACAGAATTAGGTCGTGGCGGCGAGGCAAACTGGGTCGGGGGTATCGCGAATGCGTCCGGCCTCCACATCGGCAAGTACCGCGCGGAGCCAGCGGAGGTCGAGGCGGCATTGCTCCGCCATGTGCTGCATCATATGGCGGCTACCGGTGGGCAGCATCGCTACCCATTGCCGACGCAATTTCCGGATCTCCGCCAGCCGCGCATTCTGCCTATCGATTTGGGTGCGCAGAGCCTCGGCGACTAGGTTGAGGTCGGCGAGATGCAAGAAGAGCATGGGGCCGTAAAGTGTCTCCCTTAGGTCGCCTTCGGCGGCAAATTGCGCGTGCAGTAGTTCGCGAAAGCGGTCGCGTCCGCGCGGAGTGATGCGGTAGACCGTACGCATGCCGCCCCGAGCCACGCGCTGGTGCGCGACCGCGGTTAACAGTCCACATTCGGCAAGCTGGCGCACGGCGTAGTAGAGCGTGCCGACATCTACATTCGTAAAGCACTCGATCATGGCCTGGGTCAGACGCCGCTTGATCTCGTAGGGGTGAAAGTTGCCACGGTGCAGAACGCCCAAAATATATAGTTCACCTTTCATTAGTCTAATTGTACTATTATTCTCATATCAAGGAGAGATGTGTGATGAAGCGTTCCATTCTCGCCTGCCTCGCAGGACTCCTCACGTGGATTGTCGTCGTCACGGTGATCAACCGCGTGCTTCGCCTGAGCCTGCCGAACTACACCGCTGCCGAACAGACGCTCCAGTTCTCGCTGGGCATGAAGTGGGCACGCCTTTTGATGGCTATCGTGACCTCAGTGGTGGCCGGTGCCGTAACAGGTTGGATATCCCGACCAAGCCGATGGGCGCCGTGGATCGTCGGCAGCGTGGTGCTTGCAATGTTCGTGCCTTTGCACATCGCCATTTGGAGCAAATTTCCGGTGTGGTATCACCTGACATTTCTCCTGACGATTATTCCGGCGGTGCTCGTGGGTGCGCTGCTGCCTCCGCGCCGGAACAAGGACCTCAACGAGGTTTATTCCGCACCGAGATAAAGTTTCATCGTTTCGAAGAATTTCATGGCTCAATCGAATAGCGGCATTGGCAACGTGACTCCGAATGCAGAGCTTGTGCAGATGGCAATGTCCTATACGCGCAGCCGTGTGCTCTGCGCGGCGGCACGCCTCGGTGTGGCCGATGCACTCGGAGACGAGGTGCGCAGCGCCGATGACCTGGCCGAATCCTGTCAGGCGGATGTCGATGCTCTGTATCGCCTGCTCCGTGCCCTGGCCAGCATCGGCATTACGGAGGAACCGACACCGAGGTATTTTCGGCTGACCCCGTTTGGAAGGCCGCTGGGCAAGGACGTGGCCCAGTCGGCATGGCCAGCTGTCGTTTTCTGGGCGGATCTACTCGCCGACAGCTGGTCCCTGCTTACCGATTGCATCCGGACGGGCAAGCCAGCCTCGCAGGTTCGTGACCCGAATGTACCTTCCCGCTGGTCACAGGATCCTGAAGCTGACTCGATCTTTCGTGCCGTCATGGGCACGGCTCCCTCGGAAGATTACGCTCCGATCGCGCGAGCGTGGGACTTTTCCCACGCGAAGGTGGTCGCCGATCTTGGCGGTGGCGGCGGCTCACTGATTCTTGCCGTGCTGAGGCTCCATCCCCATCTTCGAGGCATGCTCGTGGATCTCGAGGCCAGTGTGGAAGCAGCAAAGGCGCGGTTCACCGACGAAAAGGTCTCGTCCCGGTGCAAGCTGCTGGCGGCAGATCTGACCGGGTCTGTTCCAGCCGGCGCCGATGTGTACATTCTCAAACATGTTCTGCACGGGCGCCGGGACGCGGAGGCGATCACAATTCTCAAGAACTGCCGCGCCGTGATTCCGGAGAACGGCACTCTGCTGGTCATCGAGTTCATCCTGCCTCCGCTGGTTTCTCAGGCAGACCCACACCTGGAAGGCCACCTGATGAGCGATCTCAACATGCTTGCTGTGACTGGCGGCAGAGAACGAAGTGAGCGGGAATGGAAAACACTGCTCCAAGCAGCGGGTTTTCGTCTGGCCGGAGTTTTTCCGGTCGGGAATGATGTGGCGATCCTCGAAGCAAAGCCAGCTTAGGCGTGATTGCCCGCTCCGGCCCGTGTAGCAACTGCTCTCGATGAATAATGGCTTCGACTCTCCGCTATTTAGGACTTACATGCTTCATCCAAGAACTTGGAGACCAGAAATCACGCGAGCATGCGGGATGCCCGGTCTTGCACGCGTGTCTCTTTTGCAGTGCGAAGGCATTCAATTCACAAAAGGAGCAACAAAATGAGAAATTCGATGAATAGTATGCAAGTGGTGTAAGGAATGTCTCAGTCCCTCTGCATCGTGTTATTGCTGTTGACCTGCGGCGCGCTCTCCGCACAGAACGAAGACCATCGTGTCCGGAATATTGTTCTGGTTCACGGTGCCTGGGCAGATGGTTCTGGCTGGAGAGGCGTTTACGACATTCTGGTCAAGGATGGATACAACGTCAGCATCGTTCAAGAGCCAGAGACGTCTTTTAAGGAAGATCTGGCTGCCACGAAACGACTCCTTGCTCAACAAGATGAACCGTGCATTCTTGTTGCTCACAGCTATGGGGGAGCGGTCATTTGCTGAAGCCGGGACTGATCCATCGGTTGCCGGTTTGGTGTACATCGCAGCCCACATGCCCGATGCCGGGGAGAATGAAGCTGACGACGGAAAGCGCTTCCCAAGTGACCTCAGCAAGTCTGGTGCGATAAAGCAGACAGCCGACGGTCTCACTTACCTCGACCCGGCACAGTTTCATGAGTACTTCGCAGCTGAGCCGGCTGCTTTCATGGCGCGATCGCAAGTACTCAACTTGGCTGAACAACTTCAAAGCTGTCATCACCACGGCTGCGTAGAGAAGCAAACCGAGTTGGATGTTGGTAGCGGCAGCAGACAGAACCATCAATCCTGACCTCGAACGGTGGTATGCCACACGAGCCAACAGCCACAAGGTCGAAGTCTCAGGTGCCAGCCACTCGGACTACGTTTCGTACCCAAGGGAGGTTGCAGCTCTGATCGAGGAAGCTGGATCGCACGCTCGGTAGGAGGACCGTGTAACGGGCGGTAACCAAGAAAGTTGACGCAGCAATATCGATTCGGGGCTGGACGCCAGATTTAGAAACCTGAGCCACTTCGACGCATCTTTCGAAAACTTGAAGGCACCACGCTTGTTCCGAGCGAAAATTGTGTGGCAAGTAGCTAAGCTAGGGGCTATACCAGATCGTATGAAAGCCGCCGCCACGAACTTCCTTGTGTACACGCCCCGAGATCGAGGTGATTCGGGCCAATGAACAAGAGGCAAGCGCACAAATAGCCGAGACCACGCCGCATATCGACCGCGGTTGGCGATCAATTTCGGCATACGATACGTGCCGTCCACGCGAAGAGTCACGGCGTGCTCCGCACGAAACTCACGATCCAAGGGGATATTCCTGAGCAGTATCGCTAAGGACCCCCGGAGCGTATCGAAGTCTGAACGCTTGCGGATTGATAAAAGCGATCACATTTGGCAACTCGAAGGGTCCCTAGTAGTGCTGCGCAACCAAACCGCAACTTCCAAATCACCCATGAATGAGCGCAACTGAGGTCGGGGTTAGCTACCTCTGGCGGTGACTCTTGCTTCAAGGGTTTTCATAAGATCCAGAACCATGTGAATGACCGCCTCATCGCCGATCGCAGTATTGATCATGGCATGGTAAATCGGGCGGTCAGGCCATTCGACGTGGAAATACTTTTGGATGAAATCGATGCGTTCACGATCAACGGTATCCACGAGGTCTTCGGCTTCCTTCTCGCCCTTGCCTCGAGCTGACAGGCGCCGCACTTTATCTTCTCTCGGAGCGTAAAGAAACACACGCAACGTGTCCTGCCGATTCCTGAGAAACTGCTGCGACCCCCTGCCGACGATGACAGAGTTCCCAGTTTTCGCGGCGTGCTGAACGACTTGTTCCGTGAACTTCAAAATGCATTCGCTGTCGACCAGTTTGAGCTTGTGCGCATTGATACTTCCTTCATAACTCCCGCGCAAGAACGATTTTAAGAGCCGGTAGTATAGGGGATCCGTTCGTTCCTCTCGGCCCTCGACGACTGATTTAGGACAGTCGGCAAGCCGGGCGATCTCCTCCGTCAGCAATTGATCCCAAAGCTTCCAGCCCAGTTGCTTGGCAAGCAGTTGGGCGATTTCGCCGCCGCCGCTTCCGTACTCGCGTTCAAGGGTGATGATTTTGATCATCTGCGTCACAACGCTCCAGGCCTAACAGTTCAAAGGTCGACGGCGAGAACGGGACAGGTTCCCAACTGCAGTACTCGAGAGGTGGTCGAACCAAACGCCGCCTGATCCAGTGCGCCACGGCCTCGTGCTCCATAACCACCGTGTCGATTTGCGCATCCAGGACGAGTTGAATGATTTGCTGGTATGGTTTTCCAATGCGCACCGCCGTCTAATCTTGAGGGCCTTACTCCCCTGCCGTGGAATCAGTTTATCGAGTTGCTTCGAGACTGCCGCTATGGCGTCTTCCATCCTGGCCGGACTGGGCACGTCCTCCAGCACATGCAACAGTGTGAGCTCGGCGTCGTACTCCGTTGTCGCAGAGGTCGCATAGTGCAAAGCCAGCTCTGAATTTTCGGAGAAATCTGTACAAAAGAGAATTCGGTTCAAGTGGTGGACGTGATGCCGCTCTTCACCTGTGGCTATGGATTCGTGGGGCAGCTTGCAAAAAGCCAGTCCCGGGCAGGGAGTCTTGCGCATCACTCGATTGGTCACCGACCCAAGCACCAGCCGATCATACCCCCGCCGGCCGTGCGTTCCCATGACGATCAGGTCCGTCTTCCTCTTCTGCGCCAACGACAGAAGACAGTCCGGGGTCGATCCCTCATGCACTACTAGCTCCGGCTGGATTTCATCGTGGGGGTGCTTCTTCACGAATTCCCGCAGTCGTACCTTGCCACCCTCGTTGAGTGCCCGGCGGAACTCCGAATAGTCTCCAGTAGAGGCCACATAGTCGGCGTAGGGATATCGCGACAGCTCTACGATATGCTGCACGACCAATTGGGCTCGACAGTGTACGGCCAGCGACACCGCACAAAGATACGCCCTGATCGAGAACTCGGAGAGATCAACCGGGCAAAGGATGAGCTTAATTTCCAGCATGACTGCGTCTCTGATGCTCGCGATCGTCCGCACTGCTCAGATTCAATTATTACTCCGCTATCCTTGCCCCGCCACCGCCCGGATCATTCTTCTTCAAAACAAAAGCCAGGCAGAACATGATCGCCGCTCCCACGCAAAGAACCATAAACGTATCAATGTATGCGAGGCTTGCAGCCTGTGCTTGCAGGGATTGATAAATCCTGGCGTAGGCTTGCATGAGAGCTTCGTGCTTACCCACGCCGGAGATAGCGAACTGTCGAGCCAGACCGTTAGCCGCATTCACAAAATTGGGGTTGTCGACCCTGGCGTTCTGCACCAGCCTTCCTTGATGGAATTGCGAGCGCCGCGCAATCAATGTCGTGACTAACGATGTGCCCACACTGCTTCCCATATTCCGCATGAAATTCACGATTCCGGCGACGGCGTTGTTCTTCTCCGGCGAAATTCCGACGTAAGCCACCAGAGTAATCGGCACGAACAGGAACCCCAAACCAATCACCTGGGCGATGCGCAGCCACGTGGCTGAGCTGAAACTAATCTGCAAGTCAATTCGCTTCGTGGAATAGAACATGGCGATGGATAGTGCCAGCCAGCCGAAGGCGATCAGGTAGCGCGCCTGGATCTTTGTCGTCAGCTGGCCAATGATGGGCATCTCAAGCAACAAAACAAGGCCTCCAGCCGAAAGCGCAAGCCCCGCCAGTTCCGACGTGTACCCCACGAGGGTCTGGAGGAACTGCGGCATCAGGACCAGGCTGCTGAACAACAGGATTCCCAAGGTGAACATCATCAGGCTGGAACTCGCGAAGTTAAAGCTCTTGAACATGCGGACGTCGATGATTGGCGCCTTTTGATACCACTCCCAAATCACCAGCGAGATCAGGCATACGGTCGCAACGACCACTAGAGTCGTGATGAATCGCGACCCGAACCAATCATCCTCCTGGCCCTTGTCGAGCAATACCTGCAACGCCCCGATCCCCAGAGTCAGCAGAGCAATGCCGATGTAGTCCAACTTCACCCCAGCCGTCTTAAGTTTGGCTAGATAGGGAGGGTCTTCGACAAAGCGTCGCACCAGAAACCACGTGGCCAAGCCGACCGGGAGGTTGATAAAAAAAATCCACCGCCAGGAATAGTTGAAGGTGATCCAGCCGCCCAAGGTGGGCCCGATCGTAGGCGCCATGATGGCCGTAATTCCGTACAAGGCGAATGCCAAGCCTCTTTGCTGCGGTGGAAACGTATCCGCCAAAATAGCCTGCGCCATCGGCTGCAGGCCGCCGCCGCCCGCGCCTTGGAGCACCCGGAAGAGAAGAAGAAACCCGAGACTCGGCGCGATACCACAGAGCAACGAACTCACCGTAAAGACACTCAAACACACCATGAAAAAGCGTTTCCGCCCCAAGGCGCCCGCGAGCCAGCCGCTGATTGGCAGGATGATGGCATTCGAGACCAGATACGAAGTCAACACCCAGGTACTTTGGTCGTTGCTCGCGCCCAGATTCCCGGCCATATACGGCAGCGCCACGTTGGCGATGCTGGTGTCGAGGACCTCCATAAAGGCTGCCAAAGCCACAACCACAGCAATCAGCCATGGATTATACTTAGGCCGCCAAACGTTCTGGTCGAGCGTGAGGGCAGCAGAACTCATTTGAGGTATACGTCCGGCACCACGTTCATGCCCGGACGAAGCCGACGATCCTTGCTTTCACCGGGCTCCAGAACGATCTTTACCGGAATCCTCTGCACAATTTTCACGTAGTTTCCGGTGGCGTTTTCCGGCGGAAGTAAACTGAATAGCGGCCCCGTTGCTCCGGCAATGCTGTCCACATGACCTCTGTAAGTCCGGCCGCTCGAATCAATATGGAGCTCTGCTCGTTGGCCAACCTGCATGTGCTTAAGCTGGGTCTCCTTAAAATTGGCGGTGACCCACACTTCATCAAGCGGCACGACGGTGAGTAGCTGCTGCCCGTCTTGAACGTTCATCCCAACCACCACCGTCTTATTCACTTCACCGCTAACCGGAGCAACAATTTTCGTGTATCCGAGATTCAGTTGGGCTTGCTCGAGTAGCGCGCGCTTTTCCTCCACATCCGCGATCGCAGCCCGCACGCGAGCCTGAGTCGAAGACACCTGCTGCGGCCCGGTCTTCGCATATTGGTGGTTCGCGTTAGCTTGCGCCAAGTGGCTCCGGGCCTGTTGGACGAATTGCTGTGCGGCAGACTCAGAGGCGCGGGCTGCCTCTACGGCGGCGGTGCTGGACTTGGCGGAGGCCAGCGCTTGATCGTAGACTTGCTGCGATACTTCCTGTTTGTCGACCAGTAACTTGTAGCGGTGGAGATCGTCTTGCACTCGCACATCGTTGGCCTCGACCTCTTCCAGTTGCGCATGGGCGGCGGTCACCTGCCTTTCGGCGGCGATGACTCCGGCGTTGGCGTCTTCGATGCCGGACGAAGTGAACTTCAGTTGGCTCGAAGTATTCACCGAAGTAATTGGAACCGTGATGTTCAGCGATTGAGCCGTTGCTTCGGTATTGGCAAGATTAGCTTGCGCCTGCGCGACCGCAATCTCGTAGTCCTTCGGGTCGATCTCCACCAGCACCGTGCCTTTCTCTACCCATTGGTTGTCGTCTACGTTGACCCGCACCACATATCCGGAAACACGCGCGCTGACGGGATATAGGTGAACATCAACCTGGGCGTCGTCGGTGGATTCATAGCTGCTCAAGTAGCGCCACAAGAACACGCCGCCGATAACCATTACCACTACGACGACCAGAATCAGGACTTTTCTGCGGCTCTTGGCAGGGCGGCTCACCGGCGCCCTGCCCATCAAGGGCGAAGGATCGACCGAGGATTCCTTGGCTGTCTCGGGTACCGAAGGGGGTAAGTTTTCTTCCGCCATTTTTCACTTTCCTCTGAAAAATTCCTTGACACCCTTCTCAGCGATGGCCAGAGTGCTAGCCAGCGAAATTTTCGACTAATTATAATAGTGGTAGAGACTCGATATATATTGTTCGTGCGCACCCGCGAATGCCTCTTGCGGCTGCACCACTGCAACGGCATCGGTAACACCCGCGCTAAAACGATCACGCGACTGGGTCAGTCTGCCGAATTCTCAAGGGAGCCTCCTGAGCCTCGATTCTTTGCGGCGGGTTGGGCCGCGAGGCAATATCCTAAGTCCGGCGGGTTCGAGCTTGCCGCTCAATTCTAGCGCTCGGCAACACGGTCAGCATCACAGGGCGCGATCAAACCAAGCTCGATCGAATCAAGAAGAAGCACCCTCTCCTTCACACAATCCAAAGCGATGTCAGTGAAGCGGTTGCGTCGCTTTACGAGCGCGTGAGCCGAGAATATCCGGCACTCAACCTCTTGATCAACAATGCTGGCGTCATGCGAAAAACGGTCTTAGGGCGTTGGCCTGAGTTAAGAGAGGAGGGCGTAGCCGCCGTACATCACGGTCTAGCGCAATCCAAGAATAGATGATCCATCCACGCAGGTCGCTCATACATTTGCCTCCTGTATATCGACGCGAATAGCAACTGGCCATTCCTCGATCACCCTTCTAAGGTTTACGAGCTCTTTCCCTTACTCGAACTGAAGCATTACAATCTCAGGATTCGATCCCAGCCGCAGCGGCGGTCCCCAGGTTCCTGCTCCGCTCGAAGTAAAAACCTGCATCTTCCCGATCCGGCTTAAGCCATACACAAACTGCCGGTAAATCCGCCGCGCCATCCAACTCCAAGGTAAGAACTGCCCAAGGTGCGTGTGCCCGGACAGCTGCAGGGAGACGCCGGCGGCCTCCGCGATCTCCGGATGGTCAGGCGCATGCGTCAATAGAATACTCGCGCGGTCGCGATCCAAGCCGATGTCATGCAGCACCGACGCAAGCTGCCCATCCTCTCTCGCGTTTCGGTACGGAATGCCAATAATTTGCAAACCGTCCACTTCCACCTTCTCATTACTAAGCACGCGCACTCCGGTCGCCGCGATGGCATTCAGATATTTGCCTTCGTCTCCAAATTGCTCATGATTCCCCGCGACGAAGTACACACCCTGTGGCGCCACGAGCTCGTTCAACGGCTCCGCGGCTCGCCGCGCGTCGATGGCCGTTCCATCATACAAATCCCCAGCAACAAAAATCGCGTCGGGCTCTTCCCTTAAAGTCTTCGCAACCAAGTTCCGCAGGAAACTGCCGTTTCGCACGTGCCCAAGGTGCAGATCGCTGATCAGCGCCGCTCTTCGCCCGCGCCACGCTGCCGGCAAGTTCGCGAGCCGCACCGTCGTTCGCGTGATCCGCGTCCAGCTTGCGTTAAAAACCCCGTAGAGTGCGGCGATTGCCGCAGCACCGAACAACACTTCCACGATCCGATGCAAGTTGATGTCCAGCCCCGCCAGCCGCGCAACTCCGAAAATAATCCAGAAGGAAACCGAGGCGAGAAAAAGGAAGCTCACCAGACCTAACCAAACCGCAGCAGCCCTGTAAAACGCGCGCAGAGCGGCATTTGTATAGCGAAACGCGAGTAGTGAAGCGGCAACAAAGCTCACCGACAAAAACCCAAGGACGAATTTGATCCAGAACGCGCCGGGGGTTTCGCTCCCTGCGGGCGAAAAAGCCCACGTCTCATAGAGGAGATAATGGGTTAAAAAGAGAATCGACTGAATAACTGCAATGAAAGCAATTAAATCTTTTCGTAGACGCATGGTGCATTAGACTCCCCAACCCGCCATTCGGATTGTTGGCATAAACCTCTCGGAAATTCGCTTGCAGCTTAACCGCACGAAATGCAATTCACTCTAAACAGGATGGGTCCTGTTTGCCGATCATTGTGGGTTACCATCCTCCTGTTGGACTAGAGCTTTGTCTGCGCCTGCATGGCACAAAGGGCAGCCCCATGATGGACGTGAAGAAGCTCGTGCAACAAGCCATTCGGGGATTTCAGAAGGACCGTCTCGAGATACTGCCTGGCCTCAGCAAAGTTCTGAGGCTCCTAAGCCGTATCGCACCGGGTCTGGCAGCAAAAGCGGCTAGCGGTCCGGTGGATGCACACGAGTGCCTCGACCAATTTCGTGCACCAGACTGGAGCAGTTCTCTCGAACCGCTTGCGACATCCGCGGTTCGCTTGGGGAACGACATCCGCCGATGCGCTCCACAGAATTTTTGCTAGGGACTCACGCAGAAACCGGAAGGACGTGGCTTCGACATCCATCATCGAAAGCATCCCGATGGGCTTTCTATCAGGAAAGAAGAGCCGTCTCTGCAGCGTCTTTAGGGTACAGAAATGCTGTTTCATTTTTTCCCAAGCGATGCATGGGCGCGAAGAAAAGCGATATAGCCTGCTTCGTCGAGGTTCCCGCTCGCCAACTCCAGGGCCGCCCGCGCCGCGTCTTCCTTGCTGGCGCTGAAGCGATAACCGTGGAGTTCGAGAAACAGGATTCCCACCACGAATCCCGTGCGCTTGTTGCCATCGACAAAAGGATGGTTGCGCACGATGCCGCCTGTATAGGCGGCGGCCATGTCGACAATGTCAGGATATTCGGCATAGGCGAAGCGCTGTTGCGGCCGGGCCAGCGCTGATCAGCAAGGCATCGTCGCGCAATCCCACCCTACTTGTCACACCACGAGAAGCTTCCTTTCTGACCCCAAGCGGCACAGCTATCCAGTCTGCCAATTCAGGCCCGTCGGTACAAATCCCACAGCTGAGCGAGAGATAAAGATGGTCTGCTGACCCTAAACGACACCAGATAAAGCACTTGGAGTTTGTACTGCGATAGTTCAGGACCAAGGGATCGGAGGTTCAAATCCTCTCTCCCCGACCAATAAATCCCGTACGTTTCGTTGAATTGGATGACTTCTCGTTTTCGGGATTTGCACAACCTGGGTCCATTTGGGTCCAATCAGCAAATCCGAGAACTTATCCAATTCGACCTTTAGCGAAATCTTCTGACTAACAGGGTGTGCCGATCCGATCGATACAGGCCGACCACATAAAGTGTGGCTTTCCCTTTTGTCGAATAAATGACCTGGCGGATCCTGAGCAACGGGGCATCGCGCGCGACTTTCAGAAGATTCGCGGTCGCAGGGGCGGCGGCGGTTGCATCCATTTCCTCGTCGGCATAAGCGATGTGGATCCCATAGCTGCTCTCCAAGATAGAAAACAGCGACCCGCGCGCCACCGAGTTGCGGGTGAGACCGGCGAAGTGCTCGGCTGGCAGATAGCAGGTTTCAACCGCGAGCGGCTCGTCCGCTGCCAGGCGGAGTCGCTCCAGCCGAAGCAGGCGACTGCCGGTCGATAAGGCGAGACGGGCCGCGACTTCCTGCTCGTTGTCGACCACACTGAACGACAGAAGTTTTGAACAGGCAGTCAGGCTTCGACTGGCCATCTGCTCGGTGAAACTCGTTAGCTTGTTGAAGTGGATCTTGGGGGGAGCCACAAAAGTTCCGGCGCCCCGTCTGCGATGCACCAGACCCTCCCGTTCGAGCGCAGTTAGCGCGTGTCGCGCCGTCATCAGGCTCACCTCGTGAATCTTTGCCAGCTCCCGTTCGGAATCGACTGCATCCCCGGGTTTCAACTGCCCGCTGTCGATGAGCTTGACGATCGTGGCTTGGATTTTCTGGTACGCGGGCATTCCATTTGGGCGGCTGTTTGGCATGAACTCCCCAATCATTCGGATCAGAATCAGAAATGCTGATGTTTGCTTCGGGGCCCGCTTATTTGAACCGAAAACTAAGACATTTGTTCGTTTTTCTTAACGATGTGCTATAGAGCAAGAAAATTTGAAAGCAGGCGTGCTAGCCGGCTTTTCCTGTGCCTCTTCTCTCCTCTATGCTATAGAGCTTTTGAAAACAGCTGATTTCAAGACCGTACACGATCAAGACTCACACCTTAACCTTCTGCGCGAAACTTGTAAAGAGCGACTCTGTGTTATACCGATATTGCAGCATCTGATGGTGCAACATTCCATTCTCGGCCGAGGCTAAAGGTCCCCGGTTTTCCACAGGGCGGATGAGCGGCCGGATTGCGCGAGAAGCGATCATAGCGAAGTGCTATAGGTAAATACCAAAAATGGAAGAATAGAAAATTTAAGCTTTCTTTATTTTTTTCTTGACGACGCTTGCGAAAGTACTATATAGCATTAATCCTAGTATTAATGCAGTACTTATTTATTGAATTCTGTTTTCACCAAAGCGTCTCCGGGAGGGCTGTGATGCGAAGGTCATTGGCGATGATGATTGGAATTCTGCTACTGGTTGGACTACTCGGCGCGCTGGTGCCGGCGTGGGGCCAGGAAGTATCCGCGGCAATTGTCGGCACCGTGACCGATTCCAATGGATCGGCCATCGAAGGGGCTACAGCCACGGCTACGGATGTCGACCGCGGAACGGTGTGGACGGCGCAAACCAATACGGCGGGCGCCTATGACCTCGTGCGCCTGCCCGTGGGCAATTACACCGTCAAGATCACCAAGGCGGGATTCCAAACCGCGGCACAGCCGGTGTTTACGCTGGTCCTGAACCAGACTGCTCGCATTAACGTGCAATTGAAAGTCGGCAAGGTGAGCGAGACGGTGGAAGTGTCAGCGACGGCGCCGGTTCTGCAAACACAAAGCGTTGATGTCAGTACTGTGATCGACGCCGCTACCGCGACGAGCATGCCGCTGGCCGCGCGCAATTATCTGCAACTCACGCTGCTGGCCCCCGGAGTCACCAATGTCGACCCCGATCAAATGCGAACGCCGCAAGACATGCTTAACTCGGGCCGTCCCTTCATCAATGGCAATCGTGAGCAGGCGAACGAGTACCTGATCGATGGCGTTATCAATAGCGAAGACAAGAACAACGAAGTTGGCTACACACCCAACATTGATGCCATTCAGGAATTCAACCTGATTACACAGAACGCCTCCGCCGAGTTCGGCAATTATCAGGGCGGAGTGGTGAGCGTCAGCACGAAGTCCGGGACCAACAGCTTTCACGGTGGTCTTTATGAGTTCTTCCGCAACGACTACCTCGACGCCAACCTCGCTTCTGCGGGATGGACTCAGGGCATAAACAATGGCCAGCTCGGATACAACGCACAGGGTGTAGCCAACAAACCTGAACTACGTTACAACCAATTCGGCGCCACCTTCGGCGGTCCTATCATTAAGAACAAGTTGTTCTTCTTCGCCGACTATCAGGGCCAGCGGCTGGTGAACGCGGCTCCAACCGGAGCGCAGGTCCTGACCGCAGCTGCGCGCGGCGGCGACTTTTCCCAGCTCTGCAACACCAGTTTCGTCGCCGGTATCTGTCAGGACACCGCCAAGGATAAACACGGCTACCTGTATTATTCCGATCAGTTAGTGGTGCCTAATGTCACTGGCAAACCCTATCCCCTGTATGTGAATCCGGCGCAAAATCCTGGCGGTGCGAGCGCTCAGCCGACTCCGATCCCGGGCAACGTAATGGCCAATGCTGGCCTCACTATCGACCCCGTGGCCGCGAAGCTGTTCGCCGACACCAAAAACTATCCTCTCCCCGCGATCAACTCGCTTTCTGCAAACAACCTCTTTTTTAACAGCGGCAATAACCTGAACAACAATCAGGGCGACTTGAAGATCGATTACAACCTTTCTCAGAAAGACCATATCTTCGGACGCTGGTCGCAAATGGATCTCACCCAGCCAACATTTACGGGTTGTGCTTTCTGCAACGCTGGCGCGGTGGAGGGCAGTGACGAGCCGGTCCGGAACGCGGTTGTTAACTGGACTCATGCGGTCAGCGCAAATTTGCTGAACGAAGCTCGTTTCGGGTTTAATGCCGTTCGCTTCAATCAAACCCTGACCCCGACTTCTTCAGAGGGGAACGTAAGTGAAGGTCTGGGCATTGCCGGCGCCAACGTTCAGGCTCCCGGCTTGGTTGAAATGGATATCGTGGGTGCGAACGGAGGATCGGCCAGCCTTGGACTTCGCAATCTGGTCCAAGTATTCCACTCCACCCAAGGCCAGGTCGAGGACAACGTGATCTACACGCATGGCCGGCACCAGATCACGACCGGCTTTCAGTACATTCGCGAGCGCCAGGATTACATCTATCCAGGAAATAATGGCGCACTCGGTTACTTCGGCTTCGGTACCGCGACGGGATCCGGTCTTTCTGACTTCTGGTTGGGCAACGTTGAGGGGGGAGCCGCTTCGCAGAGGGATACCGGCAGCCAACTTAGTTCTCCCGCGAATCTTCGTGGCAATGTTTTCGGTTTGTTTGTACAGGATGACTGGCGCGTGACTCCGACATTTACCGCAAACCTCGGGTTGCGCTTCGAAGACCATACTCCGCTCTACGAAACGGCCAATCAGATAGTCAACTTTGGACTTTACACCGGGACGATCTACACCCCGACCGGCGTGAACGGGACCGCAAAGTTTGGCAACCGGGCCCTCTACAACAATTACCTTGGGATCGGCGACTGGCAGCCGCGGATCGGGCTTTCCTGGGTGCCGACCGTGCTGGGCGGCAGGACGGTAATTCGCGCCGGGTTCGGCATCTCTTCCTTCATGGAAGGTGGCGGCAGCAACGAAGAACTTACCCAGAACCTGCCGTTTGGCTTCCTTCAGCAACAGGCGGGCGGAGGCATTGGAACGCTGGCGAACGGTTTCGGGTCTACCACGGCGGCCGCGTGCGGTGGTGTCATCAATCTAGCCTGCTATGCCGGCAATCGCATTCGCATCTTTGACCAGAACTTCAGGCCAGCCGTGGTTAATCAGTGGAACTTAACGGTGCAGCAGCAGTTGAGCAAGTCACTAACCTTCCAGATTGGCTATGTTGGCCAGCGGGGCTCGCATTTGCTCAACTTTGAGGACGTTTCGCAATCGATCCCGTTGACCGCGCAAGGGAAGGTGGCGGGAGCCGGGCAACTGATCGTGACCCGGGAACCTGGGCCGTTCCTCGGTGGCGGCACTCCCGGATCTCTGTATCTGGCGGATAACCCGCAATTCAATCCTGCTGGTTGTGCAACTACGCCTCCCACCATCACTACGAATCCTCCCTGCGGCAAGGAAACCTTCGCCGGAACCAACATGTCGAATTCCGACCAGTCGTACAATGCGCTCCAGGCTGTCCTGCAAAAGCGCATGAGCAATGGGCTGGAAGCTCAGGTTTCCTATAGCTATTCGAAGTGTCTGAGCAATTCTCCGGGTTACTTTGGCGAGGGCTGGGCCAGCACCGGGGCCACCAGTTCGAGCGGGCAACCGGGCTGGGAAAATATCTACAACCCGCGATTGGATTGGGGACCATGCTACTACGATCAAACCCACATCCTCACCAGTTACGTTACGTATGGGCTGCCCTTTGGCCGCGGAAAGCAGTTTGGCCACGACATGAGCCCGGCGCTGAATGCCGTGGTGGGGAACTGGGAGATCGGAGGAATTGTTACCCTGCACAGCGGAAACGCCCTGACTCTGAATAACTTTGGAGGCTGGGGTGTGGGTGGTAACTCCGACAACACCAACGGCATCGGGCCCGAAACGCTGGCGAATCTGCCGGACTGCAATGGCACCGTCAAAGTTCTCAACCAAAGGGTATATGCGAATCAGACACCTGGGGTTCCCGGTTACATCCAGTATATTGACCCCTCCCCCACAAACGTCAGTCCAGCGGCAGCGAACACGTTTGGAACCTGCGGTGTCGGCAACGTTCGTGGTCCGGCCTACGCCAACGTGGATCTGAGCCTCCACAAGGGTTTTAATATCACGGAAAGCAAGCATCTGGAATTTCGGTTCGAAGCGCTGAATGCTTTAAACCATCCAGTCTGGGATTTCTCCGGTGGCCCCGCCAACGGATCGTTCGACCCAGGCACTAGCGGCAGCAACCCGAACTTCGGCCGCATCACCGGCTCGCAAGGAGCAAGGGAACTGCAACTCGCCCTGAAGTTCTCTTTCTAACCCCGAACTGCCTTCGCTCAGGGATGGCAGTCGGTCAGATGGCAGGCGCTCATTGGAGCGCCTGCTGTTTTCTGTTGCAGACTGCGGCGGCAAGCGCCAGATTCGGACAGCCGTGATTTCGGAATATAATGTGCGAATGTGTGAATCCTCCCGGCGACCTTGGCTTTCCTGCTTAATTTTCTTGGGCCTGTTCTGCTGGGCGACGCCTTCCGCGGGTCAAGCTACAAGGAAGAGCTCGACGCCTGTCCCGAGCGAAACCGAGCGGGCCACGAATTTGGCGGAGAATGGACACTGCGCCGAAGCGCTCCCGGTCCTCAAGCGGGCCATCCGGCAGACGGCAGATCGCGACCTCAAGAAGAGGATCGGTCTGGACGGCATACACTGCGCGATGACGCACGGTAGTCCCTATGACTCACTCGATTTTCTGGAGGTGGTCAGCCGCGAGTTTCCTCGTGATCCCGAAGTGCTTTACGCGGCAACGCATGCGTACTCTGACCTTTCGATGCGAGCTTCGCAGGACCTGGCCCGCGAGGCTCCGTTCTCGTTCCAGGTTCACGCCCTGAATGCGGAGGCGCTGGAAATCCAGGGCAGATGGGATGAGGCGGCGGCAGAATACCGCAGAATTCTGGATATCAACCCGATGCTTCCCGGCATCCACGCGCGGCTGGGCCGTGCGCTGCTCTCGAAGCCGCAGGCTTCGCCGGCGGAGCTAGACCAAGCGCGCAAGAGTTTTGAGGAGGAGCTGGAGATCGATCCCCAGAACGCAACGGCGGAGTTTGTGCTGGGGCAGTTGGCGGCAAACGCGAATGATACTGCGACGGCGATCCGGCATTTTACACGGGCCACAAAGTTAGACGCCGGCTTCATGGAGGCATACCTCGGGCTCGGGACAGCATTGAATTCGGCCAAGCAGTTTGCCGATGCCATTCCGCCGCTGGAGACCTACGAAAAGATGGCGCCCGACAGTCCAACCGGGCATTACCAACTCGCGGTCGCCTATGCCGGAGCAGGACGCCGGGAAGACTCCAACCGCGAGGCCGCGCTGCAGCGTCAAAGCTCGGAGGCGCTGGAAGCAGTCAAGCGAAAAGCCGCCATCGCTCAGGAAAAGCAAACTTCTACCGATGCGCAGCCAGCGGAGCCGAAGTAACGATGGGTTTCACCGCGGGGTTTGTTGGCAGGAGAGAGTTCCTGAGAGTTTTGGCGGGAACGCTTGCCTTCCCCGCTCTGGCGAGGATTGCGGCCGCTTCTGACTCTCCTTCTAATTCCTATCCGTTTTCTGAAGTCTCGTCCTCCGCCAGCGGCATCGCCTGGACCCATACCGCGGGTCTCTCTCCTGAAAAATATTTGCCCCAGTCCACCGGAGCCGGTTGCGCGTTCCTGGACTACGACAACGATGGTTGGATGGACATCTATCTTGTCAACAGCGGGAAATGTGACATTTTCACGCCCGCAAAACCTGTGCGCAACGCGCTCTACCGGAACAACCGCGACGGCACGTTTTCCGACGTCACCGAGAAGGCTGGCGTTGTCGGCGGCGGCTACGGCATGGGGGTCGCGGTCGGCGACTACAACGCCGACGGCTTCCCAGATCTGTATGTAACTCAGTACGGGCAAAGCATTCTGTACCGCAATAACGGCGACGGCACCTTCACCGATGTGACCGAACACGCGGGCGTATCGGCTCCGGGATGGGCATCGAGCGCAGTATGGTTCGACTACGACAACGACGGACGACTTGATCTTTTTGTCTGCCGCTTCGTGGACTTCGACAAGTCGAAACATCATAATTGCGGGGCGCCGAACATTCCCGCCATCAAGGGGCTGAATGAGTATTGCTATCCCCGGATCTATTCGCCGATGGCGAGCTGGCTCTTTCATAACAACGGTGACGGTACCTTTACTGACGTGAGCCAAAGGATGGGGATTGCCGATAATCCCGGCAAATCGTGGGGTGTGGTGGCGACAGACATCAATAATGACGGGTGGATGGACCTGTTTGTTTCCAACGACACGGTAGCCAACTTTCTTTTTATAAACCGCGCCGGACGGCGCTTTGAGGAAATCGGCTTTACGTCAGGAGTAGCTTTCGGAGAAGGGGGAAAAGCGCGCTCGGGCATGGGCGTGGATGCTGCCGATCTTGACCAGGACGGGTGGATGGATCTGTTTGTGACCAACCTGAACAACGAGTTCGATGGCTACTATCAAAACCGGCACGACGAAACATTTGACGACATCGCTGCCCCTGCTGGGATCGCGAACGCCACCAAACTTATGAGCGGCTGGGGGCTGAAATTCCTGGACTACGATAACGACGGAAACCTTGATCTTATTATTGCCAATGGGCATCCCGATGACCTGGTCGAAAAAATCTATGACAGTGTGGGCTATCGCGAGCGGATCTTGCTGTTTCATAACAGCGGGAACGGCCTGAAAAACGTAACTCAGGAGAGTGGTCCCGCCTTTAACCATCCCATTTCGGCTCGCGGTTTGGCCTTGGGCGACTTCGACAACGATGGAGGCGTCGACGTGCTCATCTCTTGCAACGACGAGCCACCGGTTCTCTTACATAACAATGTTGGCAAGCTGAATCACTGGCTGGGAATCAATCTCATCGGCAAGAAAGCGAACATCGACGCGATTGGCGCACGCGTCACCTACCAGGCCGGCGAGCTGAAGCGCAGCCGAATGAAGGTGGGCGGCGGGAGCTACCTCTCATCGCACGATCCGCGGATGGTGTTAGGGATTGGCAAGCAGACGAAGCTGGACTGGCTCGAAGTCAAATGGCCGCAACCCAGCAACCTGGTCGAACGCTTCACCGACCTTCCCATCGATCGTTACATCACGGTCGTGGAGGGTCAGGGTAAGTGGAAGTGACGGCGGAATTTTTCCGGATTGAGAGGAACGAGCATGAGGGTTGCCTCCATAATCGTCTTGATTTCGGGGTTGCTGGCGGGGCCGAATGTCTTTGGTCAAAGTAAGATTCAGTCGCCGCCAGGCGTCCCCGCAGCACCGGTCGCGTTTCCTGCTTTGCGCGATCGCTTTGTCGGGGACGAGGTATGCGGCTCGTGCCACCGAGAAAAGACTGATACCTTTCACCAAACCGATCATTACCTCACATCCAGGCTGCCGGATAAGAGTTCTATCCTCGGAAAATTCGCGCCCGACGCGAACACGCTTAAAACTTCCAATCCACAGCTACTGTTCCGCATGGATGAAAAGGTAGACGGTTTCTTCCAGACCGCAGTGGAGGGGATACCGTCCGTCTACACTACAGAGCGCACTGAACGGTTTGACCTGGTAATAGGATCCGGAGGGAAGGGACAAACATACTTGTTCTGGAAAGGAGACAGACTCTTTCAACTCCCCGTTTCCTACTGGACAGAGCTTGGGTGGGTGAACAGCCCGGGGTACCGGGATGGCGTCGCGAATTTCGATCGTATTATCGTTCCGCGTTGTCTTGAGTGTCATGCAACCTACTTCGAGGTGATTCCACCTGCACCCAACCGATACGGCAAAACCGGTTCGGTCGTCGGTATCACGTGTGAAAAATGCCATGGGAGGGGACACGAACACGTGAGGCGGGAGGGATCGAAACTTCTACCGTCCTCGGGCTCAGCGATCGACTCAGCCATACTCAATCCGGCGAGATTTTCTCGCGACCGGCAGATGGACCTCTGCGCGTGGTGCCATGCGGGCCTCGGGGTGGCGCTGGCCCCGACGTTCTCCTACCCTCCAGGCGAACCGCTCGACAAGTACCTTGAACTGCCGCGGCCCGCTGCAAACGTGGAGCTTGACGTGCACGGCAGCCAAGTCGAACTGCTGGAGAAAAGCCGCTGCTACCAATCCTCGGCAATGACATGTCTGACTTGCCACGACGTGCACACCGTTCAGCACGATCCGTCAACCTACTCTCAGCGTTGTTTGAGTTGCCACAAACCAGGAGCGGTTATGTTCCCCAAGGTGGGCCACGAAGTCGCGAGCAACTGCATTGATTGCCATATGCCGAACCAGGAGACGAATCTCATTGTTTTTGACTGGAACGGCAAGAAAGCGAGGCCCCAAGTTCGCAATCATTGGATAAAAATTTACCCTCCAACAACTCCGCTAAAGTGACACCGCGGAATCCCGAAGTGGAATGATCGGGAGACGGAACGGAGACGCCAATCACTTTACAAACCTTGCCGTTATGCCCTTCGTATCCAAGGCGGAACAGCTTCTCCAAACGGGTTTCCTCCTGGCAAATCGTACCGAGGCCTACCATCCTCCGTGTTGATTTTCATCGGATTGTCATTCTAGAATCTCCTCTTCCCTTGGGGCGTCATCAGTCAATCGGGCACGTTGCGGCTGTCAACTCCAATCTTAATGAACTGTCCTGGCGACCGGGAGGACCATGATCGTGGCGTTTTCAGAATATCCGCTCGAACCCCTCCGTGAGAATGAAACCAATATTCGACCTATTTGAGGCCGGCTTTGCTAACTGGAAGTCATTTTCGATGGGGGTAGAAAGGTTCCTGCCGGGATCCACGCAGCGCAACGCCTGGCGTGGACAAAGACGCTCCTTGCAGAAGGGTAGGAACATCTGTGAAAATCAGCGAACCCAGTATACGCAGCCGCTGCCAGTGCCATACGACTGTAACGGCAAGAGAGTCATTTTCACGAACTGCCCCCCGAGGTAAGCGGATCTGAAGGCAATGCGCCTTTAGGAATGGAACTCGAATAGAGCGCCGAAACCCTGCAAGGTAGATTTACCAACACCGGGGCTGAAAATTCATAGGAGGAGTTATGGCAACGAGCAGAGCGACGGTTGTACCAATGAAGATGGCGCAGATGAAGGTGGCGCAAGTCCCCAAGCCCGGCGCAGATTTCGAGATCGTCGAGCGCGGGATTCCTGAGCCGGGTGCGGGACACGTGCGCATCAAGGTGCAGGCCTGCGGTGTCTGCCACAGTGACGTGCTCACGAAAGACGGTTTGTGGCCCGGAATTCAGTATCCCCGCGTTCCCGGACACGAAGTGGCGGGCCTCGTCGATGAAGTGGGCGCCGGTGTGTCCACTTGGAAGAAGGGGCAGCGCGTGGGTGTCGGCTGGCACGGTGGCCAGGACAACACCTGCCGGGAGTGCCGGCGCGGGGATTTCCGCAATTGCCGGAATCTGAAAATTTGCGGCATCAGCTATGACGGCGGCTACCAGCAATACATGGTTGCTCCCGAGGAGGCCTTGGTGCCGATACCGGAAACTTTGAGTGATGTCGACGCGGGGCCCCTGCTCTGCGCCGGCATTACCACCTACAACGCGCTGCGGCACAGTGGTGCGTTGCCCGGCGACCTCGTTGCCGTGCTGGGTATTGGCGGTCTGGGTCACCTCGGAATTCAATTCGCGAACAAGTTTGGTTATAACGTTGTGGCCATCGGGCGCGGGTCTGAAAACGCGGCGCTCGCGAAGAAGCTCGGAGCGAGCGTGTACATCGACAGCGCATCGACGAACGCAGCCGAGGCATTGCAAAAGCTGGGCGGGGCACGGGTAATTCTGGCGACAGCCCCAAGTTCGAAGGCGATGTCCGAACTGATCGACGGTCTCGGGCCGAACGGCAAGCTTACCGTGATCGGTGCAACATTCGATCCCATTGAGGTCGCGCCGGTACAGCTCATTAATGGAAGTCGAACGATTCAGGGCTGGGCCGCGGGAACACCAGCCGATTCCGAGGACACACTACGCTTTGCCGAACTGACCGGCGTGCGTCCGATGATTGAAACTTATCCGTTCGAAAAAGCAGCCGAGGCTTATGCGCGCATGCTGAGCGGTAAGGCACAGTTTCGCGTCGTTCTGACGATGTAAAACTGACCAAGAGTCCCTCGTTCTGAGAAAGGAGATCAAAATGTCATTAGCCCTTACGCAGGTTCATTGTATTTTTAAGAACCTCGAAACTGGGAATGAAGACGTGTTCTTTGCCCGCGTTGCAGACGACGTCGACTGGATCGTCGAGGGTACCCATCCACTAGCAGGTCATTACCTCAACAAGGCGGAGTTTCTGGCGCACACTTTCGAAAAGCTTGCGAAGGTGTTGCCCCAAGGTGCGACTTCACATGGAGCATGCGTTGGTCAGCGGGGACTGGGCGCTCGTTGAACTGCATTCCCTTGCTACCGCGAAAAATGGCCTCAGGTTCGACAACCGGTACGGTTGGTTTGCCGTTTCAGCGGCGACAAGATCGTTGAACTCAGGGCATATCTCGATTCCGCTCTGGTGGTTCGACTTTTCCAGGAGAACCCGATTACCAAGGCGGCCTGAGCTTGCCGAGGTGGTGTTGCGTCGCACTGAGGATTTCTGAGTTGAGCGATGAACATTAAAACAATCGCGATGAACTCAGCGCTACTCGTCTCAATCGGGTTTGCCAGCGGTCATCTCGAAGGTCAAAAAGGATGAAGACTCCCATGTCACAACCGGTTTTTTATCGCACGGTTAAGGTTGACGGACTCGCAATTTTTTATCGGGAAGCGGGACCGAAGGATGCGCCAACGATTCTCCTGCTTCACGGACTGCCCTCTTCGTCGCGAATGTTCGAGCCGCTCTTCGCCCGGCTTTCCGATCGCTATCACCTGGTCGCGCCCGACTACGCGGGCTTCGGACACAGTGACTGGCCAGACCCGAAAACATTCGCCTATACGTTTGATCACTATGCCGAGATCATGAATCATTTCACCGAAGCGCTCGGGCTCTCGCGCTACACGCTGTACATGCAGGATTATGGAGGTCCCGTCGGTTTCCGCATGGCCGTGGCCCATCCCGACCGGATCGAGGCTCTCATCGTTCAAGACGCGGTCGCACACAACGAAGGCTTGGGAGCGAACTGGAAGGCACGGCGGGCCTTTTGGGCCGATCGCGCTCCGAACGAAGGCACGCTTCGCACAAATCTCCTGTCGCTCGCGACCACGCGAACCCGCCATATCGGAAATGATCCGAACGTGGAACGCTACGACCCTGACCTGTGGACCGACGAGTTCGCGTTTCTGAGTGCGCCGGGGCAGGCGGAAATTCAAAGCGACCTGTTTTACGACTATCGAACCAATGTCGATGCCTACCCGAAATGGCAAGCATGGATGCGCGAGAAGCAACCGCGCCTGCTGGTGATCTGGGGTAAGTATGACCTCTCCTTCGAACCCGGCGAACCGGAGCGCTACCGCAAGGATGTTCCGAACGCTCAGGTTCACGTTCTCGACGCCGGTCATTTCGCCTTGGACACGGCTGCCCAGGAGATCGCCGCCTTGGTCCGAGACTTTGTCGGTTCTTCACGTGGAGGGTTGCTGGCGCGGGTTGGATGAGCCCGCGACGACCGCGGGGTGCCCCAGATTCGCTTCTGTTCGAGCGATAATGCGCGCCGCAACTCGAAAGATCGACGAGCGATGGAATTGTTTCATTCAACGATTGAGCCGAAGCGGCCCAGGGAGAACAAATCATGGCGACTGCAACGATCGCAACCCGTCCCCCATTGCCTCCGTTCACACGCGAGAGCGCGACTCAGAAGGTGCGCCTCGCCGAAGATGGCTGGAACACTCGCGACCCGGCAAAAGTAGCTCTTGCCTACGCGATCGATTCACGATGGAGGAACCGCTCGGAGTTTATCAACGGGCGAAGCGAAATCATTGCTTTCCTCTCTCGCAAGTGGGCCAGGGAACTCGACTACAGGCTCATCAAGGAAATGTGGGCGTTCACTGGAAACCGCATTGCGGTGCGCTTCGCTTACGAGTGGCACGATGACTCGGGTCATTGGTATCGCTCCTATGGCAATGAGAACTGGGAGTTCAACGACGACGGGCTCATGGCGTCGAGGTATGCGTCAATCAACGACCTTCCCATTCTGGAAGCTGATCGCAAATACCACTGGGCACTCGGGCGACGTCCCGAAGGCCACCCCGGATTGAGCGACTTGGGCCTCTAGTTCTCTCACGCGAAGATTGTGTAGTCGTTCAGGACTATGTGACGATTGTCAAACATGGCACTGCCTGGTCTTTGAAACGTAACCGGGCGAAGCGCATTCAGACTGGTGAGGATTTCATATGCGACCTGACATTGTTCCGGGAGCTACCTTCCCCGACTATGAGCTTTCCGACCACACCGCGACACGCCGGAAGCTCTCCGAACTCCAAGGACAACATCCAATGGTTCTCGTCCTCAGCCGAGGAGGCTTCTGCCCCAAGGACCGCCGGCAGGCTGAAGGGCTGGTCGAACTCCATCGTGAGCTCGAGGTTGCCTATTGTCGGCTGGTCACGATTAGCACCGACAACATCTCTCAGACGAATGAATATCGCAGCGGAGTCGTCGCCCACTGGCCTTTCCTCTCCGACGCGGGGCGTATCGTGCAAAAAGATCTCGACATCGCAGAATACACCGATCCCGTCCACAACCCCATGATTCCCCACGTGATTGTCCTCGAGCCCGTTCTGGTCATTTATAAGATCTATAACGGCTATTGGTTCTTGGGTCGGCCCACGCTGGAAGATCTCCGCCAGGACCTGCGTGCCGTTACCAAGAAATGCCGGCCGGACTGGGACATCACCACGCCCGAACTCAAAGCGGCGTGGCAGCAAGGCCGCAAGGAACTCTTCTATCCGTACGGAAAAACGTACGTCCAGACTCTAGGCGAACAGGATTAGGAGCGGTATCGATGTCCGACAAGAAAACAGCAATCGTCACGGGAGCATCGGGGGGGATTGGCTCGGGATTAGTCGCGGCCTTCCTGAAGGAGGGTTATAACGTCGTCGCAACGTCTCTTGACGCTAGTCGGTCGTTGATTGTCTCAAATATGCCTGCCTTACCCAGCCTGGTTCTCGTCGATGGCGATATCAGCAAGCAGGAGACCGCTGCCAAAACTGTCGAAGCAGCGATCGAGCGCTTCGGAACCGTCGATGTCCTGGTGAATAATGCCGGAATTTTACGCACCAAGCCTTTCACGGACTTTACCCTCGAGGACTTCAATGCTCTAGTCTCGGTCAACCTGCTGGGATTTCTTTACATGACTCAGCGCACGGTGAAACAGATGCTGAAACAGAAATCGGGGAACGTTGTGAGCATCACTGCGGCGCTGGCCGATCAACCGATCGCGGGCGTAAATGCCTCGGTTTCGATGATTACGAAGGGGGGGTTGAATACCGTGACGAGGAGTCTCGCCATAGAATATGCACGGGAAGGTATCCGCTTTAACGCCGTAGCCCCCGGCGTCGTGGACACACCACTACACCAGGATGGTCCCAAGGACTCACTTAAGACACGGCAGCCAACGGGGAAAATCGCGGGCGTAAAAGACGTTGTCGACGCTGTTCTCTACCTGGCACGGGCAGATCAAGTAACCGGAGAGGTACTCCACGTGGATGGTGGTGCTCACGCTGGCTGTTGGTAGGGTCCTGGGCTGACACGTTTAGCCCGCGTATGCAAAAACAGCAACGCCAATTCTCACCCCGTTGGATTCAGAGCTCTATTGAACAGAATGCAATCACCTTTGGAAACGCATCCACTGGCAAGTCCGGGAAGAACGGCTTAAGATGTCTGATCCCTGTTCCGGAGAAGCGCTGATGACGAATGCAAGCCCAACCCAGAATGTGACCAATCAACTGCCCGCGGCAAACGGACTGGCAATCGTTCGTCTCACGATCGGCGCAATGTTTGTATCGGTCTTCTTCGAAAATCTGGGAAAGGGTCTCTACACTCCAGCAGGCTACGCAGGCCTGATCAACTATTACATAAAGTCGAGTCACTCGCCGGCCGCGTGGAAGGCGGTTATGGGTTTGGCGGCGAGTCACGCCGCGATGGCGGCTCCTATGCAGGCGATGACCGAGATCTCTCTCGGGATCCTGCTCCTCATCGGTCTCGTTACGCGTCCGCTCGCTTTTGTAGCGTTTCTGTATCTGGCTAGCCTTTGGGTATCGGAGTGGGGCACGGCGTGGGTTTGGGAGCTGCTGGTTCCGGTGCTCGCATCGCTTGCGCTCGCGGTGGGGCGGGCCGGTCGAGCGTGGGGCGTCGACGCCTTGCTGGCGCGGCGCTGGCCGTCCTCCCCTTGGTGGTGACGTGAGCGTGTTGACTTGAGCGAAGATCGAGTGCGAGTGTCGGTCGTCATTCCTACGCACAACGAAGCGCAGTCCATCGGTCTCGTCTTAGCTGATCTTCGATCTGCGGCCGATATTATCACCGAGGTCTTGGTTGTAGATAGTAATTCAACCGACGGGACTACCGAGATCGCATCAAAGATGGGAGCCCGCGTCCTCCACGAACCTCGCCGTGGCTACGGTCGCGCCTGTTTGACCGGGCTCGCGAATACGAACACCCCTGATGTGGTTGTGTTCCTCGACGGCGATTACAGCGATCGACCAGCTGAGCTGCCGCTTCTCCTGGCCCCCATCATTGACGGCCGTGCCGATATTACCCTGGGCTCACGCCTGGGAAAGCAGAGCATTCGTGGGGCGTTGCCTTGGCACGCTGCGTTCGGCAACCGCCTGGCGGCGGTCCTGATCAGGCTTTTGTATGGTCTAAGGATAAGCGACCTTGGGCCGTTCCGTGCCGGTCGCGCCGATGTCCTCCGCGAGCTCGCGCTCGAAGAGACCACCTACGGCTGGGCGGTTGAAATAATTCTGAAAGGTACGCTCGGGGGATTCCGCATCGTCGAAGTGCCAGTGAGCTACTATCCGCGCATAGGGAAATCGAAGATTAGCGGTACGCTGAGGGGCACGGTGGGAGCAGCGTGGTTCATCCTCTCCCTGATCGTGCGCTATTATTTTCGGCATCGAAGGGCCGGAATGCCGCGGCCCGCGTAAGTCCTGGCACAACAATTTCCTATGGAATCTTTCAGCGAAAATACAGCACATCCGACCGAGAGGGGCCGGACACTGGTTGTCATGGCAAAAGCACCCCGGCCGGGCAGGGTCAAGACCCGTTTAGCGCAGAGCCTTCCAGTGGAAGCGGTCACCGAGCTCTATCGCTGCTTTTTGGACGACACAATCGCGCTAGCGCGCTCGCTGGTCAGAGTGGACGTCGCCATCATGTGCCCTGCTTCCGATGTCGAGGAACTTAAGCGGTTGACGCGAGGTGGAGTGGGTGTTGTGGCGCAAAAGGGGGAGGGCCTTGCGGCAGGCTTGACTTCTGTGTTTGCGCACTTCGCGGCGCCTGGGCGGCACGGCGTGGTTGCTTTCAACAGCGACAGCCCGCACCTGCCGGCTTCAGTTCTGGGGAGCGCGTTCGAGGCGCTCACTGGGCGCGACGTGGTGGTTGGACCGACACATGACGGCGGCTACTATCTTGTAGGGGCCAAGGCTGCCCATCCAGCGCTTTTCGATGGCGACGGTATGGGCACCCAGAGCGCGCTTGAGGCCCTGCTGGCGCGGGCTCGCGGACTGCAGCTTTCCGTTGGCTTCACGGATCCCTTCTACGACATCGACGTGGAGGACGACTTAACTCGGCTTGCCGCGCAACTGCGTCTCGCTCCGGCGAGAGCGCCACGAACGGCGGCTTGGCTGAAACAGTGGGGTCTGGCGGTGGCACAATTGCGGACGGGCAGGGGAGATCTGTGAAGCTCACGCCATCCCGCAGGCTCTACGGGTTCGGCGCCATCTTGCTTGTGTCGCTCACGATCAGCTCACGCAAGCTAAGCGCCCTGGGTGAACCGTCATTCCTTACTCTGCTGGGGATTGCTGGCATTGCGTATCTCCTCGCCATCCGTGAGTTCTTCTCGACGCCGAGATTCCCGCACCGTGCCATCGTTATTGCGCTAGGGTTGGCTGCTCTGTGGCATCTTCCATTTCTACTGATGCCACCGGGTGCAGATGATGACATTCATCGATATGTTTGGGATGGCCGTGCGCAGCGGCTCGGCTATAACCCTTATGTCGTCGTTCCCAGCGACCCTGCCCTGGCTGGGTTGCACACACCCGAGACCCGCACGCTGAACAACCCGGATTTACCGAGCCCATATCCAGCGGGCGCTGAGCTTTTCTTCCGCGCCGTAACGGCGATTCATGAGTCCATCTTTACGTTGAAAGTAGCATTTGCAGTTTGCGATTTGGCGATTGTTCTCATTTTGCTCAATATATTGAGTCGTAGCGGGCAAGGGGCGCACTGGGTTCTGGCGTATGCCTGGAACCCACTACTGGCGATAGAAGTGGCGGGCAGCGGTCACATCGATATTGTCGGCGTGCTACTGCTGTTGGTATCCGTCGCCGCGCTAGGACGGCGCTGGCGCGCGGTTGCAGCGCTGGCATTTGGGCTGGCTGTTGCAGTGAAATTTCTCCCGATTGTACTGCTGCCACTCTACTGGAGGCGTGTTCGTATGCGCGACGGGGCGCTGGCGGCAGTCGTGGTCGGACTTCTATACGTGCCATTTCTTAACCACGGGCGGATTCCGATCGGCTCGCTCGGCACTTTTCTGCGAAGTTTCCGCTTTAACGATCCGGTGTTTGCCATGCTCGAGCGCTTGGCGGCTCCGCAGGTTGTAGTTGGCCTGGCATTGCTCCTCGGCTTTCTCACCGCAATCTGGCTACGAAGAAAGGCTTCGGAATTGTCTCCCGACGCATTCGCGTGGCCGATGGCAGCGTCGCTTCTATGTGCACCCGTCGTGTATCCGTGGTACCTTTTGTGGCTGCTGCCGTTCGTGCGGTCGGCCTCGACGGTGCCAATCATTGTCTGGACGGTGGGCATCATCCCGACTTACTACGTCTGGCACTTGCGCACGCTTGGTCGTCCGTGGCGGGTACCGGGCTGGGTCATGCTGGTGGAATACGGATCCGTGGCAATTGCCAGTGCAGTCGTCGGATTTCGCCGATTCAGACGCGCAGTGATAATGACAGGCGCAACGGACTAGTTGCGCTTTGAAAGTACGGTCGGCAAACTGGGCTGAATGCGACTCATGTATCAAGAAGCTCTTGCCCGTCATCCAACACAACATCCGTTCAATTCACCGAGGAGCGAACCCCATGACAAATTCGAGCCGTGCAACGATGATCCGTCTTCTGGCTTTCGGAGCACTAGTCCTTGCTGCAACTTCTTGGGCGCAGACGCGCCCGCCAATTCTCGAGCAGGTCGCCAAAACATATGGCCTCGATTCGTTCGGGCAGATTGATGCGATCCGCTACACCTGGAATGGAGAAATTACCGGGCTCTTCAAACTTTCTCGCACGTGGGAGTGGGAGCCCAAGACCGGCAAGGTCTCCTACGAGGGGAAAGATAAAGACGGTAAGCCGGTCAAGGTTACCTACATGCGCCCCGAGCTCAGCAGCCAACCCGACAACGTGAAAAATGAAATTGATCCGGGCTTCACCAACGATAATTATTGGCTTCTGTTCCCCCTCCATGCTTATTGGGACACCAGCGCCGCCGTGACCGACGAAGGTATGCATAAACTACCTGTTGGCAGCGGCTCGGCCGAGCTGGTCTCAGTGAAATATGCCCCGGAGGTCGGCGGCTACACGCCCGGCGACACCTGGGAACTCTATGTCGGCAAAGACAACCGCGTCGAGTACCTCGTCTTCCATCACGGCGGGACCAAGAAGCCGAGCCTCGTCAGCGCAACCTGGGCGGGCTACAAAAAGGCAGGTCCTCTGCTCATCTCGACCGAGCACCGCGGCACCGCCGACGGCAAGCCGCTGCACATCTTCATTACGGGTCTGTCAGTCAAAGTGGCGGGGTCAGACACCTGGGTGGACGCGAAATAAGACGGCACGCAAACACACAGCGGGTTGGCTGATTTGGGGAATTGATGTTACTCCGAACACGTGACTGTGGAGGGCGAAGGGTGACGCTCAGAATTTAGAAGGAGGAACACGATGAAATGGATCGCTTCCCCGTTGGTTGCAGTTGCAGCGTTGGCCGGGATCGTCGCCGGCTCCGCGCCCGCATCGGGACATGCCGATGGAGAGGCCGCTCCGGTCTTCGGAATCACAATTCCGCACGGATACCGCGACTGGAAGCTGATCTCTGTGGCCCACGAAGAAGGCAACCTCAACGATTTGCGTGCGATCCTGGGCAATGACAGGGCGATCGAGGCCTACCGGGAAGGGAAGCTTCCTTTCCCGGACGGCACAATCATTGCACGGCTAGCCTGGAGTTACGTTGCGTCTGAGGAAAACAACAAAGTCTTTGGCCGTTCCCAATCTTTCGTGGCTGGGTCCGCCACGAACGTTCAGTTTATGGTCAAGGACTCAGAAAAATACGCCGCGACGGGCGGCTGGGGGTTTGCTCAATTCAAGGACGGCAAACCTGCCGACGAGGCGCTGCTCAAAACCTGCTTTCCCTGCCACGTGCCTGTCAAAGCTCGCGACTTTATCTTCGCCCGTTACTCACCCTGATACCGAGAATCGAAACCTAGGGATCCTTCATTTCTGACCTGTCAGTTAAGCTGACAGGGGTCAGACGCCTGGTGAACGCGCAATAAAGAACGGACCGGTTCGTTCGGGCAATTGCTCTACGTGGGAATCACCAGGGTAAAGCCAGTGGTGGCGATGAGCGCCACCGCCCAGATCAGGTCCAGATTCACCCAGGTTTTTCGCAGAACTTCGAGCCCCAGCCTCTCATAGACGTTGCGAGTCTCGGAGCGCTTCAGTCCAAACGCTTCGCGGCTTGTGATCGGGCCTTCGGCGGGCGCGTTGACTTCCGCAGACCCACGCGATTTCCCCAATCGTCTCGGTGATAGTGGACTGGGAAGTCGGCGGCGACACTGAGTTCACAAATCACAGACACGGCGTCTTCCTGTGGAACGCTGAACCACACGCGCACCGTCTTGGCCGTCTTCGGTACTTGCACTTTGAATTCATTTCTTATCTGGAACGACGCCTGCTTCGGTTGCGCCGGCTTGGAGACATCGCCACCGAACGCGCGGACGGAGATTCCTATAACAACGCTGGCGGCCACGAAGCTCAAAAAGATGGGCCTGATTCGAATCTGCTGAGAATGCATGGCCTTCCTTCCTGGTGTAGAGAGGGTGTACCGATGATGAATGTGAGAAACGCTGGAAAAGAGATTAGCGCAACAGCCGAGCGACGTCGAAGAATCTACCGTGAAGTAGAACCGCGATTGCAGCGGATGAGCATGCGCGTCCAGACAGCTGGGGAAGGTTTCGTTATAGCTCATGGCCGCGGGCGCCGTCAAGCGAGGCATCGAGTCGATCGAGTAGCGGTGCCGTTTGAAAAATACGCACCCCCAGCGGCTAAAGCGACCATTGAGTTTCCGGCACTTATGGCCCGGCTGAAGCCGCGCCCTTGCAAGACAAATTCAAGTTAAGCTTCACGAGTCAATCACCCCTGGCAATCACTACGGTGGTGCAGGAACTGCTTAGTTTCGGCAGATCGCGGGCGGCGGCCATGCGGACCTCCAGGCTTGGACGTTCCCTGCGAATGATCGGACAATATGAGTCAGGCTCAAGCAGCGCGCCTTGCAGGCGTCGGCGTCCAGCACATCCTCCATGGCAGGAGTCCCGGAACTCGCAAGGCTGGCAGGCATGGGGAAGCGTGCGGGCTTGGTCGAAGGGCGCGGAGTCTAGAATGTCGAGCCCCATCGAGATCAAATCCGACAGCGGCTCCCCCGATCCTGGCCAATACACACAGGGCTGTGTGGTGGCGCGTGGCGTAACCCTCACGGTGCTTACGCCGCATCCTCCCCGGAGTGGTGGGAGGCCAGCCATTGCTCGAACCAGCGGCTCGCCAATCGCGATCACGTCCGTTTCCGCAAAGAGACTCCGGAACCCCTCCCAATACTCTTCGTAGGACAACGCATAGATGTCGGATCGCACCGCCTGATACACATTCACACGCAGTGGAGCGTCAAACTGTTTGGCTACTCGCGCCACCTCCGCCAGACGCAAATAGTTCGCCTTCATCATGACCGCGATGATGGTTACAGGCATGCCGAGCCTTACGCAACGTTCCGCTTGCCGGTGAATCAGCTCCCAATTGCCGTTTCCGCGCTGTGCATCCTGTTCCGCTTGCGTCGGGTAATCGAGAGAAAACTCAATATCGTGAAAGGCGCGCAACTCGTTGTCTTCCAAAACAGCAACACTATGGCCGTTGGAGGTAATGGTGAGCCTGACCGGTTTCGTCCGCAGGTAGGCCAGGATCGCTTTAAACTCTGGATGCATACCGTTCTCGCCAGTGCCCAGGTTCACAGAGTGGACGGGCAGGCGTTCCATGACTGACCTCACCTGATCGAGGGAGAGGCGATCTGCGCGGGTTGGATCCCGGTAGCAGAACGCGCAGGAGAGGTTGCACTCGTTGGTGAGCCCGAGGCCAAGCGAAATCGTGGCATCGGGTGCCCTCGCGCCGGATGTGATCGATAAAGACTTGCCGGCGACGTCATCCATTGGACCATTCTCCATCGACCATCAAAGCAAACGCGCGAAGCATTGTGTGTAGCGCGCGACTGCGGCATACTCTGGCCGGCTGCTCAGTTTGCGCTCCAGTTCAAGAATTCCCTCATATTCGGCGCTGCGAGAAATCCGCGACGGCAAGTAATCCGCAAGGACGCGTACACCGCGCTCGGCAATCACTGCCAGCGACGCCGCTTTCAGCATGGCTTGCAGGCTATCTGACGTAAATAGTCGTACGCGGCCTCCGTACAAAGACTCTTTTCCCCATTCAGCGGTGAGGTTATTTTCCGCAACCGCCAAATCGCCTGCTTGGATAGCGGCCTCGAATACTTCGCCGGCCCGGTTCCGCACAAGGACTGACAGTATGGCTGATGAATTCCGCAAGGCGCGAGCCGCGCCGCACAACACAGCCATCGGGTCGTCGAGATATTCCAGTACGTTGTGGCACAGAATTACATCGAACGATGCAGCGTGAAACAAGTTCGCCAACTGCGTAACGTCCCCATGTTGCAGTACGACTTTGTCGGTAACTCCTGCTTCCTGTGCCGTGCGTTTCGCTATATCCAGCATCGCCGGAGACGAATCCAGCAGCGTAACGTGCATGCCAAGACGCGCCAGGCGAACCGCGGTCGCTCCCGTGCCGCACCCGAGATCAAGTGCACACAACGAAGGTTTGGCCGGCAGGGGAAGAAAATCCTGCAGGTTGGCAAAGACCAAGTCAGAGCGCAATCGGCCCTCGGGCGTCTCGAGGTAGACGGCGTACTGGTTCGCGCCGCTCTGGAAGCGTTCGCTGTCGGTCTTGGCAGTCATCTACAGGTGTCCCTCAAGCGTTCCCCAATCCAATCGCTCGTCAGAACCAGATGGCGTCCGCACATTGAAAGATTATGGCAGATCGGACGAGCGTGCGGTTATTGGGCGAGGCGCCGATGCGCACCTTCGCCAGGTGTAAAGCTTGATCCAACATGCACAACTTGGACCATTTGGGTCCAGTCAGCAAGTCTCAGTCGGCAGGATGAGCAACCCCCGGCGCTTTGTCTGCAACTAAAGAATTAGTTACCTTTCACCGCGGGAAGCGTCTAAGGCCAAGGAGGGGCATCCGGTGCCGCCGAGACAATCGGGAACATTAACGGAAGCCGAACTGCGGATCATGAACGTGCTCTGGGTGAAGGGATCGGGCACGGTCCAGCAAGTGCTTGATTCTATTACTGAAAAGCCCGTTCTGGCCTACAACTCTGTTTTGACTACTATTCGTGTTCTGGAAAGGAAGGGCTACCTCAAGCATCTAAAGGATGGACGGGCACACGTCTATACGCCATTGGTCGAGAAAAAAGAGGCGACGCGCTCGGAGATCCGGCATCTTGTGAGTCGCTTTTTCAAAGATTCTCACGAACAGCTCGTCTTGAATCTCCTGGAGGACCAGGGCATCGGGCCGGAGGAAATTGATCACCTCCGGGAGATGCTGATTCCGAAGGACGCGAGTCGGAGTGACGCGGAATGAGCTGGTTTTCCCTGCAAACGTTTTCCCTCCAGACAGTGGCGCAGATCTCGGTCGAACGCATTCTGAACGCGCTTCCGGAAGGATTCCTGATCGCGATCTTTGCCTGGGCGTTGCTGCGCATTTTGCGGAAGCAAAATTCGGGAACCCGATTTGCCGTGTGGTTCCTGGCATTGCTGACCGTCGCCGCGCTTCCCGTGCGCGGCGGGTTCGGCGCAGGGCGGGGACTTGTGGCCGACGGGATGTCGTCGGCTTGGGGGAATTCTTGGGAAGGTCTGAGGCCTACGATCACCATACCCAGCCATTGGGCGCTCTTTGTCCTCCTTGCCTGGGCTCTGGGGGCCAGCGTGGCGGTGGTTCGTTTGGCGACTGGGATCTGGCGCCTTAGACAACTGCGCCGCAGTTGCACTGCAATCGTGGCTTCGGATCTTGATCCGGCGGTGCGAAGAACGGTGGATGCAATTGGCGCGTCCAGGTCAATCGTGTCCGGGCGAATAACGATTGCGACGTCAGAGGGCGTGCGCGTGCCCGCCGCCATTGGTTTCTGGAGACGGACAATTGTTCTGCCATTCTGGGCGCTGCGCGAACTGCCACCGGAAGATCTCAACGTCATCCTGCTGCACGAATTCGCACACCTGCGGCGCTGGGATGACTGGACAAATCTGATTCAGAAGATCGTGCGCGCTCTGTTCTTCTTTCATCCAGCGGTGTGGTGGATTGAGAACCAGCTCGCGGTGGAACGCGAGATGGCTTGTGACGACGCCGTGCTGGCTGAAACTGCCAACCCGCGTGAATATGCGAGTTGTCTGATCTCGCTGCTGGAAAAAACTCTGGCGCACCGCTTGGCCGACAAACGATGGTCGATGGCCCAGGCCGCTGTCCATCGGGCCCGCGAGGCTTCGCTGCGGCTCGCGCAGATTCTCGACAAGAACCGACCCGTGGCCACTCGCGTCTGGAAACCGGCTCTGGGCATGGTTGGAACCTTCTCCATGATCTGCCTGATGGCGCTGCCGCTCGCGCCCCAGTTTGTCGGGTTTGACCGCGCCACACCTGTTGATTCCGATCATGCATACTCGGCCGGCATCCGCCAGTCTTCGTTGCCTGTAACAACGACGGCGATTATTCCTGCTGCGTTCCGAACGGGTGAGTCGTCGTCGCCACGGCTGACGGCCGACATGACGACTGCCAAGACTGTTCATGCGTCCGTCCATGCGGACGACGGTGGCGAACAGAAGCTTTCCCCGGCGCGAGTGGTTGCGGTTCGATTGGAGGCGGCACCGCCTCGTGCGCAAGTAGTTGGGGCAAATGCACGGGCGGATCAGGAAATCGTGCCGCAATTTCAAACGCTGGTCTTCATTGAGGCCAAGCAGTACGTGACTTCCGACTCGTCAGTGGTTCGCGTCCAGGTTTGGCGAGTGACGTTGGTGACTCAAGTCCGCGAGCGGTTGGCGAGAGCGCCTGAGCCCAATTCGATTTAGCGGCAAATTTTTTTGCTGGCAGTAACTAAATGTTTAGTTGTACAAAACAAGGAGAAAAGAAAATGAAGAAGTGGATGGAACGTTGTAAGGCAGTGGCGACAAGGCGTCTGCTGGTGGCACTGGTTGCCGTAGCGGCAGTTGGGTCAGTGGCGACATTCAACTTTACGAAGTCAGCCACCGCAGCGACGGCTCCAGCTCCAGCCGCGGCAGCGCTTGATGATAACAGCGTCGGAGCATTGCTCACGCTCGACCGCGCCATGGAAACTCTGGCAGCACGAGTTACACCGGCGGTGGTGAACGTTACGGTGGCATCGAAGCCTAACCCGCAGCAGCAGGGCGGCGGGGAAGGCATGCCCGACATGCAGCAGTTTTTCGGCCCGGGCAATCCTTTCGGCCGACAGTTCAACATGCCGTCGCAGCCTCAGAACCGAATGGAACACGGCCTGGGCAGCGGCGTGATCATCTCTCCCGACGGATATATCGTCACCAACAATCACGTGATCGACGGAGCCGTCGATATTCGCGTCACCATGAGCAACCAGGAAGTGCTGCCGGCGAAGCTGGTGGGCGCTGATCCGCTCACCGACCTTGCGGTCATCAAGGTAAACCGAACGAACTTGCCAAGCGTGCCGTTTGGCAACTCGAGCAGCTTGCATCCCGGACAGACGGTGCTTGCATTCGGGAACCCTTACGGATACCGCTTCACGGTTACGCGCGGGATCGTCAGCGCGTTGAACCGTCCGAATCCTGACGCGAGCGATCGTCACAAGCCGGGTGAGTTCATCCAGACCGATGCCGCCATCAATCCAGGGAACTCCGGTGGGGCGCTGGTTAACGCGCGCGGCGAACTTATCGGAATCAATACCTTCCTGATTTCAAACTCGGGATCTTTTTCAGGGATGGGATTTGCCATTCCGGCTCAGATTGTTCAGCCGACAGTGGAGACGTTGATTCGGGACGGCAAAGTGACGCACCCGTTCATCGGAATTCAAATCGCCGACGTTACTCCCGACAACGCAAAGTTTTTCCATATGGACAAAGCGGCGGGGGCCCTGATCAGCGAAGTTCAGCCGGACACGCCGGGAGCGAAGGCGGGCTTGCAAACCGGAGACGTAGTCACAGAACTCGACGGAACGTCCGTAGCCGATGCCGGACAACTGCAAATGACAGTGGGACAAAAGCGGCCCGGTGAAACGATCCATCTGCAAGTGGTTCGTGACGGCAAACCGATGAATATTGCCGTAAAGCTCGAGGCCTTGGGCGGCGACAAGGGCACCGAGACTGCGGGCAATGAGCACGGGAAAGGGCGCTGGGGGCTGAGCCTCGCTGACCTGACTCCCGATGTCCGAGACGAAGTGCAAGCGCAACCGTCAGTTCACGGCGCCGTCGTTGAAGACGTCAAGCCCGGCAGCCCGGCCGATAACGCGGGCTTGCAGCGTGGGGACGTCATCATGGAAGTAGACCGGCACCCGGTGAAATCTGCGGCCGATGTGGCACAGGTGCTGTCCAACGTGCCGAACGGTCAGGATGCGCTCGTGCTGGTGTGGTCGAACGGGGGCAGCACATTCCGCGTGTTGCATCCGCCGCAAGGCTAGGCTAGCGCGGTTGTCTGGTGTGCATAACCAGGTGCGCGCTGCGATCCACCCGGCGTCGAGTTGGGTGGAAGCCGCGCGCATTTCTTCAGAAGCCGTCTTCGCCCGCTGATGCACGCTAGCAACAATTCGAATTGGACTTGGTGCGAACCGGATATTCAAGTCGTGGCTTGGGCACATATCAGGAATGGCGAAACGCAAAGCAGCAATTGGGTCATCCGGTGCACACTGTGGTAACCAACAATTCCGCAGCCCATATGGAGCTCTTCTGACTTCACCCGATAGAATAGATCCGGGGAATGTTATTTTCTACCCGTCGTTGCGTTGCCCGGTTGGGGACTGGGTGACCGGTTGCAGAGCCTAACGAATTCAGGCAAATGGAGACCAGATTTGGACCGACCGAATGAGCTAGTTCAGGATCAGGAACACCCTGCCTGTTCTCTCGATGCCAGCTATGTGCTGACGTGGGAGGAAATCGCGAACCTGGCAGCGGAACCCGGCAAACCGGCCGAGACCCTGATGAACGTTGTCGCCTTGATAGCTCGACGGTTTGGCACCGATGTCTGCTCCGCCTACCTGCTGGAGCCCGACCGCGCCAATCTCGTTCTGGCCGCGACGCTCGGGCTGCGCGACGAATCTGTCGGCAAGCTTCGCATGGCGGTCAATGAAGGACTCGTCGGCCTGGTCGCGGAACAGGTCCGCCCGGTGGCCGTGGAACAGGTCAAGAATCATCCTCGCTTCAAATACTTTAGTGAAGCCGGTGAGGATGCCTACCAATCGTTCCTCGGCGTACCTCTTATTGATCGCGGCGTGCTGCAAGGCGTTCTGGTGGTTCAAACCGTGGAAGCGCGGGTTTTTCCGGAAGATGAGATTCGTCTGCTCACGGAAGCCGCGAAGCGGGTTGCTCCCGTCGTCAGCGAAGCCCGCACGCTTGACCGTTTCATTGCGCCGGTTCAGGAGCGGCTCTGGGCATTGGCACGCAACTTATGGTGGAGTTGGGATCAAGATTCCGCTAGTTTGTTCCGCGATATCGATCCTCAGCGCTGGAGTCAGCTCAATCACAGTCCTGTCTCGCTGCTGAATGAGTATCCTCTCGACAAACTCGACAAGCGTGCCGCCGAACTCGTCCTGCACAGCCGGATCAACTACGCCTATCGTCGTCTGCGCGAGTACCAGGATGCGGAGCGCACGTGGGGTGCGCGCCACGCCGGTGTGCTGCGGCCCCGCCCCGTGGCTTACTTCTCCGCCGAATTTGGCGTGCACGAATCTCTCCCAGTCTATTCCGGTGGACTTGGAGTTCTGGCCGGCGATCACATCAAGAGCGCCTCCGACCTCGGGATCCCGCTGGTCGGCGTGGGCCTGTTTTATGGCCAGGGATATTTCCGCCAGCGCCTTGATCGCGACGGCTGGCAGCACGAGGAGTACCTCGAAACCGATGTCAACCAACTCCCTATGGAAACGGCCATCGGGAAAGACGGCAGACCGGTCGTGGTGCAGGTCGAAACCCGCCACGGTGCGATCCACGCAAAAGTATGGCGCGTCAAAGTAGGCCGTTGTGATTTATTTCTTCTCGACTCAGACGTGGAAGGCAATACGCCTGAAGACCGCGAGATGACCTCACGCCTCTACGGAGGTGACGGCCGCGTTCGCGTGCATCAGGAACTGCTTCTGGGCGTGGGCGGCCTGCGCGCTCTGAAAGCGCTCGGCATCACCCCGGGGGTCCTTCACCTCAACGAAGGGCACAGCGGCTTTGCGGTGCTCGAAGCGATTCGCCAGCGCATGGAAGAAGAAGGCATCGGCTTCGAGAAGGCGGTGCCGCGGGTTGCGCGTGAAGTGGTCTTCACCACCCACACCCCTGTGCCCGCCGGCCATGATCGCTTCGATGCCGATCTGATCGAAGAGCACCTCGGACCTCTGCGCGAGGCGCTCGGTCTTTCCAAGAAAAGTTTCATGGCATTGGGGCGCGAGAATTCCGAGAGCGACGAGCGTTTCTGCATGACCGTGCTCGGCCTGAAACTTTCGCGGCGCGCCAATGCAGTTTCCTCGCTGCACGGTGAAGTCTCCCGTGCCATGTGGACCGGACTCTTCCCCGGCAAAGTGGAAGACGCGGTTCCCATCGGGCACATCACCAATGGAGTGCACGCACCCACCTGGTTGGCTCCGCAGATGTTTCGTCTCTATGATCGCCATCTCGGCACGGGATGGCATCTGCGCAGCAGCGAGGCCCAAATCTGGGAGGGCATTGACGACGTCGACGATGGCGAACTCTGGGAGACTCACTTCAATCTGAAGTCAAGGATGATTGAATTTGTGCGCCGGCGCGCCGTGAAGCAGGGCGCGCACCGCGGAGAATCGCGCGACGTACTGCAGCAACTGGAGCGAGTGCTCAGTTCGGATGCGCTGACCATCGGTTTTGCACGCCGCTTTGCCACCTACAAGCGCGCCAATCTGATTTTGGCCGACATCGAGAAAATTGCCAGCATGGTCAATGACCCGAAACGCCCGGTGCAATTCGTGTTTGCTGGGAAGGCGCATCCGCTCGACGAACCCGGCAAGCGCGTCTTGCAGCAAATTGCGCAGTTGATGCGCGACCCGCAGTTTTCCGACAAATTCGTTTTCGTCGAAGACTACGACATCAACGTTGGCCGCCATTTGACGCAGGGGGTCGATGTCTGGCTTAACAATCCGCGGCGTCCGCTGGAAGCCTCCGGAACCAGCGGCCAGAAGGTTGTTTTGAACGGCGGATTGAATCTCTCGGTTCTGGACGGCTGGTGGGCGGAAGCTTACGACGGCTTGAACGGCTTCGCCATCGGTAGCGGCAGAACGCACTCCGACATGAATGTTCACGACACCCGCGACGGGGACGACCTGCTGCGAGTTCTTCGCGAAGAAGTGATTCCCCTCTACTATCAGCGCGATCGTGACGGCCTTCCGCGCGGCTGGATCCAGCGCATGAAGCGCACCATCCGCACCCTCGGCTGGCGCTTCAACGCCGATCGCATGGTGATGGATTACACGCTCAAGTGCTACGTTCCCGCAGCCGGCGGCACCTCAAGCGACCTCCGACTGGGACTGTAGCCAAGCTGCAAACCAAAAGCTAACGACTCAGACCCGTACTTCAGTACGCGGCAGGGATCACTGCGTCTTCGGGATAACCCGGCATTCCAAACTCGGGTACGTCGAGACCCTCTTCTTCCACTGCGGCTGCCACTCGCATGCTTTTCACTCTGTTGACCGACCGGAAGACGACGTACGTCGCACCGAACGCCCAGGCGGCGATCAAAGTCGCTCCCATCAGCTGGCACCAGAACTGCCGCGTATCCCCGTGGAGCAATCCCGTCACGCCCTGGCCCACGTGTCCCAGATACGCCGTTGCGCCGACGCCGTTCCATCCGGAGCCATAGGCGCCGTCGGCAAAGATGCCCACACTGACAGCGCCCAGCCAGCCACAGTAGCCGTGGACCGAAATCGCGCCGCAGGGGTCATCGACTCTGAGGACGCGATCATTGAACAGAACGCCGCCACACACCAGCAGGCCCGCCAGCACGCCAATGACGACGGCCGAAGTGGGCGACACAAAAGCGCAGGGAGCGGTAATGGCCACCAGCCCGGCCAGCATGCCATTGCACGCCATCGTGATATCGGGCTTCCCGAACAGGACGTACCACAAGACCATCGCGACCGCCGATCCTGAAACCGCGGCCAGATTGGTGTTCACCGCGATGACTGAAATGCGAAGGTCGGTGGCGCCGAGGGTCGAACCGGGATTAAATCCCATCCAGCCGAAAAGCAGAATGAAGGTCCCCGTCACAACATACACGATGTTGTGTGCGGGAAAGACGCGAATTCTACCTCTGGGCCCATATTTCCCGAGTCGCGGACCGAGAATGATCGCCAGAGCCATGGCGCAGAACCCGCCCACCCCATGGACCACCGTCGATCCGGCAAAGTCGACATAACCGTGGCCAAGATTCAGCGTCGTGCCGATTTGCGACATCCAACCGCCACCCCATACCCAGCACCCGGAGATGGGGTAAAGAATTGCGCCGATGAAAAGCTCACAGAGCAGGAAGGCCCAGAAGGTGATGCGTTCACAGATGGCGCCGACGATGATGTAGCCCGCCGTCTCCATGAACACGACTTCGAATAGCGTTAAACAGTTGCTGGCACTGTCATAGGCCGGACCGGTAAGAAAAAAGCCTTTGCCACCGACAAATCCCCACTGTCCGCTCCCAATCAGAAACTTGTTCAGCGTGGGGATGCCGCCGAGGTTGGTGGGCGCGGCGTTGATGGCCACCGCGCCAAACTGGAATGCATATCCAACCGCGTAATATGCCAGAAAGGCGAACACGTAGGCGGCAAAGTTCAGCATCATCAAGTGGGCGACGTTCTTCTTTCGTACCAGCCCGCAGGTCAGCAGCGCGAAACCTGCCTGCATGAAAAGGACGAGATAGCCGGTGTTCAGCGTCCAGGCAAAGTTGGTGGCCACGCGAACGTGTCCGACACTTTCTGCCAGCTTTACCGCGAGCGGCTCTTTCGCCGTCTGAGCTTGATAGTCGTCGAATGCCTTCTTGTTCGCAGCGTAGTCCGGCGATGCTGTGTCGGTGGGCTCGGATACGACAAAAGAATTGCCGGCAGCGTCTACCGCGCTAGTTTTATCCCCGGTTGCTATGCCCGATGGATCTGGCTTCGGGGCACCGTCCGCAAGGCAGGGCGTCGCCAGCGCTGCGAGAAATCCGGTGGCGAGAAGGATGACCAGAACGGTGACAGATAGTGACCGGCGCGCGAGGCGCCTCTCCGTTTGCTTCGTCATGGAATTGCTCCTGTTTCTATGTGGCCAATAGTTCTTGCGGAATAATGCGGTGTGGGGAAAGGCGGCGTGAAATACGGCATGAAGTATCTTCGCAAGCCTCCACTCGCGTGCTGCAAATCAGTCCCCCACACTAAATGCCGTTGATCCGCTGAGTCCAATAGAAATTTCTTCTCGCAGGCATCAAAAAAGCTTTCAAACGCTTACCCCCCATTTTGGCGCCCCTTAATCTCAGCGGCCCCGATTTCAGCGATCGTGATTTCAACGATGATAGACCGAAGAGTTTCGAATCAAGGTTTCGACTTGACAGTTCGGGTAGAACATTTATCATAAATGAATATTTATGCACAACAATGGATAAATATGCCTCAACGCAGGGAAAAACAGGGAAACGGAGAGATTCGGTAGACGCAAGAAAATCTGATGGCGGCCAAACTTAAAACTGCGCTGCTCGGCGCGACCGGCTATTCCGGCTTGGAACTCACTCGTCTGCTCGGCCGCCATCCGCGAACCGGCGTGCCGCTGCTTCTGCGGCGCAGCGCCGAAACCGACGAGTCGGCTGCCGGATTGCCGCAGGTTTCTGGCAACGGCCATTCTCCGGTTCAGCCGTTTCCCTGTTCCTCCTTTTCATGGTCCACGCTGGAGCAACATGAATTGGAACTCCTGTTCCTGGCTACGCCCGCCGCCGTCTCTCGTGAACTTGTTCCCGAGGCAATTGCGCGCGGATTACGGATCGTCGATCTGAGCGGCGCTTGGCGGCTGAAAGAGGAACAGCATCGCGTTGTTTACGGTTTCAAAGATGCCAACGCGAAGACCGCGGCCGAACTCACGGATCGCGCCGTGTACGGTCTGCCGGAGTTGAAGCCGAATGCGGACCAGATACCGGCGGCGGCTCTGGTGGCGAATCCAGGCTGCTATGCGACTTCCGTCATTCTTGCGCTGGCGCCATTGCTCTCGGCGGGCATGGTAGATTCGGATCGGGGCATCATCTCCGATTCGAAGTCGGGCGTATCCGGCGCCGGCAAAGAGCCGACGGCGCGTACCCACTTCGTGTCGGTGGCCGACAATTTTTCCGCCTACTCGGTCTTCGGGCACCGTCACACCGGCGAGATCCTCGAGCAATTGGCACTCAATTCCGCCCAGTTGATCTTCACTCCTCATCTCTTGCCAATCCCACGCGGGATTCTCTCTACGATTTATGTCTGCCTGAAACGTGAAATGACAGCGGACGAGATTCAAACTTGTTTCCACGATTACTACAAAGGTAAGCGGTGGGTGCGCATTTTCCCAGCATCGAGTTTGCCGGAAATTCGGTTCTCCATGCACACCAACTATTGTGACCTCGGTTTCTGTCTCGCGCGCGATGGACGCCGGCTTGTCTTGGTTTCTTGTCTGGACAACCTGCTCAAAGGCGCAGCCGGTCAAGCCGTGCAGAACATGAACCTTATGTATGGTTGGGACGAAGCGGAAGGCCTGCAATGAGAATTGTCGTCAAGATCGGGGGTGCGGCGCTGGAGGATAAGCCGACTCTCCAGAAATGCTCGAAGGCGGTGGTGCAGCTGTCCCAGGACGGACATCAGGTCGCCGTTGTGCACGGCGGTGGCAGCGCACTGACGCGCACGCTGAAACTCCTCGGGAAGGAAAGTGACTTTGTCCATGGACTGCGGGTTACCGACGCCGAGACGCGGGATGTTGCGCTGATGGTGCTTGCTGGCATTGTGAACAAGAGCCTGGTGGCGGCGGTCGCTGCCGCCGGGCAACCGGCCATCGGTCTTTGCGGCGGAGACGGCGGCGTCTTCCGTGCCCGCAAAAAACAGGATGCGGAACACGACCTCGGATTTGTCGGAGAAATCTGTTTTTCTGAACCGCGCTGGCTCAGAGCTATCTGGGCCGAAGGCGGCATTCCCGTGCTCTCCTCGGTTGCGCTCGGAGGTGACGGCCAGTATTACAACGTGAATGCGGACCAGATGGCCGCCGCGTGCGCCATCGCTTGCGAGGCCGACGCGCTGATTTTTCTCACCGACGTGGCCGGGGTAAAGCAAGCCGATGGCTCGGTGATGCCGCGGTTGGATACCAAGCAGGTCGCCGGTCTCATCGACGAGTCGGTGATCAGCGGCGGAATGATGCCGAAGCTCGAAGCCTGTACACAGGCTCTCAAGAGCGGCGTAGGACGCGTCCGCATCCTGCCGGCAGCGCAGGTCGAAATGCTGCCACTGTTTTATTTCACCAAGCTGGAGTGCGGCACCGAGGTGCTGCGAGCATGAGCCTCGCTTCGGTCTCTCGCATGGAAGCCGAGCTCTTGCTTCCCACCTACGAGCGCCAGCCCATCCTGTTTGTTCGCGGGCGCGGCGTGTATCTCTGGGATTCGCAGGGTAAGCGATATCTCGATTTCCTGAGCGGAATCGGAGTTAATGCGCTGGGCCACGACCACCCTGCCATACAGGCGACGATCAGGCGTCAGGCTGGTCGGTTGATTCATATTTCGAACCTGTTCTTCCACGAGTATCAGGCGGAACTCGCGCAGCACTTGACTGAGATTTCCGGGCTTGACCGCGCTTTCTTCTGCAACAGCGGCACCGAGGCCTGGGAAGGGGCGCTCAAGCTCGCCCGCGCTTTTGCGCAAGCGAATAAGCCAAACGGCAGCAAACCGAAATGGCGCATTCTTGCCATGGACAATTCTTTTCATGGACGCACCTTTGGTGCGCTCGCCACTACCGGTCAGCCGAAATATCGGGCTCCATTTGTTCCTCTCTTGCCCGGCGTCAGTTTTGTCAGATTCAATGATCTGGATGGCCTGCAACGAAAAGTCGATGCCAGCATCTGTGCGGTATGCATCGAGACGATTCAAGGAGAGGGCGGAGTTTGTCCCGTCAATCGCGAGTTCCTCGAACTTGCCTCGCGTCTGACCAAGCGCAGCGGTGCGTTGCTTGTGCTCGACGAGATTCAATGCGGCCTCGGCCGCACCGGACGTCACTTTGCCTACCAACACTATGACGTGCTGCCGGACGTGGTCACGGTTGCTAAGCCGTTGGCTTGCGGCTTGCCGCTCGGCGCCATCCTCACCACCGAACGTGTTGCCAGTTGCATGCATCCGGGAATGCATGGGACGACTTTCGGTGGAGGGCCGCTGGCGTGCGCGGTCGCGATCGAATTCCTGCGCGCAGAGAAGAAATTGCTGAAGCACGTGCGCGCGCTCGGCACATATTTTCGCTCGGTGCTTGAAGCGCTCGACAAGAAGCACAAGTCGATTCAGGACGTCCGCGGCGCAGGCTTGATGCAGGCCGTGGAACTGGACTCGCCCGATCTGGCGAAGGCGGTGGCCAAACAACTGCTGCAGGAAGGGATCCTCATCAATCGCACGCACGAGACCGTGTTGCGCTTTCTGCCGCCTTACGTGATTCTACAAAAGCACGTTGATCAGGTGGTCAAGGCCCTGGACCGAGCGTTGCACAAGCATGCGGATTCCACCCAAAAAAACGAGCACAAAGAAGAAAGAACCGGTTCGCCGCGGCGCAAGGAGCTCCATGCGCACGCGTGAAGCGGTCCTTCCCGATGCCGAGCAGATCCACGCCCTCATCGCGGCATACTCCGGTGACGGCACTCTGCTGCCGCGCACGCTAGCCGAGATCTGCGAGAACGTCCGCGACTTTGTTGTCCTCGAGCATGACGGACGCATCATCGGATGCGGTGCTCTCCATCTTTATGGCGTGCACCTGGCCGAGATTCGCTCGATTACCGTCGATCCCGCGAGCCAAAGCGACGGCGGCGGAAGACGCCTGGTCAAGGCGCTTCTGGCGCAGGCGGAAAAACACAAAGTCAGCTGCGTGTGCCTGTTCACGCGCATTCCAGAGTTTTTCTCGCGCATGGGATTCGCGATCGCGGCCCACCAGGATCTTCCCGACAAGATCCACAAAGACTGCTACAAGTGCCCCAGGCTTTATCAATGCGACGAAGTAGCCATGATCCGTGGAGATCTGCCCACGTTTGCCATCTTGCCGCCGCCCAAGAACTGGTTGAAGATTCAGGCATGACCGCGTTGCGCCGTTCTCCGGAGAAGATTCGTTTGCCGTTGGGGTTTTCTTTCGCGGCGGTTGCGGCGGGCATTAAAGTCAGTGGCCGGCCGGACCTCGCGCTGGTCGGAGCCGCCGGTGGCGCGACGGCTGCGGCGTTGTTCACGAAGAACCGGGTCGTCGCCGCTCCCGTGGAAGTTGGCCGGGCAGCATTGCTGTCGACCGGCGGCCGGGTTCGAGCCATTGTCGTGAATTCCGGAAACGCCAACTGTGCGACTGGACGTGCCGGCATTCAAGCCTGTGAACACGTTTGTCGCGAAGCCGGAAAGCTGTTCGGCGTGTCCGCTGCCGAAGTCTTTCCTTCCTCGACAGGCATCATCGGAGTCCGATTGCCGGCGGCGAAAATACTCGCGAAGTTACCGGACCTGATGGCCACGCGATCGCCCAGCCAGCAAGGCGTCGTGGACTTCGCCCGCGCCATCATGACCACCGACACCCGGCCGAAGATAGCGTCCGCGCGTTTCCGCGCTTCGTCGGCAGAAGGCTCGACCGAAGGCGCGAAAAAAGTCACTGTGTTGGGTATTGCGAAGGGCGCCGGCATGGTCCATCCACAGCTTGCAACCATGCTGGTGTATTTGTTGACGGATGTGGGTGCGAGTCCGGGTGAGCTTCAGCCTCTTCTGCGCGAGGCCTGCGACCAGTCTTTGAATTGCATGTCCATCGACGGCGATACTTCGACCAACGATACGGTATTGCTGCTCGCCAGTGGCGCCAGCGGCGCCAGGGCGAGAGATGTCCGCACACGGAAGAAGTTCTCCGCGGCTCTGACTACGGTGTGTCATTCCCTCGCCGAGCAGATTGTCAGTGACGGGGAAGGCGTTCAGCACGTGATCCGCCTGTCTGTCGAGCAGGCGCAGAGCAGGGAAGAGGCGTTACTGGTGGCGCGGACGATCGCTCATTCCATGCTGGTCAAAACCGCGTGGGCCGGGGCCGATCCGAACTGGGGACGCATTCTCGCGGCGGTGGGAAGGTGCGGCGCGCGCATCGATCCATCGCGCGTCCAGATTTTGATTGGTGATCAGAGAGTATGCCGCAACGGAATTGGTTGCGCGTTCAACGAGCGGCAAGCTCACCGCACACTCACGCGGCTGGTGTGCGACATTCGCGTGCAGCTTGGTCGCGGCCGGCATGCGGTGCGATTCCTCACTACTGATTTGACCGCCGAGTATGTGCGGATCAACGCCGACTATTCCACTTAGCGCAGACCCGCTAGAAACTGAACGTCGCCTGCAGTTCAATTTTTCGATTTGCCGCCGCGGTCGAGAATGGGCCGCCCGCCAAAGCAACGGACTGTCCAAAGTTGGGTGAACTCAGGACCCCGATAGGCGGCGCCGGGTTCACCTTATTCAGAAGGTTCCGCGCATTTACACTGAACGTCAGGTTGTAGCGCCGGTTGGTTGCCGGCCCGCCACCGTACCCTCCGCCGCCACCGGGGCCGCGTCCAAAACCACCCCCACCGCCTCCTCCGCCACCACCCCGCGGACCACCACCGCCACCAGGACCGCTGCTAGCCTGGGCTCCGCTTCTTCCGCCAACTTCCGGTCCGAAGCCGAAGGTTTTTGCCAGTCGCAGGTTAAGCGTGAAAAGGTTCGGGCCAGTCAGGTAGTTGATGGGAATCGGAGTGTAGGTGTTAGGGCCAGGCGGAACCACGTAATGGCAGGCCTGGGTTGGTGAAAGGCAGATGCCCGAAACATCGCTGGCGAATGCGGGGCGGTCATTGAGCAGGGAGTCGTTGCTCAAGTCCTCGCCTACGGTGACGTTGTAGGGTGTGCCGGAATTAAAAATCATAAAGGGACTCAGGCGAAACCCATGCGGCAGTCCTATTGTGCCGCCCATAAACACGCGATTCCGGATGGCGAAGGAAGCTCGTCCGTAGTCCACTTTTAAGTCATACTGATTCGACGGAAAATTGGTTGAAAACGATCCTGAGCTTACGCTTCCGATCGGATCGCTGTTGGCATAGTTCAGCGAGTAGTAGCCGAAGAGAGAGAGCTTCGCTCCAGCCCGGATGTTGAAGTTCAAGATCAACTGGTTCTGCCAGAAAGCTCCACCCGAGACGTATTGGTAGATTTGGCCCGCCGCCGGGTCTGGAATGTTCGACGATAGGGAGTTGTTCGGTGTGCCCGGTAGCGGGGCGTTGACGTTCAGTGACAGCAATTGGTGGACGCCGCGCGAATTCAGATAGGTAAGCGTAGCGTTGGCGATCTTTGTCACCTGTCGCTCCATGCTAAATGCGCTCTGTATGATGTAGGGTGCGTGCAGCGTCGGATTGATCTGGTAGATTGTCTGTGTCGTCGTCGGCAACGTGTCTACGGGCGGAGGAGTCGGGTAAGGCACCGGACCGGACGTGGAACTCACCAGGTACTGTTGCTGCGTCACGCCGTTCAATCGGTCCGCATTGAGCAGCATATCGGGGGTGATGCGATTGAAAAAAAGGCCAAAACCACCGCGCAACACGGTTTTCGGAGCGCTCTTGCCTCCCCCGCCAACGCCCCACGCAAAGCTGAGTCGAGGCGCCCAGTCCGCATGATCGTGAATGTCGTTCTGTGTTTCAAAGCGCAGTCCGCCACTCACAGTGATGTTAGGACGCACCTTCCAGTCATCCTGAACATACAGTCCGGCATCCACGATGGTGACTGGCACGGTGGGCACCACGCCACTGTGCGTCGCATCGATCGAATACTGATTCGGGTTGGAAAGTTGGCTCAGCGCGCAATCAGTGGAATTCGGGCACAAAAATGTGTAGGTGCCATTGAATCCGGCGCCGGACGTGTTGACCTCGCGGACTGCCCGCAGTCGTCCTCCGAATTTCACAAAGTGATTGCCATGCGATATCGAGGTGTAATTCTGCAGTTCGTAATGATCCTGGTGATCGATTTCAGTTCCAGAAGTGGCGCCGCCAGTTGTATAGGCTCCCTGTACTTTGATGCCTACCGCTGTACTCACGGGATACTGATTGCTGTTGTCGCGCAGGTATTGAAAGCGGGTCTCATTGATGGCCTTCGTACTGAGCACCTGCGTGTCGGTGATCTGCACGGTGTCTTCGGTGGACGTGGTGTTGTAGCCGGCCTCCGGCAGCACGAGTCCGCCGATACCGTTGTTCTCCCATGTATCACGATAATACTGGTAGCGGGCGGTGAGAGTGTTATTGGTGCTGACTTGGTAGTCGATACGTGGAGCAATATTGGTGCGGGTACGCGGGTTGGGGAGGCTCTCATTCAAGTCTAACGCCGGCGCGTCTACGACTGCGATTTCATCGATGTTGCGGCGCTGCACGTCGAGGAAGAACGATGCCTTTTTATTGATCGGACCGCCGACGTTGCCCATGTAGATCACGGAGTCGTACGGCGCCTGCGTAGCGTCACCGAGGAAGGGGTTGCGCGTGTTTAATCCCGAGCTGTTTCCCACAACCTGCACCTGCCCATGAAACTTGTCCGTTCCCGGCTTGGTGAAGATTTCGATTCGTCCATAACCGAGCTTGTCGTATTCGGCGGAAAACGGATTCTGATTGATGCGAATCTCGCGAATCGATGACTTCGGCGGAATCTGTCCGGCCGTAAATCCATCGATGTAAAGCTGCCCGCCATTGGGTCCGGCTGAAGGTCCTGCCAGCGCTTCAAGATCAGACTGCAATTCGTCGGGATCGTCGGGAAGCGCTTCCAGATCCTTGCCGCTAAGCACGATCGCACTGGCATTATTCGCAGGATTAGTGTCGAGCGTCGGTCCCTCGGCCTCCACGTTGACCTTTTCCTGCTTCACACTGATGTCGAGCGCGATGTTCAGTTGCGCGACTTGGCCTGCGGGTACTCCCACGTCGTTCTGCACAAAAATCGCGAATCCCTGGGCGTTCGCCGTGACCGTGTACTTGCCCGGCGCCAGATTTCTGATTTCGTAACCGCCGGTCTTGCCGGTTGTGGCGGAATACGCTTGCTTCCCGTTTACCACGATCGCGACCGTGGCGTTCGCAACCACCGCTCCCGAAGGATCCGTCACTTGCCCACGCAAGGTTCCCGTCGTTGCGGGTGACGGAGTGGAGGATACGGAGGGTGACTGTGCCTGCGACTGCGACAATGCAGGCGCGGCCATCCCGATCAGCGTCGCCGGAATCAGAATCGCCAGAATGAAAACTGGTAAATACCTCAACACGCACCTTTTCTTTCCAGGCAGATCACATCGATTCGGAACATCGGCTCAGAACGTCGGTTTAGAAACATGGATTGAGATTTGTTCACTGCGGCGCGGCTTCGCCCTCTCCGCCGGCAGCGCCCAGCGACCACGGCGAAAGCAGCGAGGATGCGCTTCGATTTGGCGCCGCCGTCAGGATGGCTTCCACTCCCGCCAGCAGTGTGATCGCGGTTACCACGCCCGAATCTCCGCCCTCGGTCGAGACGATCATCACGGCATCGCCCTTTTGCAAGTCGGCCAGCGTGCCGTTGGGCAAGCGGCTCAACATGCGCTGCAAATCGGGAGGACCGTTCCCCCCTTGCCCGCCGCCGGGCCCGCGCCCGGCTTGCGATTCTGCCGATGTCGATGGCCGCGCCCCGCCGGTACCCGGCGCAGCACCCTGCCCCGTCGTGCCTTGGCCGTTTGCGCCCGGTTGATCTGCGCCGCCCGCTGCAGCTTTTAATCGCATCGCGATGCGTTGCGCCATCTCTGCCGGCAGCTTCTTCATTTGCGAGTCGGGTGAAACTTTTACGACCACCGTGTTCCTGCCGATAGCATCCTGCACCGTCATCGTGTTGCTCGCTACATCAATAGCCTTGATGGTTCCCGCTATATTCCGGAATGCTCCGCTGACAACTTCCTCCGCGCTCACTTCGCTGCCATCCGGGTTGCGGGTTCCGCGCGCGCGCAACTGGTCTCCTACCTTGATTTGATCAATGCCCGCCGGCTTTGCATCATCGAACTTCACCGAGTCCGGAGCGTAGCGGCGTGGGACCGTGTCCTTGGTAATGTGGACGGCGATACTCCGATTCACGCCCACCCCGCCAGATGAAATCGTGATGGTCCCCGTCGCAGCGTCCACTTTAGTGACCAACCCGCCCACTCCTCGTTTCTGCCAGTCGTCGCGGTCGTGCTGTTGCTTGGCAGCCACATCGCCCTGCTTCATCACGACCACCGCCAGCGCTATGATGATGCTCGTGTGTCTGTCCCCATCCGTCGATGCTTGCCCGCGAATCAGAACGCGATCTCCGGGCTGCAAGTCTTGTGCCCGGAGGGCAGTCGCATTTTTCAGATCCTTTTCTCCCGGCGGTACTCGCAGGATTTTGGTCGACCCCGTCAGCTTCGCAGTGATGTCGCGCTCGCCACCGGATTCCGACGCGATCGTGATCGAATCCGCCTCAATGCTCTTGATGACTCCCACGGCCTTGGCGACTGGCGCGCTGCCGGAACCGCTCGCTGGCTTGTCTTGGGGTTTGTCTTGCGCCAAAACATAGTTCGCCTGCGCCAGCACCAGAGTTGCAAGGGCTAGCAGGCAGATCGCAAAAAGACGCGTCGTTGGAAGGCTCTCTAGAAGGCATACTCGCGCGGGTCTCCCCCGGAAAAATCGCATGATCTAACTTTAGCATCGCCAAATGCGCGATCTGTAGCCTTTACGAACTTTTACCCGGGATTGACGTTGTGTTTACGGATGCTTGGCAACTGTAACTCCATCGCGGCGCATCCACTCATAAGTATTCGACTTGTGTTGACGTCTGTCTCAAGCGCGGATCGATTCCCCGCGCAGGACAGCAACTCCGTTACCAAGAAGAAAAACGATGCTTGCATGGATGCGCATCTCGGCTGACAAATTCGGTCTCGAAGATCAGGCCCGGCCGCTCACGGCAGGTTTTCTGTACCGTTTGACGTTGGCCTTCCCCAGTTGGGCGGGTGCGATCCTCGCGGTGTATTCTATTTTCCTGTCTAGATGCAGCGCTATTAGAGTTCGTCTACAATGAGCAGCTTCGTCTGAAATAAACGACAAAGGGATCATGATAAGACGGAGGAGGTTGCGTTGAACGAGTCCCGGCTCGATAATCCTCGGCCCCGAAAAGAGATGCCATGACGAGTAGTTTATTCTGGTGGAAGCCAACTGCCTGTGCGCTGCTCTTTGTGCTCATCGCTCTTCCCGGAGCCGGCCCGTCGATGTGGGCTCAGGAACCCGCTGCCACCGTGGCCGTCGATGTCAAAGTAGTAACTCTGCCCGTTACCGTCCGCGACAAACACGGCAAAATCGTCAAAGACCTCACGAAGGACGATTTCACGCTGCAGGAAGACGGACACCCGCAAACCATTCGCTATTTTTCGCAGGAAACGAACCTCCCGCTCACCCTGGGCCTGCTCGTCGACACCAGTCGCAGTCAATACAACGTCCTCGACGCGGAGCGAAACGCGAGTCGCAGCTTTCTCGATCAGATGCTGGTGCAGCCCAAGGACAAAGCTTTCCTGATTCACTTTGACCGTGAAGTGGAACTGCTGCAGGACTTGACTTCATCGCACGAAAAGCTGCAGGCGGCGCTCGATTTGCTCAAGTCGCCATCCGACCGCGAGCGCTCGAACGATCCCAACGATCCCTCGAACTCCCCATCCGGCTCAGACTCGGGCTCGCATCATGGTGGCGGCACCCAGCTTTACGATGCCGTGTTCCTGGCGTCGAACGAATTAATGAAAAAGCAGCAGGGCCGGAAGGCTCTCATCATTCTTTCGGATGGCGTCGACCACGGCAGCAAGACCTATTTGGAGAGCGCAATCGAGTCCGCCCAACGCGCCGACACGGTGATCTACTCCATTTATTTCGCGGATTCTCACCGTGACCAAGGCCAAAGGCAGCCCGGCGGAATGGGCCGGGGCGGCGGTTACCCGGGCGGCGGTGGTGGAGGTTGGCCCGGCGGCGGAGGTGGGTGGCCGGGCGGAGGGGGCGGAGGCGGCGGAGGCGGCGGTCGAGGTGGTCGCGGCGGGCAAAGTCCTTCCGATAGCTCGCGCACAGATGGCAAGAAAATTCTGGAACGCGTTTCCAAGGAAACCGGTGGGCGTTTCTTTGAAGTTTCCAAGAAGCAAACCGTCGGCGAGATCTACGACAGCATTGTCGAGGAACTGCGAACCCAGTACAGCATGGGTTATACGCCCGGCAAAGACAGCACGGCCGCGGGTTATCACCACGTTCAGTTGACGGTGAAGAAAAAAGATCTGATTGTGCAGACCAGAGACGGATACTACGCGGACCGGTAGATTGCAGGACAAGATTGCCGGACAAGGTTGCAGAAATTATTTCGCCGCGAGTTCGTCGCGCAATGCCTGCCCCAGCGCCGCCTGCCGGTCCGCACTCAACTTGGCTCCGCCTGAGGTCAGATACAGGACGTCAATCGCCATCTGCCCCTCGGTCTCGATCAGGGCAATTTCGATGTTGCATTCATGCTTCGAAACCAGCGAGCACATACGGTAAAGCAGTCCCGGGCGGTCCTGGGTCAACACCTGCACCAGCGTACTGTGGGCGGAGCAGCCATCGTCGAATTCAATCTGTGTGGCGATCTTCACCTTCGTATTATTTGCTTTCTCCGATTTCAGGCGGTCGCGCAGCATGCGCGCCAGGTCGGCTTCTCCTTTGACCACGGCCGCAATGCTTTTTTTCAAACGCTCCCACTCTTGTAGATTCATCTCCAGGGTTCGAAAGCGATCCGTGAAATAGAAAGTATCCACCACCATGCCCGCGGCATTCGAGAACGCGTTTGCCTTCACGATGTTCATTCCCCACGCCGCCAGCGCCCCGGACACCGACGCGAACAGGAAGGGCCGGTCGGTGGTAATCAGCGTCAGCTCGTACCAGTGACGAACTTGCTTCAAACTTAATTGGACGCCGTCCTGCCCCAATCGGGCAGCCATTTCGGCGTGTGCCAGAACATCGGTGGCGCCATGGATTCGCAGATACCGTTGCGGCAAGCCTTCGAGAAAAACGTTGATCTTCTTCCCCGCCACCGGCGCCAGCGACCGCAGATGTGCCAGGTTTGCCGAAGCAAGACTTGACGGCGCAAGGCCGGAGCCGTCGTTTTTGTTGCCCATATGCACGCGCTCGTCAGCGCTTCGGCTCAAGTAATTTGCGCACGCTATATAGAGCTGCCATAAGTTGTCGGCTTTCCACGGCGTCATGGCCTCCGGGTTCACGGCTTTGATGTCGGCGTATGTCATCAGGCAAAGCATCTTCAGTCGTTCGGGTACTCCAACTTTCTCCGCGAATGACTTCACATTCGCGGGATCGAATACATCGCGCCGCATTGCTGCCGACATTTCCAGATGGCTCGCCACCAGATATCGCACCGTCTCGCGATCCACGGGATCAAGATCCAGCCGCTCTGTACAACTATTGGTGAGTTGCAAGCTGACCCCAACGTGGTTCTCCCCCGGCGCGGCCTTGCCGGAATCATGCAGGAGCAAGGCCAGGTAAAGCAGTTCCGGTTGCTCGAGTTCACTCTGCAATTCCGCAAAGCGCCGGTCCCATTCCGATTTCGATTCTTTCAGGCGATGCAGATTTTCGATCGCCAGAAACGAGTGCTCATCCACCGTGTAGCGATGGTAAAAATCCCTTACCACCAGCGCCTCAATCCCCTTCAGCTCGGGCAACAGAAGCGCCAGCAGGCGAAGCGCGTTCATGGCGCGCAGGGCGTCGCCGGCATGCGGCTGCACCAGCGTTTCCTGCAAATAAAGCCACAACTCGGCGCCCCGAGGAGGCGTTGCCGCCAGTGCCGGCAGAGCCTGCTCGACTTTGTATTCGGTGGTCGTGCTCAGCTTCAGGCCGTGTTCGGCCATGAAATGAAAAAGCCGCAACAGCATTTCCGGATCTCGCAAGCCGTCCGCTGGCTGCGTTTGCTTCAGAAATATCAGTCCATCCACCACGGAAAAATCGTCGCTCGCGACCCGCGATCTCCAGCCCTGGAATTGCCGGTACAGCGACGACCAGGCCGCCGGGATTTCCTCCAGCAACTGGTTGCAGACGCGGTGCACGCTGCGGACGTGGCCAAAATAGATGCGCATCCAATCCGCTGCGCTCGCAATATCCGCGTCGCGGGCGCCGATCTTTCTCGCCGCCGCTTCATCCTGCGTCTCCCAAAATAGCGTGTTGTCGTGGCGCCCGTGCCGGAAGTGCAGAAAGCAACGCACGGACATTTGGAAATCGAGCGCCGCGTCGAATGCCCTCCGCGAAGAAACCGGCAGCAGCGTTTTCTCGTCCGGCCATACCTTCAGCTTTTCCATCGCGGAAATCAACGCCAGCCAGTTGGCAACGTTGTAGTCGCGCAAACCGCCGGGCCCGTCCTTGACGTTCGGTTCGAGGTGAAAGACGGTATTGCCAAATTTATGATGCCGCGCCCGCGTAATTTCGGCCAGATTCTGGATCAGGTTCTGGCACTCCCGCCAGACCATGCGAGGAACAACTTTTTCGCGCAGCCGTGTAAAGAGGTCGCGATCGCCCGCCAGGTAACGGCAGTCGAGCAGCGAGATGGCAAACTCAACATTGTTTGGATCCAGCCGTTCGCACTCCGCCAGATTTCGCGTGGCTGGACTCAACTTCAGCCGCAGGTCCCACAACTCCTGCGAAAAGCGCCGGATCGGATCTTTGAATTCGCTCTCGGAATCACTCCCGGCGTGCAGATACAGCAAGTCAATGTCCGAGTGGGGAAAAAGCCAGCCGCGCCCGAATCCGCCAGTGGCCACGAGCGCGACGTCTTTCGGGCTGCCTGGATCGGCATGGCCGGAACCAGAGTTAGTAGAAGCGGAGTGAGAACTTGGGTGAGAGCTGACGATGATTTCGTTCCAGAGCCGCTGAACAATCGAATCAACCAGCGCCGTGCGCCCGACTAGCGCCATGCGCCCATCTCCGGTCACCGAAAATTCCTCTTCGATCGCGGCGGATTCCCGCCCGTACAGATCCCACAACTCGCTGCGGACGATGGCCCCGGTGGTCATTCGATGACACTCTCCCCGAGGCCCTTAGCCTCTGCTCCAACCTTCATTCCGCTCTGCCCAAAAATTAGCAGTCCAGGGGGATGTCGATCTTTTGTGGTCAATCTTTTGCTGTCGATCTCCGCCGTTTCGAGATTCGTGCGTTTTACAGCACGCCATCGCCACGTTCGTCGTTGCGAATCCGAATCGCCTCGTCAACCCGCGAGAGAAAAATCTTGCCGTCTCCGATTTTGCCCGTACGTGCCGCGGTGGTGATTGCCTGCACGACTTTTTCGACCATTTCATCGGCCACTACGATCTCGAGCTTCACCTTGGGGATCAAGTCCACGGTGTACTCGCGTCCTCGATAAAACTCGGTGTGTCCTTTTTGCCGGCCATGTCCTCTGGCTTCAAAAACGGTCATGCCCTCGACGCCCACCTCGTGCAGAGCGTCTTTTACGGCATCCAGCTTTGAGACCTGAATAATCGCTTCGACCTTGGTCATTGTTGTCCGTTCCCAGACACCATCGTCCGCCACGCCGCCACGCCGATGACCTTCATTCGCGTCTTTTCGCCTTTCGCCAGGATCAATCTCTTCACACGCTCCAACAAGCGCATCATAACAATAGTCGCTGAGCCGCGCTTTGCGGAAATCAAAACTATTTATGTTGGTGATTGGAAATCCTTATGTGCGCGTCAGCCTCACGCCCGGCTTCGGAGGAAGCCGCCCTCCGATTGACGCGGGAGGGCTTTCTGCGGTTGGATGGAAGCTGCGTGGCACCTGCGCCTCCCATTCTCGATCCCGAGTCCCGGCGGTTTAACCGTCTCGACGCAGCCTGGCTCACCATCTGGCTCCTCTTTCTCGCCATACTGGCCGTGATTCCTCCGCTATTCGAATGGCACAAGCAGCTGATTATCCTCGCCATCGGCATTGTGCAACTGCTGGAGACAAGGTTGATCTCCAACTTTCCTAAACGAGGAGTCTTCTACGTCATCCTCCTCAAGATTGTGCTGGCGACCCTGCTTATCGACCACACCGGCAACGAGGTCGGAATCAACAGCGATTACTATCCTATTTATTATCTTCCGGTCGTCACCGCCGCGGTCTACTGTGGCCCGTTGCTTACGCTGCTCTGGACCCTGATTGCATCCGCCTTCTACTGCTCGTATCTCTATCCGGCGATGCAGGAATACGACCTTACTCCTGAGGCTTTTGGCCTGCTTGCGCTGCGCATCTTGTTTTTCTTCCTCGCGGCCATGGTCGTGAATCGCTTCGCGCAGCAGAGCAAGCATCAAACTCAGTTGTACCGCGAACTTGCGGAACGCCTCGCCGAAACCAATCGCCGCCTCGAGCAGGCTCAGGCCGAGGCGCGCCGTTCGGAACGACTGGCCGCGCTCGGCCAGCTATCGGCCGGATTAGCGCATGAGATTCGCAACCCTCTCGGAGTCATCAAGGGCTCGGCGGAAATGCTGACCCAGAAATTGCAGGCCTCCGACGAACTTGCCCGTGAATTGGCCGGCTACATTTCGACCGAGGTTAACCGGCTCGGCGCGCTGGTCACCGAGTTTCTCGATTTTGCTCGTCCTCTTCATGCCCAACCACATCCCGCGGACCTCGTCGCCCTTCTCGATCGTGTACTGCAGATTGTTGCCGAGCGCTTTGCAGCCAAACAATCAGGTGCACAAGCTACGGGGAATGCTGTTCGCGTCGAGCGCCACTATGCCAGCGGACTGCCGCTCGTTCCGCTCGACGAAAGTCTATGCGAGCAAGCCTTCCTTAATCTGGTGCAGAATGCGTACGAGGCCATGCTGGATCAGGACAAAGACCACAGCGGCACATTGCGGATCGAAGTTCGACCAGCTACACAGAATGATCGCGAAGGAGTGGAGCTCCGCCTGGCCGACACCGGCCCTGGCGTTCCCGACGAACTGCGCGAAGAAATTTTCAACCCGTTTGTGACCACGAAGAAAACAGGCGTGGGACTGGGGCTCTCCATCGTTTCGAAGATCGTAGACGGTCATAAAGGGTCGATCCATGTCGAGAACGCGCCGGAGGGCGGCGCCGTGTTTACGATTTTCTTTCCGCTCGACGAAACGGTCGAACCGCACGCACCGGCCGAGCTACGCTCGGCTTGGACGGGAGAAAACGCCCGTTCCCACACGAGCTAACCAAATGTCAACCATCCTCATCATCGAAGACGAAGCCAAGATGCGCCGGCTACTCGAACTGAACCTCGGCGATGACGGTTTCAAAACCGTCTCCGCGGGCGACGCCAAAACTGGATTGAAATTGCTCGCCTCCGAACCTGTTCACCTCGTCCTCACCGACCTTAAACTTCCCGGCATGAGCGGGCTCGAATTTCTGCAGACTGCCAAGCAACAGAATCCGGCGTTGCCAATCGTGGTCATGACCGCGTTCGGGTCGGTTGAAACCGCGGTTGAGGCGATGAAAGCCGGCGCCTGCGACTACGTGCTAAAGCCGTTCTCGCTCGCTGAAATACGGATGGTGGTACATAAGGAGCTTGATAACTCCCGCCTGCGCGAGGAGAATCGTTCGCTTCGCGAAGCCCTCGGACAGAAGTACAGCCATCCCAACATCATCGCGATCAGTCCCAAGATGCAGGAGGTGCTTGCTACTGTCGAACGCGTGGCGCCCACGAACTCTACCGTTCTGCTTGGGGGCGAAAGCGGCGTTGGCAAAGACCTCATCGCCCGTGCCATCCACGAAAAATCGCGCCGCGATTCGGGTCCGTTCATCAAGATCAACAGCACCGCCATCCCCGAAAACCTGTTGGAGAGCGAACTCTTCGGTTACGAAAAGGGAGCTTTCACTGGAGCCGCCACCAGCAAGCCGGGAAAATTCGAACTAGCCGACAAGGGCACGCTCTTCCTCGATGAAATCGGAGACGTGCCGCCCGCCATCCAGGTCAAACTTCTCCGCGTGCTGCAGGAGCGCGAGTTCGAGCGCCTGGGTGGCACGCGCACCATCAAAGTCGACGTCCGGCTTCTCGCCGCCACCAACCGCGATCTGCGCGCCGCGCTCGAAGATGGAACGTTTCGCGAGGACCTATACTATCGGCTCAACGTGGTTCCGATCGATATTCCGCCGCTGCGCGAACACAAAGAAGATATCCCCGGATTGGCCAACCTCTTCCTTGCGCGCTTCGCCAAAGATTCCGGGAAAGAGGAAAAAATCACCGGCATTTCACCCGCCGCCATGCAGCTTCTCGTCAGTCATTATTGGCCGGGCAACGTGCGTGAACTGCAGAACGTCATCGAACGTGCCTGCGCGCTCGCTTTGCGCAGCCAGTTGGAAGCCAGCGACATACAGCTCGACTCGCCGCGCAATCGTGTCTTTTCGTCGTCGGGAGCTGCCTCGGATCGTGATCGCTTCCTTCCCGATGGCATGACGCTCGACCAGTGGGAGGACGAAATGATCCGCGAAGCTCTGAAACGCGCTGGCGGCAATAAGTCGCAGGCCGCGCGTCTGCTTGGCCTCTCGCGCAACGCACTGCGGTATCGCTTGTCGAAGATCGGCATCGAGGATGAAAACGAAGCGGAATGATCGGCAATCTCCGAGCGATGTTGGACGGACTGTGCCACCCCTAATGTAGTGCCGCCCGTTTGCCGATGGAAAATACGGATACAGATACGGTCAGACGCGATCATACGCAGGCGGTGTGTTTGGCGGATGGAGTCAGAGAATCGAAAGTGGAAGCGGAGAATGAGCCCGCGAGCCATCCCCTTCGAACCACTGAAGTCGATGCCCGTCGCCATCCCCGATTCAAACTAGGGGTCGATATTACTATCCATTCCCGCACGTGGGGTGTGCTGAAGGGCCATACCGTGGAGATCAGCGGATCCGGAATCTCAGCCATAGTGAGAATAGAAGTTCCCCTTGGCGAGGTCGTGGAGTTGGACTTTACTTTGCATTTTGGTCGAGTGACGACCTATGTGGCGGTTCGCCAAAGAAGCGCGCTTCGTTATGGCTTCCAGTTCCTTGAGTTAAACGATCTGGAAGCCGTTCGGTGCACTTGCCGCCACTTCGCCGTTGAGCGAGACCTGTTGTCGCCTGACAGCAGTGACGCGAAATGGCGAGGAAGTAATGTTGTGACCACGAATGCGGTACCCTGGCCGAAAAGCACCACCCTGGTGGAACCGGGCCACCGGTGCTCCCTCAATCGCCGACCTTTCCCGCTGTTATGTCTCTCCTAACCTGCTGTGAAAAAAGCAGTTAACGAATCTCTGCCGATCGTTCGACATTGGCATTCCGCCTGCATTGCTTAGGGCATAGTTTGTGTCTCGAGCAAGCGTGGAGGTTTGTGTGAAATTCAAATTAATGGCGGCAATACTAGGATTGACGATCGCGATCCCCGGCGCCGTTGTCGCTCAGAATTCGGACGACCAGGTGCCGGATCAAGATTCGAAACCGTCGCCGAGCATCCAAATGCAGGGTCCCAACGACCAGGGTTCCATGAACTCGGGCGCGACGGATCAGGGTTCGATGGACTCCGACTCCGGTCCCGGCGACCCCACTTCCAGTGCGCCGGCTCCGGCTGAGACCCGAGGCGTGGCGCGCATCAGTCTGATTCACGGTGACGTTTCCACGCAACGCGGCGATTCCAAAGACTGGTCCGCGGCTGTGCTCAACGCCCCCGTCCTCGCGGGTGACCGCGTTTCGACCGGCGACAAAGCCCGCACCGAACTTGAGCTCGACTATGCCAACATGCTGCGCCTGGCTGAGCACACTCAGGCCAATATCACGCAGCTCACGCGCTCGCAGATTCAGATTCAACTTGGGCACGGAATGGCGAACTACTCCGTCTACAAGAACAGCGATGCGGATGCCGAAATCGATACCCCCAACGTTGCCGTTCGTACTGAGCGGCGCGAATCGAGCTTTCGAATTCTTGTGACTGCCGACGATCACACAGAAGTGCTGGTTCGAAGAGGCGAAGTCGAAGTTACTACTCCGCAAGGCGGCACGCGAGTGGGACAGGGCCAGTTCATTACTATTCAGGGCGTTGGCGATCAGGCGCAGTACAAGATTGGCGAAGCGCCGGCTCGCGATGACTGGGATCAGTGGAATACCGATCGCGACAACATGATCCGCAACTCGATATCGCGGCGGCAGACGAACGACTATTACGTCGGAACCGAAGATCTCGATGCGAATGGCACTTGGTCCGAGGTTCCGGACTACGGTCCAGTGTGGCGGCCAAATGAACCAGCAGGCTGGGCTCCGTATCGCGCCGGGCGCTGGGTTTACGAGCCTTATTGGGGATGGACCTGGGTTTCGTTAGATCCCTGGGGCTGGGCTCCGTATCACTATGGTCGATGGATGTATGTGGGCGGAGGTTGGGGATGGTGGCCTGGTCCAGCCTATGGATATCCGTTCTACCGTCCGATTTGGGCGCCGGCTTATGTTTCGTTCTTCGGATTCGGCCCGGGATTCGGATTCGGGATTGGATTCGGATTCGGTTGGGGCTCGGTCGGCTGGCTTCCCCTCGGACCGTGTGACCGGTTCCATCCTTGGTATGGACCCTACGGCGGGCGGTACGGCGCTGTTGGTTATGGCGCTTACAACCGCGGCGGTTATGCGGCGCTGCACGGCGGCACACGATTCTCGAACGTGAGCCTGGCGATGCATGACTCGAACTTCCGCGGCGGGACGACCGTCTCGGGCAGAGAGTTCGGCAGCGGCCACATGAGCGCTCAGCCGATGACTCACGCGCAGTTCCAGAATGCACATTTCTCGACCGGCAGATTGCCAGTGACTCCGAGCCGCGAGAGCTTCTCGGCTAGTGGACGTCCGGCGGCTGCTTCGACGATTCGGAACGTGTCACAGAATCAGCACTTCTTCTCGGCCCACGGCACGACTGGCACTGCGTCGAATGCCAGGCCTGCTGAAACCGGCCGCGAAGGTGGAGGTGCGAGGTCTGGAACCTTCGGTTCGAATGTCAATTCGAACAGCGGCTCATGGCGCGCCAGCCAAGGTTCGGAAAGAAGTTTGGAATCGCGAGGTAGTTCGAACGCGGGATCGGCGCCGAGGCCCGGCAACTCGGTCGGCTCAGCGACTGCTCGCGAGAGTGGCAGCAACGGTGGCTGGCAGAAATTCACACCGATGCCTCCGCGCTCATCTTCTTCTGCAGAGTCAAGCAGGGCGGGTCAGTCGTCCGGTCGCACGGAAGATCGCGGATCGTCCCGCGGTTACGGTTCAAGCGGTTACGGCTCAGGGGGGTATGGTTCAGCGGGCCGAGCCTCCGGCGGATACGCTCGCCCACCACTCAACATGAGACAGCCCATCGTCACCCAGCGATCTTACGGCGGAGGTGCTTACGGCGGACGTTCAGCCCCAAGTTACGGTGGCGGACATTCAGCCCCGAGTTATGGCGGCGGACGTTCAGCCCCAAGTTACGGTGGCGGACATTCAGCGCCGAGCAGCCACGGCGGCGGATCGTCGCATGGTGGTGGATCGCACAGCGGCGGATCGTCGCGCGGCGGTGGCGGAGGCAGACATGGGAGGTAACACTGCGCTGGATTCTTTCCCAGCGTAGCAACGCAGCACGGCAACATAGCAACACTCTTCCCAGCAGTGAGACGCGCAAACCGCGCGTCCCACTGCTCTTTTTTGCCACGCTGTGGCGAGGGCCATAGGCGGCGGCAGGCGCTCCAGCCTGCGTACACGGATACCGGCCGAAGTCTATTGCGCCTGATTCCCGGGGTTGTGGCGGCGGAGAAATTCCTGCATGCGGACTGCGTCGCGGAATGCTTCCGTGCCGCCACAAGCGGTGGTGGAGAGCGCGCCGCACAAGTTTCCGTAGGCCAGGCACGTCGTGAGATCGGCTCCGCGCAGAAACTGGTGGAGGAACCCGGCGTCGAAGCTGTCGCCTGCGCCAATCGTATCGATGACCGTCATCGGCACCGCGGATACGCTGACTCGGTGCCCGTCCCGAATAGCAACGGCTCCGCTGGAGCCCATTTTGATCACGATGGTTCCCACCCTTGGTGCGAGCCGCGAAAGTGCGGTTTCCAAGTTGTCGGCCCGCGACATCTTCATCGCTTCACGTTCATTCGGCAGCAGGATGTCCACGTCAGGCAGGATTTCTTCGAGGACGCCGTCCCACCGGTCGTCGGGATCGTCGTTAGTGTCGAGCGAGGTGGTCAGGCCGGCGGACTTCATCCGCCGAAAAAGTTCAGGCACGTGCGGCAACAGCTCACGCTGCAAGAACAGCGACGATATATGAAAGTGGCGAGCAGATGCCAGATAATCAAGGTCGAGATCCTCAAAGCGCAGTTCGGATATTGTGCCCAGATATGTGAGGATGTGGCGCTGGGGTCCATGGGGCAGCAGGACCGTTACGCCGGACTTCGTTCCATGCGCGACGCCCGTCAGGTCGACATCACGTTCGCGCAAGCGTTTAGCGGCGAGGGCGCCGAAAGCGTCGGCGCCAAACTTGGTGACGAACCCCACGCGGCTGCCAAGAGCGGCGAGATTATGCGCCAGGATGGCCGAGGAACCGCCTAACGTAATGGCAAAGTCGCTGGCCAGCAGTTCGTGTTCCGTGGGCATTTGCTCGGGCAGACCGTAAAGGATTAGGTCAAGATTGATTTCCCCGGCGATCGCGATATCGAGCTTGGACATAGAGTTTCGGCCTCTGGCGTTCCTTGCTGGTTGCTAACTGCTGGGTTCTAGCGGCCGTCCGCGAGTTCGACCACACGCGTCAGGTTCCTGGGGGAGTCGGGATTAAGTCCCTTCTTAAGTCCGTAGTAAACACCATAAAGTTGACCCCAAATCACAAACGCCGCTGGCTGCGCGTACTCGGGCGACTGGAGCCCAAGTTCGATCGCGAAGCTGGCGGCACGCTGCGCCCGGCTTTCGACACGATTCGCAATCACCATGGTGGCCGCGCCGAGAGCGTTCATTTCTTCGAGTAACTCCAGTTCCGCATCGTAGGAAGTTTTCGACATTAGGAACGTGATCAGCGTTTCCGGACCTGCGATGGATTTCGGGCCATGACGGAACTCTAGAGAATGAAATACCTGAGCGTAAGAGCACGAGGACTCGGTCACTTTCAACATGCACTCCGAAGCAATGCTGAACAGGGGGCCCTGCGCCAGGAAGACGAAGTCGGAGACACTGCGAGACTCGGTAAACAACCGCAACCGCTGCGGAATGTCTTTCAGGAGTGGTTCGACCTGTTGCGCGAGTTCGACCAGGGCGCGGCGGAACGTATTGTCGCCAGAGAAAATCGCCGCGAGGTATTGTAGTCCGAGCAGCATCGACGTGAACGATCGCGTCATAACCGTGCTCCGCTCGTCGGCGTCGAGAAGTTTCAAGGTAACGCTGCAAGCCGCCTCCAGAGGCTGCCCCTCGGCGCAGGTGATGGCGATGGTGCGAAGATTGTGATCTTTCTCCAACATCTGCGCCGCGCGGACTGCCTCTGAAGTGAGTCCGGAGCGCGAAATCACAACCGGAACATAATCCCCCCCGGCGTGCAGCGTTAGTTCGGGATATAGCAGCAACTCAGAAGCAGGGACGACCCGTGCCGGAAGCTTGAGATAGTTGAATGTCGCCGCGGCGGCCTGCGCGAGATAGTAACTTGTTCCGCAGCCCACAAAGATCCACTCCGGTCCTTGCCGCTCCGCGCCTCGCTGTGCGAGTTGAATGGCGGCACGCAATTCCGCGCTGCTTGCCAACTGGCCCAGACATTCGCTCCAGCACTGAGGCTGAGAAAAAATCTCGCTCAGCGTGTGCTGGCCCTGTTCCTCGATTTCTGCCGATTTCATTGTGTCCTCAACTTCACTTACACCAGTGTCACTTTTACGCCTGCATCTTTCAGAGAGTGCAAATCCGGTTTGGGAATTTGCTTGTCGGTAATCACTTCGTGGACCGCCGAAATCGGCATGATGTTGCACAGGCTGCGACGGCCGAACTTACTCGAGTCGCAAACCGCTATCGTCCGGCGGGCAATATCGACCATGGCCCGGTTCACTTGGGACTCCAATAAATTCGGAGTGAAAAGGCCGGCCTTGGTGTCGAAGCCATCGACGCCCAGGAACAGGATGTCGGCGCTGAGCTGGTGCAGCGTCTGCTCGGCCAGCGGACCGACCAGAGAAAATGAGTTCTTGCGCAGCATGCCTCCGGTCAGGATCACTTCAATGTGCGTGCCCGCCAGTTCGGCCGCGATGTTGATGGCGTTGGTGATCACGGTGAGTCGCGCCATGTCTTTCAGGGCGCGGGCAATGGCCGTCGTGGTGGTTCCGGAATCGAGCAGCACGGACTGTCCTTCTTCCACCAGACGCACCGCGGCTCGAGCAATCTGGGTCTTTTCTTTGCGGTGGAGCTTCTCTTTCTCGCGCAGCGACGGATCGAGCAGGGCGCCGCCTTGCACGGGCAGCGCGCCGCCATGGGTACGCTGGATGACCCCTTGGCCATCTAGAAACTCCAGATCTTTGCGGATAGTGATCTGCGAAATGCGGAAATGCCGGGCGAGATCCTTGACGAGTACACGTCCGTCCCGGTGCAGGACTCCAAGGATTTCACGGCGGCGTTCTTCGTTGAGCAGACCGTTCGCAGGCATTTGTTTCGATTTGTTTCGAATAGTAACTTTCGTTGATGGTTGCCAGAATTGTCAAGGGCTATATGAACTTCCATTTGAGCTTCTATTCGAGCTATGGAACCGCGCAAACAGCGCTTCCGCGTTGCGGTGATAGACCCT
>DATDGS010000079.1:0-13441 GCA_036521955.1 Terriglobales bacterium
TGAAGCACCTCCGTATTCCGCCGACAGCCCATTGTTTACCACCTGATATTCCTGAACTTCCTCGGGTGAAAGCTCCGTGCGGCTCGCACCCGTAAATTCATCATTGTTATCGAGCCCGTCGACAGAGACATTATTGCTTCGCGGGCGCAGGCCTCCGAAGGTGAAGCCGCTGTCCGCGAGCGCGCGGCGCGATCCCGTTCCACCTTGCCCTGAAGCGGAACTGGTTACGCCAGGCATGGTAAGGACAAAGTCCAGCGAGTTGCGGCTATCCACGGGCAGATCTTCGATTCTTTGCCGGTCGACGCTGGCAGTGACAGAAGTCTGGCCGGGATCGATGGGCGGCGGTTGCGCGGAGACGGTTATTTGGGTCGTAACGCCGGCCGCTGGGAGAACGACATCCAAATGAGCGGTAATTCCGACGTCGACACCAACTCCACTGTGCAAGTACGGTACAAACCCTGGCTGCTCCATGCGGACCTCGTAGGTTCCCACAGAAAGATCGCTCGCCCTGAAGAACCCCTGATCGTCGGCGGTAACCGTGCGGGTCTGGTTTGTGTCGGTCTGCCGGAAGTTGACTTTGACGCCGGGAATTCGCTTCGCGGAGGTGTCACTGATCGTGCCTTCTAATGTTCCGCCCGTCTTCAAGGTCTGAGCCGCGCATGAGACCACGCCAATCAGCGTAAGCAGCATAACCCCGCGCGCGCAGCGACTCGCCGAGGGCTGGCGGCTTTTAAACCGGAATTCCCATTTAGGATTCTGCAGCACCGTCGATTATACACCAGCCGCTCTTACCAGCCGGTAGACCGCGGAACCCCGAGTATGGAGGCGGTCGATCATTTTTACCCGCTCTGTGCCGGCGGAAGCAACGACATCACGAACCTGTGGTTTCAGCCAGAAACAAATGCCTGGAACGGCAAGAACTACGGCTTCCACGAGAAGGACGACCTTGAGGCGTGGATATGCCAACAGATCAAGGCTGGCGCGCTGGACGCGAGAAGAGCGTTTGACCGACTGACCAGCGACTGGGTAAAGTTCTACGATGAGGTGAAACCCAGACATCAAAGCGGCCACGTTGAATAACCGAGGTCAGCGCGACCGACTCCACCCCCCTTTCCAAATTCTCCCCTTCGAAATTTGCCCACGATCATTTGTGTCTACTCCGCTGGCTCGTGCCGCTGTCCACGAGTGATGACCGCTCGTTCATCTATTGAGGTTGGCAAGTAGCAGCCGAAGGGCACGCTCGCTACATTGGCTTCCACGAGTCGGCTTTCGGCGCGCGTAGGGAGATCATCCACAATATCAATAGTTTACGGGCTGATGTCCGAGAGGCGACAAAGGCCGTCGAATTTCAACATGGCTGTAAAGATTCGCTTGCCCTGTTAAACATCAACAAGCCGTAAAAATTTTGGCATCAATGTCCGCTTAGGTGTATAGTGGTGATTGATGAGCTTGGACTTCGAACCCTGGACCCGATATACGCCGCTCACTCAGAAGCGCCTCTCAGTCATCGCAAACATCATTCGCGACGTAAGACGCGAGACGGTGCTCAAACACGAGCCGGAGAATGGCGACAGCGAATGGTGTCTCGGCTGCCGCGTTTACTCGCGGACGTGCCACGGCCTGCGGAACGCTGTCCGACAAAATGACTGGCTGACGATCCTGGAGGATGACAAGGATCTTCGCTTCGGGTTTGCGATTGGTTCCGTACCCTTTCGGTTTTATCATGGCGAGGCCGACGATCCGCCAAGCCGCTATTTGATGACGACGTACGCCGAGCTTCGTCAGCAGCAGCTCGCATTAGATCTTGGCGTGGTGATCCTGAAGGACCAGATCCTACGTCTTGCGGTTGAGACGGACGCGACGCGGCAGGTATCGAATGTCACCCTGGTCGAAATGGACGAGGCCAAGAACCTGACCGGCACGTACAGCATCCCGTTCGATATCGAGCCGGGGAACGTTACTCCGCTTCAATCCAAGGGGGTCGATCTGCCACCTTTGACGCTCGAGCCTCTAATGAAGGACGAGGAGAAGCGCGAGAAGCGCGATGCCGGTGCAAAGTGAAGTCTTTATCGGGGAACGACTACAAGTTGCGCGCGAGTTTCGGGGCCTGACGCAGAAACAACTTGGTGATGCGGTTGCGGCCTCCCATGCATTGGTCTCTTTGTGTGAGACAGGCAAGAAAAAGGACCCGGCTAAGGATCTCGTCGAGGCGTACGGCTCCATTCTCGGCTTCGAGCCTCCCTTCTTCTACCGCCCACTTGAAGATGTGTTCCGTGAGGATGAATGCAGCTTCCGGCACAGACGGACCACGCCCGAAAAACTCAAGGCCCAAATTCGCGCTCACGCGACGTTAGTCGGTATGGTTGTAGACCGGTTGCGGTCGCTCTTCAAATTCCCTTCATTCAATGTGCCGCAGATGCCCGCTTCGAGCGTTGAGGAAATCGAATCCGCGGCCGAACGTTGCCGCCTACATTGGAACCTCGGAGTGGACGGCCCCATTCTGCAACCTAGTCGGGCGCTGGAGCACGCCGGCGTCATCATCGTGCCCCACGTGGTCCAATCCACGAAGGTCGATGCATTTTCGCGCCACGGTCGAACAACCGTCATTTTCTTGAATCAAGCCATTCAGAGCACGTCGCGTTGGACCTTCGACATTGCGCACGAATGCGGGCATCTCGTAATGCATCCCGGAATCCCCACAGGCAGCATTGAAACTGAAACTGAGGCTAACCGGTTTGCAAGCGCCTTCTTGCTTCCGCGCAAGGCGTTCGCTCGCGATTTCAGGATGAAGTCATTCTCGTGGGAACACGTGTTCGATCTCAAGCGGCGCTGGCGGGTGAGCGCTGCGGCAATCGTGAAGCGGGCCTATGATCTCGGGCTTCTTGGAGCAGTCGGGTATCGGCAGGCTTTCAAGTACATGTCCGCAAAAGGCTGGAGAACCAGTGGGGAGCCAAACGAGCCAGCGTTTCAGCCGCCGGAACTTTTAGCCACGGCGTTGAATGCACTTGGAACTAAGGTTGATCTGACGCTCGAAACGTTGTGTGGGGAGCTTCATTTCACCACTGAAACCTTCCGAGACGTCACTGGCTTCTCCGTGCCGGTTCCGAAGCCGAAGCCAATCGATGTAATCCCATTCCCCACACCAGCTTGGAGTTAGATCACGCGCTCGAAGTGGCCGCCGGACACTAGAGATTCGAAGAACCTCACGACTCGACCCGCGACGACGGTGGAACGGAGCCGAAGCCCAACCTCGATGTTCCTCTGCTGAGCGGCTTCTGTGAAGTTCGCCGACGACACGAACAGATCGAATTCGTCAATCACCACGCACTTCGCGTGAAGCGCCGCGGCCTTTCCTGGTTCGAGCGTCACCGACCGGGGATCATAGAAAACCTGGGGGAGAGGGCGGCCACTGGGCCACTGACTCGTCCGAAAGCGATGAACGAACTCACGCACCAACTCCGTGGGAGCCGACGTGTTGCCCTGTCGCCGTTGAATGTCCAGGAACAAACGCACGTCGAGATTGGGACTTTCCTGCATGCGGTCGGCCAGTGCCTGAAACACTTTCTGGCCTTGGTAGACCGCATAGCCTGCCACGAGGACCGATTGCTGAGCGTTCCTGAACAACTCGCCCACTACTACGCTGGTGGTCCGGTTGCCGCCGCTTGTTCCACCGCCCGTCGTCACCAAGTCCACGACATCATCGATTGGTGGCCGGTTCTCGTATCCGGTTGCCACCAGCTCGAGGGCGCATGCGATCCCCGCAGGCGGCAATCCGGAAGCCGCCAGTTCCTGGAGTCCCGTCGAGACATCGGCGGCCACAACCCCATTCATCATGCGTTGGACGCTGGCTGGCGGATAGGGCGGGCATATGTGCCCGGTTCTCAGGCCCGCAGCGAGGGCGCGTAGATCAGACGGCAGTAGACAGAGAATCGGATGATCCATCGCCAGTGACACTCTCCAGGAAGAACTCGGCACCCAGGTTCTGCACCGTCCGCACCACCAAGGCGCGGTCAAGGAAATCGTTCTGCTGCTCGCAACTGGTCTCCGAGATCAGCACGCAGCCGTGACACGCCGACCCGTGCAAGAATCGGCGCTCATGGTCGCTGGATGCCTCATGTTGTGCGCACACCGGATCGTTCGAACACAACTCGCCCAAATCCAGCGCACTCCTGACGTATTCATAGATCCGGCGCCCCACCTGAACCAGGCCGCCCAACGTGCCTTCCGCGTCCGAAGTCCCGGTGTAAAGCAGGACGCCGTATCCCACCTCCGGGATCGCGTAAATGCGCTCGCGGATAGAGCTGGCCGGATAGCCGCACCCCAACGCCACCGCAGTGATCAGCAGGTGGGAGAAAGAGTGCAGCATCAAATAGGGCAGGCCTGGGAACTGCCGATTGGTGCCCTGGTGCTCTTTGCGCCACGCTTCGAATCCGGCTCCGAGTTGTATGCCACGTTTCTGCACCGCAGTGCGCGAGAGCCATGCCTGAATGGCTTGCGTCTTGAACTGAAGGAACACGCCCTCGCCTTTGTTCTCGAACGCCGGCAGCCACGTGATCTCGCGGGCGAGAGACGCCCGCCGTACTCCGATGTCCAGTTCGCCCTCGATATCGGGGGCGGCGGATTCGAACCGCGTAAAGCCCACCTGGGCTACGACCTCCCGCAGGCGATGTACCAGCACGACGCGTTCGAGCGGGACCATCCAGGGCCGTTCCCATACTGACCGCTGAAGGGACCGTGCGTGGAACACGCCCTCTGGGCGATCCTCGCCGACTTCCTCTTTAGCCGTTACCAGAGTCTCCAGTTCGGCGACCTTCACCGACCTGTCCGGCTTCGCGCCACCACCACGGCGCGCCTGAATCTCGGCGAAGACCTCGTCGTCACTGATCCCTTCCAGAGCGGCTTTGACCGGCGCTCGTCTGCGCTCATAGCGGAGTTGATCAAGGTCCTCGACGATATCGAGGAAACTCCACGCCGCATCGACAGCCCTGCGGACAACTTCATCCCGCTCCGGAAGCGAAATCACGCTCATCAACTGCGGGAAGTACGCGTTCGATGCCGAGCGGATCAGCAACCGGCTCGGCTCTCCGCATGTCTCTTTTGTGAAAGGTCCCAGCCAGGGCCGCGCGCCATCGCACAATCCGAGGGCGCGGTTTTGCAGCAGCGCTGCCTGCGCCATGCTGCGTTCCGCCTTGCCGCACTCGCACCTCACCCAGACCTCGGTCAAGTCACCGCTGGTGCCGCGCTCGTCGATGAACAACTGGCGCTGCTGCTTGAGGCAGTCCGAAGGTCCGTTATGCGCGAAGGCGTACCAGTCGATATCACCGATGTGGCCCGCGCGGCAGGCCCGCACGAACCGTACAGGAACCACAGGTCGCCGCTTCTTATCCCGGTCGATGAACTTCCCCCTCGTCAGAGCCTTTCGGTGCACCAGCAGCCGCGAACGAAAGCCTGCCGTTTGGCCCTCTTGATCCTGCGTGACAAACCATTCCGGGAACTGGAATCCGGTGATCCCGGTAGAAGGCGCCGTTGGATCGTCATCAGCCGGTGGCGGCGTCCTCAGATCCACCGTCGGCACGTCGAGCACCCGCGCCAATTTCTGACTGAGCCGTGGCTCCGAAACTGCTTCCCCGCCGAGAGACCAGAAGTCCAGGCCGGCAACCAGGACGGAGTGATTCGGTAGATCCATCATCGACCCCGGCCCGAACGTGGTCACGAGTTGGCTCTGCCGAATTTCTCCCTGGGGCTTATTTCCCCTTTTCATACCGTCTCCTCTTCGAGTTCGGCGTTCTCAAGGGTCCTGACCCAGATGTTCACCTCAGGCTCCACATCGCGAAGCGACCGGTTGGCACGGAACTTCATCCGTGGATTATCCGCGGGCAGGTTCCTCACTTCGGGACTGAGGAAATCGTAGAGTAGTTGCTTCGCGGCACCGGCCTCGGCGGGATTGTATTGCAGCCCCACTCCATCCTTTTGATAATCCTGCGCAACCTTCGCCCACACCTCGAGCAGATCGATGGCTCGCTCGCGCACCCGCTGCCGCAGTCGATCCGCCTCATTGGGCGGCAGGTCTGAGTGGCTATAAGCCCGATCAGCCAGCGTCTGGATGACGAACTCCAGCCGCGTGCGTTCGTTCAGGATCTCCATCGCGCCCCGTGGCGTCGTCATCGGCCGATGCCCTTGTCGGGCCAGCCCCACGACCGTCGCCGCCAAACCCTTATCCAGTGCGCGCGGTGAGAAAGGCGTCACACTGGTGGCCTCCACGCTGCGGTAGAACGTCTCGTGGTACGCCGCGAACCTTTCGTAGTGCGATCGGTCGCGCGGCTTATGCACGTTAAAGATCGTTACCACCAGACCGGGCCTGTCCGGATCGCGACCGACACGGCTGGTGGCCTGGATATACTCTGCGCTGGTCTTCGGCTGACCAAACACCACCATCAGCCCCAATCGCGTGATGTCCAGACCGACCGAAATCATGTTTGTGGCGATGGCCACGTCCACGCGGCTCTTGTCCGAAAACAGGAGCGCCAGCCTTCGTTTGGCATCCGCCACATCGGATGTGTTCACGCGGCTCGTCAATTCCACAGGCTCGTAGCCGATCTGCCGGTCGTCAAATAGTCCCTCCGTCTCACCAACCCGTTTGCGGTTGGAATAACCTACGAGACGGTTCCGGATTTCATCCTCAATCAACCGCCGCGCGCCGCCAAGCTCCCGCAGGCTGTTGTAGTAGCCGAGCAGGGTCATGTAAGGATCGGCGGGACTCAACGGCTCGCCTTTCTTTTTCAGACGCGAGTGCCACTTCAATCCGGCACCAAGCAACGCCAGGTAGACGCGCAGCATGGCCACCTTGGGGCTGCGCCCCTGAGCGGCGACGCCAACGTAGAGCCGCGCGTTGCTTTCGCTGGAGGGAAGCGTCTCCGCGAAAAACGAATCTCGGCGGTCCGGACCGGGCGGCGGGAAGATGTCCACCAGGCGGCGATTGAAGAGCGCGCGAATCTGGCTCTCCGCGCGGCGAACCGTGGCCGTGGAAGCCACAATCTTCGGCCTCACAATGTGACCGTCGCGCTCGATGGCGCAGAGTTCGTCGAGCGCAGTCTCATAGAGGCCCGCCATAGTGCCGAGCGGACCCGAGATGAGGTGCAACTCGTCCTGTATGATCAGTTCCGGAGGGAGCAGCCGGCCATCAGGCAACTTAGCCCCCTGTGGTGAGTCGCAGGGTCCATAAAACCCGCGCTTCTCGTCATAGCGATCAACCCTGCCGAAGAACGCTCCTACGGGACCGGTCCACGGCAGGGCCGCGAACTTGTCCACCGTGGCGATGATGAAGCACGGCAGCCTTCGGTAGATTGGCTCGTCCACCGCCACGATGGGTAACGACAGACCGCGACCGAACTGACATTGCCGGTTCACGCACGAGACGCGCAGATCTTCCGGTTCATCCGAGTTGGGAAGAAGCCTGAAAGAGAGCCGGGTGAACTTCGTGCCGCACCAGGGACACTCCTCGAGCGGGATGGGCGATGGCTTGCGGTCGTCGTTCAGGAAGCGGATCGTTCGGGAGCGAGCCGATTCCTGATCGTTGTCGCCTTTGCGGCCCATCCGGTTCGGTGTGGCGGCACGCCCAACCCACAATCCGATCTCGAACGGCCAGTCCCCGAGCTTTACCGCGTCGCTCTGCCGCTCCAGTTCCAAGGCGCAAATCAGCGTCGCGGCGCGGCTCAGTTGATCGAGTGTCAGCAGCCTCAACGTGTACCGCATCAGCACGGTCAGCCCCGCCGACCGGATTCCGGGATTACGCAGCCGACGCAAAACGAGGGTGAAAGCCGCCAGACCGAGATAGGCTTCCGTCTTACCACCGCCGGTTGGGAAGAATAGCAGGTCGACAATCCCGCGATCCGGGTGCCCTGGCTCCGCAATTCCTAGCAGGTTCATCAATATGAACGCCAACTGGAAAGGTCGCCATCCGGGTTGCACATCTTCAGGTCGCTTGCCCTGAATGACTCCAAGTCTTCGTCGCGCCGACTCAGCCATCGTCTTATTAGCAAGCCGGAACGCTTCGAGGCACGTCGCATCGCCCAGCAGGTCGATACCGCGCTGAATGCGATCAGCAGCGACCCGAGCTCGCTGAATCAACTCCAGCCCCGTCTCACGCCGCTTCGCCGGCGCGCCCGGCACATTCCCAGCCTGGCCGTCGATCCATTTCCGATATTCACTCACCAGCGGACCAAGCTTCGCCGCGGCATCCGCGCCGCTCTGCAACTGGCTGAGCGCGTCCATAAATAGCTCGACGCCGGGAATCGCGGCCGGCGCCACCCGCTCCACTTCCGCTTCCGGAATCCACTGCGTGCGTGCCAGGCTGCACGCGCCTTCTGGACAGACGGCTTCGGTGGCCACGTTATGGCCGACGGCAAACTCGCCAGCGTCGCGGTACTGAAGATCTGCGACACGATCATCCCAATCCTTGCTGGCATGGCTTCGCAGATCGGGACGCGGTAGGAATGCCGCCTCGCAGGCCACCTCGAGCTGAACCTGGAACGCGAACGCCTCGTCCTTCTTCTCATCGGGTGCGGGTCCGCGCCGATTTACCAGGAAGATGGAAACGGTGCGAGCGCCTGGCGGCAAACCCGAATCGGTCGCCACCGACCCCACCGGACGCGCGAGGTAGGCCACACGCAGGCCCTCGCTCGATGGCACCTCGACTTCGCGCGCCTTCTCGGTAGCTTGCGCCAAATCCACCGTGACGCCGACCGAGCGAGCAGTCCGCGCCCACTCTTCTGGTGACTCCGAACGTAGATGGTAGTCGCCCCAGGAAACGGCAATCTTCAGGTGCCCGGCGCTTGGAGGCACAAGCAGGCTGACACCGATAGACGAGGGCAGGTAGCGCTGACGAGCCGCCGCAGGTTCGGGCGTCACATCATCATCGATGCCACCGCCCTCGCCGGCTTGATCCAGGTCCTCGGTACTGGCTTCGTCGGCGCGCTGAGAAGGTTCCGCACCCAGCGGGACCAGAAAGCCAGTGAGGTACCAGCGCGAGGGAGCCTGGGGCAGCACCTCAGCCGAATCGCCCAGATTCTCCGAAGGGCCGACTAGATCGAGCCGAAGCGCTTCGACCAACTTCTCACGGACATCGACTGAGTTCATCGAGTCTGCCACGTGTCAGTCCTCCTCTTTTTCCTGCGGCAACAGGGTCATGTTGAGATCACCACTCGCCTGTTTGCCGCCTCTTTTTCTGCTGCCCTTCGGCTTCGGTTCCGGATCGGCTGCTCCGGCGAAAACCAGTTCTTCCCTTGGCAATTGCCCCTCTTCGAGTGCGCGTTTGCGATTCAGTTCGAGCAGGCGCGCCAGGACCTCATCCCGGATCTCATCTGGCCACCGATAGCGATACTTCTTGCGGCGCGGGCGGCCGTTTTCGTCTTCATCCTCTTCATCGTCGAATTGGGATACGAATTCGCAGTTTGTCGGAATGTCTGTCCATCCGTAGGCATCAAGCACCGCGCGGTCCATCACATCCTGCAAACCACGTAGACGGGGGACGTCAGCGCACTCGCTATCCGGATCGTGGAACCAATTGTAGATTGTGGTGAGCCCCTCATCCTCGCGCTGCATCAGGTCAGCGCGAATGCTGTAGTAGGTCTCGCCAGCTTCTTCGAGAACCGCATTACATTCAACTCCAATCGGGAAAGGAAAGGTCTCGAAGCAATCGGTCGGTGTGTATCGAAGGTCATCCTTCATCGAGGAGGCCAAGAAACGTGCCCAGACTTCATGGACTCGCGACTGAAGCACGGAGAATTCCGCGAAGCGACTGATGGCGAAGACGACGAGCGAATGTGCAAACACCTGTTTGCTGTTGAGGAAACAAAGTGCCAGATGTGGAGTTGCACCGCAATTGACCACAAGGACGCGGGGCACCTTACTCGCGCTGACGTATAGGTCCACACGCTTCTCGGCGAACTGCCACCAGTACCGACGATAGTTCTCTCGGTTATCGGACAGGCGGTCAGGTTTTACATTTCGCTCAACTATGTCGAGCAAGTCGGGGTAATCGGTCGCTACTGGATCTGGGTAATCGAGAGGCACAATGCCAGTCCGCAACCACTCTTTGCGATCATCCAAATCGGCATCCTGCCAGCGGGCACCGAGATCCTTCCGCCGCAGAGGCCAGTCGCCGAAGTTAATTATGAATCGGTGGTGACCGTGAGTCGGACTGTTGTTAACTTCTTCACCGCCAATGAATGGGAAAATCCGGTCCGCGTTGCGGGGATCATTCGCGATCAACTGCCGCATTACCGCGAGCGGGGTCGCTACACCCCTTGAGCCGGTGTCATCAAAGGTGAAGCCCATGCCCAATACGACGCTGCCCTGAAAGCTCTTACACTCATTCGCTTTTAGATGAGCAGGATCTTCATGACCACCCGCATGGAATAAGTAAGCTGTGATAATCGGGACTTCGCGATTGTCGAGTAAGTATGGTCCCACCAACTCGCCTTTCGCAACGTGTACGACGCTCACTACCACGGCTGCTTGACCCGGCCACTTTAACCGCTTGCGCGCATGGTAAATCGTGCCTCCGTGCGTGCAGATCCAGCGCAGCCCTGTAGACCGTGTATCGCCCTGCCCTATGGTGTTGGTGGCAATCAAACCGAAGCGACCATATGGCCGTAACAGCGTGAATGCCCGCCGGAAGAAATGCGCCACCAAGTCCGAGTTGCCGTGCGACTGCTCGTGCAGAGTCTTTAGCCAATCCGGATAGCCGTCGGCGTGGCCGCTGCCCATCGTGTTCTTTCCTGCAAATGGCGGGTTGCCAACGATTGCGTCGAAGCCGCCCGTAACATTTCCTTTGGCGTCCACCGTGAAGACCTCGGGGAACTCCATCTCCCAGTGGAACGGCGTTACGCCCTTGGCACCTCGGCGGAGTCCTGCCACTGCGTTCTCCAGCGGTTCGGCGAGTTCGAACTTGCCGAGGTTCTTGAGGGCCAACTCCATCTGCTGCCGTAACTGCTTGCGCGCCTCCTCGCGAGGCTTCGGTTTATCGGCGGAGAAGAAAGCCGCGAGTACGGCGTCACCAGCCAAACGCAACCAGTAGAGTTCCTGCTCTGCCATATCGAGCCTTTGTTGCAGGGTCGCGTAGGGCGTATCGTCCGAGGCGGCGAGAATGCGCCGACGGGCTTCGCTGATGCGATCAATGCGTCTTCCTATCTCGTGCTCCAGGAACGTCTGCTGCTCAGCGGGCAGCCAGTGGAAGGCTGCAATCTGGCGCCGCGTCAACCCAGCCAGCGAATCGCCCGCGCGCAGCGAATGGTCCAGAAACGTGAACGGGTGATCCTTCGCCAGTGTCGCCAGCCACAGTGAGAGCTTCGCGAGGTCAGCGGCAAGCGGGTTCTTATCGACGCCGTACAGACAGCGCTGGGCAATCTGGCGCTGGGCATGCAGCAGTTCGTCTTCATCGGGCGGCAAGACCGGCACGGCATCGTGGTCGTGCCACGCCTGGGCAAGGGCATCACCAAGCTGACGGCACGCTTCCACCAGAAACGCCCCAGACCCCATCGCCGGATCACAGACCTTCAGGCTCAGGATCTGGTCCGGAGTCGGTTTTTCGCCGACTTGGCGCAGAACCGGCTTGAGCGCGGCTTCCACGATGGGACGGGTGAGCGTGCTGGGCGTGTAGTGAGATCCGCTCCGGCGCCTCTCGCCTGAGGGCTGGAAGATCATTGCGCCCTTGGTGACGACGTTAGGCGTCACGGTCCGCGCGATCCGGCGCTCCAGCGCCGCCAGCAGGTCGTCGATGCTTTGCGCCGCCTTGAGTGCGTCTGCTACCGCGCCGGTCAGCTTCTGGTCCGTGTTGTCGGCCATCCACTTCTGGCGCTTGTCTGGCGCGATGGCGAGAAGTCCCTCGAGGTTGACCGTGGCTGGTGCGCCGTGTTTCTTGGCTGGCTTGATTGCAATCGACCGGCCCGCAGCAACGTGCAAGTCGAAGCCCATGATCGTCTCGTAGACGCTACCAATCTGCTCGACTGCGAGCGTCCGGTAACTGAGCCGCTCGCCATCCAGAACCATCAGCTTCGAGAGCACATGGTAGAGGACGCCATCAGATACACGCGGGATGGACGGCTCCTCAGTTCGCTGGCGTCGGCCTTCGAGGAAAGGATAGCGGTCCGGATCAAAGAGGTAGCCTTCGCGCGGAGGAATGCGCATACCGCCATGGCTGCCACCCTCGTATACAAGGCGGAAGAGTGCCAGCAGTTGCGCCCACGCGCCATACCTTTGGTACATGGTGTCCGGGTATCGGCCTGCGTCGGCGCGCAGCCGCTCATAGAGGCCGGTCACGGAGTAGTAGTTCGCGTATACCGAATCGGTGGAAAGGAGGCCGCGGTCCTCCGCATACAGCAGAAACACCAGGCGCAGCAGCGTGGTGAGCAGGCCGGCGTAGACCAGGTTCGGGTCCCGCGCCAGGATGTCCCGGAGCAATTCACCGTGCAACTGGTCGTCGGCGGCCTGGAAGCCGCGTAGCAATTCGTAGAGCGCTTCAAGGACCTGGCCCGCCAACTGCGTCGATACGACGTTCTGGTATTTGCGGCTGTTCTCCAGGATCGCAGGAAGACGTTCCCTCGGGTCTCCGAACATGCGGTCCGAGTACAGTAATTCGTGCAGCGCGGCAAAGATCGGCCGCCCGGCGACCTTCACCATGTCCGACAAATTGAAAGTGATGTAGCCGCTCGACTCGATTCGGGGGGCGTACACCAGACGAATCTGTCGGCCATTCACGAGCAAGCCGATCCCGATGCCGGTCTCGCGCAGAAGCCGCTCGAAGCGTGCCTGCGGGCTGGCCTGCCACCGGCGCACCTCCATGGCGGCAACGCTGTCGAGGTCAGTTCCCCTTGGCAGAACCTCGATCAGTAATATCCACTCGCGAGTGGGGTCGGTCGGCTGGAAATCGTGGAGTGCGTAAGTGGGTCGGAGCATCTCGCCGTATGCGGGAAGCGGTGCTTCCAATGTTTCGGGCAGAGCAGGCACGCCAGGTGCGCCGTAGAGATCCTCCGGGGCCCAGCCGAACACTGAACGGGCGAACTCCGGGAAGTTGGCGATCTCTGGTAGCGGCTCGCCATCGCGGTCAGTCGGCAACGCACTGAGAAAACGCTGGTGGTCCGGCGAGATGTTCCGGTTGACGTAAGCTCGCGCCTCGATGAGCGCAGGAATGGAGACGACCAGCCCGGAAGGCTGCACGTAACCCAGCCATTCCTGATGCGCGAGGATTGCAGGATCTTTCGCCATGTTTTACCCCGCGATCGGCCACAGATAGATCAGGCCGACCACTCGCGTCCGAATTAGCCGTTTGAACGTCCAGGTGGCAATGAAAACTCAGGAGATAACCCCGGTTTGAGCCGAGGCGCACGCATGGCGCTTCAGCTTGATCCAAAGTAAGTGCCTTCGGCGTTTTTGAGCGTCTGCT
>DATDGS010000080.1:0-17103 GCA_036521955.1 Terriglobales bacterium
TCGTGTCGGTAGACCCGATACCCCGGCCAACCCAGTACTTTGCTCCAGTCCGTCTCTCTCATCCTGCCGAGTGTATCCAGAATTCCCCAAAACCAAAACGCCCATTTAATCAGGAGGTGTTACAGATTCTCGCTCAGAGCCGCTTTTAGCTTCGCTGCTTGTTCGAGTTGCTTCACCGGCGCCATGGTTCGAGCAGTGTAGTCTGCGCGCTTCTCCGACTTCGGGCGTCGGTGGCGTTTGGTGACAGAATGTTGGCTTGACATGGGCCCCTCCGGTTGCTGGTTAAGATTGGATTCCACTGTGTCTCGGAGCCGGTCTTAAGAATGGTCAATTTTGCGCAGATCATTCTTGCGCAGTTCGTTCCTCTGAATTTTCCCAGCCCGCAACAGATGCCTGATGCTCATAAAAGCGCCGCGGAAATCCCACGAACGACCTAATGTTTGCTACCATGAAATGGGGCGAAAGCAATCGGCACGACAGCGTTGCGAATTGGCAGAGGTTACCGGTACTCACCGGCGTGCAGCGCGGCAAGTGGTAGGATGTTTGCAAATAGTTGATAACAAAAAAGGTGAGGGCGCGTAGCTCAGGTGGTAGAGCAACGCCCTTTTAAGGCGTGGGTCGCAGGTTCGAATCCTGCCGCGCTCACCACGATTTCAAAGGGTCAGGCCGGGGGATATGGGTAACAGAATGTACCGGCTACATAGGCAACACTTTTGGGCCGAAGGGATTTTCCAGCGGTTCCAACACACGCGTCTCCAGATCGAAGTATCCTAAGTCCCGCTTGCAGGCAGCCGACCTATTTCGGCCTGTCGGGCGTTATCTGAACCTGAATGGCGGGAATCTTGTCGGTCTTTGTGGTGTCCACGGTGACTACTCCGTAACTGTCGTAGCTGCCATTCGCGTTGCGCGCTCGGACGGTCCGCGTGGACTGCGCTCCGGACGGTTCGGTGCGCATCGTGTCGGTGGTGGTTATTACAGTCACCTGCAGACCGGCGCCCGGATCGCCGGGGTTCGACTGTTCTACTTTCTGTTCGCTGACTTGCTGTCCCGTCGGACTGGTGCGCTGGTTGGTGGTTGCGCGCCCCACCAGGTGCAGGCTTCCGTCCGGTGTCGCTCCGGTGACACTGACGGAATAAGTTTCCACTATGTTGCGCTTTTCTCCGGTGGCAACCTCCGCTTCCTTGCTCACGGTACGCGACACTTCGACTATCCTGCCTTCAGAGTCGGGGAGGGAGACGCGCTCCTCGGTGATGCGGTTGTCACCTTCCTGTTTCGCAGTAGTGTTCCGTATTTCGCTCACTTGCCAATTTCCGTCGCCATCGGGAAGCAGCGTGACCTTATGACTTTCAAGCGTGCCATTGGCGCCCCGTTCGCGGCGCTCTTGCACCTTCACGCCAGAAACCAGGTCTCCGTCGGCGCTGGGTAGCATCACCGTGGTCTTTGTCTCTTCCACATTCGCGCCGGTTTTTTTCGTCTCCTCGATCTGCCGCTGCACCAGTTGCAGATTGCCATTGATATCGGGATCCGAGATGGTGCGCTCTACGATCGATTCACCTGCGGGAGACGTACGCTTTTGTTCCTCTATTACCTGGACCAGTTTTTTCACCGCATCGGCATCCCGATCGAAAGTACGTGTGATGGTGCGTACGGTGGACGGGTCCACTTGCACGGTTTCCTTTTCGATGTCCTGGTAAGGTTCGAAATGTCCGTCGCCGCCGCGACGCTGGAGCGACTGCTTGTCTAGGGTGCGATTGCCGCTCTGGGTGTGGCCTTCGATGGTGCGTAGGAGATCTGTATCCTTGCTGCGCGACTCGCTTGTGGCGGTCCAGGACTTGTTGGCTTCATCGTCTTGGGAATCGGGGGTTTGCGCCCAAAGCGCGCAGCTGGAACAAAAGTATGCTCCGATCGCGAGCAGCGTGAGCTGGATCGAGCGCACTCCGCGAGCTGGGCGATATCGACCCTTGCTGCCTGTATGCGCGCCGCTGGCTGATCGCCCGTGTCCATACCGCTCGGAAATGCTCGTCGTCAGCACGTCCATATATTGTCCTGTCTAACGCCGAGTGACCAGACCGGTCTTTTGTACCAAGTGGAGTGTTAGTGTAACGCAACCGCAACCAGAAAGCCTACCGCCGCATATAGCAATTCGGAATTTCATGGCCACAGCCTCCCAACAAGCATGATTTTAGGCCTTTTTCGGTCTCCCGAAGAGTGACCGTCGCAATCAGATATCTGAGCAAGTCTGTCAATAGGTTCTTTATCTCCCTCCGCGAACCTGTCCACAGGGTATCCACAAAGATTTCACAGGATTGTCCGACCAGCGACCGCAGCGAGCGGTGAGTTTCGTTTGGCGAGCGCCGCCAGATATCTGCTCTCGTCATAAGCCACCCGATCTTTCCAGCAACGAAAACAATGCGAATCCATTTGCAGGCCAACCCTCGCCCCGCCGCGTGGTGCCCGTGGCCTCGCTCCCGCTGTTGTTGATGGTAACTTCGCGCCCATGGCGGGTGAGCAATGGAATGTCCCGCCCACTCGTGAAAGCTCTGCCGCAAGAACTTAGGACAGGCCCAGCGAAAATGGACCCACTTCTTTTCCCGCTTTGTTCCGTCACCGGCGCGATCCCGCTGTAGGCTTGCACTTCCTTGGCGTTGGCGTAACGCTCCCGCTGCGATCCAAAGGCTGCCAACAAGCGTGGCGCCAGCACCGCCCCCGCTCCCGGCAGCGACTCAAAGACAAAAAAATCCTGATGCGCTGCCGCCGCCTCCTCGATCTTTCCGTCCAGATCCGCAACCCCCCGGATCAGACTTCGGATCACTTGCGCGCTCACTTTCACGACTGCGCTCTTGGCCTCGATCAGCGCCCGATCCCGAATCGCCGGCATCGCCTGCCGGATTCCGATCAGGCGACGCTCACCAGTTCTGGATTCTTGAAGAAGTTCTGCTGGAAGACGAATCGTTTCAGCAGATATGCGTGGCGGGTAAACGATATTGTCCACCGGAAGACTGCGGGGGATCGCAAGGATTTGCAGAGTTGCTCAAAGCACTTCAGGAGACCAATGACCCTAGTCACGACGAGGTCTCGGCGTGGCTCGACGATTTCGTTCCTGAGTCCTTTTCCGCAAGACGACACTAACCGACGGCTACGCCGGCGTAGGAAAACATTGAGCCAGACACTTCACGTACATTGCACCGGAAGACGACCGGGGTCCCATCTCCGGGGCACAGTGCCGGCGCTAACCAGGAGCGCGACACCAGCTTTCAAGCACACGATCAATGTCGTCGCGAACTGTGGCTCGGGCTTCCATGCGGCCAAGTCCCTCATTAGAAGACGATCGTATTTCGTACGCCTGTGGCGGATGGATGCCACCACCGCCGCTCGCAGCGATTCTTCCTCGAGTGCACGCCCGGAGGCGGTCCGACCCGCTCGACCGCTACCCCGAGCCGACGTATGCGCTGCGATGGCCTGCGCCTCCTCAGGCGGGCAGCCTGGAAACATCTGCCGAATCGATTCGGCCATTCGCGTCGCGAGAACCTGATCCTGTTTATCGCGATAGATCTCGGCCCGCTCGCGCCGGACACTACGCTGCTCCGCATCGGCGGAGCACTCTGCCCCGGCCTGCTCCAATGCAGATTCTTCAACCAGCACTCCCTGGCGTTCGTAGCGCTTGCGAGCCCTGCTAAAGCGAACCACCACGGCGGAAAGTGCGCTGTGCTTCCGAGCACGTCGGGTCAGAGCGGTGTCGCCTCTGGGCAGGTAAACCAAATGGTCGAGATCGGCACATGTGAGGCAAAGCGGTCGTTCGCCCTCCATAAATAGGAAAGCGCCCCCCCATAGCTCCTTGCCGCAATCGGCGCACTTCGACTCCCGGAGGATGTCGAACACAACGAGGTCCTTCGCTTCTGACGATTGATGATCGGCTGAACCTGGTTTCATGTCACGCTTTCTTGCACTTTGCTTCGATCAATCCGCCGTTTACCGGAGAGATCTGGGTGAGGTGATTGTGCGACGGGCAGGGATGCCGATACGCAGAAAACCGAGACGCCAGGAATCCGCATTGTACCTCCACCTGCTCGTAGACAGCGACATTCACCTGCCGGTCTTCCCCCGGTCTTCCGTTCTGCAGATCTGCACCGGCGGACAACGATCGCAACATCGGGATTACGGTGAAATCTCCGGTGGTCAAAACGCGCGGCCGTCTGTTCTCGTCAGTTGAACGACCCATCTATACTCTTGCCATGGCCGACAGCAGAACATCGCCAAGTCCGCCGCCAGTGCTCGGCTGTGCTCGCTTGCTCCACTATGCCATGCTCGACGCTGGCGTGGAGTTTTCCGGGGGGTCACTTCTGTTCGTGGATGGGAAGGAATTGGGTGCAGTACCGTGCCAGCAATCTGCGAAGAACCCAAGGCAAGGGGGCGTTTTATTGTTTCATGGTGCAATTGATTGGCGCGGGTTGGGCTGCTCAGCGCACCAGTCAGTCTCAGAAGCGAAGAGCCGTGCTGAGCGTGTGTATCACGGCGTATCGACCAGATGGGTCGAAGCAAACGTTTCGCAGGACGCGGCTGAGGCGTATCTGAACGAACTATTCACAGACCAGCGATGCAGCGTTTGCGGCAAGCGGCCCGACGAGGTGGACTCCCTCATCCAAAGTGGCTCAGCCTCGCGCAAACTTGCCCAATCTGCGCCCGTTCGATAGTCTGGCTTGGTTTCACCAGCCATGCGGCGACCTTATTTCTGGCAGGCAAAACTGGTTCTCGTGTTTTGCGTGTTTCTGGCTGCACGCTCCAGTCGGGCGCGCGAGAAGCAGTTGATGGCACTGCGCTGGACCGCCGGCGCGCCCGGTTGCACATTCGAGCGAGGAGATGACGGACGCTACCGCTGGACGATGACCGGGAATGACCTCACCGTCACGCTCCTCGTGGATTCGCAGGAACTCGTCAAGAGCCGGCAGCGCTTTTATCACCTTCTCGCCACATATCTAACCGTGACCTACACCGGTAAGGACAAATTTGAGTTCCCGGCGATCGTGAGGCTGGACTTTGTTCGTCATCACGACCTTCTCGAGGGCCACATGGATCCCGCGGAACTTTCCACCAAGTTGCAAAACGACGTGGATACGATGGTCTTCCAGACCGAACGCAAGATCAAAAAGAATCCCAAAACCGCCGAGGAGAAAACGGCTCGCCTGCGAGAGTACCAAAAGCAAGCTGCCGAGTTCATCGAGTTTCTCAGCACGCAAACCCTCGAGACAGGAGTGCTGACCCCGGGCAATCCCGAAACCCACGGCTGGGTCTTCTTCGCGACCAGCAACAAGTGGATCGGCCCGTGGAAGAAGCGCGAGGATTTTATTCTCAGCGTCGGGATGAACGACAAAGTCTGGCAGTTTCCCTTTTCGCTGCCCCCGGAGGAAGGCGACCTGATCCTGCGGAAACCGCCCGAGTAAGCCCACGTAGGGACAGCCGCCTCGTGTGTCCAGCCGAGCGCAGCTCGAACGTGAGTGTCCTGGTGAGAGTTTGCGTGGGAATTGTGTTAAAGTTTCGTCCTTATGGAAGCCGCCCCGAAAACAGCGCCAGACAAGCAACCCGGAGTGGTGTTCTATTGTCCGGTCTGCGCCGTGGAGGTCAGCGATCCATTGACGTGTGGCGATTGCTCGGCCGTCATCTGCCGTCGCTGCGGAACGCCGTTGGAATCTTCCGACGAGTTGGGCATGGGATGAAGCGGCCGTTGTTCGAAGGTCGATGGTCGTTAGTCGTTCGCAACAACCAGAGGCATCTCCTTCTGGCGGACGGCGGATCGCGAACGACCAACGATCACCAACTAACGACTTGATCTGCCGATGAAGAACTCGACGACTCCATGAGCCCCGCTCCCGCATCCCTGGCTCCCGAAACTGAAACGACCAGTCAGCAGGCGAGTCTCGTCCGTGGACTCACTTTGCTCGACTCAGTATTACTGCTGGTAAGCGGCATCATTGGCTCTTCCATTTTTCTTACCGCCAAAGATATTGCCGGACCATTGCCGAATCCGACGTTATTTTTTCTGGTGTGGGTCCTCGGTGGAGTGATCTCGTTGTGCGCCTGCGTCGCGTTCGCCGAACTCGGCTCCATGTTTCCCGACTCCGGCGGACAGTACATTTACCTCCGCGAAGCCTACGGCGACCTGGTTGCCTTTCTTTACGGTTGGATGTTGTTCGCCGTCGCCAATGGCGGCACCATCGCCGCACTCTCCGTCGCTTCGGCGGCGTACATGGGAAACATCATTCCCGCTATTTCACAGGAGCACGTGATTTTCTCGCCGCTAGGCATGCCGTTTACACGCGCGCATGCCGTCGGGTTGCTGCTCATCGCCATCCTTACTTATGTCAACGTTGTCGGATTGCGCTGGGGCGCGCTTCTGCAGAATGTCTCCACCTGGACGAAGTTCACCGCCATGGCAGCCTTCGTGGTCCTGGGATTCGCCATCGGCAAAGGACATTGGTCGAATTTCAGCGCACACGCGTCCGGCGGTTTAAACCAAGGTATAACCATGGGATTGAGCCCCGGGCAACTGATCTCCGCTCTTGGCGTCGGCTTGATCGCCGTGTTCTGGGCGTACGACGGCTGGGTCTATATCACGTGGGTCGCCGGCGAAGTCAAAGAACCGCGGCGAAACGTGCCGCTGGCCATGGTTGTGGGCGTACTCGCGGTGGGCGCGATTTATCTTGCCATGAACATGACGTACGTATACGCCATGCCGCTGAAGGAGGTGGCAAAGTACGAAACCATCGCCCACGCCGCCGCGGCAAAACTTTTTTCGCCCTCGGCTGCAGTCTGGCTGTCGGCGATGATCGCGATTTCGTGTTTCAGCGCGGCTGCGACTTGCACCCTGTCGGGCGCACGCGTCTATCTCGCCATGGCACAGGACGGCGTGTTCTTCCGCCGCATGGCCGTCATCCATCCTAAATGGCGCACGCCCGCCTTTAGCCTGATCGGCCAGGGCATTTGGGCCGCGGTGCTCACCATGAGCGGCCGCTACGACCAGCTCTACACCTACGTCATCTTTGGCATGGTGCTCTCCTACACGCTGACCGTGATCGGCCTGTTCGTCCTGCGCTGGAAAAAGCCCGACATTCCACGCCCCTATCGCTGTACCGGATACCCATGGCTGCCCGCGATCTACATACTGGTCGGGGTTGCGTGGACGCTCAACACCATCATCCAGAGGCCAAACGAAGCCTTCTGGGGCGCCGCGATTGTGCTGATCGGAGTTCCCGGATACCTGTTTTGGAAGGGCAGAAGCCGCACCAAACTCGCCGCCTGAAATTCGCCTGCTTTTTCGCGTTGACAACTTCGCGGAACGGGCACAAACTTTCAGACGTTTTGCTTCGCCGCCCGCTCAACTGAGCTTGGGGAAAGTCTTTTCACCCTAATGAGGAGGATTCCATGTCGAATCTCACCAGCCGCATTCTCTTGTCTGCCCTAACAGCCATTCTGATTGCCGTGCTTTGCGCAAGCGCAGCCGCGCAGCAGCACATCACCGGCACCTTGCCGGATGGCGCGACCTATGTGATCGACGTTCCACCCATCTGGAACGGCACTCTGCTTCTTTACAGTCATGGCTACGTCGTGCCCGGAACGCTCAACCCCGCGCTCGACGTGGGCGATCCCCTCACGGGCGGTTATATGCTGGCGGCCGGTTATGCGCTGGCCGGTTCATCGTACGCCACCACCGGCTGGGCCGTTCAGCAGGCGATCCCGGATCAGATTGCAACCCTCGATGCTTTTGAAGCTGCGGTCCGAACTCCAATTCAAACCATCGCGTGGGGACACTCTCTCGGTGGCATGATTACCGCCGGACTGGTGGAGGAATACCCGAGTCGCTTCAACGCCGCTCTTCCCATGTGCGGAGTCCTGAGCGGTGGTGTGGGCACTTGGAATGGGTCGCTCGATGTTGCATTCGCATTCAACACGCTGGTGGCAGGTGGGTCTTTACAAGTCGTCGACATCACGGACCCGGACGGGAATTTGACCGACGCCGAAGGAATACTCGCCGTGGCTTCGACCACTGCGCAAGGGCAAGCGCGGGTGGCGTTGGCTGCGGCCCTGGGAGACTTGCCCGGCTGGTTCGATCCGGTATCTCCGGAACCAGCGCGCACCGACTACGCCGCCCAGATCGCCAACCAGTTTTTGTGGTTGTCTGAAGTGGATTTCCCGTTCATCTTTGCTCTGCGCGCTGAACTGGAGGCCCGCGCCGGAGGCAACCCTTCGTGGAACACGGGCGTGGACTACGAAGAGCACCTGAAGCACTCGGTCAATTATGCGGAGGTGCTAGCGCTGTATGCCGCGGCTGGGTTGAGCCTGGAGGCCGATCTTGCGACGCTCAAGAACGCCAAGCGCATTAAGGCCGACCCGGGCGCCGTGGCTTACTTGCGCGATTACATCATCTACAACGGCCAGCTCCCGTTTCCGGTGCTGACGATGCACACGACGGGCGACGGACTCGTGCCGGTGGAAAACGAGCGCGCCTATCGCGAGGTGGTCGAGCAGGCGAATGACGGCGCCATGCTGCAACAAATATTCGTGCACCGCGCCGGTCACTGCGCATTTACCCCAGCGGAAACAATTACCGCGCTCGAAACACTCGACCTGCGTCTGACGACAGGGAAATGGACAGACCTCACGGTTCACGACCTGAACAATGACGCGGATCTCCTAGGCTCCGGGTACAACGTCTACATCAATGGCGATTCGTTGGTGCCCACGCCGCCGGCTTTTCTGAAGTTCGAACCCTACCCGTTCCTTAGGGTTTATGACACGTTTACGCCGTAAAAGGTCGAGGAGAACCGCAGCACAGGGGGCAAATCAATAAAACGGCACGGAGTTTCTCATTCCCTCCGTGCCGTTTGTTTCTGTGGTGAACAATCCCTACACCGGCACGGCCGTCTTCCGCTTCGGATTGAAGAACGGCAGGGACACGACCGTAGCCGTCGTCTTCATCCGCTGCGCTTCGATGGTCAACTCCATTTGCAGCTTTGTGCCGGACGTGGAATATTCGGTGCCCACGCTGACCAGCGCAATGAGCTTCTTCAGCAGCGGAGAGAACGCCGTAGTCGTAGCCCTGCCCACGTGTTTTTCGCCCGAATAAACGGGCACCGCCACGCGCGACGCCTGGCTGGGCGCTGCCGGAGAGAGCCCGAACTTGTCGAACTGTTCCTCCACTTCCACCCAATCGATTTCGAGCCCAACTAGCTGCCGTGCCACGCCCTGCTTGTTATCTCGCGCCAGCGCGCGCTTGCCGATAAAATTTTCTTTATCGAGATGCACCATCTTCCCGAAGCCCAACTCATACGGCGAGAATTTCTGTGACGGAATCAGCGCCTTCTTCGAGCTCGTGTAGTCGACTTCGATCAGCAGCAGTCCCGCCTCGACGCGCGCCACATCGAGCGCGAGCATTCCGGCGGCGTGAATATCGAACTGCTTGCCTTTCTCCATCAGCGCGTCCCAGACTTTGACGGCTTCATTCCACGGCATCCAAATTTCATAGCCGAGGTCGCCCGTGTATCCGGTGCGCGAGATATCCACCGGCACACCCGTAATCTTGCCGCTCGTTTTTCGGAAATACTTCAGATTCGTGATGTCGGCTTCCGCAACCGTCTTCAAAAGTCTCGCCGAGGCCGGCCCCTGCAGCGCCAGAGCCGCCGTTTGCTCGGAGATGTCCTCGACTTGAACATCCATGTTCAGGCCGTTTTGCCGGAACCAGCGCAGGCTCGGATCGGCGGCCGTCCAGCGATACTTGTTTTCTTCGAGCCGCGTGATCGTGCCGTCGTCAATGACCTTGCCGTCTTCATCACACCAGCAGGCGTAAATCACCTGTCCCACGGCGACTTTGTTGACGTCGCGCGTGATCACGCGGTTGACCAGTCTGGTCGCATCTTTGCCCGTGACCAGATACTTGTAGAGCGGAGAAATATCAATCAGCGCGCAGGCGTTGCGGATCGCATTGTACTCGTGCTCGTGGTGCACCTCATACACGCTGACCGTGTAGTATCCCGACCACTCGCGGTAATTCAAACTGTGGCAGAGGGCGAAAGTTCTCTCGTGAAACGCAGTTCCAATCGGCAAGTCGGCCTCGTGAGATTTCCCTGTGTATTCCTCCCTGTGAACCCCGGGTCCCCTGTGGCTGAGAAGGGGTTCCCCGGGGGGAAAATCTAGGAGAAACTCCAACGCCGGATTATATGCACCCCGACGCGCCTGCTGCAAGCACCTTAATTGACTGACCGTCGGTCATTAATCACGCGTAAACAGCGACAAACAGCTACTTTCTCGATAGAATGGCGAGTCACATTTTCAGACGTGAGCGGTCAATCTATGCCTTCTGTTACGCGCGCTCCGAAGTACGATGTGATCGTGGTTGGCGGCGGCCACAACGGCCTCACCAACGCCGCCTATCTGGCGAAAGCAGGAAAGAAAGTGCTGGTGCTCGAACGCCGCCACGTCCTCGGCGGCGCGGCTTGCACGGAAGAAGTCTTTCCTGGATTCAAGTTTTCAGTTTGCTCTTATGTCGTCTCGCTGCTGCGGCCCGAGATTATTCGCGACCTCGATCTTCCCCGCCACGGACTTGAGATCCTGCCGCTCGACGGCACTTTCACTCCCATGCCGAACGGCGACCATCTGTGGCGCGTGAACGATCACGGCAAGACGCATCGCGAAATTGCCCGCCACTCGCGCGTTGACGCCGAGGCCTACGACGAGTTCGGCAAAGCGATGCAGGCGATGTGCCGCTTCGTGAAACCGATCCTGAGCATGATCCCACCCGATCCGGCGACGCTGAATCCGAAAGAATTAATGAAGCTGCTCTTCATCGGCCGCCGCTTCCAGGGCATGTCGAGCGAGGACAAGTACAACCAGGTCCAGCTCATGACCATGAGCGCCATCGATTTTCTCGATCAGTGGTTCGAGACGGATGTGCTCAAGGCGACGATGTCAGCGTCGGGCATTATCGGAACTTTTCTCGGCGTGCGTTCGCCTGGTACCGCCTATGTTCTGCTGCACCACTACATGGGCGAAATTGACGGCGCGTTCCGGGCCTGGGGATTCGCGCGCGGCGGCACCGGCGCCATCTCGAATGCAATTGCCGACGCGGCCCGCGAAGCCAGAGTTGAAATTCGCACCGAAGCTCCGATTGCGAAGATTATGGTCCAGAACGGACGCGCTACCGGGGTTGTGCTCGGCAACGGCGACGAGATTTACGCCGACGTGGTTTCCTCCAGCGTCGATCCGCGACTTACGTTTACCAAAATGATCGAACCAGGCAATCTGCCCGATGAATTCATGGAAGGCGTGAATCGCTATAAATTCCGCGGGTCCTCCGGCAAATTGAACATGGCGCTCGACGGCTTGCCCGATTTCAAGTGCATGCCAGGAGTGGGCGCACATTTGCGCGGCGCGATGTCGATCTCGCCGAGCGTCGAGTACATGGAGAAGGCATACGACGAAGCGAAGTACGGGCACTGGTCTTCGCACCCGTACATTGACATGGTGATTCCGACGCTCACCGACACGTCGCTCGCGCCGCCGGGCAAACACATCCTCTCCTGCTTCGTGCAGTATGCGCCCTACAAGCTGGCTCCCGGTCTCGACTGGGATACGGAAAAAGAAAAATTCGGCGACAACGTGGTCAACACCATCGCCGAATACGCACCGAACATCAAGAACATCATCCTGCACCGCCAGGTCGTCACCCCGCTCGACCTGGAGCGCGAGTGGGGATTGACTGAAGGCAACATCTTCCAGGGCGAGCTTTCGCTCGAACAGTTATTTTTCCTGCGTCCGGTTGCCGGATGGGCGCAATTCCGCTCGCCGATCAAGAATCTTTACATGTGCGGATCGGCCACGCATCCCGGCGGCGGCATCATGGGCGCACCCGGACGTCTGGCAGCGCTCGAAATTCTGAAAGACGGGAAGGGAGCCTAGAACGATGGCCGAAACGCGCGATGTCGTCATCGTCGGTGGCGGACACAACGGTCTGGTCACTGCCTTCTATCTCGCCAAAGCCGGCTTCAAGCCGCTGGTGCTCGAACGCCGCGCCCAGGTGGGCGGCACAGCCATTACCGAAGAATTTCATCCCGGCTTCCGTTGCTCCACGCTCGCGCACAACACCGGCCCGCTCCGCGCCGATATTGTTCGCGACATGCAACTGCAGAAGCACGGCCTCAAGCTGACGACTCCCGATGTGAGCACTGTCTCGCTGCTGCCCGACGGGCGCGCCCTTGTTCTCTACTCCGACGAAAAAAAAGCGGCGCAGGAGATCGCACCGTGGTCGCAGAAAGACGCTGCCTCCTACGTGGACTTCGGCGCCACACTCGGCAAGATCGGCAAGGTCATAGGCGAAGCGCTTTTACTAACTCCGCCAAACATTGACAGCCCCAACAGTGGCGATCTTTGGGGCATGCTGAAGACGGGCCGGTCTATCCGAAATCTCGGCAAGAAAGATCTGTATCGTGTGTTGCGCTGGGGACCGATGGCCGTGGCCGATCTGGTCGCTGAGTTCTTCGACACCGAGCCGCTGCGCGCCACCATCGCCGCCCGCGGCATCTTCGGAACATTCCTGGGACCCTGGTCGGCGGGCAGCGCCCTGGTATTGATGCTGCGCGCCGCTGCCGATGCATCTCCAAGTCCGTCTCCCGCCGGAGGGGTTCAGTTTCCTACCGGTGGCGCCGGCGCCATCACTCTGGCCATGGCGGCGGCGGCGGAACAGGCGGGCGCCGAAATTCGCACCCGCGCTGACATCGCCGAGATTCGGGTCAAAGACGGCGTCGCCACCGGGGTCGTGCTCACATCCGGCGAAGAAATTTCCGCGCGCGCCGTCGTTTCGAACGCCGACCCCAAGCACACTCTCATGCGCCTGGTCGATTCCACGCACCTCAGCCCCGACTTCGTTCAGAAAATCAAGAATTACCGCTCTATGGGGACAGTCGCGAAAATCAATCTCGCGCTCTCCGCGCTCCCGGAATTTACCGCGCTCAAATCAAAAGGCAACGGCAATCTGCTCCAAGGCCGCATCCAGATCAGTCCTGAGATCGATTACCTCGAGCGCGCCTTCGACGAATCGAAATATGGCAACTTCTCACGTCTCCCGTACATTGAAATTACGTTTCCGTCGCTTTCGGATCCGTCGCTCGCTCCGGCCAGCGAGCACGTGATGTCCATCTACATGCAGTACGCGCCGTACAAGCTGAAAAACAGTGACTGGGAGAGTCAGCGCATCGCACTCGGCGAAACCGTGGTGAAGACGATCGCGCAGTACGCGCCGAATCTGCCGCAGACCATCCTGCGCCACCAGATCATCACGCCCAAGGATCTTGAAGAAACTTACGGCCTCACCGGAGGCCACATCTTCCACGGTGAGCTTGCGCTCGATCAATTCTTCACCATGCGCCCGCTGCTCGACTGGGCCCGCTATCGGACGCCGATTGAGCGCCTGTATCTGTGCGGCAGTGGAACGCATCCCGGGACCGGACTCACCGGCGGCTCCGGCGCCAACGCCGCTCGAGAGATTGCGAAGGCGCTGAAGAAGTAACGCCGCCGTCCCGGCGTCTGCGCGCAATTTTATGCAGGATTGCAGTTGCCGGGCTCATTCTGGTCGCCTCGTGCCGAAACGATTGCAGGTGTTTTGCCAGCAACTGCAATTGACCCGAATCTTCCAACGAGTAATGCAACAGCACCGGTCGACAGAACATGGACGCCTCCATGAAGGAAAGTGAGGGACCTTAAATGCCAAGATATAGGTATCGGCTTCGATGCTTCCCGTTGTTGCGCTGCTGTCCGTGATGGCCAATGTGATACATGCTTCAACTGATCCGGTGCTCAATGCAAAGCGGGAGGAAGTTATCGCAAAGGTGCGAGCAGATAAGTCACCCGTGGCGCGAGCCAAAGCAGCGGAACGTCTTGCGGAATTAGCACATCGAGTCAACCCTGATTCCGTCGATGATAAGAGCGTCACTGATAGGATCTCCCTCCTAGATATTCCCGATGATTCTGTCCATGGTGGGACAGCAGCAGCCCTGGGAAACCTTGGGCCGAGAGCCAAAGCGGCGGCTCCGAAGCTCTTGGCTCTGCTCACTGCAGTAGATTGCCTTGAAATAGATTTGACTTCAGCCGGCTCCATAAGACCGGCGCTAAAGAGAATGGGAGTTAAACCGCCGCCGGGACCCTCGTACAATGATTCTCATAAGCCTCATTGAAGGGCGCAGAATCAGCAAGTTGCTGGAAACCAACCCGCGCCTACGAATCCAGTCGGCGGCCGGGGTAGCGGGCGAGGACGCCGGCGCTACACTTATGTATGCCCACTTCCGCCATCCTTCTCGTCTCCTGCCCCGACCGCAAGGGAGTCGTCGCCTCGATTGCCGAATTCATCTTTCGGCACAATGGCAACATCCTGTTCGCCGATGAGCATGGAGACGAGGAATCCAATCTTTTTCTGACGCGGGTCGAGTTCGACCCGGCAGATTTCGATTTTGACCTTGCTGAGTTTTCCGAGCGCTTCGCGCCCGTCGCTCGCGCTTTCCAGATGGACTGGCAGCTCGCCCACTCTTCCGACCGCCCCCGCATCGCTATTTTCGTTTCGAAGTATGACCATTGCTTGCAGGATCTGCTCTATCGCCACCAGAGCGGCGAACTCCACTGTGAGATCCCGCTGATTATTTCCAACCATCCCGACAACCAGCGTATCGCCGACTTTTACCGCGTCCCTTACTTCGTCGTGCCGGTCACGAAAGAAAACAAGCAGGACGCGGAACAGAAGCAAATCGCTCTCGTCCGGGAACACAAATGCAGTCTCGTCGTCCTCGCGCGCTACATGCAGGTGCTCTCGAACGAGTTCATCGCCACGTTCGGCTCGCAGAACGTCATCAACATTCACCACTCTTTCTTGCCGGCGTTCGTCGGCTCCAAGCCCTACCACCAGGCGTTTCAACGGGGCGTCAAGCTGATCGGCGCCACCGCACACTACGTTACTAAAGTTCTCGACGATGGCCCCATCATCGAGCAGGACACCGTCCGCATCTACCACCGCGACACCATCGACGATCTGGTGCACAAAGGCCGCGACATCGAAAAACTCGTCCTGTCACGCGCCATCCGCTGGCACGTCGAGAACCGCATCCTTCTGTATGGGAATAAAGCCGTGGTCTTTCAGTAGTCCGGGCAATGCACGGGGTAATAGTGCAGTCACTTCCGTAACCGGCTAACCGTTGCGTTGCCGTTCTCTTTCGGTTTAACTAAAGGACGGTACCCATTTGAAAACACTGCCCCGCGATCTCGAAGGAGCCGACTTTGGTTGAGGATCCCAAATGGGAACTCGCGCTGCTGGCCACCGTGCAGAGCTTCTACCAGCGACTGCTAAGTGACCAACTCGGCGGAAAGTTGCCCGCGCCAGGCGAACTCGCTCCTGACGTGATCAGCCATGCCGACGACGTGCGCTCCACCCTCGATCAAATGCAGCTCTGGATCCAGCTTCTCGACATGGCGATCACCCCCGCCATGCTGCGGCTGGGAGTGCCATCCGACCTTGATCCCGAAGTCGCCGAGGCGCTGTTACGGTACTTTGCGCGCCACCGCGACGATTCCGGCGCCAATCGTGACAAAACCGATCTGGTCGCGACTTTTCTGTTTCGTCATCCGCGCGTTCCTGGACAGTGGGAGCAACGCGGCTACGGCCTCGATGGATCAATTCCTCTGTCTCCGTTTGAAATTGCGCTGCTTGAAATTCTGTCTGAGTCGGATGTGCCCACGCTCTCAGAAAGTCACGTGCAGCTACTGCGCGAATTCGGGCCCTTGCTCGACCAGGCGAATCGCTTCCAGGATTTCAGCACGCTCATGGACTCCGGAATTATCCCGCGGGTTCGGGAATTGAAAGCCTCGCTCGGCGAATCGATTTATCACCCCGGAGTGCTGGCCACGCTCGCGCCCTACAATGCCGCATTCGGCGATCGTTTCCATACGTTGTTCGACGCCGCCACAAAAGAAATCAAGGATTTCGCCAACCAGCTGGAAGAACTCGGGGGCAGCATCCTCAGTACCGTCGACGGCGTTGAAGTCACGGTCGAGGACGTCGCCGCCCTGAACCAGGAAGCTTTACTGAAGATTGATTACAGCTCAGCCCTGGACAAATTCCGTCGCGTCTCGCGACTGAAAAAAGAATTGGAGCGTAGGCCGCCGATCCGGCGCGCCGCCAACCAGCCGCCCGCCGCCCGCGCGGCTGCTGCTGGTGCAGCGGCTGCTCCTGCTCCCGCGCTCGTTCCCAAGTACGCGCCCGCCGCCATCACACCGCAGGCGCTCTCGGCCGAAGAAGCAAAATTGCGCCGAGTGGAAGAATCGATCCGCGTCTTCGTGCGCGTTGCCGATCCAAAGTTCCGCCAGATCGTGCCCATGCGTTATTTCAACCTGATGCTCAGTTCCGCCGAGATTGAAGCGTACACTGCCGACTATCTCGAACAAACGGGCCCGCGCGCGGATGCTGCCCGAATGCTGCTCCGCCTCGTCGCCGTAACCGCGCGCATTACCACTGAGGTGGAGGAACTCAAACGCTCGCAGAATTCCCGCTCCGTCTGGAAGCTGCACGCCGATTCTTTGGTAGTCCTCGTCGACCTCGCCAAGCACCTCGACGCAGCCGTGGACCGGCTCGCTTTGACCGTAGGCCAGCAGGCGGAAGCGCAGGCCAGCGGTGAACCTCTTCGCAACTCGCTCGAAAAGCTGCGCGAGCGCACCGATGAAGCCGCCAAGCTCATCGCCGCCGCGTAGAAACCAGGCCGCTAAAATGGAAAAGAAAGACGGGAAGATCAACAAGAAAAACAACAGAACCGTGACTCTCACGGGGTTCTGACCTTTGCCGCGATTTCAGCCCCGAGCATCTGAAAATGACCGACATTCCGGGTATAGATCTTCGTAGCGCGCGCCTTTAAAGCGGAGGGGCGCGTGCTCGCGCTGCTCACTTGCCTTTCCCTTTATTCCCCTAAGCCGGGTACCGTTCGGGCCTTCGGTCATCGTTCCCGGCTCGGCCTATCGGTTGCTCCCCCTTTCGGCCTTGGAGTGCCTCCCTATCCTTGCCAACTGCCTGACCTACCACGCCCT
>DATDGS010000081.1:0-3983 GCA_036521955.1 Terriglobales bacterium
ACTCTTTGTGATGGAAGATCGGCCGCTCCGCCAAGGGCGATTTCAGTGTCCGGAACGCCGCCTCGGCCCGCGTCAGCAAGGTATAAATGCGCCAGGCCTCCTCCGCGCTCAGATCCTCGCGATCAGTCTTGAGTAAGTAACTTCCATCGAGTTTCTCCGCCGCCGTCCGCTTGCTTTCCTCTAATAAGTAGGCGAAAGTCTTTTTCTCTTCGTCATACTCCATCCGGTAATAGCGAGCCACTCGCGGGTAACGCTCTTTCAAGCGCCCTATCGATTCGCGCACCTCCGCTGGCTTAGTTCCTTTCCCTTTGCCCTTCGTCACTCGCTTCTTCAGTTTCTCCAGGTCCGCCAGCAGCCGCTTCTCGTGTAGCTCCCGAATCGCCCTGTCCTTTTGTTTCCGCTCACTGCTCACACACAGCACGTGTGTCGCGTTCTCCGCGCGCCGTATCTTCACTTGGATCGTCGACTTGTGCTGTCCCGGATTCCGCGGCGACGGCTCCCGCTCCACCGCCACAAAGCCGTCGTCGTTCTGAAACTCCTCGCTCCACTCGATGCGCTCGGCGTAAGGCTCCGCCACCAGATAATGCAGATGGCGCGCGCGGATCTGAGCGATGTTCTTCGCACCGGCCATCCCGCGGTCAACCACGATCGTCTGCTCGGGCCGCAGCCCCACGCGTTTATCCAGCGCTCCTAACATGTCTTCCAATGTGGTGGAGTCGTGCCGGTTGCCGGCGAACACTTCATGGGCCAGCGGGAATCCATCCCGGTTGACCGACAAGCCCACCAGCACTTGCTTGCAATCGCCCCGATGGTCCCGTGAGTACCCTCGTTTAGCTTTGGGGTTACTCATGGCGCGGCCTTCGAAATACGTCGAAGTCACATCGTAGAGAAAAATCGTTTGATCCAGCGCGAATAAATTCCGCTCGCGTTCGGCCAGCGCCGACTCGATCGCCACGCGATGTGTGTGCAACTTATCCAAGTTGCGGTAGAGTGCGTCTTCATTTAATCGGTCGAAGTCTACGTCTAAGATATCGGGCAGCGCGGTGGCGCGAATCCACTCCGGCATGGCCAACTCGCTGGCGGGGTAAATCAGCCGGTTCAGGGTCATTGCCAGCGTCAAGCGTCGCGCGCCTTCGCTCAGGCCTGCGCTCTGGAGAATCTTATCCAGCCCTAAACGTTGCCAAAACTGATACCCCACATGCACCGGGCCAGCTTCGCGCGACTGCTCGCACCGCACGCCGTCGATCCGCACGGGGAACAGTTCCTTGTCTTTGCCGGGTGCTTCCGACAGACTCGGGGCAGCCGGCGCTTTGACTTTGGCGAGCAGTGGAGCCAACGCCGACGCGGCAGTGGGAGAGGGAAATAACTCTTCTTGTCCGCTGAGAGCGGACTGCAGTCTGTGCGCTAAGGCAAGCCACTCATGTCTGGGGCGTGGGCTGAGATCGCCGAGCGAGCAGACGACTTTCTGGCGGGGACCATCTGGGGTGAGGACGCTTTCGACGAGGAGATAGTTGAAATAGGTTTTGCCATTGTAGACCCGCGAGGCTTTGCGAATATACATGCCGCTTAGACACTAATTAGGCCACGAACCGGGGACGCAGGTCAAGAGTAAATGAATTAAGAAATCAATAAACATTGGTGTAGAAGCTGCCTTAGTGGCTAAATAACGCCAAATAGTTTTAGTCACTATTTTGCCCAATTACCGGATTTGTTCAGTGAAAACGCGGGACTTGCCTTGCGGCGAAGGCCGTTTTCGAGAACACCACTATTCGGTGGTATACCGAAGTTGGGCTAATTGGATCGATGCGCGAGGCCCGCCTTGCCGGAATATAGCTAGCGAGGCTCCGCCTCAGACCGACAAGGTGTATTTCCGGCGTGTCTGAGGATCGCGCATAATCGGATAGATGGCTCCGGTCGACAGTGGAGAACTGCAAGCAGCTCTCGCCAACGATTTAGGCCGCCGAAGCGGCAGACGATCCCGAAGGATCGGAGTCGTACCGGAGCCGAAATGATGATACCGCGAAGTGTCGCCGAGGTGCTGGCCGAGCACGTCACCCTGGAAGTGGAAGGAATCGACCGGATGTACTTAAACGTGTACATTCCGGGACTGCAGCGCGAGGAAGGGGTGGCCTGTTTCTTTCGATTTCATCGCGGTCACCAGTTCGCCTCCAGCGCGCTGATGGATCCGATCAGCAAGGCATTCGTGGCGGCCTTGGAGGCGTTTGCGCGGCAAGAGAAGATTCCCGTCATTCAGTTCCGCAAGGGCCAGCGCAAGGATGACGTTGCCGCCGAGCAGCGAAAGAAATTTCACAAGATGGAAGGGGTGGTGTTCATCGGCAAAGCGCAGGAGAAGATGCCGGTGTTTCGGACCGAGCGACGGAGGAACGAGAAGACCGGGGCCACGTATCCGTGGCTGGTGCGATCCACGGCGATGGTGAACCAGTTTTACATCTATTGCGTGGACCGCGATTTTGGGCCGTTCTTTCTGAAGTTCAGCACGTATTTTCCCTACAATGCCAAGCTGTGCCTCAACAGGCACGAATACGCCAAACGGCAACTGGCGCAGAAGGGCATCGGATTCGAGGCTCTCGACAATGGGGTTCTCAGTTGTGACGATCCGAAACGGCTGCAAGCCATTTGTGATGGACTGAGCGCGGAAAAGATCGATGCTTTATTGAGAAAGTGGCTGCGATTGCTGCCCCATCCCTATGAGGTCAGGGATCGTAAAGCGGGATATCGCTACCAGATTTCAATTTTGCAGGCAGAGTTTTCGCTGACGCAAGTGTTGGACCGGCCGGTCACCGGCCGCGTTTTCTTTGAAGAGGTGATCCGAGAGAACCTGGACATCGGCAGGCCCAGTCAGGTGCAGCTGATCTTTGACCGCCGCGTGAACAAAACGACGCCCGGCCGCTTCCGCACCCGCGTCATTACGGACGGAGTGATTCCGTCCCTTCATATCGATTACAAGAACACCCGAATCAAGCAGTATCACAAGGAAGGGCGCGCCCTGCGCACCGAAACCACCATCAACAATACCCGCGACTTCGGTGTCGGCAAGCTACTGAAGAACCTGCCCGCGCTGCGGCAGATCGGCTTCCAAGCCAACCGGCGTCTACTCGACGTCCAGAAAATTTCCCACGATTGCTCGATCGGCGAGGATGCCTTCGATCAAGTTGTCCATCCTGCCGAGATCGACGGTCAAAGAGCTTCGGCTTTGCGGTTCGGCGACAAGCGCGTGCAAGCGCTCTTCGCCGTCTTGGTTGTATTCAGTCTCCAACTGCGTGGATTCACCAATCAGGAAATGCGCGTACTACTTGCGCAACTGCTGGGCCTCGACCCAGCCAACTACTCCATCGGAAGAATGACATACGACCTTCGGCGTCTCCGACTGCACGGTGTTATCAGGCGTATTCCGCAAAGCCATCGATATGAACTCACATCGGCCGGCTTGCGCATCGCGCCGTTCTTCTCCAGAACTTACGCTCGCCTGTTGCGCCCCAGACTTGCCGAGATCATGCCGCAAGCGCCCCCAGCCGAATCTGCATTGCGGACAGCATTCGACCGGCTCTGCACTGAAATCGACGCATGCTGCGAGGACCAGCGACTGGTTGCCTAAACTTGACTCATACTAAATTTGACTCATTCGAATTATATTTCTTAAGGCAAGGACTCTAGCGACCCGCAACGCGGGTAAGGCTGGTTTGGCGGCGCATACTCGGAGCCAGGAGCGTCATCCTGACCGCCAACTCCAAGCGATGCCTGCTCGTGACGCAGCTCGGCTGCCAGGCCGGCGTTGGTGGCATACCGGCGGAACAGAACGCCGATCATGCCGCGGCTGATGCCGGTTCCCTCGCGCGCGCGTTTTTTTATATAGCGGGTGACAAAAGTCCGTCGGCGCCTCGAATGCTCGTGAGGCCGAGGCGATGCGCGGCGCGATCCGGCCGAAACTGCACCGCAACCGCTGAAGGCCGCGGCGCGCACAC
>DATDGS010000082.1:0-14061 GCA_036521955.1 Terriglobales bacterium
GATCAAGTACACCACCGGGAGCGTCAACAACGATGTCTGCCAGTCGGTAAAGCCGTGCAGCCAGCTCATCATGCCGGCCACGCCCGCACCCACCAGGTAGTAGGGGAAGCTCCAGAAGTAGCACTCCGACCAGATCTTGCGGAGCGACCTTCGTTCCGTCAACGAAATGACGGCCGCCACCGGAAGTGTATTGGCCACGAAGTAAACTGACGCCGCCAGAAACAGCAGGGTAGCCGGATTCTTTACGAGGCGATGCAAGAAGGAGACGCGATACGCCACGAAGGTCACCGCGATCGCCAAAGCGGTCGAGCAGACGTTGAAGGCGACTTGAATCGGAATCGGACGGTCCCGGTCGAAGCACTGCACCACCACCGCCGCGCAGCCCAGAGCCATGGCTTCCGACAAGCTCAGTTCCAGCACACCCAGCAGCAGAAATAGAAAGTTGACCGACATCGTCCCGGTGATGCCAGGCAGGTTCACTTTGAGCCGCGAAGCGGCTAATGCAATTACCAGATAACAGAAAAATTTGAGCGGATTCTGGCTCCGGCCGTGCAGCACCGAATAGGTCAGGACCGTCATCCCACAGAGCACGACCACGGCGATAAAAAGGCGCGGCGCGGCGCTCATGTCCCTCCAGGATTGAGGGCGAGTTTTCATTTCGGACGCACTCCTGCCCCGGAAGCCGGGCTTGCCATTCCCAGGCACAAAATACACGTGAACACTCATTGATAGCAGGCGCCGGGCGGGCAGGAAAGCGTTCGAATATTTAGGGCGAAACTTCCGTAACCAGGATTGGTGACCTCGGCCGCTGCTCCGCCACCCGGCGAAGCCCGGACATAAATCTCTTAAGCCATAGAAAATAAATAGGTACCGATGAAAAAGAACCTTGAACTTGTCGCTTCGCCGCATCGTATAAGCAGAAGGGCCCGCAGGTTTGACTTGCCAGAATGCTCGGCCTCATGAGTAACTCTCTGCCAGGAGTGTTCCGCGGAATGATCGGCCAGACCATTATCGGCCAGACCGTCTCCCACTACCGCTTCATCTCACCGTTGGGCGGCGGAGGGATGGGCGTGGTCTATGAAGCCGAGGATATCAACTTGGGCCGCCACGTCGCGCTCAAGTTCCTGCCTCCCGAGACGGAAAAAGATCCTGTCGCGCTCGACCGTTTTCAGCGTGAAGCGCGCGCGGCTTCCGCTCTGAACCACCCTAATATCTGCACTATCTACGAGGTTGGCGAAGACGCTGGACGCCACTTCATCGCCATGGAACTAATCGAAGGCGAGACGCTCAAGAGCCGTATCCACCGCCGGTCCCCGAGCCAACCGATAGACCTCGAGCAATTGCTCGATCTCGGCATTCAGATCGCCGACGCTCTCGACGCCGCCCATGCCAAAGGGATCATCCACCGCGACATCAAACCCGACAACATTTTCGTGACCAGCCGCCACCAGGCGAAAATTCTCGATTTCGGATTGGCCAAGCGCACCTTCAATCCTTCCCTCCATTCCGCCGCCACCCTTGGTTCCGCCGCCACCGTGGACGAACCGTTCCTCACCAGCCCGGGATCGACCGTCGGCACCGTCGGCTACATGTCTCCGGAGCAAGCGCGCGGCAAGGATCTCGACCCCCGTTCTGACCTGTTCAGTTTTGGCGCCGTGCTCTATGAGATGGCCACCGGCGCGGTGCCGTTCCGCGGTGATACGTCCGCCGTTATTTTCGACGCAATCCTGAATCGTCCCCCGGCCCCAGCCATTCGCCTCAATCCTGACTTGCCGCCGCATTTCGAGCAAATCCTGAATAAGTTGCTCGAAAAGGACCGCGACCTGCGCTACCAAAGCGCCGCCGACGTGCGCTCCGACTTGAAGCGCCTGAAACGCGACTCCGAATCGGGCACGATCTCGGCTGCAACTTCTTCTGGCTCTTCCATCCGTCGCCCCGCGGTGCCAGACAGAATCCGAAAGCTGCCCTTGTGGCTGATCCCGGCTCTGATCGTCGCGCTGGTCGCCACCGGCATTGGCTTAGTGTTTCTCAAGCGCGGCCACGCGCTCACCGAAAAGGATTCGATCCTGATCACCGATTTCGTAAACACAACCGCCGACCCCGTCTTCGACGGTGCGCTCAAGAAGGCGCTGGTCGTCGATCTCGGGCAGTCTCCATATCTGAACGTCTTCCCTGAACAGAAAATCCGTCAGACACTGCAGTTCATGGGCCGCAGCCCAGACGACCGGATCACCACCGACGTCGGCCGCGAAATCTGCCTGCGCGACGGTATCAAGGCCATGCTGAACGGCAGCATTGATAGCGTCGGAGGCCAGTATGTAATTACTTTGGAAGCGACCAACGTCTCGTCCGGCGATTCGCTTGGACGCCAGCAGGCGCAAGCCGAGCGCAAAGAAGATGTGCTGAACGCGTTGCACGGCGCGGGTACAAAGCTGCGGGCTCAGCTCGGCGAGTCGCTGGGCACAGTGCAGAAATACGACATGTCGCTCTCCATGGCTACGACGTCGTCACTCGACGCGCTAAAGGCCTTGACCGTGGGCGATGCCAAGCACAGCATGGGTGACGATCTGGGTGCGATTCCGAACTATCAGCAGGCAATCGAGCTTGATCCTAATTTCGCGATGGCCTATGCCCGCCTCGGCACCGCCTACAGCAACCTGCAGCAAACCGAGTTGTCGGAGCAAAACCGGCAGAAGGCTTTTGAACTTCGTGATCGCGCCAGTGAGCGCGAGAAGCTCTACATCATGTCGCATTATTATGCCGACAGCGGCCAACTCGATAAGGGCATTACCGCCTACGAACTTTATCGCCAAACCTACCCACGCGATGCCACTCCCTACAACAATCTCGCGGTCATCTATAACGAACTTGGACAATTCGACAACGGGTTGGAGAACGCCAAGCGCGCGGTGGAACTCGACCCAGACATGTTCGCCGGCTATGGGCAGGTCGCCGAGGCTTACTGCGGGCTGAATAGGGTCGAGGAAGCACGCGCTACCATCGATGCCGCATTCCAGCGCAAGGGGGCGCCCGAGGGCTTGCATCTGGTGCTGGCTTCATTAGACTGGGCCGAAGCCAAGGACGCTGACATCGAGAAGGAACTGCAGAAAGCCTCCGTGGATCCCCATGGGGCGTTGGGCGCTCTCGGACTTCGCGTAGGCATGGCCGCCGTTCGTGGGCAAGTACGCCAGACGCGAGACTTCGCGCGCCAAGCCGAAGAGGCGTTCGATCGTCTGCACCTGCAAGGCCGAGCCGAAATGGAAGCGCAGCTTGCCGTATTCGAGGCTGTGGTCGGAAATCACGCCGAAGCCAACAGTGAGGCCACGGACGCGCTCCGCCTATCCCGAACTGTTTCTGCGATGGGGAGTGCGGCTACGACGTTCGCGATTATGCGCCAGGATCAGAAAGCGATCGCATTGGCCGACGAAATCCAGCGCTCCCATCCGAACGATAGCATGGCAGTGAACGTGACCGTCCCCGTGATTCGTGCGATCGTCGCCCTGCGGCCCGCCAATGCCACTAAGGCTGATCCGGCCAAGGCCATTGATTTCCTTAACACCGCGGCCCTGTATGCTCGCGCCAACGCCGGCGTTTTCTACGTACGAGGCCTGGCCTATGAGCAAGCTGGACGTTACCCTGAAGCGCAGCAGGATTTCCAGGAGGTTCTGGACTTCAAATCCCACCAGCACCCCGACGTAGTGTTCGCCGCCGCGCAACTGGAGTCGGGCCGGCTGTTTAAGAAGCAGGGCGATACTCCCAAGGCTCGCATCGCCTATCAAAACTTTCTCGCCGCCTGGAAAGACGCCGACCGCGACGTCCCGCTCCTCCACGAAGCCCAAGCCGAATACGCCAGACTGCAGTAGACCCAGGTTAGAACCAACAAAAGCACTATCACCGGCGCCGGCATTCTCCGACAATTGTTGCAATCGCAGTTGCCACAGGCACGTTTGTTTGCAGCGCCACCTGCGTCTTAATCTGATCTTCACTCATGTGCTCGGTTCACTGTGAGCCCAAGCGAAGCCAGACTCAGGGAGAAGTACCTATGTCGGGACAAGTGATTTTGTATTTTGACGACCAAGCGGACGCATTGCGCTTTGCCCTCGCTGCAGGTTCGGTGATGGCTGGAGACGGAACCCGCGCCACCGACGACTTGCTACAGGAAACAGCGCGAGTCACGCGCATCCGGCTGGATGCCGCCAATAAAGGAAAAATCAAGCAATCCAATCCACCCGAACGCGTTGCCTGAACCCGGCACAGCACCCGGGCTCCATGCGCAGACCAAAATCGTAGCCAGTGAAATCGCGACGCGGCCGCGGGCCCGCATTAGAATATCTGCTATGCCCATCGCCGAACAGATGTCATCTTCATCCACAGCACTCGACCTTGCCTGGGTTCGCTCGCAGTTCCCAGCGCTCGCGCAAATCGTCAATGGACATCCTGCCGTTTTTTTGGACGGTCCGGGAGGGACGCAGGTGCCGCGGCGGCTGATCGAGGCCATCGCCGACTACTTGTCACGCAACAACGCAAACACCGGTGGCGCTTACCGCACCAGCCACAACACCGACCGCATGATCGCGGAAGCGCGGTCGGCGATGGGCGATTTTCTGAATTGCGATGCCGATGAAATCGTGTTCGGACCGAACATGACGACGCTGACTTACTCCATGAGCCGCGCCCTCGGACGCAAACTCGGGCCCGGCGACGAGATCGTGCTAACGCTGCTCGACCACGACGCGAACTTTTCTCCTTGGAAGGCGCTGGAGGAAAAAGGCGTGGTCATCCGCGCCGTGAAATTCAACGAAGAAGATTGCACGCTCGACATGCAAGACCTGGCGGCCAAAATTGGAAGTCGCGCCCGGCTGGTAGCTGTTGGCTACGCATCGAATGCCGTAGGTACGATCAACAACGTGGCTGAAGTGGTGCGACTGGCGCGGCAAGCGGGAGCGCTGAGCTACATCGATGCGGTCCACTACGCTCCCCACGGACCGATTGACGTACGCGCCCTCGACTGCGATTTCCTGGTCTGCTCGACCTACAAATTTTTCGGTCCGCACATGGGCGTGCTTTATGGCAAGCGCGAGCAGCTGAAGACGGTGCATCCGTATAAAGTCCGTCCGAACACCGACAACATCCCGAACTGTTGGGAATGGGGCACGCTCAACCACGAATGCATCGCGGGAATCGAAGCCTGCGTGGATTACTGGGAAGAGTTGGGACGACGGGTAGAGACGGGGCTTGCCCCGTCTGAGACCCGGCAAGCCCTGCCTCTACAGCAAGGTCGTGCGAAGCCCGCAGTCACAACCCGCCGCGCCGCGATTCTCGCCGCGCACGAAGCAATCCATTTGCACGAGCGCAAGATGATGGAAAAGATGATCGCCGGGCTGCTCGCGATTCCTGGATTGAAGCTCTACGGCATCAGTGACCCGCGGCGTTTCGAGGAGAGGTGCGCGACGTTCGGGGTCCGCGTGGAAGGGCATACACCTCTCGAGCTGGCGACGAAGCTCGGCGAGCGCGGCTTCTTCACCTGGGACGGAAACTACTATGCCCTGAACCTGGCCGAACAATTGGATGTCGAGCGCCTGGGAGGATTTCTCCGCATAGGCCTCGCCCACTACAACACGACGGAGGAAGTGGAACGGCTGCTGGCGGCGCTGCAGGAGGTTGTCGCTTGAGCAGACGAAAGCGCTGTCGGGCTTTGCTCGACTAGGGACCCAAGGGATTTTATCTGATGAGGAAGGCATACTGGCGATGCAATAGCGCTCACTACTACTCTTTTCTGCACTGCCCCTTCGATGGCTGGACATTTGACGGTTGCGGGGAACTGATAGCCGCCGTGGAACATGTGGCCCGGAGGAATGAGACGCTATCGATTGAAGCACTGGCATTAGAAGGAGCGCCTGCGCAGGCCATAAAAAGAACGATCCATCGAATTTGGAAGTAGTCTGGCGGTCTTCGACGCGTATTCCGCCGAGGGCTACCTCATAAAACGGAGAGTACAAGAAGGTTCATGAGCTCGGGGCATCAACATCTGTAAACTTAGCAGGTACTAGGATCGCATTTCTTCTACCCGTCCTCCGCGCCCCACTAACGCTACGCTCGCCAACCCTATAAACAGCCCGTGTTCGACAATGCCGGGAACGTTGCTCAGGGCAAGCGCCAGCGCCGGTGCATCTGCGATCTTCCCAAAGCTGCAATCGAGAATCGGATTGCCATTGTCGGTCAAGTAAGTGCTGCCGTCGGGCTTCATGCGCAATTTGGACACCGCCCCAAGCGCCACAATCTTCTTCTCCACCACGGTTCGCGCGAACGCAATTATCTCGACCGGCAAAGGAAACTTGCCGAGCACGGAAACAATCTTTCCCGAGTCCGCTACCACGACCATCTTTTTGGACGCCGACGCGACCACCTTCTCGCGCAGCAGCGCCCCGCCGCCGCCCTTAATAAGGTTCAGCTTGGGATCGACCTCGTCGGTGCCATCGATGGTGATATCGATCTCAGGATGTTCGTCGAACGTAGTCAGCTGAATGCCAACTGCGCGCGCCAGGTCGGCGGTCTGCACCGAAGTTGGGATTCCGATGATCTTCAGTCCCGCCTTCACGCGCTCTCCCAGAGCGACGACTGCGAAATACGCGGTTGAGCCGGTGCCTAAACCAACCACGTCGCCGTCACGCACCAACTTCGAGGCCGCGCGGCCTGCCGCTTCTTTTTCCTCTTCATTCGCCATGGGTCAAGACACTCCACCGGTTCGAAGTCATGTCAGGCGATCACTTGTTAAATATCGCGATGTACGCGAGATAGCCCGCCAGCACCAATCCAAAAAGGCCAAGCAAGTAGGAGACGAGGTCGATCACGAATCCGGCAGGCTCGAAGGTGTTTGTATCAAGTTGCATCTTCGTCTCACGGTAGCGCCTGAGACCGGCAAGAATCAGAAGCACTCCACCGACCGTCGAAATAATGCCCAGCCAGGTTGTGAGGCCGGGAGTGGCGGAGTTGTATCCCTGCACCCGCATGAATTCGCGCAATGCGATCGAAAAGCGCCCGATGGCGAACCCGAACACGATGGTCGCGACCCCGGTTCGCACCCATGCCAGAAACGTGCGTTCGTTGGCCAAGTGATCGCGGGCGCGATTGGGGTTAGGATTATCGGGCATGCCTGAATAGCCAAGTCCAGCGCGCTATTATTCCACAGCCTTCTGAATCAGCGCAGCGATTCCCGCGATATTCTTCAACAGGTCGGCGGGAAATCCGTGGCGCTGCTGCAGGTATTCCGGCGAATTGTAGGAGAGCCACACCTGGCCTTGCTCGTCTTGCCACGCCAGTGCTTTCAGCGGAAGATCGATAGCCAGCCTCGGCTCGGCGACCATCAAAGGCGTACCACCTTTCGGACTGCCGAAGATCAGCAACTGCGTCGGACGCATTTTGAGGCCAACCTTCTCGGCCTCACCGCTGTGGTCGATAAGAGCAAACACGGTCACGGCCTTTTCTTTGAGAATCGTCTGAAGCCGAGCCAAGGTTTCAGGCACGGAGTAGCGGCTGGATACGTCAACGATTCCACTGGCCACCGGGGGTTGCCTCCAATTGAGATTTTGCCATCATATACCTTGTCATCCTGAGCGGAGGGAAGGACCTGTGTATTTGGCTCGCACTGCCGGAATGCATAGGTCCTTCGCTTCGCTCAGGATGACAACTCAGAACCTGCGACGGGCTCACCTTGCAGTCAGCGACGGCACAGCAGCCTGTCTGGCACTGGCAAGGCTGATTGGGGAGGGCCTGGCGTCCCCGCCCCACGGACGGGCGAAGCGCCCGTCTCTCCATCGGATGACTTCTTCTGGCTGAATCGGCCACGCGGAGCAGATCATCCGTTATTCTATAGAAGACCTTATATGCCTACTTCAACTCGCAATGCCAGCAGGAGTGCTGCTTCCGCCATCACTCAAAACTACGAACGGGAACGGGCGTTTGGGCTGTTCCGGCAGTTTGGATACCTCGAGGCCGAACTGAACCCTCTCGGCCTGCTGCCGCCGCAACCCCATCCCGATTTGCAGATCGATAACGAGTGGGCACGGGAAGCGCGGCGCATTTATTGCGGCAGCGTAGGCGTCGAGTTCATGCACCTCGCCGATCTCGAGCGGCGACGCTGGATTCAGGAACGGATGGAGGACGAGCCCGCTGCGGTCGATCGCGAACGCGCCCTCGACTTGCTGATGCGCGCCGACCTATTCGAGCAGACGCTGCAGCAGCGCTATCTCGGCAACAAGCGTTTCTCCCTCGAAGGCAACACCTCTTTGTTGCCGGCGGTGGATGAGGTTCTGGAGGTAGCCGGCGAGCGCGGCGCGGTGGAACTGGTGATGGGTATGAGTCATCGGGGGCGCCTGAATGTCATCATTCACGTGGCAAATCGCCCCGCCGAGCAGGTGTTCGCGGAATTTGAAGACGTGGATCCACGCAGCGTATTGGGATCAGGCGACGTGAAATACCACATGGGCGCGACCGGCGAATATGTTACCAAGCGCGGCAACAAGATTCATATCCACCTGGTGTCGAATCCCAGCCACCTCGAAGCGGTGAATCCTGTAACCGTAGGACGCACCCGCGCCAAGCAGGACCGCGCTGGCGAAGGAGGCAAGGCAAAGTATCTGCCGCTGCTGGTGCATGGCGATGCCGCGTTCGCGGGCCAAGGCATCACAGCCGAAACGCTGAACTATGCCGACCTGGGCGGCTACACCGTGGGCGGGACCATCCACGTAATCGTCAACAATCTGATCGGGTTCACCACCAATGCCCGCGAAGAGCATTCCTCGCGCTTCTCGGCACAACTGGCGCGCCGGCAGGCGATTCCCATCTTTCACGTGAACGGTGAAGACGTCGATGTGGTTATGCGGATCGCGCGCATCGCAGCCGAGTACCGCTATCAATTCGGCACCGACGTGGTCGTAGACCTGATCGGCTACCGGCGACATGGGCACAGCGAAGTGGATGATCCCACCGTGACGCAACCGCTGATGTATAAGGCCATCAAACAGCATCCGCCCTTGTATCAGATCTACGCGAAACAAATCGGCGTTGAGGATGACAATGTTGCCGCGCGAGTGGGGATGGTCAAGGGTGAGTATGAAGCCGCACAGAAAAACGCGACGCAAGTCACCAAAAAGCCGCGAATGCGCGATCTTCCAAACTACTGGAAAGACTACTTCGGCGGCCGTTATAAACCGGAATACGAACAGCCCACAGGCATCGCGCGAGAAGAGTTGGCGGAACTCACCGAGCGTTTGAGCACTTATCCGGAGGGTTTCCACATCCATCCCAAGGTGAAGAAGTTGCTGGAACAGCGGCAGGAAATGGGGGCGGGCAACAAACCGGTCGACTACGGCATGGCGGAGGCGCTGGCTTTTGCGAGTCTGGTGAAGCAGGGGATTCCGGTGCGCCTCAGCGGTCAGGACTCACGGCGAGCAACCTTCAATCAGCGGCACTCGGTGCTGCTGGATGTTGAGGATGAGACAGAGTACGTTGCCCTACGCCACATTGCGCCAGGACAAGCCGCGTGCGACATCTACAACTCGCCGCTCTCCGAAGCCGGAGTAATGGGCTTTGAATACGGCTACAGCCGCGATTATCCCGAGGCGCTGGTTTTGTGGGAAGCACAGTTTGGCGATTTTGCCAACGTTGCGCAGGCGGTGATCGATCAGTTCGTGTGTGCCGGTGAGGACAAATGGAATCTGCTGTCAGGCCTGGTGCTGTTGTTGCCCCACGGCTATGAAGGCCAGGGTCCAGAGCATTCGAGTGCCCGCATCGAGCGCTTCTTGCAACTTGCGGCGCGCGATAATATTCAGATTTGTCAACCCTCGAATGCCGGCCAGTATTTCCACCTGCTGCGGCGGCAGGCGCTGCGCAAGTGGCGGAAGCCGCTGATCGTGTTCACCCCGAAGAGCATGCTGCGCCATCCCGATGCCCTGTCTCCGCTGGAAGACCTGACACATCAGAAGTTTCTGCCCGTCATTCCGGACACCGAAGCCCAAGATGCCAAACGGATCCTGCTCTGCACCGGCAAGATTGGCCACGAACTGCGCACCGAGCGCCAGAAGCGCAAGGATTTCAGCACCGCCATCGTCTTCCTCGACCAGATGTATCCGTTCCCGGAGGCGGAGTTGTCGGCGGAATTCGCGCGCCACCCCAACGCGCGGGATATTGTGTGGGTGCAGGAAGAACCGGCCAACATGGGCGCGCTTTTCTACATGTTGCCGCGCCTCAGGTACATAGCAAATGACCGGCCTGTGCATTCGGTAAAGCGTTCCGCGAGTGCGAGCCCGGCTACAGGTTCGGCAAAAGCGCACGAAGTTGAGCAGAAGACGCTATTGGCACTGGCCTTCACGGCTCAAAACTGAAAATGTTTTCGGGGAGAGAGCTGGCCGGTTTCCTCGCGGGGACGATTTCGATCATCAAGGAACGAAACTCTCATCATCACGGAACTCCGTCCAGCTTCCCCTGTCGGTCCTTCATCACCTGATGAGACTTCTTTTCGACCACCGCCATTTTCTCCGGTGGGGGCATGGTGAACGCTTCACCCGGACGCGAGGACAGGGCGGCAGGCATTGCTCAAATGCAGGCTGGTTGAAGAAAAACAGAATCATCGCGGGCTCACTGGAATCATTCTCGATTCCTATCCAGTTTCCGTGTGGAACAAATACTGTAGCTCCCGTTCCCGCGTCGTATTGACGACCCGTCATGGTAACTCGCACCGCACGTGCACAAACAAGACTTCATCTTCATAGAGATGCTTGTGTGCCGGAATTTTATTCCCCGGTGGCATCTCCTCTGTACCGACCATGAGCGTGTCCGACCCAACCGTGACAGGGTCGACCTTGAAGATGAGCGGTTTTTTGCCAAGTAGCATCCAACGATCGCCTTCACCAGCCGGGAAGACGGTTGGCGTCGGTTGGTTTGGCACTGGCTTCGAATCTATCACTGGCGTTTGCATATTGTTCGCGTTCGGCGCAGGTCTCACAGTCTGAGCAAACAACACGGCAACGGCTGGAAGCACGAACAGAGGTAGGCGAGACGGAGCCGGCATATAACCTCCGGTTAACTAAGACAAAATAATAGCCCGGGACCGATTCTCGATCCCGGGCTATTTCAATTCCAATGACGAGCAGACGGGGCAGACCCCGTCGCTACCGCAACGAACAGGCTGGTCTATGGCCAGCGCTTCGCCGCGTCTTCCCAGCCCGCGACGCGCGGGGCGGTTGCACCCTGGGCGGCAACCACCGGCGGAATCCGCACTGGCTGCGGTGGCGCGTTGGCCGCTAAACTCGGCTTGGGCGCTTCAGCCAACGACTCCTTTTCCTCCGAAAGTAGCGGGGCGGCGACGCGCAAGGCTTCAACTTCCTTCTCCAGCCTGGTCAGTTCAAGTTCCTTCTGGCGTAAGACTTCGTACACATTTTTCATGCTTGGCACCTGTGTGTTTGAACGAGCGATTAAGCGCAGATTATGGGTTCCACCGCCAACTTGTCAAGGAGAACGGGCACCTCCGGGTGCAAAGATGGTTATCGGAACACAACGACGGCGACCAGAATGCCCACGATAAGGACAACGATCGCCAACAGATTGACGTGGTTCGCCAGCCACGATTCCGATACTGGCGCTGCGTTTGCGAGGAAGGCGGGCACGAACTCATCCTGAAACGGCGCCTCGGAGGCGGACGACGTATCCTGCTCCGGCCCGTGCTGCATCATCTCGCGTTGTTCTTTCTTTCGCTGTTCTCTTTCTGGTTGCTCGTTCTCACGCTGCTCCCTCTCACGCTGCTTTTCCTCGGACTTTTTCTTCTCGCTATCCTTTCGCTCACAATCGAGGCAGAGCGTCCTCCCCTCGGAAACGGGGAATCCGCAGGAAGCGCATTTCTGCACCCGGAGCATGGCCTCAGGAACCGGAGCGAGCGCTGGCACAGCCCCTGTTGCCGGCACCGACGCCGTCGGCGACGAAGTTAAAGTTATGCTCGGCTCGCCGGCTACGACTGCGGCCTCGGCGATCTCTGGGGTCGGGGGAACACTCGCGGGAGTGTCCACCCGGGGAGTGTCCGTCCGGAAAATGTCCAGCGGAACCGCGGAAGCTAGCGGCGCGCGGCTGGCCACGGGAGATTCGACGGCCCTGTCGGGTTCGAGCCTTGGCGTTGGTACTGGCGCAGAGTTCCTCCGTTGCTCGGCCAGATCGAGGGCCGTCAAGGTAAGGTCGGCCATGCGTTCGAGTGCAATCAGATCGCGCTCTTCGAAAGCGTAAGGGTGATCGGAAAATAGCTCAAACAGCCCGCGAACTTCCCCGTTACGCCGCAGCAATGGCAAAACGACGATGGACGCAATGCCCAGCGCCCGGCAAGCTTCCAGATTCACCCGCGGATCGGCTTCCGCGTTGTCGCAGCGCAGCAACTGCCGGCGCGAAATGCTCTCGCCCGTCAGTCCGGAACGAACCTGCAAGCGCGCCCCGATCGCCGGCGCTGAAGAACCAGAGCTGGCCCGGCAAACCATCTCCTCGCCCTGGGGTAAGGCAAGGGCAGTTCCGGTCGCGCCGGTGATGTACTGCGCGCGCTCCACCAACAATTGGAGAGCGGTGTCCAATTCCGTTTCTTCAAGCAATGGGCTGCCATCGGAGCGATCGCCGGCAGATCCAACCCTACCCATGCCGGAAGACCGATCCGTCCCCCCTTCCTGCGCCTTCGCGGACGGGAAAAGATCTTCGGGTTGGGCGGATTGCTGCATGGCGAACAGGACTAAATCGAGTCTCGCCTTGGAGACTCTGGCTGTCAAGAGCGCGCGGGGATTCGAGGGGATTCGAAGGTTTGCCAGTGTGGAGCCGGGCGCTCCACATGGACCGGCGTCACTACGATTTGTCGTCCTTGTGCCGCAGCCATTCGATAAACATCTGTTCCTTCGGCTTGTCGTACGACATGAGCAGATGCCGTATGCTGCGTCCGCTGACAAAGTGGCACACTTCTTCCGCCAGGTTCTTGGCATGGTCTCCGGCCCGTTCCAGAGACTGCGTCATGAAGATAACCTGCAAGCTGGAGTGGTGCGTGACGTTCTCCGGATTCTCGATATGACGCAGGAAAATAATATTGCGCAAGCGGTCCATCTCGGCATCGGCGCGGAGCACATCAATGGCTTTCTTGACATCGTGCTGCGAAAAAGACAGCCCGACATCGGCCAGCATTTTCTCCAGAATCGTAGCCATCTGCGTCAAGTCGCGCGTATCCTGCGAGTCGAGACGGCCTCCCGCAGCTTGCGCGCTGGTGGCAAAACTTAAGAGCAGATCCCCGATGCGCTCCAATCCGATCATCACTTTCATGCAAGCCAGCAGTTGCCGGGTTTCGGCCTCGGGAACGCGGGTGATGGTGGTGGTCACGCCGTTGTCCACTTCCAGGTCAATGGCATCGAGTTCTTTCTCGCACTGCCGGATGGCGTTCAGCCGCGACATCGATCCGGTGGCAATTCCCTCGGCCGCGATAGCAGCAGCCTGGCGCGCAAGTTCACAGGCTTCCACCGTGCGCCGCACCAGACCCGAATGCAAGGGCTCAGGGGGAGGAGTATTCAAGGCGGTGCTCATAGACAAAACTGCCTCGCTTGGTTGGATGCCCGATCCGCTCTGCTGGACGCAACCGGCATCAATCCAGAGTGTGACACACACCCCCTTCAAAAGCATAATTCCCGGCGTTAAGAGGCAGGTTACAACGCGGTGAATTTCCTGTCGCCGGATGAATGACTCAGGTAACGGCTCAGCTTCCGAGCTGCAGACCAACCACCCAGTGACGAGCCGATTCTGGCATTGTGATTGGGATAGAGCTCCGACGCGCCGGCTGCAGGTGAAGGGTTACCAAGCCCGCTCTTTCGATTGCGAGTTGGGTTCTCATTTCCGCCATGGCCACGTTTTCGAAGGCCCCCCTATAATGCCGGACGGCCGAATTTCCCAGGTCCGGTTTGAAGCCTTGGCATCTCGTCCGTGAGCCTTCCCATTCGCCACGAGGTTCAAGCGCTGGTTCGCATACGCCCCGACTTCGAATGGTTTGCTCATAGCTTA
>DATDGS010000083.1:0-3579 GCA_036521955.1 Terriglobales bacterium
TACTCTGCGCACTGCCGTGCAGTGGCGCAAGATCAGCTTCGGCAACCGTAGCCGCAACGGCGAAATCGCCACTGCGCGCTTACTCACTATCGCGCAGACGTGCAAGCGGCAGAGGCGCCATGTCTTGGGTTACCTCACGGATGCCGTCCGCTGCCACCGCCGTCAGGTTACTGCACCTTCCCTGCTTCCACTACGATCCACGACCACGTGAACGGTTACACAGAAAACAGAAAACAGAAACTTCGGGTAGAGATGGCATCGGTGGCCTCTTAGTATCTGGCCTAGTCGCTCTCACGCTCGCTGCTGCGGCCGGGCATTGGCGATGGCGACTCGCGATCCCCATTCGAGGAGCTGCCGGGTGCAATCATCCCGGTCGATGGTGCACTCTATCATCACCGGTCCTCCGGTGTGAGCCCTGGCTTTTTCGATGGCGGCCGCGAGTTCTCCGCCGTTGGTCGCGCGGAGACCGACGCCATGACCGTCCTCGGCGTTGAACACTTTCATTAAGCCCGAATAGTCCCAATTTTTGACGTTGTTGTAGGGGCCATCGTGGATCTCAACTTCGATGGTGTAGCCGCGATTGTTCACCAGGAAGATGAGGACCGGCAGATTCAACCGAATCATCTGGCAAACTTCCTGCGCTGTGAGTTGAAACGATCCGTCGCCGACCATCAGAACGATGCGGCGGTCCCCGCCTTTTACGGCGTACCCAAACGTTGCAGGCACAGACCAGCCGATGTGCCCCCATTGCATCTCGATTTCAAATTTCGCGGCGTCTGGAAGATTCATGTTGAGGCCGTTGAACCAGGAATCTCCGGTCTCGACGATCAGCGTCGTATTTCTGTCGATCACTCCCTGAATCTGACGGCACATCTCCGCGCGAGTCAGCGGAGCACCGGGATCGGCGGCCGGCGGCGAAGCAACCTGGACCTTGGTTCTATCGAACTCAACGAGCGTTTTCGGTTTAGGCTTTACCACCTTCGCCAGAGCGCTCAGAAACTCTGCCAGATAAACATCGTTAAAGGTTGTCGCTCCCACGCGAACGCGGTGCGGATCCACCTGGATCAGGCGGTTCTCGGACGGCTGCGCCGTCCAGCCCGTTGTCGTGTAGTCGGTGAACAGCGGTCCGGCGGCGAAAACTGCATCCGACGAATCGACTACGTCTGCGGAGCCTGGGCTGCCGGCCGCGCCGAGATAGATGCCGATGTACTGCCGGTGCTGCTCCGGGAAGAAGCTCTTGGCGCTCGGCATCACCGCGACACCACAGCCGACCGCCTCAGCGAGGCGACGGAATGCCTCAATACCGCCGTGCGACCTTAGTTTCGGACCGGCGAGCATCACTGGTCTCACCGCATTTTCCAGGAATTGTGCCGCCTCCCGCACCGCCGCTTTGAGCGAGGCCGGGTCGCTCTTCGGCGTCTCAAACCAGTCGACGGGCTTTGGCTTTGAGCACTGCGCCGAGGCGAGATTACACGGGATTTCGATATAGACCGGTTTCTTCTTTCGCAGCGCCGCCCGAATGGCCTTATCAATCAGGTGGGGAGCCTCCTCGGGATGAGTGATGGCAACGGCCTCGCACGTGATGCGCCTGGCGAAGTCCAGAGGATATTGAAGGTCGAGTGTGCCGAGCGCGTGATGCACCAGGTGGTTGTCTCCAAAATCGTTTGAATTGGGAGCGCCCGAAATCAGGATCACGGGGAGTTCTTCGGCATAAGCCCCGGCTAGTCCGTCGAACGCCGTGATCGATCCTACGCTGAAAGTAACCACGCATGCGGCGACGCCGTTGGCCCGGGCGTATCCTTCCGCGGAGAAAGAACAGTTCAGCTCATTGCAGCAGTAGACCTGCTGAATGTTCTTGTTGAGGAGGAGCTGGTCGAGTAAAGCCAGATTGTAGTCGCCGGCAACAGCAAAGTGGTGTTTCACCCCGATCTCTTCGAGTCTCGATGCGAGATAGCTTCCGATGCTCCATGTCTGGCCTTCGAGATGTGCGTTGGGGATTTCTTCTATCGATTTTCGGTCGAGTTCGACTGGAGTTGGCATCCTGCCCCCCTCTGGCGCTTTGCGTAAAGTCGGCAGAGTTCATCGGGCTTGTGGACTCTCAGGCCCACGCCTCCGAGACCTCCCGCATTTTTTGCGATGTCCGGATTGCCGAAATCGGTGCAGAATTATCCAATCCAAGATGAGCATGAAATCGGACTGGTTTCCAATGCAAGATGAGCATGAAACTGGGAGGAGCGAGGCAAGCATGCTGCGGCCGGATGGAACTACAAATGCAGAATGCCGAGCAGCTCAGTCGGGAGGAAATCCGAGATTTTTTGGATTCCAGCGGGGGAATCGAATTTGCAGGCCAAAGCCGGTCCGAGGTGCACGCGTGGACCGAACGCGTACGGGGCGCGCAGGAGTTCGCGCGGCTGGGAGCAGCAATCGCCGCGACGGCTCGCTGGAACCCGTGGGCTAGTTGTGGATTGGCGTAGAGAGGACGCCAAGCGCGCAGCGAATGCGTTGTGCGCTTTAACAAAAACGAGAGACTAAGAACTTGCCTTCACAATGCCGATAAGGAACGTTCACACCGCGCGCAGCCCGATCGCTTCAGCGCGTTGGCCCCATGCAAACCTCTCGAACGCTCCGTTTCGTCATGATGTGTTCTACAGCCACCGCTTGCAAGGCAGATCCCGACAACCGGCCGGCCGTCATTGAGTTGACCGTTCTAAAGGGCCGTCCGATCGCGACCGGCGTCTACCTGAACGCCCGGGGGCCATTCCGTTTCCTCTTCGATACCGGAGCCCAAACCAATCAAGTAGATGTGGCCGTGGCTCAGCAGCTCGGGTTAAGTCCCACGTTTCGCACCGAACTTGCCACAGTCGCCGGCGCGAGGGTTGTTCCCGGAACCCGTGTGGGAGAGGTGCGGCTCGGCAGCGCTCGCGCCACCGATCAGGAGTTTCTGTTGACCGACCTCAGTGGCGTCCACACGCTTTCGAGCGACGTGCAGGGTGTGCTGGGCCAGGAATTCCTGGCGCACTTCGACTACCTGATCGACCTCAAGAGCCGGACCCTCATCTTTGGCCCGCGTGCGCCCGCAGGTGACCACATCCCTACCGGCCGGATCGACGGCCGCCTCACACTTGTGACCAACGTTGGGAACCTGGTGCTTGACTCAGGTACCGACACTTTGGTCCTTTTCCGCGCCGGCACATCGACAACGCCCGCCTCATCGAGGATTCGAACTGCAAATGGCTCCGCAACCGTACGGAGTGGGTCTGGGCTACGAATTCAGATCGCCGGCCGCGACTTCCGAACGAACTCGTTCTTAATCGCGCCTTGGAGTGATGCCTCAGAGGATGGAATTCTTCCGCTAGGAGTTTTTCGAGCTGTCTACGTCAGCAACTCGGGCGGGTACATCGTCGCCAATCCACCCGCTAACTAAATTCGCCTCAACCGCCCCTCCGTGCCAATATTGATGAGACAGTTCTCCTGGTCCTAATTACTGAGCAGGGCGAGAACAGGAATCAATGTGAAGAAGAACGGAATATCTTCGGCTTCTCCCACGGTCTTGCCTGCCGCTGAACGTAGGGAGGACGA
>DATDGS010000084.1:0-2775 GCA_036521955.1 Terriglobales bacterium
GCTCTTCCGCTTCTATGGTCCCGAGAAACCGCTCTTTGACAAGACATGGCGGTTGCGGGACATCGCGCGGGCTCAGTAACGAAAGGTCTGGCATTGCTGGTCACAGCTGACAACTTCAACCGCGCGGAAATGGACAATCACTTTGGACAATTCGTCAAAATGGGGGCGCTGGGCAAGTTCTGGCAATTCCGTGAGCTGCCGTCGATCGACATCGACGCTGTGCGCCCCAACCGGGACACCCTCTACTCGCACGCGGTGTTCGACCTGGATGCGGGGCCGGTGACGGTCACGCTGCCCGAAGCCGGCAAGCGGTTCGGATCGATGATCGTTATCGATGAAGATCACTACGTCCCCGAAGTGGTCTACGCCGCCGGCGACTACGCGTTCACCAGGGAGCAGATCGGGACGCGCTATGTCTTCACCTCGGTTCGTGCTCTGGTCAATCCGGCGCCGAGATCCTGAGCGGCAAGTGGATCTTTCCCGAAGCGCAGCCCGTTCCGTAAGCTCGCGGCGCGAAGGCGCCGCATTGGAGTAGACAAAATGATGAACGACATAAAGAAAGCACTGGCGGCGGGACTTAGCCTGGTTCTGATCGCCGCCTCATCGTACGGGTATCAAGACACGGTTCCGGACACCGACGCCGGCGGAGCCTATGACGGCGCACCGATGAGCGCGGGCGAACTGCAGGCATTAGTGGCTCCGATCGCACTGTACCCGGACGCACTGGTGGCTCAGATACTGGCCGCCGCTACATTTCCCGACCAGGTCGCCGTGTCCGACTACTGGCTACAGCAGAACCCTCATTTGACGGGAAGGCCGTTCATGCAGGAAGTCGATAAGCAATCGTGGAACTCGAGCGTGAAAGCGCTCACCGAGTTTCCATCGGTGCTCATTCGCGTCCCAATTACGAGTTTTAGCGCTTCTCGCCCGTTGAAAACGTTGCAGATCGTCCTGGGTTGAGCGGAGGCGGACGTGTGACCGCGTCGGCCATCGCCGTGTAAGTGCGCTCCGGTGCTTTCATAACTGCTGTCCGAATTACTCGATCACATACCTCCTATAATCAGTCTCGATCATTTCTGCTCCATTTCCTGCTGTCCAACTGCCGGCTACCACCAGATCGCGAGTTGCTGCGCATCGTCGTGGACCCCGGCCAGCGCCGGCGGCGCCTGAAACGGATCATCCAGCCACGCCCACAGCTCCCGGTAGAAGAACAGTTGTTGCCGCAGCAGCGCCGCCAACGTCGAAAGCGACCAGGAGAACGTTGATTTCAACTGCAGGTACTTCAGCACCAGCATCGCGATCAGCGCCGTCCACACCTGGGTCCGCACCGCATTGGCGCTGGTCCCGACAAACGTCTTGATCTTCAATGTTTGTTTCAGCGCCTTAAAAAACAATTCCACTTGCCAGCGGTCCTTGTAGATGGCCGCAATGGTGGTCGCCCCAAACGCTAGCAGGTTTGAGAGGAATACGATGGATTCCTGCTTCTCTTCATCCCAAATCTCCACTCGCCGAAACAGCATGGGATCTTCTCCCTCTCGCGCCAACCGGGGGAAGCTGATGATCTGGTCGCTCACCACGTTGCTGTTGTGCGGCTCCTGCAGTTCTTTCTTCACCTCGTAGACCGCCCCTTCCTTCATCCGCGTCACGAAGTACACCTCTTCGGCCGTCAGTTCCCGAAACCATTCATAGTCCACGTAGCCACGGTCGATGGCCAGGATCGTGCCCGGCGCAAACCGTAGCGTACGCGCCACCTCGATCTCGCTTTTCTTGCCCTCCGTCACCACCGCGAACGACGGCAGGTAGCCGTCATGGTCCAGCAGCAGGTGCAGTTTGATCGCGCCCTTCGTCCGCCGGTATTTGGCCCAGTCGAACATCCGCACCGACAGGTCGATGATGCTTCCGTCCAGGCTCATCAGCTTGTTCTTGAAGCGGAACTTCTTCCGCCCGCCCTGGCTGCGGACCAACTCCTGGCATTTCCCCAGCGTCTGCTCGAATATGGTCTGGTACAGTTCCCATGGCCGATTCTCATTGGCGTAGGCCAAGGTCGACTTCTTCGGCGCCACCGGCACGCCCAGATGCTTCAACTGCCCTTCGCAACACGCCAGGCCGCCGCAAATCTCGCGCAACGAATGCGCTCGCCCCAACTGGCAAAACAGCATGGCCATGAACTGGCCCCAACTGGTGAAACCGCGCGCATGGCGTTCCGCTTTGTGCTCCTTGACCGCCTTTTCGAACTCCCCGCGCGAAAAAAGCTTCAATACCTGCGAAAAGATGCTGCATACTTTCATTAGGTTGAGTCTCCTGAGAGGTTGAATTGGTTCTTGACTGGAACCCAATCCAGCGTATCAGGGACTCAGCCTCTCGCCGCTGCCGCTGCCGCTAGGACGGCCAGCAAGTTAGCCCGCTAAGTTGGACAGCAGTGACATCGAATACGGGTTCTCGATGGCCGAGGGTCTCGGCGTCAAAGCCATCAGCACCAGCACGACTCTCAGCATGGCCAAGCGGATCGCTCCCATCGCCGACAGTCACAAACTGCTGGTGGGCTATCACGGCCACGACGCTACAAACGATCCCAATCAGACCGCGACGCTCGAGAGCTATGACACACTGATGGCCTATGGCAAGTACAACGGAGTCAATCTGGACATAGGCCACTTCACGGCCGCTAACTACGATGCGGTTGCATTCATCAAAGCGCACCACGCCAAGATCACCAACTTACACGTGAAGGACATGAAGCGCGACCACGGCACTTACACACTGTTTGGTGAAGGC
>DATDGS010000085.1:0-9580 GCA_036521955.1 Terriglobales bacterium
CTTGAAGGCTTGCTCGTCTTCCAGGGTGTGCATGATGATTTGGCCGGTGAGTCCGTGGCGGAAGGCGTTGAGGGAGGAACGCTTTTTCCCAGCTTGCGTGCGTGGCCCGGAGGATAGCTGGGCGTTTTCGCGGTTGGCGGTTAGTTGGGCTTCGGTCATTGAGAGTTCTCCTTAACCCCCGCCCTCACGGGCGGGGCTGATTAGAGCGGGAGTTGGCCCCCACTCTGTCTGGACTATAGCGGCGGAGTGACGCTTACCTATGCGGAATGAAACGCTAAGTGTTTGATGGGGCGGGAGAAAGGGAAGGGCGGGGGTAGTGAATCCGCCGACCCCGCGCACAACGCATTCGCCGTGCTATTTCTTGACGCGCACAACGCATTCGCTGTGCGCTCGCTCGCGCGGGCTCAAGCCCGCCCTCCGTGTACGAAGGTCGCATTGTGTGAATCAACGGACCGTAAGATTTTCTTGGCGTTCTTTGCGTCCTCGCGTGAAATTCTTTTTCTGTCTCGCAAAGACGCAGAGCTCCCCAAGAAACGCGATCTTGCCCCGGTGGTGTTCTGGCGCGAAGTGACTGAAACGAGGTCACTTGGTTGCGGAAATATTAACCACCGTGGGCGTTCCACCGAAGTTGGGATAGCTTCAATGGGGCCGCGATCAGTTGATCGCGGAAATGAAGAAAAGCGCCCGCAAGAAAGCGGGTAAAGGGAAGCTTCAATGGGGCCGCGATCGGTTGATCGCGGAAATAGCGGACTGTTAACCAGCAGACGCTCGGCGAGGACGGGCTTCAATGGGGCCGCGATCAGTTGATCGCGGAAATCTCGCCGCTGGAGCTGAGCGCACCGCTATAAGCACTGTTGCTTCAATGGGGCCGCGATCAGTTGATCGCGGAAATGTGCTCTCGTGCGCGTGCGCACCTGTCCCCACATCTGGCTTCAATGGGGCCGCGATCAGTTGATCGCGGAAATGTGGAATAAAGATTCAGAATGGGGTTGCAATTCAAGCTTCAATGGGGCCGCGATCAGTTGATCGCGGAAATGGTCGTCGGGCCGGCCGAGGGGCAAGAGATGTTCAAGCTTCAATGGGGCCGCGATCAGTTGATCGCGGAAATAGCCCCCCCGCCATCATATTCAGTTTTCAAGGACCTTTGCAGCCTTACGCGAGTCCCTCGCGGGTTCCTCATCGTCCGCTGGTCATTCCGACTTCGCTAGCCGTATAACTCATTTTCCTACAAGGAGTTCCATTTGCGAGCGCCTGGCTTGTTTTCGACACCGCCCCACCACTCGCGTGGCGCTCAACGCGTAATAAACACGGGAAACTCCCCAATCTCTCCCTCCAGAACCCGCGCCAACAACCGGGCTTGAATCTCCAGTAGCCGCCTGTAGCTCACGCGGTAATCGAAGAGCGGATGCGTAATCAGGGAGTCCATCCGTAGTTCATATGCGCGGAAAAATCCCTTTCGGCCCGAGGCCGACAGTGCAACTGATCCGCCAACTCGAACGAAATCGCGTGTCGTGACCATCCCGGTATTGACGGCCGTCAGCACGGCTGAATCCGCGATGAGTGGACGGAACGGCTCCATCAGATCCAATGCTAGTGCTGGCCTGCCGAAGCGCGGTTGATGATAATAGCCGATGTACGGATCGAACCCTACCGCATAGCAGGCCACCGTCAGATCCTTTGCAAGCAAGCTGTAACCCAGCGAGAGCAGCGCGTTCACCGGATCGCGTGTTGGCCGGCGGTTCCGTCCCTCGAAATCAAAACCGAACTCTGCGGGGTGTTCGCCGTCGTCCGTCTTGATCATTCCGGCGAAGTCGCCGAAATAGAGCCGCGCCGCATTTCCCTCGATACCGAGCAGTTCCTTGAGAGAATCCGCCCCTTCCGCCCGCTCTGCCATCTCCTTCAACCCCGCGAGCGTGTTGCGATCTGGTTCTACGTGGTTTCGTTGCAACAGTGTCCGCTGATTTCTAATTTTTCCCGCCACAAGGCGTCTGGCGAGAGAGCGGGCAAAGTAGTCTTGTTCGGCGAATCGGAACTGGTTGCGGCGCAGGAAGACGTTCTTCTCATTGAGGCCGGTCGTGATTCCATAGAACCAACCGCCCATCGAAAAGTAGCAGATTGGCACCTCTGCTTCGCAAAGGGCTTGCACGGCCTGCATGGAAATTTGCACGTTCCCCATCAGGCTAACTTGGCAGATCTCCCCGATCCGAACCTCCTGGACGAGCGCGTCCTTTTCACGCACTTGGAGCACGGCGCCCGATTTTCCAACCCGCAGGCCTTGCGAGTTGAGATAAAGCGGCCGCAGCTCGCTGCGTGGCGTGATCAGTGGCCGGACTTCTCCCTTGATGCGCTTGCGCGGCATTGCTTCGAATAGGCTGAGTTGCTTACCGGCTCCGTCCTCCTCTACACCCGCCCGCAGCGCCTCGTCCGGGAGGCAGATGGCGACCAGCGAACAACCGGGGCACTTCGGCGAGTCCACCAGCGGTGGCGGGATCTGCCCGCGCTTGGCGGTGATCCATGCATCCTGAATCAGCGCCTCAGTGCTGGTGACCAGGTCACCATCCAGCGTCACCCGGACCCGCTGACCAGTCTTGCGATAGTAGACAATCCCTTCGTCGCAACGATACCCGTTTTCCCGAAGAATGATTCCCTGAGCCGCGAGTTGCGCCTTGTCCGCGGGCCATAGTTCCAGGCCGTTCGGTCCTTCGCGGGGACGCCCATGCTTATAGTCGACCGGCGTGAAGGAGCCAGCTTCCGCCTCTACTAGGTCCATCTTGGCGATGACCCTGAGCCGCTCGCTCGAAAGCGTGACGGACCGGGCGTGAATCGATTCGGTTAATTCGCCAGCTTCTGGCAGCTCAGTGGACCTCTCATCGACCCTCCTATGCTGGTTCTTGCCTTCGACGGTGTCTACGCTTTCCGCAAACAAACCCTCGACCCACTCGTAAAAGAACAGCCGCGGGCAGTACGCGAATTCGTTGACCATCCGCGCGGGCATATAGTCAGGCAGGTTTCGCTTTTGCTCGATCTCGGCGTTTGGAAGCGGGTTCGGCAGTGCGCCCATAGTTGTCTCAAACGATGATGCAAGACGCATCCAGCGCTGTGTACGGTTTGCCAAGAGCCGTGATCACGCGGTCGCCCCTGCCCTCGGCTGGTCCCAGATTCACGAACAGCACCTGGTCTTCGGTGTGATGAATGACCTTGGCCAGCTCCGCCCGGCACCGCGCCAGATCCATCGCGGTGAGCTGACACTCGAAAACCGAATACTGCAAATGGTCTCCAAATCCGCGCATGATCTGAAAGACCTTCCGCAAGCGTTTGTCATCGCAGATGTCATAGCAGATTAGGTAGGAAGTTCGCATGCCGCCTCCTCGGGCTTAGTCCAGATGGGCCATAAGACCAAATCCGCAGTGCCGGCCTGCTCCGATAACCAATGGGCCGGGCGCTTCTATGTACTCCTTGAACCGCAGGGTCACGTGCACCGCGGTTAGGCCGTTCAGGTAAACGGTAGGCGACCTATCCGGGAGTAGTCCGCGCGACTCCGGGATGGCGACGATTGTTAGCGATCTTGTAGGGCGGTACGGCAATGGTGTCGTTCGAAATCCTGCTGAAATCAGCTTAGTTAGCCTAGAGAGCACTGATGCTGATCGGTATTGCGGAATATCACCTCCGCAATCCGACTGCCTCTCGTTCTCGACTCACGTGGCGGAAAGTAAACGCGAAAGGCGAAACGGCCGCACATCGTTGCTCACCACCAAGGTTCCGTCGGGGCGAACGAAAGCTTTCCCTTGGCTCCGGTGACGCGTGCGACCCGAAAGGCGGCGAAAAATCCTCTTGCACGCGCATCCACCGGATTACGCATGCCGGTCGCGAGGTAACTGCGTATCGCCGGGTAGCTGGCGGGCACGCTCCAGAGTCCCCAATAGAAGAAGGTCTTCGTTCCTTTACGCTCCGAACCGACAGTCACTGGATGGCGCTGTCGTGGCACTACCGGAAGACCACCAAAGGCGGCAGCCGCAAGAGCCTGCGCGCCAAGTTCGGTCCGGTAAGATGCCTCATTCGATACCGGATTGTCTAACCGAAGAGCATATAGTCGTTCATCTGCCGGGTCCAGCCGGAGTGTCGGCTTCCTATTGCCGAGGCTGAATTGCTTGCGATCCTGAGGCGTGGGTTCAAACTGAAGTGTCCAAGCGCGAGTTATCGCAGCAGGCAGCAGATGGCGATGCTGTTTGAGGAGCGCGAGAACATCGCGCATTGAAAGAACCAGGTTCTGGTGGCCTGCGCCATTGGCGGCACAAAGGGTAGACTCGTACGCCTCTCCGCCAACGTTGCATCCGAGTCCGGCCAATTCGTCCAGCGTGCGCCTGTTATTCGACTGAGCGATCTCGTCCACCATCTCCTGAGTAAGGTCCGCCGGTCGTTCCAGCCTACGGAAATCAGTTGTTAAGCGATACCGAAGGCCCAGCATCTGCTTACAAACGGCCTTTTCGAGAAACTCGACAGAGGGGACTCCCGCGAGTACGCCACAATAGTCGCCCGGGTCAAAATAGAGCCGCGGTCCGAAGTTACGGTCTCGCAACGAAGCTTGATGGAGAAGCCGCATAAGCCCGAAGGTCGCAAGGAAACCAAATAAATGAGATCCATCAAGTCCGAGCAGTTTTAGGGGTTCCACTGCTCAGTCTCCTACTTCGCTTTCGCTCGCTCGATGATCGGCAAGCCGAAGGATTGTCTCCAACCAGCAGAGTTCCAGCCATCCGTACTTGGCAATCATCGACCAGAAACGATCCGCAAGCACGCTGTCCAACTGGTGCAGTTCGTGGGCTGACGTCACCGCTCCAAAGGCAAGCGTGCCGAATGTCCCTCCGTCGTGCTTCTCGAACGAGATGTCTACGGGCTGGGAATCTTTAACTACCGGAGCGAACGGACGGCAGTGTCCGTGGTGGCTCGCCACAAGATGCATCACCAGATCGAGATCGTAGGCCTTCGCCGCAACCTGTTCGATCGCGGCTTGCATCATCGCCACCGACTGCACTTCGTGCCGCGCTCCTTGTGGATAGCCGCTCAGCCTCTGCGCCCTTTGGCGTTCGGCCTTGCTGCCGGCAGGTATCCCCGACTTGGCGAGCATTCTGCCCTCGTCGCGATAGTAGTTGATCTGGCTTCCACCTCTCAACATGCACTGAAAACGCCGGTCTGCTTTCCCAATATCGTGAAACCGTGCGGCGAGCGACAGGTCCCCAACGAGATCATCCGAAAACCCAAGTCGGTAGGCGTATCCCCGCACACGCTCTTCGACGTGCGTAGTGTGGTCATCGAGTGTGACCTCGGAACCAACATATGGGGAATCTTCATCTTCGGTGGTCGTCTCGGTTCCTTGTTCGATCGATGTTTGAATCCACCCTTCCGGCCCCAATGCATTTCGTAGCTCTTGCAGTTTCACGCGCCCACCTGAAATGACGAGCCATCCTTCGTCTTCGCCGTTTTCGAGCGGAACTGAATACGTTCTTCGGCCTCTTCCGAGGCGCTCTGCCCAGATCCGTTTCCATCCGCTCAGATCACCCGATCGAGCCGCCAACTCCCGGCGTGCGGCTCTCGGGTCTTCGCGATCCACGCTCAAATCGAGACGAAGCAGCACGCGGGGATGTAGACGCAACAGTGGTCGGCCGCGCGCCATCAGCGATGCCCGCTCAGCGAGGTCTGGCACTTCCTGCGTCGAAACCGGATCGAAGCATCTACTCGCCGAATCGATACCGCCGTAGCTACTCGGAACAATCAGCGTATCCCCCGGACGGACCTGCGATGCATCTACAATCTCGCTCTTATCACCGCGCCAGCGCAAAGCTCGGCGCCCGCCTGAGATTGAATCAGTGTCGCGTTGCGCTTCGTCGCTCGCTTCGAGGTCGGCTGTGCCCGCAATCACCCGCGTCGTTTGCGCAAGCCAGCGCCGCGCGGCGACGAAGGGCAGGGAGATCGCTTCTAGGGACGAAGGTCGGACCGCCGCGACTGCGGACACAAGGACGGATGTTGACTCCGATTCGAACAGCGAATCATCAAGGTCGGTCCGCCAGATTATTTGCACATCATCGGGCCCGCTGCGGGGGCCATGTAAGAACAGCCCCGGTTCGGGAACTGTGAAAGGTTCCGGGGCGGTTTGGGACCAGAGATCAAGATACGCGGGCAGGAGTGTCGGAGCGCTCTCCTTTGGTGACAGCAACTCCCCCGGCGCGTCGAGGAGCGCACGGCTCCCAAAATCGACTCTTGCGCCAGCACCGGCCATGGTTTGGGATGCCTTGGATTTTCTGCCCTTCGCTTTGTCCCCCTGCATCTGGAGCCATTTGATGGTCTTTATGATCGTATCCCCGTAGATGGGATCACCTTTGACCATAACCACTTGCCCACCTTTTCGTACGACCTTCCCGCTCTTGTCCCGCTTCGGAATCTCGGCAGCCTCATCATGGGCGATCACACCCTCCGCCTTGCTGTCGCCCTCCCCGTCCTTGTACTCGCCAAGCCGGTTAACGCGCCCGAAGCGTTGACGCAGGCTGTCAAAGCTAGCCGACTCAGTGACCATCGCATCGAAGTCGAAATCAGCACCCGCTTCAATGCACTGCGTACCGACGACGACGAGCTTGCCTTCCGCGCCCGACCGGGTACGCATGCCCGCGGTGATTAGGGGTTTGTAGACGGCGAGCACGTCATCGCGATCGAGTGGTCGCATTCGTCCCGTGACGAGGATCACGTCCGCTTCGCCGGTCATCATCTCCTTCAACTCGCTGAACACCGAAAGGGCTGTATCGACCCGATTCACAACGGCTGCGACAACATCGTGCATTCCTGTCAGGCTCTTAGCTTCGCTGGCGACGCGTTTCGCGAGGTCTTCCCGTCCTGATACCTCCACGATGCGCGTGGGCTTTTTCGCGTAGAGTCTCGGCCCGAGCAGGCACTCAGGCGCGAGTTCCGCGGGCGATAGCTCAAACCGCGCTCCCTCGGCATCCCCCGGCGTTGCGGACAGGAATGCAAACTGGAACCGCTGAGGTAACCCGTTTCCCCTATAGCGTTCACGCAGCCTACCAAGCCGCTCCAGTGTCTGCTTGAAGGGCTGGGAAAGATGTACCTCGTCAAGCAGGATGAGCATATCGTTGCCTGCCAGTCCAGCGTGCACTGGCCGCATCCCTGGGGAAACACCATAACCTTGTATCAGCAGCCGCGAGCCAACTTGATCGACGGTCGATGCGATTACGAGCGGCTGATCTGGCGTCCTCGCCCAGCCGTCGTCTTTTGGGATGCCGCCTCGCAGCGTGAACACGCCAAGCGGTTCGTCATCCGGTCCAGCGAGGGAAGCAAGCGCCTCCCGCACAGCGATCACCTCATGGGCGCTTGACGTCGTGAGTGCGTTAAGCAACTTATGCCCGCGTTCCGCCGCCTGGTCGACGACAACACGCCGGTCCACGACCATTGCGATACGGCGTGGGCACCACCGCTCGCGCGGTGGAGTGGAACTGTCGAGTGCTAAGGCGAACAGGGCTATGTCAATGCACGTCGTCTTGCCCGAACCAGTCGGAAGGTCAAGAACACGTGGCCAAGCGCGCTCACTAACGATTTGCCGAAGGAGTCGATCCTGCCAATCGAAAGGCTTCCGGCCACTGTGAACCGCCTGATGGAAAGCCTCGAAATCGTCTACGGACAGGCTCATGAGGTTCTTCCCTCGTTACCTGCCTTGGAGTCGGTAATCGGCAAGCAGAGCCCGAGTCCGAAGTAGCGGCCGGCTCCAAGCAGCACCGGTCCGAAGACCTTCTCGAGAAATTCGATTTTGGCGTGGACGCGCGCGCGCCGTGCCCGGTTAGGCTGCGGAGGCCACGGAACGAACTGCCGAACGTGCTGCGCGCCAGGCAGAAGCGGCGCAAGCGAGATCGAAACACTCGATGGTCGTGGCAGCCCGATCCGCTCGCACGCGTCCGCGATAGAACGCTCCGCCTCCTCGGCCGCTTTGTGGGCGGCGTGTTCGACGTTGCTGCGCAGGTTGCCCGGATGACGGTCGAGCGCGATCGGCGTAGCAGTGACGAAGTTGCGCGAAGGTTTGCACCATCGCGCTGCGTTCAGCGTGGTCTTGCTTGGCACCTCTATGCGCCGGAGCCGCACTTCTATCGGTCGCCCAAGATCGGTTGGCGTACCCAGTTCGACGGCGTAATCGTCGCTAGCGTCTCCGCGTTCGGCTTCCCACTTGGCGATCAAACGCAGGAGCCGCTCCCGATCCTTCGCCGGAATTGAGCGTGGTAGGACAATCGAGAGCCCCTGCACCGAGCCGTCGGCGAAGTCGTGACCAACCCAGGGAAGCGGCACGAACGCAATATGCGGCCGGATCGATCGCTCGCCGTTCGCGTCGTGCCCCGAGAGCATCGTCGGCAGGTCTTCGTTGCCATGGACCTCAATCAGCGCGCGGCGGAGCGCTACGGCGAGATCACTCCCACGAGAGGCGAGCGGTCGGCGGCCGCCGACCCGTTCGAAGACGATCCAAATCTTCAGTGAAGACGCTTCGTGGCAGTTCGAAGCCTTTATCGACAGGCTCGCCATATCGCTGAGGGCGAGCGGGAAGTACGCGCGCCTCGATGGCCTGGTGGCGTACGTAGGCTCTTTCGAGTCGTTCGAGTTGCCCTGGCCCGACTATCCGGAGGACGTGTTCTCCGCGCTCTTGGGGCACCAGCGTGGGCTTGATCGACCTTTCGATAATCGCGCATCGAACGAGCGATGACGAGTGCCCGAGCCGCGTCACGCGATCGCACAGCCGCCGCAGCGCGTTCACATGATCTGCCGGCTCGGCTTCGAGCCACATAAAGGCAAATGATGTCCGCTCCGGGATGATGACCGGAAAGGTGCGTTCCTGACGGTTGCGTCGCTCGGGGAGAAGTCCGATGCCTTGAAGGTTCTGACTCTCTTTCTCTACAACTTCACTGGCCTTCTTCATCTTGGCGACAACTTCGCTGGTCTGTTCTTGCCCTTCGAGCCGCGCGAGTTTGCTGCGTAAGTCGCGCAGCTTACGTTCCGGATCACCCCAGATGGCCACGTCGTTGACCGGTACAAAGACCGAACGGACTTCACGCCGCCCGGTAGTTTCATTCACGTTGAGATCAACATCGACAAGCGGAACTCCCTGCTGCTCAAGCCAGAGCAGTGCCTCGCGTTCAGCAGCGTCGACTGGATCTCGATCGTGAAGCGCCGCCACCAACGCCGAAAAGAAACGCGCCGGGTGGGGAGGCCATTCTGCGCGGGAACGGTCGTTGTGCTGGGTCGCGGCGTACCGTCCGGCGAGCAGTTCGACCTCGATTGCCAGCATCACTCGTCCCCGACATCGGCTCCGGCGGCCACCAAGTCCCGGCTTCTCTTTATAAGATGAGCCAGCTTCGGAGACGGGGTGAGCGTCACAAGTGGCTCGCCTGCGGCCTTCTCGAACCTTAGGGTCCACGCAAAATTAACTTCCATAGATTCTCACAGATTGGGTGCAATGGTGTAGTTCCATCGCGGCAATATCTTGCCGGGTTTGAGGGCGAGCGATGAGATGAGTCGGCGGTTCGGTTTGAGACCGGTGGGA
>DATDGS010000086.1:0-2427 GCA_036521955.1 Terriglobales bacterium
GTTCGCTCCAAAACAGCGCGACTGGCCAGAATAGACGCTTCAGGCGGGATTTCTTCACCTGTGGAATTTCCCGGATGTCGAGGCTCCTGGCCGGCTGGATAGATTCCTGTCAGCCGGAAGTCCTCCCCTGATGTTCACGCAGGGTTCTACGGCAGTTCACAATCCGCGAGACTTTTACGGTATCAGCGCAAAGGTGGCAAAATATCTGCACCTCCAAGCCTTGCTAGTCGGAACGATTGCGAGTTGTGAGGAAGATGCCGGTGATGTCCTGATGATGCCGTACATTACCTACTCGCACTTATTCCCAAGGGCGTCCGAAATCATCCACCAAGGTAGCTCTGGAACGACTGGCGACGCGCTTCGCGCCGGCTGGCCGATGTTAGTAGTGCCTTATGGCTGGGACCAACCCGACAATGCGTATAGAATCAACCGGTTGGGCGCGGGTCTTCACCTTCCGAGGAACAAGTATACCGTCGAGACCGCAACCGCCGCAATCAAGCTGCTGCTCGATAATCCGCAATTCTCCGCAACCAGCGCAGAGCTGGCCTCTCGCATGCGGGACGAAGATGCGATCGGATCGGCATGTGACGCCATTGGCTCACTGTTGATGCGTAATACTCGGCCTGTGAGGGCCGCCAGCGTGGGCCTTCCGGAGACTGACCGCGCCGGAATTCCCTACATTTGATCGGGCCGGGTCAACAGTTAGCACCTCCTTGCGGTCTGAGCTATCGGGGCGGCGTGACGTACCACTGCGCCCAGGCTGATCTATTTTTTTGGATTCGTCAGAAAAAATCGTGGGTGGATTCCGGTTCGGGCAGTTTGCCAAGTGAGTGATACAGGGCGAGTTCGAGGCAGTGGAAGGTACGAAAGCCATAGGATTTTCTCATGGTGACTTTGGCTTTGTTGTTCAGGCCCTCGACGACGCCGCTGGAAAGCAGTTTCTGGGCGCGGAAATAGTTCAGGATCAGTTCGCGGTGCTCGCGCAGGGAGCGGGCGATCTTCTTCATCGGTTCGATGCGGGAGCGCATCACCTGCCGGCACCATTCATCGAGGAACTTTCCCGCCCAGGTGGCGGTGTTGTAATCCCAGAGTTGCTGAAACGCTTCCTTGAGAAGGTAAGCGCGGACCGTCTTCAGGTTGTAGCGGAGCAGGTCGCGCAGCCGGAAGCGCTGGTCGGTTTTAAGGTTATCGCCGCGTTTGAGCAGCAGCCAGCGCGACTTTTTCAGCACGGGGATGCGGCCCTCGAAGGCGATGCGGCGCGATTCTCCGGCACGGACTTCGTCGAGCGCCTTGTTCATATTCGACACGATATGGAAGCGGTCGAGGATATGCAGCGCCTCGGAACACTTTTCGCGAATAACCGTCAGATACGGCTTCCACATGTCGGAACAGACAAAGACGATCTTCGAAGCGATCTCGTCGCCGATCATGGTGAAGAATCCCTGAAACGATTCGATGGTTCTTTCCCTGCCGACCCAGAGCAGGCGCGTGACGCCGAGGTCGATCTGATAAACCAGCGTCAGGTACTTGTGCCCTTTGGCGTACTGAATCTCGTCCACGCCGATGGCGTCGATCTGCCCGAGCACCCGGTGCTCCAGTCCGAAGGTGACGACGTATTCGACGGCGTCGAAAACCTTTTCCCATGAAGTGCGAAAGGCTTCGGCTGTTTCCTTCCATGACAACTTCCGCGCCCAGCGCGCCAGAAACAGCATGTAGGCGCGGGTCAGGGTGCGTTTGCCGTCGGCCCACGGAACTTGTTCAACGACGACGGCTGCGCAGCGGCGGCAATCGACGCGCCGCATCGAATACAGCAGAAACACAAGAAAGCCCCAGAGAGGGATGAACTCGAAACGGCGCTCGGCGAGTTGATCGTATCCCGGTCCGGACTGATGGCAGCGCGAACAAACCGCCTGCGAACCTTTGCGGGGCCGTACGGCAATCTCGATGCTCTTGTGGTCGGAACCGAAGCGGGCCTGGTGGTAGACGAAGCCGGGAAAACGGTGGCAACGATTTAGAATCGTGATGAGCTGCAGCATGAAGGGAAAACCGGCGAAGGCGGGAATTACCAAAATAAACCGCGCCGCCACGCGGCCACATCACGACCTGGAGCATTACTGCCGGGATTTAAACAGCTGGCCGCGCTCGTGGATGGGGGAGGAAAAAGACATCCCGCCGGGCGAGAAGCTGGTGGCCTGCTTCCGGCCTTTCCTGGACGCACTGGCGGCTTCGGACCTGCAGCCAAAGACCATTCAGAAGCACGTCGATAACCTGTGGGCGCTGGGCGGCGAAATCATTCGCAACCTGAATGAAACCCCTTCTCTAAGAAGGAAAAGCATGGAGGAGATTCTGGACGACCGGATCGACGATGAAGGTGGCCCGCTCGTCTACGCCCTCGAATCAGAGGAACTGCAACAGCGCTCGCTCGAT
>DATDGS010000087.1:0-17763 GCA_036521955.1 Terriglobales bacterium
GACCCTCCATCATGTGGAGGATGGCTGTTTGACTCCTGGTGCATTTCGAGAGTCGCGGCTTGGCCATGCCGAGCTCTTAATTTAAGGTGTTGCTTGCGGCCCGTCTGGCCGAATCTTGACCGAGCGCCCGCAGCCGTGCCCTCGAGCATCACGCAGAGGTTGGCGGGTTGCGAACTGTCAAAACATACAGGGGGGCCCACGGCGGACCTTCAACGTCCTTCCGGGTACACTGTGAGCATCGTTGATGGGGGCGAGCGCGGCTCGCCCCCGGTTGTGGTTTAGGCTGCGGATTCCTTGTCTTTGGATTTGCGGGACTTCACCGATGCGGCTGCATGTATGCCGGCCGCTCCTGCAGGGGTTCCGGTAAGTGCGCCTTCTAACTTGACTCCATCGGGACTGCCGAGTCCGGTGCATGCATCCCATCCCGGACCCGCGCTGAAGGCGCCGTTGTTGCCCTGGGTTATGTCGTGGAATCCTGAGGCTTCGACGGCTTGCGCGTAGATTTGTGGATTCAGGAAGCCGATCGGCTTCCCCATCCGCTGATTGATGCGAGCCACCAGTCCGGCGCATAAAGGCGCAACCGCACTGGTGCCGCCGAAGACACCACTCTCGCCATCGACGAGAATGTTATAGCCGGTGTTGGGGTCGGCATCGCCGGAGACGTCGGGCACGCCTCGGCCGCCAACCTGCACGGATGGTGACGGCACACCGAAACCCTCCTGCCAGGTTGGCAGCGGGAAAACATTGCTGACCCCGCCACCAGTCGCGCCTCCATTCGGCTGATCGTTCCAGACGGTTTCGTTGACAATCTGTCCATTCGAAGCTTGCAGGGTGGTGCCACCACAGCCCAGTACGAACGAACTGGAGGCGGGAAAATCGACGTGGTTGTTGCCGTCATTGACTCCATCGGAAGAACCACTGTCACCCGAGGCGACGCAAACGGTTACGCCCATGGCCGCCGCCGATTGAAAGGCCTCGTCGAAGTTGGTCGTGGCCTGAGGCGTCCAGCCAGACTCGGCGGAGCCCCAGCTTATGGAAATGACCGAGGGTTGATTGGTGCTGTCGTGCACGGCGGTGGTGATCGCGTCCAGAAAGCCCTGATCGGTATTCGGGGAAAAATAGACGACGATCTTTGCTGCCGGAGCAATGGAGCCGGCCACTTCGATGTCGAGCATCACTTCGCCGTCGGCGCTGTTTGGATTGGTTGGGCTATTGGTGCCTCCATCGACGGAGACGGAGATGACCTGCGGCGTGGGGATATTGAGCGAGCCGAAATAGGTGCTCAGGTCGTCAAGCTGAAAGCCGCCGCCCAGCTCGATAATCCCGATGCACTGGCCGGTGCCGTCTCCTGCGGGGTAGTCATAGATTTGTGCGACTTGGTTGGGATCGTACGAAGTGGAGGAGGTGTGGGCCTGGAGTTTGCCAGCCGGCTGCGGCAAGCGTCTGAAATGCGGTTCTGCCTGAGGCCGATTGTCCAGGCCAAACACTCCGGTGATGATTCCCGCATACTCGGACGGCACGCTGACGGCGCCGACACGGCCGCGGAAATTGCCCTTGGGGTGGCTGTACTCTTTGAGTTCCACGTTGAACGCTTTCTGGAGATTGCTCACGGTTCCCGAGAGCATTACGGTCCGGCGGGCGAGTTCGGTGCCGGTTTCGTGGACCTTCAAGCCGAATTCCTGGGCAAACTTCTTGACCTGCTTGACATCGGCAGGATCAGCGCCGTGGGCATTCTCGAAGTCGGCGCGCGACATGGGCTTGAAACCGGGCTTTGCGAGGGCACTCTTAAGTTCTTCACGCTTGGCCTCCGCTTTCGAACGAATGCGTATGGAGACCTCGATGGTTTGGTCCGGATGCGAATTGTGGATCAGGCGGGCACCGCGGACGGGCTGACGTTCACTGCCTGAGAGGGCGGTAAATTTTCGAGTGGAAGTCACTGATGCTCCTTCGCTTCGGGGGAACAGAGCGGCCAGGACTAGTTGCGACTGGGAAGTCGCACAGGAGGGGAAGTCCGGGTTCGTCCCGCCGTTCAGATGGGTCCCGAAACGTGTTGAGCATATCAAAGATCAGAGATTTATCAATACAAATTGGCACAACGAATGGGGAGGGGCTGGGTCTGTGCTTTCCCAATTTGGGACATGACGGACTTCGTGCCGGTGGAGGGACGGGCTTCTCGCCCGTCAGCAGTCTGGCGGCCGGGCGGGCGCCCGGCTCTCCACCCGCGAGATCTGCGCGTCGCGGATCTAGTGGTCGTTCTGTAACGTGTTTTGGCGGAGGAGGAAGTAGAGGACGGTCAGGGCGATCAGGAACGTCAGGCCGACGATCAGGTTGATGCGGGAGTCCCACCAGGTTTTGGCGGTGGAGCCGAGGACTACGACTAGCCCGATAATGGATCCCCATTTGCCCAGCGGGGAGCGGGCAGGAATTTCGAACGATTGCGCTTCCGTGAGACGGCTGCGGAAAGAGATGTGGGCGGCCAGCGAAATGATCCAGGAGAGGATCATGCCGAAGAAGGCGCCGCGGAGAATGTACTCGAAGGCTTTGGCTGGGGCCCAGCGTTCGAGGACGAGGGCGACGATGATGCCGTAGGAAGAGGCGAACAAGGCCGGGGTTGGAATGCCTTTTGCGCTGAGGCGGCCAAGCGCGCGGGGAGCCCATCCGGTGCGGGCTAGCGAGAAGAGCATGCGAGAGGAGATGTAGAGGGTGGCGTTGGCTCCGGAGAGAGCGGCGGTCAGGACCACGAAATTCATGAAGTGAGCGGCCCCCGGGAGTCCGACGGAGCGGAACACGGTGACGAAGGGACTTTCAGTGACGCCGGCGCGGTTCCAGGGCATGACCCCGACCAGAATGATGATTGCTCCTAGATAAAGGAGGGCCAGGGTGAGAAAACTCGCGCGAGCGGCGCGGGCGACGGCCGTGGTGGAAGTGGACTCGCCAGAGGTTACGGCTACGAATTCCACGCCGCCGAAAGTGTAGATGGCGAAAGTGATGGCGAGGAGCGGAGCGGCTGGGCCGAGCGGGAAGAATCCGCCGTGGGCGGTGTATTGAGGGGCGACCCGTCCAGTGAGGAGCAGAGCGGCGCCGAGCACGATGAAGGCTGCGATGACCACGACCTTGATCATGGCAAACCAGAATTCGAAGCGTCCGTAGCTGTGGACGCTGAGCAAGTTGATGGCGAGAAGGAGCGCGGAAAAAGCGAAGACCCAGAGGATGGCCGGCAGGCGCGGAAACCAGAGCTGCATGTAGGTCGCGGAGGCGACCATTTCGGCTCCGATGGAAACGGCGATGGCGAGCCAGTAGCCGGCGCGGGAAATGAACCCAGCCCAGGGGTTGAGGTAGAGGTCTCCGTAGACGCCGAAGGAACCGGCGGCGGGATGGGTGCTGGCGAGTTCCCCTAAGGCGAGCGCAACGGTCCAACTGATGAAGGCGGCGAGGACAAAGCTGAGGATGACGGCGGGACCGGCGAGTTCGATGGCGGCGGCGGTGCCGAGGAGGAGTCCGGTGCCGATCGAGCCGCCGACCGCGACCATGGTCATCTGTCCGGCGGTGAGTTGGTGATGGAGACCGGACTCAGGGTTGGAGGAACTTGGGTTCAAGGGTACGGGCATGAGGTCTCGTACTCGTATAGCAGAGGCGGTGGCTAAGTGGCAGGAAAAAGACAAAAGGGGATGGGAACTGAAATCTGGACCTGAGCAGCTTTTTCCGGCTGGAAAGCCGGGGAGCAAGCCGATCATGACTTTCGTAATCGCCGGGCGGGGGAACCGCGTTGCTGGTGCGGGGTGCCAATCCTAGAATCAAGGTGGAACTTTCTGTCCGAAGACCACCCATGCCGGAAAATCCTAATCGAGCCGATGTCGCCCGCCGTGTAGAAAAGGCGGAAAAACTATTGCAGAAGGGAAAGACGGCTGACGCGCTGGCGGAATACCTGCAAATCCTGGAAAGCGGTCCGGAAAACGACAACGTGAGGCAGATGGCAGCGGAGCTGTCGCTCTCTTTAAATAAGGGGCCGCAGGCGGTGCGGTTGCTGGGAGAGTTGTTTGAGCGGCAGGTGGCGGCAACGGATGCGACGCGAGCTAGCCTGACCTATAAGAAGCTGGCGCGGTATACCAACCCCACGTGGGAACAGAAAGTGCGCTTTGGGCATCTGCTGGAGCATTCGAACAAGAAGCTGGCGATCGGGACGTATGAAAATGCGCTGGAAGACTTACTGAAACAGGGCAAGAAAGAAGAGGGTCTGCTGGTCTTGCGGCGGGTGGTGAGTCTGGATCCTACGCAGACCAATCATTTACGCGTGGCCGAATTGTCGGCGGACCTGGACGAGCACGTGATGGCGTCGCAGTCTTTTTTGCAGGTGGCGGAACTGGCGGAAGCGGCGGGGGGAAACGCCGGCCAGTGGTTCGAACGGGCGTACACGGAGAATCCGTCGGATTCGAAGGCGGCGATAGCCTATGGCAAGAGCCTGCTGTCACGCGGCGAGGCGGGGGCAGCGATTTTCATTTTCGAGCCGCTGGTGCATGCCGGAGATGCATCGCTGGAGCTACGCGATCTGTATGCCCAGGCTCTGTTGTCGGTGGATCGGTGCCTCGATGGCGAGCCGTTGATCTGGCAGATGTTCGAGCAGAACCCGGCGCGCATGCACCAGGTGGTCAGCCTGATTGGAAAGATGATCGATTCCGCATTGGACACGGAGGCGGTGGCACTGGCGCGGAAGCTGGAGGCTTTCCAGCGGCGGCGTGGGGAACGACGATCATTCATCACGACCATGCAGGAACTGCTGGCGTCGCACCGCGCGTCGGCGGAAATGCTGGAATTTTTGGCGGAGTTGTTCAACGCTTCGAACCGTGAAGGCGATTACGCTCAGGCGCTGGTGAAGCTGTTTGATCTGTATTGTGCGAAGCACGATTACCAGAAGGCCGGGGAGTGTCTGGACCGGGCCGCGGAAGTGGATCCGTACGAGCCGGGACATCAGAAACGGCTGGAGGCGCTGCGGGGCAAGATCGACGATCAGCGCTTCAACGTGATTGCTTCGCGATTCACGACGGTGAAGAAAGAAGAGCAGGCCGTCAAGGCTCCGGAACCGACCTTGGGAACGGCTGCGTTGCAGGATCTGATGCTGCAAGCCGAGATCCTGGTGCAGTACGGAATGCGCTCGAAAGCGATCGAGCGGCTGCAGCGCATTCAGGAGTTGTTTCCGCGTGAAGAAGAGCGCAACCAGGACTTGCAGAAGTTATACATTGCAGCAGGTATCGAGCCGCAGTATGCGAGGTCAGCGGCGGCGCCCATCGCGACGGCACCAGCGGCGGCGAGCAGTGATCAAGCACCGACGACAGCCGCGGCAGCCGCGGCGAGCGACGCGGCCGACGTCAGCAGCCTGGCGCGAGTGGCGGATATCACGCGCAAGCTCTATCACCAGGGGAATGCGGAAGGTGTGCTAAAAACGGCGGCGAACGAGATTGGCGCGAACTGGAAGACAGCGCGTTGCGTTGTAGCTTTGCGCAAGCCGGGTCTGCCGCCATCGAGCGTGCAGGAATATCACATGGATGGGATGATTCCGGCGAGTTCGGCGGCGCTGGTTAACCTGGTTGAAGCGCTACAGGATCTGGTGGTGGCGCGCGGCACGGTCACCTTCGGCGATGCGGGAAACGCCCCGGAATTGATGGGCATCCGCAAAGCCATCGAAGAGTTGCAGATCGAATCGCTGCTGGCTTTGCCACTGACCGAAGGCAATGACGAGAGCAAAGAACAGATCGGAGTGCTGATCCTGACCCAAAACAAGGGCCGGGTTTGGCAGGCGACGGAGGTGCTGGTGATTCGAACGTTGAGCGACCAGGTGTTGATCGCGCTCAACAACGCCGGACTGCGGCGGCTGGTGAAAAATCTTTCGGTGACCGACGAAAAATCGGGGCTGCTGAAGCGGGCTTCATATCTGGATCTTCTGCAGGCGGAAACCCGGCGCGGGTTGCAGCAGGGGACGGCGGTGACCGTGCTGCTGATGCAGTTTGGACGGCGCAGCGCGCTGATCAAGGAGTACGGCGAGCAACCGGTGACCGCGGTGATGGAGCAGATCGGGCAGTTGTTTTCGGCGAACATCCGCACCAACGATCTGGCGTTTCGCTATGAAGCGACAACGGTCGCGCTGGTGCTCGGCGACACGGGCGAAAAAGAAGCGGTGCTGGCGGTGGAGAAATTAAAGCGCCTGCTCGGGGAAGTGCGCTTCCCAGGCAAGGACAAGGCAGTTGAGTTCAGTGCCGGGCTGGCGCAGGCAGTGATGCGGCAGCATTTCGATCCGGTGGACATTGTGACCGAAGTGGCCAACCGCGCCGATCACGCGCTCGAGTTGGCGGTGGCGCAGGGCGCGGGCAACATTGTGAGTCAGGCGCCACAGTTCGCGGCATCGGCGGCAGTGGCGTAGCGCTTTTCACCGCCGAGACGCGGAGTCCGCCGAGAAAGTCTTCCAACATCAAAACCTGAAACCTTGCAACTTTGAATGCTTGCTTCTGATCTTCTTTTCCTGCTGTTAAACTCACAGGTTGGCCTCGGGTCAGCGCACACTTCCATATAAGTTGGTAGTCATGTTGAAACCTGGAGACATTGCCATAGTCAGTGGGGCGCGCACGCCCTTCGGACGCTATTGCGGGAAGATTAAGGATTACACCGCGCAGGAACTGGGCGCGGTGGCGGCGAAAGCTGCCATCGAGCGGGCGGGGGTCGACCCCGAGCACTTCGATCATGCCGTGTTCGGAAACGCGCAACAGACTTCGGGCGACGCGATCTATGGGGCGCGCCACGCGGCGTTGCGGGCGGGCTTGCCGATTGAGGCTCCAGCGCTGACGGTGAATCGGCTGTGCGGGTCGGGAATGCAGGCGATTGTCAGCGCGGCGCAGATGATCCAGACGGAAGAAGCGAAGGTGGTGCTGGCCGGGGGAATGGAATCGATGTCGCAGGCGCCGTTTTCAATCCGCGGGCGAGATGGGTTCACGCTGGCTCCGGGCGGGAAGCTGGAAGATTCGCTGATGGTGGCGCTGCTCGATTCTTATTGCGGACTCTACATGGCGAATACGGCGGAGCTGTATGGCGAGCAGCAGGGAATCACGCGGCGGGCGCAGGATGAGTTCGCGTTGCGCTCACAGCAGAAAGCCGATGAGGCTTACAAAGGGCGCCTGCAGGAAGAGCTGACGCCGGTTCCGTTGCGGAATTCGAAGGGCGAGCCGACGGGAGAAATGCTGACTGAAGACGATCATCGGCGTCCTCAAACAACGCTGGATGGCCTGGCCAAGCTGCGCGCTGCGTTTGGCAAAAACGGGACGGTGACGGCGGGCAATGCCAGCGGAATCGTCGACGGCGCAGCGGCCGTCGTGGTGATGTCGCTCGATCAGGCGCAGAGAAGGAATCTGAGCCCGCTGGGACGGATCATGAACTGGGGAATTGCGGGCGTCGATCCGAAGCTGATGGGGCGCGGTCCGGTGCCGGCCACGAAGATTGCGCTGCAGCGCGCAGGGTTGACGTTGGATTACATCGATCTGATTGAAGTAAACGAAGCGTTCGCGGCGCAGTATCTGGCGGTGGAGAAAGAATTGGGACTCGATCGCGAAAAAGTAAACGTGAACGGCGGAGCGATTGCGTTGGGACATCCGCTGGGAGCGACCGGGACGCGGCTGGTGATTACGCTGCTCTATGAGTTGCGGCGGCGCAAGAAGAAGTACGGGCTGGCCGCGGCGTGTATTGGCGGCGGGCAGGGGATTGCTATGGTGGTGGAGAGCTTCCAGTAGGCTTCCTCGCCGCAGACAAAAAGCTTAACCACGGGGAGCACAGCGGAACACAGGACAAGTTGGGCTTCCCCCGTGAATCCTGTGAACCTCTGCGCTCCCTGTGGTGAAAGGTTTCGTATGGATATCAAGAAAGTCGGCGTTCTAGGTTGTGGCTTGATGGGTTCCGGCATCGCGCAGGTCTGCGCGACGGCGGGCTTTGACGTGACCGTGCTCGAAGTCGAGCAGAAATATCTCGACAAGGGGTTTGCCGGGATTGAGAAGTCGCTCGAGAAGTTTGCCGAGCGGCCGGTGGAGAAGGGTGGGATTAATCCGCAGCAGAAAGACGAAATTCGCGCGCGGCTGAAGGGGACGACGAAAAAAGAGAATCTCGCCGATTGCGACATCGTCATCGAGGCCATCATCGAGAACGTCGAAGAAAAGAAGAAAATGTATGCGTCGCTCGACGTCGTCGTGAAAAAAGACGCGATCTTTGCCTCGAATACTTCTTCGATCTCGGTGACCGAGCTCTTGACGGCGGTGAGGCGTCCGGAAAGATTCATCGGGATGCACTTTTTCAATCCCGTGCCGCTGATGAAATTGGTGGAGGTGGTGAAGACGATTGCCACCTCGCCCGACGTGTACGACACGGCTTATGAGTTTGCGAAGAAGCTGGGCAAGGTTCCGGTGCGCACTTCGGACAAAACGGGATTCATCGTAAACCGGCTCCTGGTGCCGTATCTGCTGGATGCGATCCGGGCGCATGAAGAGGGCGTGGGGTCGATCGAGGACATCGATAACGCGATGAAGCTGGGGTGCGGGTATCCGATGGGCCCGTTTACTTTGCTGGATTTTGTTGGGCTTGATACTACTTATTACATTACGCATGTGATGTTTGACGAGTTCAAGGAGCGGCGGTTTGCGTCGCCTCCACTGCTGAAGCGACTAGTGATGGCTGGGTGGTATGGGCGGAAGTCGGGACGCGGGTTTTACGATTACTCGGACCCAAGTAAGCCAGTGGCGGGAAAGTTCTGAACCTACCACGGAGGCACAGAGACACGGAGAAAAGCCAGGAACATGATTTTGGGTTTCTCTGTGACTCTGTGTCTCTGCCGTGGGTGTTAGTCCTTGCGAGCCGTGCGCGGAATTGAGAATGGATGACTTACGAGAACATTCTGCTTGAGAAGAAAAGCGCTATCGCCTACGTCACCGTCAACCGGCCGGAGGTGCTGAATGCGCTCAATACGGCCACCATGGAAGAGTTGCGGGCGGTGTTCACCGACATTCAATCCGACGTCTCGATTCGCGTCGCCATTCTGACCGGAGCGGGCGAGAAGGCGTTCGTTGCCGGCGCCGATATTGGCGAACTGGCGAAGCAGGACGCGGTTTCAGGCAAAGAGTATGGGCGTCGCGGGCAATCCGTGCTCGATCTGATCGAGAATCTCGGCAAGCCGGTGATTGCCTGCATTAACGGATTTGCGCTCGGCGGCGGATGCGAACTGGCTCTCGCTTGCACCATGCGTCTGGCGAGCGACAATGCGAAGCTGGGGCAGCCGGAGGTGAAGCTGGGTATTATTCCGGGATATGGCGGGACACAGCGTCTGCCGCGTCTGGTCGGCAAGGGGCTCGCGATGCAGATGGTGCTGGGCGGGGAAATGATCCCGGCGCAGGAAGCGCAGCGGATCGGGCTGGTGAATGAGGTGACTTCGGCATCGGAACTGATTTCTCGGGCGGAGGCGATTGCGGCTAAGATCATCGCGAATGCTCCGCGGGCGGTGCAGTACGCTATGGAGGCGGTCAACAAGGGGATGGAGATGACTTTGGCCGAGGGGTTGTTTCTGGAGGCTGCTTTGTTTGGGGTGTGCTGCGCTACTTCGGATAAGGCGGAGGGAACGGCGGCGTTTTTGGAGAAGCGGGCGGCGGCGTTTCGGGGGAAGTGAAGGCAAGGGCTTTACCACTGGGAACACAGAGGAACACAGGGAAAATCTACGAAGGAAAAAGTAAAACCCGAGCCTCCTCCTGAGCCTACGGTTCCGGCTATCGAAGGCGGCCTTAGCGCAGCTGGGAAGCGCTTTGCTATCGTCGTTTCGCGCTTCAACGCCTTCATCACGGAGAGGCTTCTTCGGAGCGCTTATGACGGATTGTTGCGATCGGGCGCTAACAAGAAAGACGTCGCGCTGGTTCGCGTGCCTGGCGCATTTGAGATTCCCATGGCCGCGCGCACGCTCGCGGAGACGAAGAAGTACGACGCGATTCTCTGCCTTGGTTGTCTGCTGCGCGGCGACACGGCGCACTACGACGTGATCGTGAACGAGGTCACTCGAGGGATTGGGCAGTCGGCGCAGGAGACTGGGGTGCCGCATGCGTTTGGCTTGCTCACCTGCGAGACGCTGGAGCAGGCTATCGATCGCGCCGGGCTGAAGATGGGCAACAAGGGATTCGAGGCGGCGCTGGCGGCGGTGGAGATGGCGAATCTAAGGGCAGGTCTCAGGTGTCAGGTGTCAAGTGTCAGGAAAGGCCAGGACACCCCAGGGTCTCCGAAGCGCAAACCTCGGTCTTAGTTTCCGAAATGTCGGCGATGCAACTGTCCTGTAAACTGTCGTCAGGCTCAGGTGTGGTCCAGGTTTTCCTGAGACCTGACACCTGAAATGGGCATCCGCCGCAAATCCCGCGAACTGGTTCTGCAGATGCTCTTTCAGGCGGACATGGGGAAGCAGACGCCGGAGCTGGTCCGGAGAACGTTCTGGGCGGAGCGAAGCAACGTGGAAGAAGAGGTGCGCGGGTTTGCCGACGATCTGTTTCGCGTGGCCAGCGACCGGCTGGAAGAGATCGACGGGCTGATCGGGAAGCACACGCAACACTGGCGGATGGACAGGATGGCCACTGTCGACCGGAACGTCCTGCGCGGAGCGGTGGCGGAGTTTCTGGGGTATCCGGCGACGCCGCGGGCGGTGGTCATCAATGAGGCGCTCGAGATTGCGCGCAAGTTTTCGACCCCGGAGTCGGTCCAGTTTATCAATGGAGTGCTGGATAGCGTGGGGAAAGACGTCGGGCCGTAGGGGCCGCCTTAAGCTGTCAGCTCTTAGCTGTCAGCTCTCGGTTAAAGCTGGACGGTTCGGATTTCGGGTGCGCCACTTCATGGCGTACCCAGTCAGTCAGAATCCACTCACCAATATTAAATATTGGAGGCACGGGCCCTCGCGCGTCGGTAGTTGGGTAATGGTGGTGGCGGAGTCTAGGCCGAGCTGCGCTCGGCTTGGACCGCCGGGGGCGGCTTTCGCGTTCGCGATCAATTCGGCCGGAGAGCTATCAGGTTGGGCAGGCACTGTGCCACGGGGTTGCCCCCGTTGTTGCACATGTTGCGGTCGTTGTTGTCGCTGACGTTTACGTAAGGGACTTGCTGGTAGTCGCCTTGACTGACGGTGTTGACGATGTGCACGGAGCCGACGGCGCAGGGCTGAGTCGGGTCGTTATTGGGGTACTGATCGCAGGCGGCGACGAAGACCTGGGTTCCGTCGGTGGAGGCGGAGGCAGAGAGCGGATAGGCGTTGTTGACGAGCGGGACAGAGGTGGTGGTCCCATTGGCAACGTTGAAGAGGAGCACGGCGGGAATGTTTTGGGCGACGACTATGAGCTGGGCGCCGTCGTTGACAAGCTGGGAGTAGATCGGGGTGAAATTGCCCTGGCCGAGGTTGTAGGATGCGCCCTTGGTGAAGCCGCCCGGCAGAATCAACGGCGGATTGCACGTGAACTGGAGGGGATTCCCCGCCACAGTTGGGTACAGTATCGGATTCTGAGTGAACTCCGCCGTCAGGAACTCAATGTTCGGTGGTTCGAGAGCGAGAATGGTCTGTGTTGTCCAAAAGAAGGTGTCGTTCAGGGGCGGATAAGTCTGCTCAAAGGGCACCGCAATAACGGGCGACGGGAAGAGCTTCATCGGCGTGACCGTTGTTGCTGCCGTTCCAATGTTTACACTTGCCTCGCCGGGTAGGGAGCAGGTCGAATAGGCAGACACTGCATTTGCAGGCGCTCCTGCCACATAGGCAAAGCTGCCGTCCGCCGAGAATTCGACGTCGGTTCCGGGTGCGAAGGTCGAAACCGAACTCAGCGCATCGACCGTGGAGTAGACATACAGATTACCCTGATCGGTGAGGATGAGAAGCTTCAACTGATCGGGAGAGAAAGCGGCGGCCGAGGCGGTTTCGCCAGTATTAGACAGGATCAGGTCAACCGGGGCGGTAGGGGAGCTAGTGTTGGAACTGCCATTGAAGATGTAGACCTGGCCGGGGCTGGATGCGGTAGGGGGGTCAGAGACGACTACCATTTTGCCGTCGTTCGAGATGGTGAGTACTGTGCCGCACAAGGCGATGTTGCAGGTCGAGGAGTTGGACACCAGCGTGGCAGACGGACTGGCGCCGGTGACATCGATATACATCAGGCCCTGATCGCTGCCCATGTAAACCCGCGCCGACGCCACATGGTTAAACATCATGGAATTGGGAGTGCGAGGCAAGCTTAAGATCTTGCCGATGGGGTTGGTTCCAGGCGTCACTGCAAAGATCGCACTGGTGCATCCAATGGCGTTGGCGCAGCTGGTAGTCCCGGCCCAGGCGGTGTAGGTGAGCGGCTTGGCGGTAGGGACAGGAATTACATCAACGGAGATCGTGCCATAACCTTTGGTAAGGTTCGGTGGCTGGCATTTTGTGGGAGGAGGGGCGGCCGCATCATAGTCGCTGGCGTAGATGGGGAGACCGGGGACGATAGCTCCGGATGGTGTCAGGCCGGGTAACCCGATGTTGCAAGTTGGGGGAGCGCAGGAAGCGGTTAAAACGGCGCCGCCGGAATTATTGCGGGCGGTAGCGTTGTTGCTTGCCGTGCTTGCGGCGTTGCTGGTGAAGGCGATCACCTCGGGGTCGGAAGTGCTCCAAGTGAGGGGCAGGCTGGCTAAGGGGGTGTTATTGGCGGTGCCGCACAACGTATCCACCGCGACGGCCGTGACGGGTACGGCATTGCCGTTGTTCACCGTGATCGAGTTTCCTGCCTGGTTCTGGCCCCCGATCTGGAGCCAGATCGCCTGGACCAGGCAGGTGGTGAACGGATAGAAATTGCTGGTGACCCCGGAGACAATGGCGGAAAGCTCGGTGACTCCGGGGGTCTTGGCCGTCACCTGAACCTGGTTGGGAAGAAGCCCGGAGACAGTGGTACTGGTGGTGACCACACCGTCGCTTTTCGAAAACCAATTCATGGGGCCGACGGTGGTGGTGATGTCCACGCTCTGTCCGCCAATTTGGCTGTAGGCGATCGCCTGGTAGTTCCAAATCTGACCCTGCGAGAAGCATTCGTACTGCGGCGGACCTTGGGGGTTGAGGGGACGGACTTGGAGGTTATCGATGTGCTGATGGACGTAGATGGTAGTTTGCGGGCTACTGACGCCGTTGACGACAGCACTCACCAGGGCGATTCCCGAGGAGCCGGGGCTGCACATGGTGGCAGTGGGATCCCAGGTGCCGGCGCAGGCGTTGCCGCTGCCGGAGATGGAGACTGGTGCGGGCGCGTTTGGGTTTCCGCTCACGACGAGATATTGAATGTCGATGCCGAGGACGAGGCGGCCATTGGCATTCTTGCCAGCCGCGCTGAAGACCTGAGTGCTACCTTCCTCGATGGAGATTGTGCCGCCGGGATTGAGCGTAACGCTGGTTACGCCTGAGTTGCCGGGGTTGTTGGTGCTCTTGCCGAGGCAACCGGTGAAGCCGACGACAAAGGTGATGGCCAATGTAAGAAGAAAACCGGAACTGCAACGATACATGAACCCCTCCTCGCGTCCGTTTGCCAGGCGCGAGCATAAAATTGGTGAGTGGAAAACTGTCAGTGTAGAAGGTAAAGCGCAAGGTTTCAAGGTTTCAGGGTCTCAAAAGTTTCGAGGACCGGGAGCAGTGTTGACTTCGCCGGCGACTTGAGACCTTGAAAACATTGGTCCCAGGCTCTTTGAAACCTTGAAACACTGAAACCTTGCACCAGCTTTTCCCTCTTTTTCTTCGATGCGTTGCAGAGTGGTTGACGATGTGCAATGTAGTTGTTATGATCAAACAGTTCCGCGAGTTAAGTCTGGCTTGCCTGTGTACGGTCGTCCTGTCGGATGCGCAACCTGCGTTGCGCGACAGGCTCCGGGAAAATCTTGGCTGAGCTTTGAAGAAATACGTTTCCGGGTGGAAAAGTGAAGCCGGAGACGCCCTCGCTGAAACATCCTGCGAAAACCTTCGCGCACTGGGTTGAAGTAACGGCTTCGAAATAGAAGCTAGGGGAACACGCGAGGCTATGCGGGAGGAAGCAGACGAAACGGAACGCCTCCGAACCTGGTTGGGGTAAGGCGTGGCGTCACCGTCGTCGGCGATTTAGTCTGAGCGGGAAACTGAACGAATTCTCACCGGCAGGAATGCTGCCTGGGAGAGTATGGCTGGGCGCGACAGCCTGTGCCAGACCTGAGACGGGGCCAGCCCCGTCTCTGCGCGAATGTGCGGTTGCGGCAAATGTGCGGTAGAGACGCGGCTTGCCGCGTCTGGGAGTGGCGAGAGTGCCTACATTTAATCAGCTGGTGAAATTCGGCCGCGAGCGGACCAAATATAAGACGGCGAGTCCGGCGCTGCAATCGTGTCCGCAGAAGCGCGGAGTGTGCACGCGCGTCTATACCCAGACGCCGAAGAAGCCGAACTCGGCGCTGCGCAAAGTGGCGCGTGTTCGCCTGACCAATGGAATTGAAGTGACGACGTACATCCCGGGCGTTGGCCATAACCTGCAGGAGCATTCGATTGTGCTGATCCGCGGGGGCCGCGTGAAGGATCTGCCGGGGGTGCGTTATCACGTGGTGCGCGGAACGCTTGACGCGACCGGCGTCGCGGGCCGCAACCAGGGGCGCTCGAAGTACGGTACGAAACGCGCCAAGAAAGCGTAAGACAGTTGCCAGTGGCCAGTTGCCAGTGAAGCACTGCGAAATTAAAGCTGAGAGCTGATAAGCATGCCAAGAAAAGGACACACTCCCAAGCGGACGGTCGAGGCCGATCCGGTGTATGGATCGGATTTGGTGACTAAGTTCATCAACTCGATGATGTGGCAGGGAAAGAAGTCGACTGCCGAGGGCATTTTCTATAAGTCGCTGGCGAAACTGCAGGAAAAAGGCGGCGACGAAGCCCTGAAGTTGTTTACCAAGGCGGTTGAGAACGCGAAACCTCTGCTCGAAGTGAAGACGCGGCGCGTCGGCGGCGCGAACTATCAGGTGCCGATCGAAGTCGCTCCCGACCGCAGGACGTCGCTGGCGATCCGCTGGATCGTGAGCTATGCGCGCGGTCGCGGCGAAAAAGGAATGATCGAAAAGTTGACGAACGAGTTGCTCGATGCTTCGAACGGCAAAGGCGCTGCCATCAAGAAGAAAGAAGATGTGCATCGTATGGCGGAAGCGAACAAAGCGTTCGCGCATTACAGGTGGTAAGAGCAGCTAACAGCTTCGGGCTGCGAGCTGGAAGCTCAAACGAATGACTAACGACTAACGAAACGGATTTCAGAGCCCCAGAAAGATTAGAGAAATAGAGTGCCCAGAACAGTCCCATTAGAGCGTTGCAGGAACATCGGCATCATGGCCCACATCGATGCCGGGAAGACCACGACGACGGAGCGCATCCTGTTTTATACGGGAAAGACGCATCGTATCGGCGAGGTGCATGAAGGCACGGCCATCATGGACTGGATGGAGCAGGAGCAGGAGCGCGGCATCACGATTACCTCCGCCGCGACGACCTGTACCTGGCGCGATATCCGCATCAACATTATCGATACCCCCGGCCACGTGGACTTTACCGCCGAAGTCGAGCGTTCGCTGCGCGTGCTTGACGGCGCGGTTGCCGTGTTTGACGCGGTGCATGGCGTTCAGCCGCAGTCGGAAAAAGTTTGGCGACAGGCCGACAAGTACGGTGTCCCGCGAATTTGCTTCATTAACAAGATCGACAAGATGGGTGCTGATTTCGAGCACGCCGTCGATACCCTCCGCAAGCGCCTCAACGCCAAGCCCGTCGCGATTCAAATTCCCATCGGGCAAGAGGACAAGTTTCGCGGCGTGGTCGACCTGGTGGAGATGAAGTCGATCATCTGGCCGGACGAAACCATAGGCGCGGAGTTTCAGACCGGCGAGATTCCCCCTGAACTGCAGAAAAAGGCGGAGGCGTTCCATACGCAGCTGGTGGAAACCGTCGCCGAGAATGATGACGACATTCTGCACAAGTTTCTGGAAGGCGAAGCGATTTCGGCGGACGAACTTAAAGCGTCGTTGCGCAAATCCACCATCGCACTGAAGTTGTTCCCGGTCGTGGTCGGAACGGCGTTCAAGAATAAAGGTGTCCAGCCGTTGCTGGATGCGGTGGTCGATTACCTGCCCTCGCCGCTCGACACGAAAGAGACGCATGGCCTTGATCCCGACACCGGGAAGACGATCACGCGCAAAGCCGACGACAAAGATCCTTTTTCGGCGCTGGCCTTCAAGATCATGGCCGACCCGTTTGTCGGGCAGCTGACGTTTATTCGCGTGTACTCGGGACAGTTGAAGTCAGGCGAATCGGTGATGAACTCACGTACGCAGAAGCATGAACGCATTGGACGCCTGCTCAAGATGCACGCCAATAAGCGTGAAGACATCCAGGAAATTCTTGCGGGCGACATCTGCGCCGTAGTTGGTTTGAGAAACGTAAGCACGGGCGACACCATTTGCGAAGAAAAGCATCCGATCACGCTGGAATCGATCGTATTCGCGGTGCCGGTCATCTCGGTGGCGGTCGAACCGAAGACCAAGGCCGACCAGGAAAAGATGGGCATGGCGCTGGCGCGACTGGCGCAGGAAGATCCGACCTTCAAGGTTCACACCGACCCCGACAGTGGACAGACGATCATCAGCGGCATGGGCGAGTTGCATCTGGAAATCATCGTCGACCGCATGATGCGCGAATACAAAGTCGAAGCCAACGTCGGCAAGCCGCAGGTGGCGTATCGCGAGACCATTCGCAAGCACGCGGAAGCCGAAGGCAAGTACATCCGGCAGACCGGCGGCCGCGGTCAGTACGGACACGCAAAGATTTATCTCGATCCGAACGAACCGGGCAAGGGCTACGAATTTATCAACGAAATCGTGGGCGGCACGGTGCCGAAGGAATACATCAAGCCAATCGACCAGGGCATGCAGGAGGCCATGGAAGGCGGCGTACTCGCCGGCTATCCGATGGTCGACATTAAAGCGACGCTCTATGACGGCAGCTATCACGACGTCGATTCGAATGAAATGGCGTTCAAGATTGCCGGCTCGATGGCATTTAAAGAAGCGGCGCGCAAGGCGAGCCCGGTGATTCTGGAGCCCGTGATGGCGGTGGAAGTTGTAACGCCGGAAGATTACGCCGGAACGATTATGGGTGATCTGAGTTCGCGTCGCGGACGCATCGAAGGCATGGAACATCGCGCTGGTTCGCAGGTGATCAAGGCCATCGTTCCGCTGGCGGAAATGTTCGGTTACGCGACCCATATGCGGTCATCAACCCAGGGACGCGCCGAGTACTCGATGCATTTTGCGCGTTATGAGGAAGCCCCGCGTCATGTGGCGGACGAGATCATTGCCAAGACGCAGGGGAAAGCGGCGTCGAGATAGCCCCGAAGGGGCGGCATAGTTTAGCCTAGGGCGTGAGCCCTGGGTAGGTGAAGCTAGAGAGCAAGTCCCGTAGGGACGACAGAGGCGGACAAGAGCGTCCGCCCCATACGACGGAGCTAGCAAATGGCGAAAGAAAAATTTGAACGGACCAAGCCGCACTGCAACGTAGGGACGATTGGTCATATTGACCATGGCAAGACGACGTTGACGGCGGCGATCACCAAGGTGTTGCAGAAACACAATCCGAAGATTGTGTTCCGGTCGTTTGATTCGATCGACAACGCTCCGGAAGAGAAGGCGCGTGGGATCACGATTGCCACGGCGCACGTGGAGTATGAGACG
>DATDGS010000088.1:0-26177 GCA_036521955.1 Terriglobales bacterium
CCCCGGACGCACTCAACATGCTCTTCACCGGCGGAAATATCGGCAAACTCATCGTAAAGGTGTAAGCCGCTAGAGTCCGACTCAATCCCTCGAACCCATACGGCAAATCGATACAGCAAATCGATAGTAAATCAATTTGCAGCGCGCCGAATCGGCACAACTACGGGATAATTCTTCGGTTTATCGTGAGGACGGTGGTGGAGGCGGCGGACTATTCCGCTTTCGTTCTTCATCCATGCGCTTTAGGAATTCCTCGAACTTCGGCTTTTGTTCAGGAGTGAGGATCGCGCGAATTTGGTCGCGTCCCTTTTGCCGGGTGACATTCATCTGCGCATCGGACTGGTCGTGAATAGCCTTATATTCGCCGTGCAACTGGGAAAGGATGGCATCCAGTTGCTGACTCTGGGCGCTGGTAAGGCTCAATTCCTGAGTCAATTGCTCGACTCTTTGCGCGCGCCGCTCAGGCTCACTCAAAGGCGGATTGGCGGCCGCGACTGTGCCGCGGTGGCCGTAAAAATAACCGAACACGCCGCCAAGCGCCGCTCCAATCAGGAACACAACCGCCACCCAGACAGCCGCTTTCCGCTTGGCCGAACTTTCGTTCATCGTGGCCTCTCAGCCAGACTGATGAGAACCTCATCGTTGTTCGCAGGCATTGCGTTGGAAACCAACGGCTCGCCTGTTATGTCCGTAAGCCCGCGAAGCGGCCGTCGCAAAAGCGCAAGCCGACCAGGAGCGCGTGCTGGCGGAAACGCTCTCCCAGGCCAAGCAGGCCGAATCGCAGCGCGACCTCGAGGTCAAGAAAGCGCAGTACCTCGAAGTCACGAAAAAGCAGCAGGCGCAGGCCGACAAGGCGTACGACATTCAGACCAACATCATGCAACAGCAGGTCACGACTGAAAACGTGAGAGTGCAGCAAGTAGAAAAAGAAGGACAGGTCAAAGTTCAGGACGCCGAAATCAACCGGCGCGAAAAAGAACTGATTGCGACCGTGTTGAAAGGGGCCGAGATCGAGCGTCAGCGTATCGAAACCATAGCCGCCGCCGAGAAGCAACGCCTGATTGCCGAAGCCGAAGGCCACGCGTCGGCGATTCGCGCCCAGGGAGAGGCTGAGGCCGAGATCATCTTCAAGAAAGGTGAAGCCGAAGCGAAAGCGATGAACGTAAAAGCCGCAGCCTATCAGGAGTACAACCAGGCCGCGGTCGTCGACAAACTGATCACCGGATTGCCAGAAGTCGTGAAAGCTCTGGCCGCGCCTCTAGCCAACGTGGACAAGATCACCATCGTTTCCACCGGCAACGGCGACACCGCCGGAATGAGCAAAATAACCGGCGACATCACGAAAATGGCAGCGCAGGTGCCGGCCCTTTTCGAAACACTAAGCGGCATGCCGCTAGCAGAACTATTAGGCAAGGTCCGCCAAATCGGCGACAAAGCACCGAAGCCGGAAGAAAAGTAGTAAGTGGAGCGACGGGCGTCTCGCCCGTCCAATCTGGAATGGCCGGGCGGGGATGCCCGGCTCTCCGCTGATAACGATCTTAGGAGGTAATCGTGCAAGAAGAACTTCACCACGCCAGATCACTCGGCCTGTCCGTCGCCCTGGGAGCCGCCATGGGCGCGGCCCTCGGCGCCGTTACCGGCCACGTGGGCGTCTGGGTCGCCGCCGGAATAGCAGCCTATATAGCAATTTCGCTGGCAGGCGGCATCTGGAGCAAAAGACCGAACGACCAACGACGAACGACCAACGACTAAAGCAAAGGAGTCCCTTATGGCATTACTCGAACGCGTTTCCACCTTAGTCCGGGCAAATCTAAACGACTTGATCGACAAAGCCGAGGAGCCCGAAAAGATGATCAAGCAAGTTATCCTCGACATGAATAACCAGCTTTTGCAGGTCAAAACCCAGGTCGCTATTGCTATCGCCGACCAGCATCTGCTCGAGAAGAAAAAACAGGAGAACGACGACAAAATCAAAGAGTGGATGCGTAAGGCCGAGCTCGCCGTCGACAAGAAACAGGACGACCTCGCTCGCGCCGCTCTGCTTCGCGTAGAAAGCTATCGCGACTTGAGCACCAACTTCGCCCAACAATTGGAAGACCAGAAAGCCCAGGTCGAGAATCTGAAGTCGGCGTTGCGCAATCTCGATCAGAAGCTGGCCGAAGCCAACGCCAAGGCCGACCTGCTGATCGCGCAGCACCGCCGCGCCCGCGCCGCCCATCGAGCCACCGATGCCCACTCCGGCATGAACGCCAACACCAAGTCCGCCACCTTCGATCGCATGAAGAAAAAAGTAGCCCGCGAAGAAGCCATCGGCGGAGCCAAAGCCCAACTCCTCGCCGACGATGTGGAAGATCGCCTCGCCGCCCTGGAAAAAGAAGACCGCATCGAGCAGTTGTTAGCCGAGCTGAAAACAAAGCGCGGAGCATAACCGGAAACTTATGTCAGAAAATGCAAACAAGGCTCGTTTGATTGGGATGCTCATCGGCATCGCTGTCCTAATCGTGGCGTTGCTAGTGAAGCGTCTTAGATAGAGCAAACCTCACGTAGGGACAGCCGCCCTCGGCTGTCCAGCCGGGCAAAGCCCGGCCTTGGTCAATGTTGATACAGGGGCCGAACCGCATAGGTTACAAGGAGAAATCAAATGATCGAAAGACTCTGGCAAGTCAAATCCAAACTCCTGTCGCTCCGGCTACTACAGTCAATCGAAAAATAAACGATGGAGCGACGGGCGTCCTCGCCCGTCCACAGCCGAAATCGCGTCCGTACCGGTTGTCCAAGTTACAATCGAAGTTAGAATAGGGAGTAGCCATGCTCAAGGTCTTCCATTTCCACTCGCCCTCCGGCCCTTACGTAGCCGACGCCGCCGTCCTCTGCTGTTTCGACCACCGCATCGGCACGGCCGTGCGAAAATTTCTGAAGAAGCAAGGAATCGAACGCGCCGACATGATCGTCGTCGCCGGAGGAGCCAAAACCCTCGCTTCCCCGCGCAACGACTTCGAACGGGACTTCATCCTCGAGCAAGTCCGTATGTCCATCCGCTTACACCAGACGAAACGCGTCATGGTCATGAGCCACTCCGACTGCGCGACCTACGGCGGCCTTGCCCATTTCAAAGGCGACCAACTAGCCGAAGCCGCGCATCACGGCGGCGAACTCCTGCGCGCCGGAGAACTGCTCACCGCAAACTTCTCTAACATTTCGGTCGAGCCCTACTTCGTAAAGTTCGACGGGATCTGGGAAGTAAAGGGTGCGGACCATTTGAAGTCTACGTCGCCCCAGACTCCGTCAGTTACCGCGGCCCGCGAGATCGCATAGCGGGCAGTCGTTTTGCAAAGAAAGATCACGCGCTGGCCTTGTCGAGAAGCGGAAGCGGTTTATCCGCCGATGAGGACGTCTCCAGCTCCAACTGCTCCTGCCCGCTGAGCGCGGACACTTTGCCACGATAGTTCTTCAGGTGCCGCTGTGCCGTCTCGAACGCTTCCTGCGCCTTGTTCAGATTCTTACCTACGTTTTCAAACTGGTTCTGGAAGAAGTCGAACGACTTCTGCGCCTTGGCCAGTTCGGCGCGGCTCTTCTCAAAGCCCTTGGCGACTTCGTACCACTTGTGCACCAGCGAAATCGTATGCAGCGTCATCAGCAAGGTGTTGGGCGAGACGGGAAACACATGCTGCTCGTTCATCCAGTCGCCCAGTTCGCGGTTGCGGATGACCTCCATATATAAGGTTTCGCTTGGCAAATACATGAGCGCGATATCAGTCGTGCCATTCTCCGGCTGTATGTACTGCTGAATGCGTTTGGCTTCCGCCTTCATCACGCGCACCAGTGCCACGCGCGCCTCCTCGATCTCAGCCTCGTCGTTGCTATCGAAGAGGGCAATCACCTGCTCGCGGGGAAACTTGGCGTCGATCGGCAGCTTGCGATCGGGGAAATAGATGACGGCGTCGGCGCGCCCTCCGCCCTCGCCCGGCGATGATTGCAGCGCAAACATGTGCGCCGGCAGAAAGTCCGCCAGCAGCCGCTCCAGGCTCGCTTCCCCGAACTGGCCGCGTAGATGCGGCAACTTAAGTAGGTTGTTGAGATCGTTGATCGAGTGACCGAGCGCGCCCACTTCGCGCAGCTGCTCTTCCGCCGCCTTCAAATGCTGCTGAACTTTTTCGAACTGCGCAAATCCTTCCTTGATGTTCTGATCGAGTTTCTGCTGCACCTGCTCCGTGATTGCCATCAGCTTCGAATCCACGCGATCGCGAATCGAATCGAGACTCTGCGCCGTTTGCTGATTCAGGCTCTGAAATTCGACCTTGAGTTGCTGCGTAGTAAGCAGAAGAGAACTGGCCATCTCGCTGCGGCCATCGCTCAAGCTCCGGTTTTGTTCTTCCCTGCCCGCCGCGAGTTGCTGCTCGACCGAATTCCGAATCTCTGAAAACCCTTGCTGGATGCGGTCTGTGACCTGCTGGCGCAGGTCCCCTTTAGTCTGCTCGAGCCGACTGGCCATATCGGCAGTCGCGGTACTGAACTTCTGGCCGAGGCTGGTACCAAGCCTTTCGAGCGCTCCCGCAACTTCCGCCTTTGCACCCACTTGCGGAACGGCCGAAACGCGGCGCAGCAGAACGGCCGAAAACCCAAGCAGGGCAAGGGTTCCAACGAGCACGGTAACCAGCAGTATGGTCTCCATAGTAAGTGGTTGTACTGAATTCTAGAGGTTAGCTTCACAGATGGAAAGCGCAACTTTTCCGGCGATCCCTGCGCCGAAATGCCGACCACATAAATTATGCTCCGGGCCATGGCAGTTTCATTCGCGATGTTGGCGGTAATCTCCGGACCGTGCGCGGCGCAAGCAACTCCGCAGGCAGTCGAATTTCCTAACCACGACGCTAGCCACAAGCAGCCCACCCCCCAATCGAACTCGGCGGCCGGATCATCCTCCGGCGAGGACTCCGCCGCCGAGAACCAACTGTTGGTAGCGGCCAACCAGAGCCGCGAACGCGCCGGCGCTCCGTCGTTGCGCATGGACGAAAGTCTGCGCGAAGCGGCGCGAGCACACGCCCGGCAGATGATTGCGAACGGTCGTCTCGACCATCAGTTCTCCGGCAAGCCTCCGCTACTGGAGAGAATTGCCCAAATCAGCCCGCCGCCTCTGAATGACGCGCTGAAAATCGATCGTGCCGGCGAGAACGTCGCGTACGCTCCTTGCGCTCCAGACGTAAATGACGCGCTGATGCGATCGACGCCGCACCGACAGAACCTGCTCGATCGCGGCTTCAATGTCGCGGGCATCGCGGCCATCTGGAGCAACGGCAAACTGTATGTGGTCCAGGATTTTGCGCACCAGATCCCCTCGTATTCCGCCAAGCAGAGCGGAAAGTTAGTGAGCCGGGCCGTCGGTGAAGTACGCCAACAGGCGGGCCTTTCGGAGCTTGTCCAAGTGACGCCGCCGAATCTTGATGAGGCCGCATGCTCGCTGGCGAAAGAAAGCCGTCCAAACGCCCATCTGCTCGCCACCGCCTACGACAATCGAAAAATAATCACCTACACAGAGAGCCGTCCGGAAGTGCTGCCTCAAGCCGCAACAAGTATGCTGCGCGACCCCGGCGTCCACCAGTTTGCGGTGGGCGCATGCTACGCGCGCAATGCGGCCTATCCGACCGGTACGTACTGGGTCGCGATTCTTCTCTACTGAGCTTCTCTGACGTATCGCACCACCGAAGCGCCCGGTGATGTTCCGCCTTCCACCGTTCGCACCGCTCGCGAGCTGCTTCTGGCCAATCCGGATCGGTGAACGAGAATCCCTCCTGAAGCAAACGGCCGGGGATAACGCGTCGGCTCTTCAAGATGAGCTGTGTTTCCGTTCGTAGAAAAACAGCGCCGATATCGAGCATCCACTTGGCAGACGGCACACCGATCTGTGTTCCCCACGCTCGACGCAGGTCAGCCATGAACTCGCGGTTGGGCAAAGGATTCAGGGCTACCAGGTTAACCGCCCCATCGATATCGTCACGCTCGATCAAAAAGCAAATCGCACGGATAAAATCCGCCTCGTGGATCCACGAAACGTACTGACGCCCATCTCCAGACTTTCCTCCCAGGCCTCTCCGGACCAGGGCCAGCAGCGTATCGAAGATCCCATCACGATTGGGGCTCATGGTCATTACCGATCGAAGCTTCACTTTCCTCGTTTCCGGTGCCAGAATCTCATTGAAAGCCCGTTCCCACCTCGTGGCCACGTCAATGCTGAATCGACACGTGTCGGGAGCGTCCAGTTCGGTGACTCCAGTCACGCCCGACACTTCATCGTTAGGCGCACCATAGGTATGCGCATAGATAGTTGCCGTGCTTGCTTGAAGCCACACCCTTGGCGCTCTCTGAATTCCGCGTCGGCATCACGCTTCCACGATGGCGCCACCGGCTAGCAGTCTCTGTGCTAACCTGCGAGGACCTGATTTTCAACCTGGCCCGCTCGTATGGAACCTGCTCCGCGAATCCGCATCGGGACTGCCGGCTGGTCCTACAAAGACTGGGACGGAATTCTGTATCCGCCAGAAGTGACGCGGAAGCGAATTCATCCCGTCGAATTTCTCGCCAAATTCTTCGATGTCATTGAAATCAACACGTCGTTCTACGGACACATCCGGCCGGAACTGGGTCATCTATGGTCGCGGAAGGCAGCAGCGGTGAATCCAGATTTTCTTTTCACCGCGAAGCTGCACAGGTCGTTCACGCATTCTCCACTGTCGGTCATGGAACCAACCTCGGCAGCCAGCATCCGCCCGAATGACCAGGACGAACGCCTGGCTCGCGCGGGCCTGGATTCGCTGGCCGCGGAAGGCAAGCTGGGCGCGCTGCTCATACAGTTCCCCGTCTCGTTCAAGAACACCAGCCTGAACCGCGAATACCTGGAACAACTGTTGCGTCAGTTCATCGAGTATCCGCGCGTTGTCGAAGTGCGGCACGACAGTTGGAATAATCCGGAAACGCTCGCCGAATTCATGCGCCACAACGTCGGCTTTTGCAACATCGATCAGCCGCTCCTGGGCCGTTCCCTCGCCCCGACGGAGCACGTAACCTCGGGCGTCGGATACGTCCGCCTGCACGGACGCAACTACGAGCATTGGTTCGACAGCGGGTCCGACAGCGACAACCGCAACGACCGTTACAACTACCTCTACAAGCCAGCCGAGTTAGAAAAGTGGAAAGAAAAGATAGAAATCGTCGCGCGCCAGGCGTCAACCTACGTGATCGCGAACAACCACTTTCAGGCCAAGGCCGCCGTAAACGCGCTGGAGCTAAGGCATCTGCTGGACGGGAAAAAGGTCCGCGCCCCAGAGACGCTCGTGAAACACTACCCCGAACTCAGGGAGATGGTTGAGATTGAAGACGCGCCTGGAAATTATCCGCTGCTGGCCTAGCCGCAACGGACGACGTGGATTTCTGCCTCTGCCACTCACTGACCCCGGCGTCCTGGCCGCAGCCCGCATCCAGGCGGGGATACGGTGCATCTTCTAAGTTATTAGCGCCGCACCAGGATTGAAAAGGGCGCGATGCGCTAGGCGTCCGACCCTACAGTATAATGGGGGTAAGTTGATTAACTCTGGCCGCATAGCATGCGAACTGGCTGTAGTGGCGGTTCTCTGCGTGCTGACGGTTTTTTTCTTTCCAGCCATGCAGGGTCCGTACTCCGTGGTACACGGGCCGGCTACTGCACTTCTGGCCGCGCGAGCAGCGGCTGGTTTGCGAAGCGCCATCGTGCAGGCCGCACATAGATTACTCGGCACTTTTCTGGTTTCGCCTCTCACCGTTCTCTCTTGGATGACGCGTCCGGAGGCAGAATTCCCCTCGCTTCCCTTGGCAGGTTGCGGCACCGTCCTCCGTTGCTGATGGTCTTCCAACTGTCGCTCCAGAACCTCTCAATCTCGGTCGCAGCCAGAAGTGTTTTCGTCGCGCAGAGCGTCCCGGCTTGAGGTTGTCGCCAATCATCGCTCCACCGCTAATTTGTCGTTTTTTTCAAATTGAGGAGGACTAAATAGATGACTCGGAAGAGTACAAAGACATTTGCTCTAGTCGCAACGTTGGCCTGCGCGTTCGCGCTAGCAGGATGCGTCAAGAAGGCAGCCAAAGTGACCCCACCGCCTCCGCCCTCGCCCGCACCGTCCGCGCCAACCGCCACTCTGGCCGCCAACCCCAGCGTGATTCAGCAGGGACAACCATCTCTGTTGACATGGCAAACCAGCAACGCCCAGGAAATCGCGATAGCCGGTCTAGGCACTCTGCCCGCGTCCGGTTCCCGGTCGGTCATGCCCAGCGCATCCACCACCTACACGCTCGTCGCCAAAGGCCCGGGAGGAACGAACGGAGCCTCCGCGCGTATCACGGTTAATGCTCCAATCGCCAACGTCACGCCTTCATCCACGGATGAGGAATTGTTCGGCCAGAACGTCAAAGACGTTTTCTTCGACTTCGACAAGTACGTCATCCGCTCCGATGAGGCGCCAACCGTCCAAAACAACCAAGCCTTCCTGGCGCAGCATGCGAGCATCAGGATTCTCATCGAAGGCCATTGTGACGACCGTGGATCCGAGGAATACAACATCGCCCTCGGCACCAGCCGTGCGGAAACCGTAAAGCGAACGCTGGTGCGGGGAGGAGTTCCCTCCGGGAACATCCGCACCGTCAGCTACGGCAAGGAACGACCGTTTTGCACGCAGGACAACGAGCAATGCTGGCAAGAAAACCGAGTAGATCACTTCGCGTTCGACCGCTAACCAGTCGCACAGGGGGGGGCCGCTCACTCCAGAGCCGCCCTCCAATCCAGTGCGTTATCCTTACTTACTTAAGAAGAAATTCTGAACCATGAACGACAGCGTCCAGACGACGAGCGGGAGTGGGTGGAGAACTTGGCTGTCGGTTCGCGTTGCCGAACTGAGGCGACGTGAGGGGCAGGTTTTTCTGGCTTTGGCGCTAGTGATCGGCGCGCTGACAGGCATGGTGGTCGTTGCCTTCATCGTGCTCACGGAGCGCCTGGGGATGCGCCTCTACCCGGCGGGAGGAGCTCCGTGGCGACGGTTGCTGTTTCCGGTCGTGGGGTCGCTCGGCATCGGATACCTGCTGTATCGCTATTTCCCCAATGCGCGCGGCAGCGGCGTGCCGCAGACCAAGGCGGCGCTCTTCGCGCGCGAAGGCCGCATCACGCTGCGCACTGTGCTGGGCAAGTTCTTCTGCACCTCGGTGACGCTCGCGAGCGGAATCCCGCTCGGACGCGAAGGGCCTTCGGTGCAAGTGGGAGCCGGCATCGGTTCCGTTCTTGGACGCCTCTTCGGATTGCCCACCGAGCAAGTAAAGAGGTTGATCCCAGTGGGAGCGGCAGCGGCCATTGCAGCCGCGTTTAATACGCCTCTGTCAGCCGTACTGTTTTCGCTCGAGGAGATCACCGGCGATCTCTACGCCCCCGTGATGGGTGCGGTAGTCTTGGCCTCGGCGACGGCGTGGATGGTTCTACGCGTGTTCCTCGGTGATCATCCTCTCTTCAGCGTTCCTCAATACCATCTGATCCATCCCGCGGAGTTTGCCGTATATGCGGTGCTCGGCGTGGCCGGTGGCGTGGTTTCGGCGGCGTTCACCAACCTTCTGCTGGGCATGCGGGAGCGCTTCCTGCGCTTCCCGCGGAAAACGCTGTGGTTACAACCAGTCGCAGGAGGCTTGCTAGTCGGCGTGATGGGATGGTTTGTGCCGCAGGTTCTGGGCGTCGGTTATGGGTTTGTGGGCGAAGCGCTAAACGGAAGGATGGCGTTCCGGTTGATGGCGCTGCTGGTGGTTCTGAAACTCGTCGCCGTCACCACCAGTTATGCCACCGGAAACGCGGGCGGAATATTCGGCCCGTCCTTGTTTATCGGCGCCATGTTGGGAGGCACGGTGGGAACCGTGGCGCATCATTTGTTCCCCGCCCACACGGCGACGCCGGGAGCCTACGCGCTGGTCGGGATGGGCGCGGTTTTCGCGGGCGTGGTGCGCACTCCCATGACTTCGGTGCTGATGATTTTCGAGATGACACAGGACTATGCGGTGATCGTCCCGCTGATGATTGCGAATCTGCTGAGCCTGTTCATTGCTTCGCGATTGCAGCACGAGCCCATCTACGAAGGCTTGGCCCTACAGGATGGCATACACCTGCCTTCGGCGGAGACTCGTCAACGCTTTGGTCAGCGTCAAGTGATAAACGTGATGCAGACAGCGAGCGAGTCGCTGCCGGCTGAGATCACAGTTCGGGAAGCCTTGGAACGGGTGCGATCGAGTAAATTCCGCACTTGGCTAATGACGGATCGGCGAGGTGTGATAGGCGTCATCAACTTTGCGACGCTTGAACAAGAGCTGGCGGAGGACGCCGACAAGAAGCTCGGCGAGTTGACCGACGCTATGGTCTTTCCGCACGTCCACGCCGACCAGGCGCTTGATTTGGCGCTCGAGCGCATGGGAGCCAACCAGTTTGAAATCCTGCCGGTGGTGAACCGCGCGGACGTGCACAAACTGGAAGGGATCGTGACCCTGCGGGATGTCTTGGATGCATACGGTGTGAGCCGCGCCGGATCATAAGGTAGCGTGGGGACAGCCCCCGTCAAGCCCGGTGTTGGTTTGACGGGGTGGAGCAGCTCGGCAGCCCGCTAAGCCGCCGGACACCGAGGCCGTCGCCCCGCGTGATTCTCGCGGAATCCAATTCGCATCGACGTTCATCTATCCAGCATGAACCTCGATAGTCTCCTTGTAGAACCTGCCTCTTCGTACCAATCACTGTTCGCAAGTTTGCCGGAAAAAGGCTTGCCGGAAGAAACCGCGCGCGCCGCGACTACCGAATCTGCGGACGCTGGCCTGCTCGACTCTTACTCGCAGGCGGTTACCGCCGCGGTGGAGAGAGTCAGTCCGTCAGTGGTTAACGTTGAAGTACATCAGATGCGACGCCCATCTGGCGGCCGATCTCGTTCAGACGAGCGAACTGGCGAGCCAGGTGAGCGCCGTGGCGGCGGCTCCGGTTTCGTATTCACACCCGACGGATTGATTCTCACCAATAGCCATGTTGTGCACGACGCGACCCGGATCGAGGTGACGCTGGCCGACGGCCGCCATGCTCCGGCTCAGACCATCGGTGACGATCCGGCGACCGACCTTGCAGTCATTCGAATTGATGCTTCCGGATTGCTGGCCGTTCCCCTGGGAGATTCCCAGCAACTGCGGCCGGGCCAGATGGCGATTGCGATCGGTAATCCATACGGGTTTCAATCCACGGCGACGGCGGGCGTGATCAGTGCGCTCGGGCGCTCGTTGCGTTCGTACTCAGGGCGCCTGATCGAGGACGTCATTCAAACCGACGCCGCCTTGAACCCGGGAAATTCCGGAGGCCCGCTCGTCGATTCCCGAGGCCAGGTAATCGGAGTCAACACGGCAACAATTCTTCCGGCGCAGGGAATCTGTTTCGCGATCGGAATCAATACCGCAAAATTCGTTGCCAGCCGCCTGCTCCGCGATGGACGCATCCGTCGCAGTTATATCGGCGTCTCGGCGCAGACGGTGCCGATTCATCGCCGCGTAGTGCGCTTCTATTCTCTTGCGCGGGAAACCGGCGCACTCGTGGTCGGCATCGAGAACCGCAGCCCGGCACGCACCGCGGGTTTGCGCGAAGGCGACGTGATCGTGGCGCTTGGAGAGCAGCCAGTCGCGGGCGTCGATGATCTGCATCGCTTGTTGACCGATGCTCAAGTAGGTGCGCGGTGTACCTTGACGATCATTCGCCACACCGAGAGGCTGATTCTACCGATCTTTCCCGAAGAAGCCGTGTGATGGTGGCCGACGGGCGTCTCGCCCGCCCCCTCCGCCTTCTGCTACGTCGTTGCCGGGCAGGAACGCCCGACGCTCCACCGGCCCCTCCTATCGCATTGCACACACTGGATTTCGTGTGTTAGCTTCGATTTCGAGAGGTCTGCTTGCGACACACGGTTCCGGCTGGGATGGACCGCAAAGAATCCGAAGTTTACCTGCGGCTCGATGCGACGCGTCTTCCCCAGCATATCGCCATCATCATGGATGGAAACGGCCGTTGGGCCCGGCGTCGGCACATGCCGCGCGTGGCCGGACACCGCGCCGGCGTCGCCGCCGTGCGTTCCACGGTCGAAACCGCCGCGCGCATCGGAATCCCCGCGTTGACTCTCTACGCCTTCTCCGAAGAGAACTGGAAAAAGCGTCCGAAGACAGAAGTCGACTTCCTGATGCGCCTTCTCTGCCGCTATCTCCAGGCGGAAATCAAAACGCTCAACGAAAATAATATCCGTTTGAAATACATCGGGCGTCAGCACGAGTTACCCGAGTCGGTGCAACGCGAAATGGCCGAAGCGAGCGACGCCACATCTAAAAATACCGGAATGCTTCTGACCCTGGCGCTGAACTACAGCGCGCGCAGCGAGATCGTCGACGCGTTTCGCTCTCTGGCCGAGGCTGCCGCCCGCAATGGCGGACTCGATCACATGGACGTCGACGAGCAATCGATCAGTGATCATCTCTACACCCGGGGTCTGCCCGATCCGGACTTGGTAATTCGCACCAGTGGCGAGATGCGGCTGAGTAACTTTCTGCTCTGGCAACTGGCCTATGCGGAGATCTATGTAACTCAGACGTTGTGGCCCGATTTCCGCGGCCTGCAACTGCTCGAAGGCATTGAAGAATATCAGAAGCGCGACCGCCGCTACGGCGGACTCGGGCCAGACGGCCATGCTCCACAGCACCCGCCGGTCCGGACCCACGCTGGGGCCAAGCGTTAATGAGCGCGGCTCGTGGAAGGACGCGCGCCCTCGCCTGTCCAGGTTGCGTGGGGAGGGCCGCCCCGGCCGTCCAAGCCGAGCGCGGGGCCCCCGACGAGCCCGGTGTTGGCTTGACGGGGTGGAGCAGCTCGGCACTCACCCGCGCTCACGGCCACTCTGGACTCGTAATCGTCGGAGTGTCACCCTGCGAACCGTGATCCCATGATCAAGCGCATCGCAACGGCTGTAGTTTTAATCCCCCTGGTTCTGCTGCTCGTGCTGAAAGCCCCGCTCTACCTGCTGTCCATCGTGGCCGGAGCCATCGTCCTGCTGGCCATCGCCGAGTTCCTGAAGCTCGCAACACATTACGCAGTCCAGCCGCTGGCGCCGGAGACGTATGCCTTCGTAATACTCTTCTTTGTATTCGTAATCGTAGCGTCCACCAATCGCACGCCCCTGGTTGAGACCACCGCCATGCTCTACGGAATCGCGCTGGCATCGGCGCTCGCTCCCTTTGTTTTTCTGACTGTAGCCATGCAGCGCGCGGATTTGAAGACAGGCTATCCCGCGGCGGCCGCTTCAACGTTTAGCTTCGCGTACGTTGCGATCCCGATGGCGCTGCTGGTCGCGATCCGGCAGCAACCAGCTGGAGCGATCTGGACCGTCTACACGCTGCTCGCCGTCTGGGCGGGAGATATCTTCGCGTACTTCATTGGCAAATCGCTGGGGCGCCACCACATGGCGCCCGAGATCAGCCCGAAAAAAACCTGGGAAGGCGCAGTGGCGTCGATCCTGGCCAGCGTAATCGTCGGCACGCTGTGGTTTCAGCACGCCCCCGCGATCAGTTCCGCTCTGCTGCGGTTTGGATTGATTGAACGCCGCGATGGCATGTTTGGCCTGGAGCAGCCCCATCTGTGGCCCATCATTCTGCTGTCGGCCGTGGTCAACATCGCAGCGCAGTTAGGCGATCTGGTCGAGTCCCTCATAAAGCGCGGCGCCGGAGTGAAAGACTCCGGCACGATTCTCCCCGGCCATGGAGGTATGCTCGATCGCATCGACGCCATGCTGTTCGCGGTGCCAGTGGTGTGGGCGTATGGGGCTTGGCGGCTGATGCAGTAGGCAGCTGTCAGCTCCGGCCGCACCAGAGCCGCAGGGTATACATCTTTGCTCGGAAAACGAACTCTTAATGAATTAAACTGCGCACGACCCGGTGTGAAAACCAGTCGATGACCCTAAAACCCACTATTTCCAGCGACAAAAGACTCGGCATGAACGATGCCGTCACCCGTCGTGATTTCCTCGGTTCCGCGCTGCTGGCGTCCGGGGCTCTCTTGTTCCAGTCAATCACGCCTGCAGAACTCCTTGCCTCTAACGATGACTTTACCGGTTATGGAGGAGTTGGCGAATACAGCACGTCGAACGGGAACACCCTGCCAGTCATCGAGGCCGGGCACACCATCCGCGATGGAGTGTATGACCCGCTCCCTAAGGACGTCATTGATACTGGCGAGTTTTACGATTGTCTCATCGTCGGCGGTGGAATCAGCGGACTTGCCGCCGCCCTGTTTTTCCAACGGCAAGCGCGCGCGGGAATGAAGTGCCTGGTTCTTGAGAACCATCCCATCTTCGGTGGCGAGGCGAAGCAAAATGAGTTTCTGGTAGATGGCAAACGGCTAATCGCGCATCAGGGCTCAGCTATTTATCAGCTTCACTCTCCAGATAGCTTTATCGCCCAGTTCTACGACAGCATCGGTTTGAAAGCGCAGAAGCTCGACTATCAAGAATGGGAGGGGCCGGGGCCGGAGATGCCTCTTTCTCAAACTCCCTATGAAGCTGTCGGCCTTGAGCACGGGCAATACGGCTTCTGGTTCGGGGCACGCTTCGGGCAGAGGCCGGGCATGTGGCTGGTTGATCCGCTGGGAAAAAATCTGAAAGGTGCTCCCATTTCCGAAGCAACTCGGACGGAGTGGCTGCGTTGGCTAAAGAGCACGCCGGTGCAAGGCGACCGATTCGTTCACCCTAAAGTGGAAGGGGACGCGGCTTCTCGATACCTTGATTCCATTACGCTGGAACAGCATTACATGGACCGCTTCGGCCTGAGCCAGGAGACAATCCGGACGTTTCTCTCCCCCGTGGAAGGCGGCGGCTCCGGCCTTGGCCCCGACGCTCTGTCGGCATACTCGGATTATGCATTCGAAATGCTGCATCCCTTAACCGGCGAAGGCAGCAGGGACCAGATGTTTCCGGGTGGCAACACGACGACTGCAAGATTGATGGTCCGGAATCTAATTCCAGGGTCGATTAACGGTGCCAGTGCGAGTCCCGACATGGTAACCGCGGTTACCGCCAACGACGTTAACTTTGCCGCACTGGACACTCCTCAAACAAACGCCAGGGTTCGGCTATCGTCAACCGCAATTTCTGTTCATCATGACGGCGAACCAGGCAAATCCAGTTCCGTGACTATCTCCTACCTCAAGGACGGCAAGCTATACCGAGTGAAGGCGCGCTCGGCCGTCATGGCGGGAGGAAGCTGGACCACCAAGCACATCGTGCGAGACCTTCCGGAATCACATCGCAAGGCGTATGCGGAGTTCCACCGCTCTCCCTGCCTGATGGCCAATGTCGCGTTGCGGAACTGGCGATTTCTATACAAGATGGGAATGAGCGGCTGCCGCTGGTTTGAAGGAACCGGAAACTACATGGAAGTGCGCAAACTCGCGCTCACTGGTGTGGGGACTTCCAGGATTGGTCCAGACTCTCCGATCGTTCTGTCCATGAAAATTCTGTATTCTTATCCGGGTCACTCCACCGAGGAACAGGGCAATCTCGGCCGCGCGGAGTTGCTCGGGACTTCCTTTCGTGACTATGAGAGACGAATCCGCGAGCAATTCACCGAGATGTTTGGAGCTTATGGATTCAATGCGCAGCGAGATATCGCTGGAATCATCCTTAACCGCTGGGGTCATGCCTATCTAAGCCCGCAGCCGGGCTTTTTCTTCGGTCGGGAGGGTCGGCCTTCGCCGCGAGAGGTCCTGCGCAATGCTCCATTCGGCCGGATCGCATTTGCAAACACCGATCTCGCCGGGACGATGGACCACCGCTATTCGATTTTGGAAGCTCAGAGAGCTGTCCAACAGCTGCTCGCGCGGCACCTGGCTACATGATTTCCGTTTGGTGATAACATGCATCCGCGAAAGGAGACCGCCTTGTCTCAAAGATTCCGCTCTCTCACCTTCGTAGTCATCTTTCTTTTGCCTTCCCTTCTCGCCGGCGTCGCGCAGGAAAATGCTGATCGGCTGGAACCCATGGATGTTTTCCATGTTCAGGTTGCTTCTGATCCGCAAATCTCTCCCGACGGCAAGCGCATCGTCTACGTCCGTCAGTCCGCGGAGATTTCTTCTGATCGCCGGGTCTCCAACCTTTGGGTCGTCAATTTCGATGGCTCCGAACATCGTCCCCTCACGTCCGGCACTTATAGCGACACTTCCCCGCGCTGGTCGCCCGATGGCACTCGCATTGCCTTCGTTTCGGACCGCGATGGCAAGTCTCAACTCTATGTTCGCTGGATGGATTCCGGCCAAACCGCCAAACTCACCGACGTCGAAAATGCTCCTGCCGGCATTTCCTGGTCTCCTGACGGAAGGCAGATCGCCTTCACTTCGTTGGTCTCCGCCACTGCTCCGAAAATCGCCACGCTTCCTGCCGCGCCCGAGGGCGCGAAGTGGGCCGACGCACCGAAGGTCTATGAGGACCTCATCTACCGCTTCAACGGCCCTGGATATCTGAAACCCGGCTATTCGCAAGTTTTCGTCGTTGCCGCCGACGGCGGCGCGCCGCGTCAACTCACCAGCGGCAACTTCCCCCACGGCCCGGGTGAAGGCGGTTTTGGTGGCTCGTACGCTGCCTGGGCTCCCGACGGAAAATCGCTAATCTTTTCCATGAATGGCACGACGAACTACGAGTACGAACCGCTCCACACCGAACTCTTCGAAATCCGCGTCGCTGACGGCTCCCTTACGCAACTGACGCATCGCAACGGCCCCAACGAGTCCCCGGATATTTCACCCGACGGCAAACTCATCGCCTACATCGGCTTCGATGACCGTTACCAGGGCCACCAGACCACTTACCTATACGTCGCCAACCGCGATGGCAGCAATCCTCACCCGGCCAGTTCCCAACTCGATCGCGACGCGGCCGATCCTCGCTGGTCCGAAGACGGCAAAGGCATCTTCTTCACTTATCCCGATAAGGGCGACACCAAGCTCGCTTACTTACGCCTCGACGGTTCGCCCAAGGTTCTCGCCGAGCATCTCAACTTTGGCGCCAATTTCAGCATCGCCAAAAACGGTTCCTTCGCGATTCAATACGATACGCCCTCCGATCCCGGCGATGTCGCGGGCGCCTCGCTTGCCAATCCCAAACTCAATATCCTCACTTCTCTCAATCGCGAACTCTTTGCCGCCAAGAAACTCGGCGCCGTCGAGGAACTCTGGTACGACTCTTCCTTCGATAAACGAAAAATCGAAGGCTGGATCATCAAGCCGCCCGATTTTGATGCCTCCAGGAAGTATCCTCTTATCCTGCAAATTCACGGCGGTCCGTTCTCCAACTACGGCGATCGTTTCGACCTCAACGCGCAAATCTGGGCCGCCAAGGGCTACGTCATTCTCTACACCAACCCACGGGGAAGTACCAGTTACGGCGAAGAGTTCGCCAATCTTATCCACCACGCCTATCCCGGCAACGATTTCCAGGATCTCGACTCCGGCGTCGACTCGATTCTCGCCAAAGGCTACATCGACAAGGACAACGTCTTCGTCACCGGTGGCTCGGGCGGAGGAGTTCTAACCTGTTGGATGATCGATCACACCGATCGTTTCCGCGCGGCCGCCAGTCTCTATCCCGTGATCAACTGGTATAGCTGGGTCCTGACCTCCGACCTGCCTTCTTTCGGTACGCAATACTGGTTCTCCGGCAATCCCTGGGATTACATCGACGACTACATGAAGCGCTCGGTTATCTCTCTGGTGAAGAACGTGAAAACGCCCACTCTGCTCATGACCGGCGAGGAAGACTTCCGTACTCCCATATCCGAAGCCGAGCAATACTACGCGGCACTCAAACTGCTGAAAGTCGAATCCGCTCTCGTCCGCTTCCCTGGCGAGCCCCACGGCCTCAGCCGCCGCCCGAGCCATCAAGTCGCTAAGGTCGTCTACACCCTAAACTGGTTCGACGCGCACCGCAAAAAGCCCTGACGCTTCTCGCGGGACCGACTTTGTTTTGAAAGGGCACGACTTCAGTCGTGCCGTAACGGCCGCACAATCAGTAGCGGCTTTAGCCGCTGGGGGAATGCGTGCTTCAAACTGAGCCATTATGGGCCTTTCTGTCCCCCAAGATTCAACCGCGCCCAATCCCGTACAATAGAGGGACCTGCCTGACCTGCACATGAAACGGATCGCTATTCTCGGCTCGACCGGCTCGATCGGACGCAGCACCTTGAGTGTGGTCGAAGGATATCCCGACCGTTTTCAGGTCGCCACGCTGGCCGCAGGTAACAACGCCGAGCTTGCCTTTGAGCAAGCCGTGCGCTGGAAGCCCAGAGTAGTATCGCTGGCGGATGAAGCCGCCGCGCATGCGCTCCAATCCAAGTTACGGCAAGCAGGCTTAGGCGAGAACGAAGTCGAAGTCGTTCATGGCGCCGCGGGCACGGTGCGGGTGGCGACTCATCCCGAGGTAGATTTCGTGGTCAGCGCAGTTGTCGGGGTCTCTGGCTTGGAGGCGACCTACGAAGCGGTGCGCGCGGGGAAGACCGTCGGCCTCGCCAACAAAGAGTGCCTGGTGGTGGCGGGCGAATTAATCACCGCCGAAGCACGCAAGCAGGGCAAGGCGCTGTTGCCGATCGACAGCGAACATAACGCCATCCATCAATGCCTCCGTGGCGGGCGGATGGAGGAAGTTGAGCGCATCTGGCTGACCGCTTCCGGCGGTCCGTTTCTGAAGACGCCTAAGTCCGAATTTGCCTCAATTACGGTGCAACAGGCTCTCAATCATCCCACCTGGAAAATGGGAAGGAGGATCACCATCGATTCGGCCACGTTGATGAATAAGGGGTTCGAGGTGATCGAGGCCTGCCGATTGTTCCAGATCCCGCCCGAGCGGGTGCAAGTCATTGTGCATCCCCAGTCTACGATCCATTCCCTGGTCGAATTCGTAGATGGCAGCATACTTGCCCAAGTCTCCGTCACCGATATGCGTTTGTCCATTTTGTATGCGCTGACGTATCCGGAGCGGATCCCTTCGGACCTTCGCTTCTCCATAAGTGACCTACGGCATCTAGATTTCTGTCCCCCGGATATGGAAAAATTCCCTTGTCTCGCTTTAGCTTACGAAGCGGCGGTAAGCCGCGGCGCGAAGACCGTCGCCCTGAACGCCGCCGACGAGGTCGCGGTGGCTGCGTTTCTGGAGGAGCAAATTGGATTCGAGGACATTCCGAGAATCATAGAGGCTGTGATGGCGGCAACGCCAGCCGGACATTTGGAATCTATACAGAAGGTACTCACTCTGGACACTGAGGCCCGCCTTTTGGCAAGAGAAGTCGTGAACCAGCGCCGCCGAAAGGGATCGCCCATCGGGGCCATTTCAGAATAGGAATTTTGGAGTAATCTGGGAATGATGCCGCAGCTTCTGTCTATCCTTCAGACCGTTTTCATCATGGCGATCGTGCTCGGATTCATGATCCTGATTCATGAGTTCGGCCACTACGCCGCAGCCAAGTATTTCGGTGTTCGGGTGGAAGTGTTTTCCATCGGCTTCGGCAAGCGTCTGCTGGGTTTCACCAAGGGTGATACCGACTATCGCATCAGCGCCATTCCGCTCGGCGGTTACGTAAAGATGTCGGGCGAAAACCCCATGGATGACCGCACTGGCGATCCGGGCGAATTTCTGTCGCATCCGCGCTGGCAGCGCTTCATCGTGGCCTTGGCCGGGCCGGCCATGAACATTATGCTGGCCATCGCGCTCCTCACCGGCGTCTACATGGTGCATTACGAGTACCTCGCCGATCTCGATGAGCCGGCCATTGTGGGATGGGTCATTCCCAACACCCCCGCCGAAAAGGCGGGAATCGCACGTGGCGACAAGATTGTCCAGGTCGACGAGGTCAAGAATCCAAATTGGGAGCAAGTGCGCCTCAAGGACGCGCTCAGCCCTAATGAGCCTTTGAAATTCAGCATCGAACGCAATGGCAAGGTAATGGAGAAGATCTTGGTTCCAGTGCCGTTCGGGCCCAATCAATACGGAGACATGGGTTGGGCGCCGCAAGAGCCTAGCAACACTTTGACGCTTGTCGAACCCGGTATGCCCGCCGCCAATGCCGGGATTAAGGTTGGAGATGAGATCATCAGCGCCAACGGCGAAAACATTCCCCACTTGGGCGCACTCATCCAGACGTTGAACCGTACCAAGGACCAGCCTCTGCAAATTGTAGTTCTCCGCGGCGGCCAGAAACTAGCCTTCACCGTGAAACCGATCCTCGATCCCGGAACAGCCGGGCAGGGCCCCGCCTACCGCATCGGCATCGCCAATAGTCCCACCAAGATCGTGAAGCTCAATTTCTACGAAGCTCTCCAACGGTCTCTCTCGGATAACAAGAGAAGTTCCTTCCTGATCCTCGAGTTGCTGCAAAAGATGGTGCAGCGCAAAGTATCCATGCGTCAGGTCGATGGCCCCATCGGAATCGGCAGCGCCGTTGGCGCGGCCGCCCGCGAAAAGGGCTGGTCTCCGCTGTTCCAGATCTCAGCCGCCATCAGCTTGAACCTCGGCATCATGAACCTATTGCCCATCCCGATCCTGGACGGTGGCGTGATCCTGCTCCTTTTCATCGAGAGCCTCATGCAGAAGGAAATCAGCCTGCCCATCAAAGAACGTATCTATCAGGCGGCCTTCGTCTTCCTGGTGCTCTTCGCCGTGATGGTGATCTATAACGACCTCGTCAAGACCCTGCCCGGCCTCACGCGGATGCCGTAGGTCTGCCTTGGGCAGCCGGTAAATCCGTTCTAGCTCCATGTTGCCAACTATCACCCTCTGAGATACGTGTATCTCAGAGGGTGATAGTTGGCAACGACTGAGATGGTTCACGTTCGCATCGACAAGCGGACCAAGGCAAGAGCGGCCAAGGCACTCGCCGCCATGGGACTTTCTGTGTCCGACGCGGTTCGAGTCCTGCTGACGCGCGTGGCAGCCGAGAAATCCCTTCCCTTCGAGGTAAAGACGCCGAATGCCGCGACGGCTGCAGCAAATGCACGAGGCACGCCCTGGTGGACTGCCTTCGTTCCGCAGTGTCCCCGAATTGAGGGCCGACTTGAATGCGGAGGATTGAGAGAACCAACGCCTTCCGCCGTGACTTTAAGCGCGAAAAGCGCGGGCAACATCGCCGCGAACTGGATGCGGTGGTGGTGGTCGTCGTTTCCCTGCTAGCAGATGAACAAACCGCTACCTGAGCGAAATCGCGACCATGCCCTGGGAGCAGACTGGCGCGACCACCGGGAACGCCATCTTAAGCCGGATTTACTGCTGCTCTACAGCAAGCCGGATGCTGATGTTCTGCAACTGGTTCGTTTGGGCTCGCACAGTGAACTCTTTGGGCGGCGGCCGGATGCCCCATCCTTGCGCGTTCTGTGCGCAAGGGTGGGATTCCACAAAAGCGTCCCGCGCGGGACTTGCCGTACTCGATCTCGGGTGGCGCAGCGGTTTACCGCTGCGATAAGTGGCTCGTTTTCAGGTGACGGCTTTAGCCCGCTGACGGTAACCCTCCCTAATCACCCTAATCAGGCCCGCCTCGCGCTTTCCCCCCTCCCTGGTTTAAGATAGATATCTAAACATGGCCGAAATCCAGCGTAGAAAAACCTTCACCGCCACGATAGGCGGCGTCCGCGTGGGCAGTAATGCACCAGTTATGGTGCAGTCCATGACCAACACCGACACCGCCGACATCCCCGGCACCATAAAGCAGGTAGCCGCCCTGGCGCGCGCCGGCAGCGAGGTAGTCCGAGTCACCGTCAACAACGAAGACGCCGCCAAAGCCGTCCCCTACATCGTAGAGGGGCTAGCCAAGGAAGGCCTGCGTACGCCGATCGTTGGCGACTTCCACTACAACGGACACCTCCTGCTCACCAAGCATCCCGCCTGCGCCGAAGGCCTGGCCAAGTACCGCATCAATCCCGGCAATGCCAGCATAGGACGCAAGAATGACGACAACTTCCGCACCATGATCGAAGTCGCCGTGAAGTATCAGAAGCCGGTGCGCATCGGCGTGAACTGGGGATCGCTTGATCAAGCCTTGCTAACCAAAATGATGGACGAGAACTCGCTTCTGCCCGAGCCGAAAGACGCGCGCGAAGTGACCATGGAAGCAATAGTAGTAAGCGCGCTCACCTCAGCGAAGCTGGCCGAGCAGCACGGACTGCGCCCCGACCAGATCATCCTCAGCGCGAAAGTCAGCGGCGTGCAGGATCTGATCGACGTCTATCGCATCCTGGCCGCGCGATGCGAGTACCCGCTGCATCTCGGACTAACCGAGGCCGGCATGGGCGCCAAAGGCATCGTAGCGTCGAGCGCGGCCATGGCCGTGCTGCTGCAGGAAGGTATCGGAGACACGATCCGAGTTTCGCTCACTCCTGCTCCCGGCGGTGATCGCACCGAAGAAGTTCGCGTGGCGCAGCAGGTCCTGCAGTCGCTGGGCATTCGCTGCTTCACACCGCAAGTCACCGCGTGCCCCGGCTGCGGCCGCACCACCAGCACTTTCTTTCAGGAAATGGCTGAGCAGATCCAAACCTACCTCCGCGGTCAGATGCCGGTCTGGAAACAAACACACACCGGCGTAGAAGAAATGAAAGTCGCAGTGATGGGCTGCGTGGTCAATGGCCCCGGAGAATCCAAGCACGCGAGCCTGGGGATTTCTCTCCCCGGAACAGCCGAAGAGCCGAAAGCCCCCGTCTACGTAGACGGCCGCCTCTTCACCACCCTCAAAGGCGGCAAGATCGTAGCCGAGTTCATCAAGATTCTCGACGACTACGTTGAGTCCCACTACGCCGCAAGAGAAAAAGAAGCGGTCGTCTAAGATTCGAGCGCTCGTCGAGAATCGCTTGAGATACTCTTTTCATCGCTAGGAACTCAACGCAAGAACTCGGCGTGAAGATCACTCCCGCTCAGCGCGAATATTACCGATACATCGGCGTATCGGCAGACGCGGAGCGGTGTGGACGCGGGTCGAATTCTCCTGACTGCGCGCGCCTTCCAAAAGACAGGCAACAAGAAACCAGAAACGCGGATGCCGGAGATGGGAAAGATCTACGCCGATTCAGTTGCGGGGCCAAGCCCGCCACCACCAGATTATCTGAGATTTCACCAGGAATTAACGCCTGCGTAACACTTCGTGCGGATACTCTCGTGGGGGGTTTATATGAAAGCAAATAGGGTGGTCCTGGCTGGAGCGGCGTTCGCGCTAACGCTGGCGTTGTCGGCGTCTGGAATAGCAGCTGATAAGAACTCAGTAGGCTCGGGGAATGTCAAGCATGTGCTGCTATTAAGCATCGATGGTATGCATGCGGTGGATTTCTATAACTGCTCACACGGGATCGCGGGCGTGAACGGCGGAAATCCGTACTGCCCCAACATGGCGGCGTTAGGCCAGACGGCGATCAACTATGTGAACGCCGAATCGTCGAAACCTTCGGACTCTTTTCCCGGCATGGCGGCACTGGCTTCTGGCGGTACGCCGAAGACGACTGGTCTTTACTACGACGTGGCGTATGACCGGTCGCTCGATGCACCGGCAACGACGACGGGCACTGGCTTGGCTGCGGGGCCCTGCACACCATACGCGACACCTACCGGGACGACGACCGACAACGACCAAGGCATTGATATTGACGATACCAAGCTGAACGGTGGTGCACCGGGTGCTGGGCTAACCGAGGGCGGCATCGCATCGATCGACCCGACGAAACTGGAGCGCGACCCGGCAGCGGGTTGTGCCCCTGTTTATCCCTGGAACTTCATCCGGACTAACACTCTCTTTGGCGTGATCCATGCGGCGGGCGGATACACGGCATGGATTGACAAGCACCCGTCGTACTCGTTTGTGGGTGGGCCCGGCGGCACGGGCCTGGATGACTATTATTCACCGGAGGTCAACTCGATTGTCGTGCCCCTGCCCGGTGTGAAGACCTTGGAAGGCGCCGCCTGCGACCCAATCCGCGACCCGGTTGGCGTGTCTGCCTGGAACAGCAGTTTCGCCAACATTCAGTGCTATGACGCCATAAAGGTCTATGCCTTGCTGAATCAGATTGCGGGCAAGACGCACTCCGGCGCGCCGGCGGCGGTACCAGCGGTCTTCGGCATGAACTTCCAGTCTGTGTACGTGGGAGAATCTGTCAATGAGCCACCCGTGGGCGCCGGCGGTTATAAGAACGCCGCGGCCGCGCCCAGCGCGAAATTGCTTGAGGAGATCGAGTACGTGGACACCGCGATCGGTGAAATCGTCAACTCGCTCCAGGCTGCGGGCATCTATAACAACACGCTGCTCATCATCACGGCGAAGCATGGGGAATCGCCAATCGACCCCACTCGGTACGTGGCAGACGGAACCAATACGCCGGCAACGCTATTGGGAGATCTCATTCCCTGGTCGGAATCGCCGCTGAACACGACAGGCATTGGTGCAACCGAAGACGATGTGTCAGTGCTCTGGCTGAAAAAGGGCGTGAGCGTGACCAAGGCTGTGGGTCTGCTCGAAAACATTGCGACCGCGATCGGGTTAGGGGAGATCTACTACGGGCCGACACTGGCGCTGAATTACAACGTGGGAGGACTTGAGCCGGGTGAGGATTCGCGGACGCCCGACATTATCGTGACACCGAACGCAGGCGTGACCTACTCGGGCAGCACGACGATGATTGGAGATCACGGCGGGTTCGCGCACGACGATACGAATGTCATACTGCTGCTAGCGAATCCATCCTTTACCGCGCAGACAGTTTCCGCCGTAACCGCAACCAGGCAGGTCGCGCCCACGATTGTGCAGGCGTTGGGGCTGGATCCGACGGCGCTGGACGCGGTGCAAGTGGAAGGCACGCCGGTGCTGCCCGAAGTAGCAGCACAGTTTGCAAACTTGTCAAAGTAGTCGTTAAGAGGGAGAGGGGCCGTCGAGCAGGCGGCTCTTCTTCGTTTCACGGAACGGAAGTCTAACCAGAAGCCGCCAGCACTCCACGCCAAACATTTGGGGTGGGAGACGGGAATTGAATCCCACCCAAGACGTTATCTAAACGACTTACAGCGCGGCAGATGGAATTCTAACGCGGCTATTTCATAACGGTGGCTGATTGGAACCCATCAGGGAGCGGTCAGCCATAAGCACCTCGACTATTATCTGGATGAGTTCACGTTCCGCTTCAATCGGCGGCGATCCAAGAGTCGGGGCAAGCTCTTCTTTCGCCTCGCGCGGCAAACTCTGGCTGTCGATCCTGTGACCTACCATCGGATCGTTCACCCGACCCCAGGCAGCGTCAAACCACAATCTGTAGGGGCTACATGAGTCAAGGGGATACCCATCTTCCGCAATAAGCCTAGGTGTGCAGCTTCATCAGCCACTGGCTCTCCTGTACCCCGCTTTTGCGCCCGGGCAGACTCTTAGTCTCCCGCGCATTCACCGGGTACACTTCGAGTCCAGCCTCTTCCATGATGTCGAATACTGCGATCCAGTAGACGCCGGTTGATTCGATAGCCACGGTCCGGACCCGGCATTGCGTCAGCCAATCGGCCATCGCCTTCAACTCGCTCGTAGTGCACCGAAAGCGACGTACCAGCTGGCTGTCACGGGTCCCCGGCACAGCTGCGTAGTGGGATTCGTTACCGATATCAATGCTGGCAGCATCCGGATGCACTACTTCCAACGTGAGATCTTCGCTCTGCATCTTCTGCGTCATCTCCCGCCGTTGCTTGCGGTTCATCCCGTTCCACTTGCCCGGATTGGCGGGGTTGGGCTGTCACTGGTTTTCTTGCGGATAGTCTTGCTTGTCTGGGATTTTTCCGATGCTTTGCTTTTCATATTAACCTTATCCCTGCTGAATTCAACTTGGCTCGGCCCGGGCGGCGAAACTCACAATCTATCCAGCGGGGTCGGGCCTTTATCCTTATGGCGTCGAGCACCGCGGCTTCATGAAACCGTTAAGTTGGGACAAACAACTGGGGTTGGTATCGCCGCTAGAATCTGCGGCGAGCCAAAGCGGCCAAACCAATAACCCTTCTGAGAATGAGACGGGCTGGATGTAAGTCACCACACTCACGTCTCCCCCCACGGGATAGAGGGAAGTATTTTTTTCTTGACATCCTCTTTCATAG